>JBGAQP010000010.1:0-122180 GCA_044220635.1 Usitatibacteraceae bacterium
TGACGCGATGGAAGAATTCGGCGAGGCGGGCGGCCGCCACCCACGCGTCGCCGCCGTTGTTGCCGGGCCCGGTCACCACGAGGATCGGGGCGCCGGTGTCCACGGCGAGGCGCGCGGCGAGCTCCGCCGTGGCGCGGCCGGCGCGCAGCATCAGGGGCGGGCCCGCGAGGCCCGCGGCGGCGCGCTCCTCGGCGCGGCGGATGCCCGCGGTGGTGAAGACCGCCGGGGCGCTCACGAGCGCGCGGCGACCCGCGGCGCGGCCGCGGGCGCCTCCGGATTGAGCACCGTGTCGCGGGCGTCGGGCAGCGTCTCGGGGAAGTCGCGGCTGAAATGCAGGCCGCGGCTCTCGCGCCGCGCGAGTGCCGAGCGCACGATCAGGTCGGCGGTGGCCACGAGGTTCCGCAGTTCGATCAGGTCGTTGGTCACGCGGAAGTTCGAGTAGAACTCGTGGATCTCCTCCTGCAGCAGCTCGATGCGGTGGCGCGCGCGCTCCAGGCGCTTGGTGGTGCGCACGATCCCCACGTAGCTCCACATCGAGCGGCGCAGCTCGTCCCAGTTGTGCGCGATCACCACTTCCTCGTCGGCGTCGGTGACGCGGCTCTCGTCCCAGTCCGGGAGCCTGGGCAGCGCCAGGGGCTCGGCGGCGAGGATGTCCTCCGCGGCGGACTCCGAGAACACGAGGCACTCGAGGAGCGAATTCGAGGCGAGGCGGTTCGCGCCGTGAAGCCCCGTGCAGGCGACTTCGCCCAGGGCGTAGAGGCCGGCGACCGTCGTGCGCCCGCGCAGGTCGCTCACCAGGCCGCCGCAGGTGTAGTGCGCCGCGGGAACCACCGGGATGGGCTCGCGCGTGATGTCGATGCCGTAGCCGAGGCAGCGGCTGTGGATCGTCGGGAAATGCTCGCGGACGAACGCGGGCTCGAGGTGCGTGACGTCGAGGTAGACGCAGTCGAGGCCGCGCTTCTTCATCTCGAAGTCGATCGCGCGGGCGACGACGTCGCGCGGGGCGAGCTCGCCCCGGGGGTCGTGGCGCGGCATGAAGCGATCGCCCCCCGGCAGCCTCAGGATCCCGCCCTCGCCGCGCACCGCCTCCGAGATGAGGAAGCTCTTGGCCTCCGGGTGGTACAGGCAGGTCGGGTGGAACTGGATGAACTCCATGTTCGCCACCTGGCAGCCCGCCCTCCAGCCCATGGCGATGCCGTCGCCCGTCGCGGTGTCGGGGTTCGTCGTGTAGAGGTAGACCTTGCCCGCCCCGCCGGTGGCGAGGATGGTGTGGCGCGCCGCGACCGTCCTCACCCGGCCGCTCCTGCGGTCGAGCACGTAGGCGCCCCAGACGCGGTCGCCCTGGCGCGGCTCGGAGCGCCCGATCTTGCGCGCGGTCACGAGGTCGATCGCGATGTGCGACTCGAGCACCTTGATGTTCGGGTGGGCGCGCACCTGGCCGACGAGCGTCGTCTGGACCGCGCGGCCGGTGGCATCCGCGGCGTGGGCGATGCGCCGATGGCTGTGGCCGCCCTCGCGGGTCAGGTGCAGCCCGGCGCCCTCGGTCGCCTCGCGCGTGAAGGGCACGCCGTGCTCGACGAGCCACTCGACCGCACCCCGCCCGTGCCCGACGACGAAGCGCACGGCCTCGTCCCGGCACAGCCCCGCGCCGGCGACGTGGGTGTCGCGCACGTGGTCCTCGAGGGAGTCGGCGCGGTCGAGGACGGCGGCGATCCCGCCCTGCGCCCAGGCCGAGGCGCCGTCGAGGAGCTCCTGCTTGGTGGCGAGGACGACCTTGCGGCGGTCGGCGAGCCGCAGGGCCGCCGAGAGGCCCGCGAGCCCGCTGCCGACGACCAGGACGTCGCAGTCTTCCACGTCAGCCCGGGACCCCGGCCGGCAAAGACCCCTCGGATCGTGGAACTATTTGATGCACATCCGGTCTTTTGGGCATGTTCCGGTCGGGATGCGCGGGCGGGAGGGAATGAAAAACCTGACGTTTATAATACCCCAGGAGGCCGCCAAGCCCTTCGTGGCCGCCGCCTCGGAGCCGGGGCTGGCGGGTGCCTCCAGGGCCACCAGAACCCCCACAAAGGCCGGGATGAGCGACAGGGAAGTCGACCAGCAGCTGGTCGAGCGTGCGCAGCGCGGCGACAAGAAGGCCTTCGAACTGCTGGTCATCAAGTACCAGAGGAAGCTCGAACGGCTGCTTTCGCGCGTCATCCGCGACCCCACCGAGATCGAGGACGTGGCGCAGGAGGCGTTCATCAAGGCCTACCGGGCGCTGCCCAACTTCCGCGGCGACAGCGCGTTCTACACCTGGCTCTACCGCATCGGCATCAACACGGCGAAGAACTACCTCATCGCGCTGGGAAGGCGCGCGCCCACCTCCACGGAATTCGACGCCGACGAGGCCGAGAGCTTCGAGGACGCGGCGGGCCTGAGGGACATCCACACCCCCGAGAGCGAGCTCGCGGTCAAGCAGATCGCCCGGACGGTGAACGACGCGATCGACGCGCTGCCCGAGGAGCTGCGCACCGCGATCACGCTGCGCGAGCTCGACGGCCTTTCGTACGAGGAAATCGCGCAGATCATGAACTGCCCGATCGGCACGGTCCGGTCGCGCATCTTCCGGGCGCGCGAGGCGGTCGCGGAGAAGCTCCGCCCGCAGCTCGGGACGAGCAAGGACAAACGCTGGTAAAAAGCACGACAGGCAACAGGGCGGCAACACTCACCCGGCGGCGCCACCCGGCCCGGCGGGAGCAAGCAGACAGGAGCAGGAAATGAACCAGGAAATCTCGGCGTGGATGGACGGCGAGGCCGGCCCCCACGAGTCCGAAAGCGCTCTGCGCAAGTGCTGCGCGAGCGAGGAGGCGCTGCGCACCTGGCAGGCCTACCACCTGATCGGCGATGCGCTGCGCGGCCAATCGCCCTCGGGCACGCAGACCGCGAGCCGCGTGATGGCGGCCCTCGCCCAGGAACCCACGGTGCTCGCCCCCCGCGCCCGCGCCGCCTCGGCCGCCCGCATCGGGCTCGCCGCCGCGGCCTCCGTGGCCACCGTGGCGGTCGTGGGCTGGATCGGGGTGCAGGGCGGCCTCTCGACGCCCCCGGCGACGGTCGCCAAGGCGCCGGCGAAGGCCGCCGAGCCCGTGCTCGCCGTCGTGACCCCCCCGGCGGCGCAGCCGCCCATCGACGTCCAGGACTACCTCGTCGCCCATCGCCAGCTTCCCTCGCCCGATCTCTACCGCCAGGCGGCCCTGCGCCAGCCGGCGGCCGGCCGATGAGCGGTCCGGCGGCCCGCGTGGCCCGCGCCCTGGTCCCGGCGATCGCGTTCGCCGGGCTGGGCGCCGCGCTTCCCGCCCGCGCGGAGTTGCCGCAGGACGCGCTCGGCTGGCTGCAGCGGGCCGCGAGCGCGGCGCGCAACGCCTCGTACTCGGGCACCTTCGTGCACACCAACGGCGAGCGCACCTCGACCATGCGCATCACGCACGTCTTCGTGAACGGCGAGGAGCGCGAGCGGATCGAGCCCCTCGACGGCCCGCCGCACGAGATCGTGCGCCGCAACGAGGAGATGTACTGCTACTTCCCCGACGCGAAGACGGTGCGCCTCGACCGCCGCGTGAACGGGCGCTTCTTCCCCGCGGTCTTCCAGGGCCCGCCCGAGGCGCTCGCCGAGAACTACGAGCTGAAGCTCGGCAAGGTCGAGCGCCTGCTCGGCCACGAGTGCCAGTGGGTGCGCCTCGAGCCGAAGGACCTGCTGCGCTACGCCCAGCGCCTGTGCGCGGAGCTCGCCTCCGGGCTCGTGATCCGCGCGAAGACCCTCAACGAGCGCCGCCAGGTGATCGAGCAGTACACCTTCACCGACCTCAAGCTCGGGCCCCACGTCGCGAGGAGCGACGCGAACTCCGTCTTCCAGCCGCGCACGAAGCAGTGGACCACGGACGCCGCCCCGCGCGAGGAGGCGAAGGGCGTGGACACCGGCTGGACGATCTCGGCGGCACCCCCGGGCTTCCGCAAGGTCACGGAGATGCGCCGCACGCTCCCGGGGCGCCCGCAGCCCGTCTCGCAGATCATCCTGAGCGACGGCTTCGCGAACGTCTCGGTCTTCGTCGAGGCCGCGCGGCAGCCCTCGCGCACCGAGGAAGCGGCGAGCCAGGACGGCTCGAACAGCGTCTTCGTCCGCCCGCTCGGCGAGAACCTCGTCACGGTGCTGGGCGAGGTCCCGCCCGCGACCGCCGAGCAGGTCGGCCGCAGCGTCGCGCGGCGACCCTGAGCCCCCTCCCGGACCCGACACCCCCGAACGAACGCAGTCCCCACGAGAACCGGGGGCCGGAACGCCGGCACCCCGCCACACAGAGAAGGCACACCATGAAGATGCTCCAAGCGATTGTCCTCGGCGCCGCGCTGGCGCTCACCGCCCCCGCCATGGCCGAGGCCCAGGTCCTGCCGGACTTCGCCGACCTCGTCGAGAAGCACGGCCCGGCGGTCGTGAACATCAACACCCAGGCGAGGGGCGGCCGCACGGGCGTCCCCGGCCTCGGCGAGGACGACCCGTTCTCCGAGTTCCTGCGCCGCTTCGGTCCGCCCGAGACGCGCCCCGGTCCCCGCGGCGGGGAGCGCGGCCCCAACCGGGGGCCCCTGCGCCCCTTCGGCCTCGGCTCGGGATTCGTCATCTCCGGCGACGGCTACATCGTGACCAACGCCCACGTGGTCGAGAACGCCGAGGAGATCACCGTGCGCTTCACCGACAAGCGCGAGCTCAAGGCGAAGGTGGTCGGCGCCGACAAGCGAAGCGACATCGCGGTGCTCAAGGTCGAGGCGACGGGGCTGCCCGCCGTGCGCATCGGCGACACGGCGAAGCTGCGCGTGGGCGAGTGGGTGATCGCGATCGGCTCGCCCTTCGGGTTCACGAGCACCGTGACCGCGGGGATCGTGAGCGCGAAGAGCCGCGAGAACCTCTCGGGCGACCCGAACATGGACGCCGTGCCCTTCATCCAGACCGACGTCGCCGTGAACCCCGGAAACTCCGGCGGGCCGCTGCTCAACCTGAAGGGCGAGGTGGTCGGGATCAACTCCCAGATCTTCTCGCGCACCGGCAGCTTCGCGGGCATCTCCTTCGCGATCCCGATCGACTACGCGATGGGCGTGGCCGACCAGCTGATGAAGAGCGGGCGCGTGACGCGCGGGCGCATCGGCGTGGGCATCCAGAACGTCTCCAAGGACCTCGCCGACAGCCTCGGGCTGCCGAAGGCGCAGGGCGCGGTCGTGGGCAACGTCGAGGAGGGCTCCCCGGCCGCGAAGGCGGGCGTGGAATCCGGCGACGTGATCCTCAAGCTCGACGGCCGCACGATCGAGAGCTCCTCGGAACTCTCGAGGAACATCCGCGGCCTGCGCCCCGGCTCGAAGATCACGCTCAACGTCTGGCGCGGCGGCCGGGCGCGCGACATCGTCGTCACCGTGGGCGAGTTCAAGGACGAGGAGCCCACCCGCACGGCCGCGCGCGGCGGCAAGGCGGAGGCGAAGCCCGGCAAGCTCGGGCTCGCGGTGACCGAGCTCACCTCGGAGCAGAAGAAGAGCCTCAAGCTCTCGGGCGGCGTCGTGGTCGAGGCGGTCGACGGCGTGGCGCTCGCCGCGGGCATCCAGCCCGGCGACGTGATCCTGCGCGTGAACAACACCGAGATCGCGAACGTGAAGTCGTTCACGGACACGGTGGCGAAGCTCGACGCGAAGAAGCCCGTGGCGCTGCTCGTGCGCGACGAGAACGGCACGAGGTTCGTGACCTTTCGAGCCGATGGCGACTGAGTCGCCCGCCGAGGCGCCCACGCTCACGCTGCTCAGCCGGGAGTACTGCCACCTCTGCCACGAGATGCTCGCGGCCCTGCGCCGGCTGCAGGGCCGCCACGCCTTCCGCATCGAGGTGGTCGACGTCGACCGCCACCCGGCGCTCGAGGAGCGCTGGGGCGACAAGGTGCCGGTGCTCCTCGACGGCGAGCGCGAGATCTGCCGCTACCACCTCGACCCCGAGGCGGTGGATGCGCGGCTCGCGCGGATGAAGTAGAATGTTGCACCGCAAAAGGGCACGTCCGCGTGCCCTTTGTCTTGGTGGGCCCGGGGCGCGAACCGCCCGGGCCGTTTCCCCGCCGGCATGGACCACATCCGCAACTTCTCCATCATCGCCCACATCGACCACGGCAAGTCCACGCTCGCCGACCGGCTGATCGAGCGCACCGGCGGCCTTTCGGCGCGGGAGATGGAGTCGCAGGTGCTCGACTCGATGGAGCTCGAACGCGAGCGCGGCATCACCATCAAGGCGCAGACCGCGGCCCTCACCTACAAGGCGAGGGACGGGCGCGAGTACCTGCTGAACCTCATCGACACGCCCGGCCACGTGGACTTCTCCTACGAGGTCTCGCGCTCGCTGTCCGCGTGCGAGGGGGCGCTGCTCGTGGTGGACGCCTCGCAGGGCGTGGAGGCGCAGACCGTGGCCAACTGCTACACCGCCACGGAGCTCGGCGTCGAGGTGGTCCCGGTGCTCAACAAGATCGACCTGCCCTCCGCGGAGCCCGAGCGCGTGATCCAGGAGATCGAGGACGTGATCGGCATCCACGCCGTGGACGCCATCCGCTGCAGCGCGAAGACGGGCGAGGGCATCGACGAGGTGCTCGAGGGCGTCATCGCCCGCATCCCCGGCCCCCGGGGCGACCCCGCCGCGCCCCTGAAGGCGCTCGTCATCGACTCGTGGTTCGACAACTACGTGGGCGTGGTGATGCTCGTGCGCGTGGTCGACGGGGTGCTGCGCCCGCGCGACAAGGTGCTGCTCATGGCCACGCGCGCGGTGCACCTGTGCGAGCAGGTGGGGGTCTTCACGCCCAAGTCGGTCGCGCGCGAGAGCCTCTCGGCGGGCGAGGTGGGCTTCGTCGTCGCGGGCGTGAAGGAGCTGCGCGAGGCCCAGGTGGGCGACACCATCACCCACGCCGAGCGCCCCGCCGAGCACGCGCTGCCGGGCTTCAAGGAGATCCAGCCCCAGGTCTTCGCCGGCCTCTACCCGGTGGAGTCGAACCAGTACGAGGCGCTGCGCGAGGCGCTCACGAAGCTGCACCTCAACGACTCGAGCCTGCGCTACGAGCCCGAGACGAGCCAGGCGCTCGGCTTCGGCTTCCGCTGCGGGTTCCTGGGCCTGCTGCACATGGACATCGTGCAGGAGCGCCTCGAGCGCGAGTACGACATGGAGCTCATCACCACGGCGCCCACCGTGGTCTACCAGGTCGCGCTCAAGGACGGCACGGTGATGGAGATCGACAACCCGTCGAAGCTGCCCGATCCCTCGAAGATCGAGGAGATCCGCGAGCCCATCATCCGCGCGACCATCCTCATGCCGCAGGAGTACGTGGGCCCGGTGATCACGCTGTGCACGCAGAAGCGGGGCACGCAGGTGAACATGCAGTACGTGGGCCGCCAGGTGATCCTCACCTACGACCTGCCGCTGAACGAGGTCGTCATGGACTTCTTCGACAAGCTGAAGAGCAACTCGCGCGGCTACGCCTCCCTCGACTACGAGTTCAAGGAGTTCCGCGCGGGCGACCTCGTGCGGCTCGACATCCTGATCAACGGCGACCGGGTCGACGCGCTCTCGCTGATCGTGCACCGCGAGAACTCCATCTACCGCGGGCGCGACCTCGTCACGCGCATGCGCTCGCTCATCCCGCGCCAGATGTTCGACGTGGCGGTGCAGGCCGCGATCGGCGCCAACATCATCGCCCGCGAGAGCGTCAAGGCGCTGCGGAAGAACGTGCTCGCCAAGTGCTACGGCGGCGACATCACGCGCAAGAAGAAGCTCCTCGAGAAGCAGAAGGCGGGCAAGAAGAGGATGAAGCAGGTGGGCTCCGTGGAGATCCCGCAGGAGGCGTTCCTCGCCATCCTGCAGGTCGAGTCGAAGTAGGGAGAGGCGCATGCCGCACGGCGGGCTGGACTGGGAGTTGATCGCGATGGTGGCGGCCGCGGCGGGCGCGGCGGTCATCGGCTGGGACTGGCTGCGCGGGCGCGGCGGGGCGCCGCGCTCGGAGGCGGCCAAGGGCCTGCTCGAGGTCGCCTGGCCCGTGCTCTTCATCGCGGTGATGGGGCTGCTGCTCAAGTTCACCGATTTCGCGGCAGTGCTGCTGCTCGCCGCGCTCGTCACGGGACTCATCTGGCTCTGGGACGCGCGCTGGGGGCGGCGCGGGCGCTCGCCGCAGGCCGCCGAGCCCGTCGTCGTCGACATGGCGAGGGCGTTCTTCCCGGTGATCGTGATCGTCTTCCTCATCCGCTCCTTCTGGGTCGAGCCGTTCAAGATCCCCTCGGGCTCGATGAAGCCCACGCTGCTCGTGGGCGACTTCATCCTCGTGAACAAGTACACCTACGGCATCCGCGTCCCGGTGCTCAACCGCAAGGTGCTCGACGTGAATCCCGTGGGCCGCGGCGACGTGGTCGTGTTCCGCTACCCCGTCGACCCGTCCGTGGACTACATCAAGCGCGTCGTAGGCCTGCCCGGGGACCGCATCGAGTACCTGGGCAAGCGCCTCGTCGTGAACGGCCAGCCGGTGCCGGTGCAGGCCGGAGGCTTCTACACCGACGGCGAGCTGAACTACCTGCGGCTGCCGCTGTTCACCGAGAAGCTCGGCGGCCACGCGCACGCGATGATGGTCGTTCCCGGGCAGCCGCCCGTCGACCTCGCGCAGGTCCGGCAGTTTCCGCACCGCGACAATTGCGAATACAATGACGAGGGCTTCCGCTGCACGGTCCCGCCCGGGCACTACTTCATGATGGGCGACAACCGCGACCAGAGCAGCGACAGCCGGTTCTGGGGATTCGTACCCGACGACCACGTCAAGGGCCGCGCGTTCCTGGTCTGGATGAACTTCGGCGACTTCAAGCGCATCGGCAACGGCATCGACTGAACGCTGCCGGGCCTCCTGGGAGGATGCATGGGGAAGCAACGCGGCATCACGCTGACCAACGCCCTGATCGGCATGGTCGTGCTCGCATTCATCGCGCTGTTCGCGGCCAAGCTCCTGCCGAGCTACATCGAGTACTTCGCGGTGAAGAAGATCCTGTCGTCCATCGAGGCCGCCGGGGAGACCAAGGGCACGGTGCGCGACATCCGCCTGTCCTTCGACCGCCGCAACCAGATCGAGGGGGTCCAGTCCGTGCGCAGCGAGGACCTCGAGATCACGAAGGAAGGGGGCGAGGCGGTCATCACGGCCTCGTGGTCGGTGAAGGTCCCGATGGTCTACAACCTGAGCGCGTGCGTCGACTTCACCGCGACCACCGCGAAGTAGCCCCCGGAGACCCGCAGGCGCAGCCCCCGGGGCTCGACGCCGTCGAGCGCGCCCTCGGCCACGCCTTCGCCGACCCGCAGCTCGCGCGCCAGGCGCTCACCCACCGCAGCTTCGGCGCGCCGCACAACGAGCGCCTCGAGTTCCTCGGCGACAGCCTGCTCAACTGCGCGGTGGCGACGCTGTTGTTCGAGCGCTTTCCCCGCCTGCCCGAGGGCGACCTCTCGCGCCTGCGCGCGGCCCTCGTCAACCAGTCCACGCTCTTCGAGATCGCGCAGTCGCTGGGCCTGGGCGAGGCGCTGCGCCTCGGCGAGGGCGAGCTCAAGAGCGGGGGATTCCGCCGCCCCTCGATCCTCGCCGACGCCTTCGAGGCGCTGCTCGGCGCCGTGTTCCTCGACGCCGGGTTCGAGGCGGTGCGCGCGAGCGTCGAGCGGCTCTACGCCGAGCGGCTCGAGCGCGCCCGCGAGGCGCCGGTGCACAAGGACCCGAAGACCGCGCTCCAGGAGCACCTCCAGGGGCGGCGCATCCCGCTGCCGCGCTACGCGGTGCTCGCGGTCGAGGGCGAGGCCCACGACCAGACCTTTCGCGTGGAATGCCGCGTGGAGGACCTCGGACTCGCCGCGCAGGGGCGCGGGGCGAGCCGGCGCATCGCCGAGCAGGACGCGGCCGCGGCCGTGCTCGCGCTCCTCGCCGAGCCCCGCGAGAAGCCGGGGAAATGAGCGAGCCGGCGTTCCGCACGGGCACGGTCGCGATCGTCGGCCGGCCCAACGTGGGCAAGTCGACGCTCCTCAACAGCCTCGTGGGCGCGCACGTGGCGATCACCTCGCGCAAGGCCCAGACCACGCGCCACCGCATCCTCGGCATCCGCACCGACAAGCACGCGCAGTTCCTGTTCGTGGACACGCCGGGGTTCCAGACGCTGCACGACCACGCCCTGCACCGGGTGATGAACCGCACGGTGGGGCAGGTGGCGGGCGAGGTGGACGTGGTGGTCCTGGTGGTGGAGGCCAACGGCTGGGACGAGCGCGACGACCCGGTGCTCGCGCTCCTGCCGCCGAAGGTCCCCGTGGTCCTCGCGCTGAACAAGGTCGACCGCGTGCGCGACAAGGCGCGGCTCGCCCGCGTGCTCGCCGATTGCTCGGCGAAGCGCGACTTCGCCGCCCTCGTGCCCGTGAGCGCGGAGAAGGGCACGCAGCTGAAGGCGCTCCTCGGGGAGATCGCGCGGCGGCTTCCCGAGGCGCCGCCCGCCTACCCGGCCGAGGAGCTCACCGACCGGCCCGAGCGCTTCCTCGCCGGCGAGCTCGTGCGCGAGCGCCTGTTCCGCCTGCTGGGCGACGAGCTGCCGTACTCCTCGGCGGTGGTGGTCGAGGACTTCCGCGTCGAGGGAAGGCTGCGGCGCATCTCCGCGACGATCTACGTCGACCGTCCCGGCCACAAGGCGATCGTGATCGGCGAGAAGGGCGCCACCCTCAAGCGCATCGGCACCGAGGCGCGCGTGGCGATGGAGGCGCTCTTCGGCGGCAAGGTGCACCTCGAGCTCTGGGTCAAGGTGAAGGGCGGCTGGGCGGACAACGAGGCGCAGCTGCGCCAGTTCGGCTACGGGTGAGCGCGCCCGCGCAATCCCCGGGCGCGGGACTGGACCGCGGCTACGTGCTCCACAGCTACCCGTACCGCGAGACGAGCCTCATCCTGCAGGCCTGGACCGAGCGCCACGGGCGCCTCGGGCTCGTCGCCAAGGGCGCGAGGCGCCCGCGCTCGGCCAACCGCGCGATCCTCGTTCCCTTCCAGCCGCTCGCGCTCTCGTGGTTCGGCCGCGGGGAGCTGAAGACGCTGCGCACGGCCGAGCCCCAGGGGCCGGCGCTGCCGCTCGCGGGCGAGGCGCTGCTCGCGGCCTTCTACCTGAACGAGCTGCTGCTCAAGCTCACGCACCGCGACGATCCCCACGAGGCGCTCTGGAGGGCCTACGACGAGGCGATCGCGAGCCTGCGCGCCCTCACGCGCCCCGCGGCGGCGGCCGCCGCACCCGGCGTGGGCGCCCTCGAGCCGGTGCTGCGCCGCTTCGAGCTCGCGCTGCTGCGCGAGCTCGGCTTCGCGCTCGAGCTCGCCCGCGAGGCGGGCGGTGCGGTGCCCATCGCCGCGGAGCGCGACTACTGGTACGTGGTCGAGCGCGGGGCCGTGCCCGCCGAGGGCGCGGGGGAGCCGCGGGCGAATGCGGTAAAATTGCGCGGTCTCACGCTCCTCGACCTCGAGCGCGGCCGCCTCGACGACACGGTCACCGCCGCCCAAGCCAAACAGCTCATGCGCCTGCTCATCAACCACATGCTCGACGGGCAGGAACTCGCCACGCGCAGCCTCGTGCGCGACCTGCAGCGGCTCGAGGAGCCGGGGCGCGCGCCGTGATCGAGCTCGGCGTCAACATCGACCACGTCGCCACGATCCGCCAGGCGCGGCGCACCTACGAGCCCGATCCCGTCTGGGCCGCGGTCGAGGCGCACCTGGGCGGCGCCGACGGCATCACGGTGCACCTGCGCGAGGACCGGCGCCACATCCAGGACGAGGACGTGCGGCGCCTGCGCGAGCTCACGCACATCAAGCTCAACCTCGAGATGGCCGCCACCGAGGAGATGGTGGCGATCGCGCGGCGCGTGCGCCCCGAGATGGCGATGCTCGTCCCGGAGGGCCGGCAGGAAGTGACCACCGAAGGCGGCCTCGACGTCGCCGGGCAGGAGGCGAAGCTCAAGGCGATGGTCGCGAGGCTCGCGGAGGCCGGCATCATGGTGAGCGTCTTCATCGATGCGGAGCTGCGCCAGGTCGAGGCCGCCCAGCGGATCGGCGCGCGCGTGTGCGAGGTGCACACCGGCCCCTACGCCCACGCCTTCCACGGCCAGGGGCGCGACGACGAGAGCCCGGCGGTGGTGGCCGAGCTCGGGCGCATCGCCCGCGCGGGCGAGGCGATCCGCGGGCTCGGCATGCGCTTCAACGCCGGCCACGCGCTCAACTATTTCAACGTGGAGCCGGTCGCGGCCCTGCCGGGCGTGCGCGAGCTCCACATCGGGCACGCGATCGTCAGCCGCGCGGTCTTCGTCGGCATGCGCGAGGCCGTGCGCGAGATGAAGTCGCTCATGCTCATCGCCTCGAGGGGGCAACCATGATCCACGGCATCGGCACCGACGTGGTCGCGATCGAGCGCGTGGCGCGCGTCCTCGAGCGCTTCGGCGAGCGGTTCGTGCGGCGCATCCTCACGCCCGATGAGCGCGCGCGCTTCGAGCGGGTCCGTGGCGGGGCGAAGGCGAGCCACCTCGCCAAGCGCTTCGCGGCGAAGGAGGCGTTCGCCAAGGCGATCGGCACGGGCATCCGCTCGCCCTTCCGCTGGCACTCGGTCTCGGTGGGGCGCGACGCGCGCGGAAAGCCCGGCCTCGTGCCGAGCGCGGACATGGCGCGCTACCTCGCGGGGCACGGGGTCGGCTCGGCGATGGTGACCCTGAGCGACGACGCGGGGCTCGCGATGGCCTTCGTCGTCCTGGAGGGCCGCTGATGCGCCTGGGCCCGGTGATGGTCGACGTCGCGGGCCTCGAGCTCACGCCCGACGACATCGAGCGGCTGCAGCACCCGCAGGTGGGCGGCGTGATCCTCTTCGCGCGCAACTTCGCCGCCCCCCTGCAGCTCATCAACCTCACGCACTCGATCCGCGAGCTGCGGACGCCGGCCCTGCCGATCGCCGTGGACCACGAAGGCGGGCGCGTGCAGCGCTTCCGCCACGGGTTCACCGCGATCCCGGCCATGCGCGAGCTCGGGCGGCTCTGGGACCGGGATCCCGCCCAGGCGCTCGCCGCGGCCCGCGGCTGCGGCTTCGTCATCGCGAGCGAGCTGCAGGCCCACGGCGTGGACTTCAGCTTCGCCCCGGTGCTCGACGTCGACTACGGCGAGTCGGGCGTGATCGGCGACCGGGCGCTGCACCGCGACCCGAACGTGATCGCGGTGCTCGCCGAGGCGCTGCAGGCCGGGCTCAACGCCGCGGGCATGATGAGCGTCGGCAAGCACTTCCCCGGCCACGGCTTCGTGCGGGCCGACTCCCACCTCGAGGTGCCGGTCGACGATCGCCCGATGGCCGAGATCGCCGCGAAGGACCTGGTGCCGTTCCAGCGGCTCGCCCGCTCCGGGATGGGCGGGATCATGCCCGCGCACGTGATCTACCCGAGGGTCGACGCGAAGCCCGCGGGCTTCTCCTCCGTGTGGCTGCAGAAGATCCTGCGCGAGAAGCTCGGCTTCGACGGGCTCATCTTCTCCGACGACCTGTCGATGGAGGGCGCGAGCACGGCCGGGGGCATGATCGGCCGGGCGAATGCCGCCCTCAACGCCGGCTGCGACATGGTGGTCGTGTGCAACGACCCGCGCGCCCAGGACACGATGCTCGAGGGGCTCGAGCGCCGGCCCGTCGCGCCCACGCTCGCGCGCCGCCTCGAGAAGATGCGCGGCCGGGCGATCTCGACCGCGGCGCTGAAGGCGAACGCCGCCTACCTCGCCGCCACGGAGAACCTGGCGCGCATCCGCTCGGCCTGAGGGCCGTGGCCTTCGACCCGGCCGAGTTCGTCGCGGGCCTGCCGGGCCTGCCCGGGGTCTACCGCTTCCTGAACGCGGAGGGCGACGTGATCTACGTCGGCAAGGCGCGCGACCTGAAGAAGCGCGTCGCCTCGTACTTCCGCAGGAACCTCGCGAGCCCGCGCACCGCGATGATGGTCGCGCAGATCGCGGGGGCCGAGACCACGGTCACGCGCAGCGAGGCCGAGGCGCTGCTCCTCGAGCTGAACCTCATCAAGAGCCATGCGCCGCGCTACAACGTCCTCTTCCGCGACGACAAGAGCTACGGCTACATCATGGTGAGCGCGCACCGCTTTCCCCAGATCCGCTTCTACCGCGGCGCGCAGGTCCGCCCCCACCGGTACTTCGGCCCGTTCCCGAGCACCTGGGCGGTGCGCGAGACCATCGGCCACCTGCAGAAGATCTTCCGCATCCGCACCTGCGACGACACGGTCTTCGCGCACCGCTCGCGCCCCTGCCTGCTGCACCAGATCCGGCGCTGCACGGCGCCGTGCGTGGGCCTCGTCGGCGAGGCGGAGTACCGGCGCGACGTGCGCCACGCCGAGCAGTTCCTCTCGGGCAAGGAGGACGACGTGATCGCCGACCTCACGGCGAAGATGGCCTCGGCCGCCGAGGCGCAGCGCTACGAGGAGGCGGCCGTCTACCGCGACCAGGTCCGCATGCTCCAGCGCATCCTCACCGGGCAGGCGGTGGAGGCCGCCGGGGCGGGCGACGTCGACATCGTGGCCGCGGTCGAGCGCGAGGGCCTGTGGTGCGTCACGCTCGCCATGGTGCGCGGCGGCCGCCACCTCGGCGACCGCAGCTTCTTCCCGCAAAACGCCGCGGGCAGCGACGCCGCCACCGTGATCGAGGCCTTCCTCACCCAGCACTACGCCGGGCAGCCGGTGCCCGGGCGCGTGGTCTGCGAGGCGCTCGAGGAGCCCCACGCGCTCGAGACGGCGCTCGCCGAGCTCACCGAGCGCCCTCTCAAGCTCACGACGCGCCCGCTCGGGCGCGCGCGCGCCTGGCTCGAGATGGCGCGCAAGGACGCGCGCCTCGCCCTCGGGCAGCGCCTCGCGGCGCAAGCGACCCAGGAGGCGCGTGTCCAGGCCCTGCAGGAGTTCCTCGCCTTCGAGTCGCCCCTCGGGCGCATCGAGTGCTTCGACGTGAGCCACACGATGGGGGAGGCGCCGGTCGCCTCCTGCGTGGTCTACGACCGCGGCGCGATGCAGCCCTCGGAGTACCGCCGCTTCGACGTGAAGGGGGTCGCGGCCGGCGACGACTACGGCGGCATGCGCTACGCGCTCGAGGCGCGCTACCGCAAGCTCGCGGAAGGCGAGGGCCGGACCCCGGACCTGATCCTCATCGACGGCGGCCTCGGGCAGCTGAACGCCGCGCGCTCGGTCATGGTCGAGCTCGGGCTCGCCGACATCGCGATGGTGGGCGTGGCCAAGGGCGAGGAGAGAAAGCCCGGCCTCGAGAGGCTCTTCGTCGCGGGCGAGGAGGCGCCGCGCTCGCTGCCCCCGGACCACCCGGCGCTGCACCTGATCCAGCAGGTGCGCGACGAGGCGCACCGCTTCGCGATCACGGGGCACCGGGCGCGCCGCGGGAAGGCCCGCACGACCTCGCGGCTCGAGTCGATCGGCGCCGTGGGCCCGAAACGGCGCCAGAAGCTGCTCGCGCACTTCGGGGGCCTGCAGGGCGTGGTCGACGCGAGCGTGGACGACCTCGCGCGCGTCGAGGGCATCAGCCGTACACTGGCGGAACGCATCTACAACGAGCTGCACTGAGCCGCCCGTGCGCCTGAACCTCCCGCTCCTCCTCACGTGGCTGCGGATCGTCGCGATCCCGCTCTTCGTGGCGGTCCTCTACTTCCCCGAGGAATGGCTGAGCTCCCGGGAGGCGAACGTGATCTCGATGTGGATCTTCATCGCCGCGGCGGTCACCGACTGGGCCGACGGCTGGCTCGCCCGGCGGTGGAACCAGACCACCTCGTTCGGGGCGTTCCTCGATCCCGTGGCGGACAAGCTGATGGTCGCCGCGGCCCTCATCGTGCTCACCGAGCTCGGGCGCGTGCACGCGCTCGCCGCGCTCATCATCATCGGCCGCGAGATCACGATCTCGGCGCTGCGCGAGTGGATGGCCTCGATCGGGGCCTCGAAGAGCGTCGCGGTGAACTTCCTCGGCAAGTTCAAGACCGTCGCCCAGCTCGTCGCCATCCCCTTCCTGCTCTTCGACGGGCATCTCTTCGGCTTCCTCGATACCCGCGTCACCGGCCGCTGGCTCATCGGCATCGCCGCCGCGCTCACCCTCTGGTCCATGGTCGTGTACCTGCGCTCCGCGTATTCCTCCTCTCCGCCGAAGTGAAGCAGGGCATTGACGGGCCTGGGGTTGCCCGTTACCATCGCGGCGTCAAAAAAACAACAATTCAATTACTTGCAGAGGTTTCTTGAAGTGGGAGATCAATTCCACGGGGCGATCCTGCGCGGCTTCGCGGCGCTGCTCGCCGGGTGCGCGATGGCCGCTGCCGGGGCCCGGGCGCAAACGGCGGCCGAGGTGCAGCAGCTCCTCGACGAGGGCCGGGCCGAGCAAGCCTACGAGCTCGGCCGCAAGGCCCCGGGGCGCCTGGGCGAGCCCGCCTTCGACCTCGCCTTCGGCATCGCCGCCATCAACGCCGGCCACGCCGCCCAGGGCGTCCTCGCCCTCGAACGCTTCCTCATCAACGAGCCCGGACACGAGGCCGCCCGCGTCGAGCTCGCCCGCGGCTATTACCTGCTGGGCGACGACGTGCGCGCGAAGGAGGAATTCGAGGCCGCGCTCGCCCGCAAGCCCCCGCGCGCCGCGGCGAGGGTGATCGAGGAATATCTCGACGCGATCGCCGCGCGGGCGGCGAAGTACCGTCCCACGGCGATGGCGTACTTCGAGTTCGGCGGCGGCTACGACACGAACCCGCGCGCGGGGGTGGACGACCCCGTCGTCGCGCTCCCGACCCTGGGCGAGGTGACGGTCGTCGACACGGGCCTGCGCCAGGCCGACGCCACGGCGCAGTACGGGGCCGGCTTTCGCCTGACGGGGCCGCTGTCCGCCCATTCGGCGGCGTTCGCCGCGGGCCAGGCCGAGGTGATCCGCTACCAGGACGAGAGCGCGTTCGACCAGGAGATCTACGCGGGATCCCTAGGCGCCATGGGGCAGTGGGGCCGCCATGGCTGGCGCGCGGGCGCCTCCGCGAGCTACCAGAAGCTCTACCGCAAGCCCTATCGGCGCACGCACGGCGCCTTCGCCGACGGCCGCTTCGAGGTCGACGACCGGCACGCGATCTCTCTCGGGCTCCAGGCCGGGAAGTTCATCTACCAGGATGCCGCCAACGCCGTGCGCAACAGCGATTTCCGCACGGCGGCGCTCGGGCTGCGGCGCTCCTTCGCCGGCGACTGGCGCCCGGCGCTCGACCTTTCGGCGAACGGCGGGCGCGAGAAGAACGTGCACGACGACCGGCAGGATCTCTCCCGCGACCTCTACGGGGGCCGGGTCGGCATCACCGTGAGCCCGCGCGCGGGCCTCGCGCTCGGCGCCTCCGCCCTCGTGCAATACAGCGACTATCTCGAGCCCGACCCGATCCTGTTCGCCACGCGCGAGGATCGCTACGCCGCCGCGGACCTGAACCTCGCCTGGGATGCGACGCGCGAGCTCACGCTGCGCGTGGAATACACGAACGCCAAGAACGACTCCAACATCGCGCTCTACGAGTACCGGCGCCAGCTCGGGCTCGTGCGGCTGCGCTACGAGTTCCGCTAGGAGGCCCGATGCGACTCGGCCAGGTCATTGCCGCCCTCGTCCTCGCGATCGCCTCCGCCGCGGCCCAGGCCCAGGTGGTGGGGCGCGCGCTCCTCGCCTCGGGCGACGTGGTCGTCACCCGTGGCGGGCGGGACCTCCCCCTCGTCACCGGGGCCACGATCGAGAACGGCGACCTCGTGAGGACGGGCGAGTCGGCGAGCGCGCAGCTGCGCTTCAGCGACGAGACCCTCGTGGCGCTGCGGGCGAGGAGCCGCTTCCGCGTGGAGGATTTCCGCTTCACGGGCGCGGACGACGGGGTCTCCCGGGCGGCGTTCCGGCTCCTCCAGGGCGGCATGCGCACGCTCACCGGGCTCATCGGCAAGCTCCGCCCGGACCGCTATCGCCTGGGCACGCGTCTCGCGACCGTGGGCGTGCGCGGCACCGCCTATTCGCTCGTCGATTGCGAAGCCGACTGCGAGAACGACGACGGCTCGATCGCCGCCGACGGGGTCTACGGCCTCGTCTACGACGGGCGCATCGCCGTGGCCAACGAGGGCGGCGAGCGCGACTTCGGCGAGGACGAGGCCTTCTTCGTCGCCGACCTCGTCACGGCGCCGCAGCCGCTGCTTTCCCGTCCCGGGTTCCTTCGCGACCGGCTCGAGGCGCGCGCCCGGCGCGAGCAGATGCGCGAGCGCATCGAGCAGGCGCGGCGTGAGGCCGTGGCGGCGATGGTCGCCGCGCAGCGCGCCGCCGCCGCGGCCGACGCCAAGACGCCCCAGATCCCGGGCTACAAGGACCCGCGCCCCGTGGGGCAGATGGGTGCGCCCACCTCGCCGATCATCGCGGTCGCCGACCTCAAGGATCCGGACGGAGGCATCGCGCTCATCGGCGTGGGCCTGGGGGCGGGCGTGGGCTTCGCGACGGCTACCGATCCCGTGACCCTGGTCGACGGCGGGCAGGGCACGGTCATCGAACTCGACGGCAGCCGGGGCCAACTCGAGCGCTTCTTCTTCAATGGGGGTGCCCAGGCGGGCGACCGCATGGCCTCGGCGGTGCTCGACAGCGGCAAGCTCGAAGGCGATGGGGGCGCCGTCTGGGGACGATGGGCGCCCGGCGGCGTGGTGCGCGTGGCCGAGCAGGGGGCGATGCCGCCCACCGGCGTGCATTTCTTCTTCGGCAACCTCACGCCCGAAACGCTCTTCGGCACGCTGCCTCCGGGTGCGACCGCCGTCCGCTACGACTACGTCGGCGGCCCGAATCCCACGGATGCCCAGGGCAACGTCGGGCGCATGCTGAACGGCGCCTTCATCGTCAACTTCCTCTCGCGCACCATCGCGGGCGGGCTCGCGTACCGCATCGACACGACGACCTACGCGGTGCCCGTCCCGCAGAACACCCCGCTCATCGCGGGGCGCGGCTGGGTCGGCTTCAACCTGGGCGGAACCAATGGCGGCGGCTGGGTGAACGCGGCCAACGGCAGCTCGGGAACGCTAGACGCCTGGCGCGTCGGCGGGCTATTCCTCGGGAGCCGGGCCCAGGGGCTGGGGGTGAACTTCTCGACCGTCGACGCGCAGTCGGGCAACACCGCGGGGGCGGCAATTTTCCGATGCGTTTCCGGGGGTTGCAAGTAGGGCCGAAGTTGTCGGGCGGGGGTGGAACCGCTATAATCCCGCCTTCCTCGCGGCAGTAGCTCAGTTGGTAGAGCGCAACCTTGCCAAGGTTGAGGTCGAGAGTTCGAGACTCTTCTGCCGCTCCAGTTTCCCTTCGGGGGGAGGTTGATCCTCCCCCCGCTTCGTTTCAGCTCCCCGGCCCGGATTCCCGCGGCCGGGCACCCCAGGGCGGGGTGGCAGAGTGGTCATGCAGCGGCCTGCAAAGCCGTGTACGCCGGTTCGATTCCGACCCCCGCCTCCACCGCTCGCGAGAGCGCCCCGAATTCCCGGTCGTTCGCACGAGGAATAGCCGCCCCGCGAGGATTGTTTCCCGCAGGCCCACCCCTCGAGGAGGACCGCGCATGAAAAGGACCGTGTTGCTCGCCGCGCTCGCCGCGGCGATCCCTTCGCTCGCCCAGAGCCCCACGGCGGGATTCGTCTTCCGGGCGCAGCTTTCCGGCTACCAGGAAGTGCCGGCGGTGGCGACCACCGGCTCCGGGTCGCTCGACCTCATGCTCTCGGGCGATGCCCAAGCCGTCGAATACGAGCTCAGCTACTCGCGGCTCCAGGGCACCGTCCAGCAGGCGCACATCCATTTCGCCCAACCCGGGGTTTCCGGCTCGATCGTGGTCTGGCTCTGCGGGACGGCGACCAACCCCGGCCCGGCGGGTACGCCGACCTGCCCGCAATCGGGAACCGTGACGGGCGTCTTCACGGCCGCGAACGTGGTGGCGGCGGCCTCGTCGCAGCAGCTGGGCACGGGCGAGCTCGCAAAGCTCATCCAGGCGCTCCGCGCGAGCGCGGCCTACGTGAACGTGCACACGACGCTTTCGCCGGGCGGGGAGATCCGCGGGCAGATCTTCTGATCGCGCCGGGCCGGGGACCGGGGGCTGCTTCGGCAGCCCTGCCTGCGTTTATTGCACGCGGTCGCGCCGCTCCCGGACAATAGGGGCGTGAAGCCCGGCATCACCTCGAAGCTCTTCATCGCGATTCTCGCGACCAACGTCGTCACCGCGCTGGCCGTCGGCCTGGGCGTCCGCGCCGCCTTCAACAGCGGTTTCGACGCGTACCTCGCGGAGCGCGAGGACGAGCGCCTCGGGCGGCTCGCGCGCGTGCTCGCCACGAATTTCGCGCAGTACGGGAGCTGGAGCTTCCTGCGCGACAACGACCGGCTGTGGGTCGCGCTCAACGAGTCCGTGGGTTCCGCCCCGCGCGAGGACCTTCCAATCGTGCCGGGCACTCCGGCGCCGAAGGCGGGCGGCGGGCGCGCGCCGCCGTCGATCGTGATCGACGCCGAGGGGCGACCCGTGGTCGGCCGGAGCGATCCCGCACGGGAGCTCGCGCGCCGCCCGATCGACTCGGGAGGGCGCGTCGTCGGCTGGCTCGCGGCGCCTGTGCGCAACACCGCCTTCGACCTTGCCGACCAGCGCTTTCGCGAGCAGCAGCTTCGCGCCGGCTGGATCGTCGCGCTCCTCGCCACGCTCCTTTCCGCCGCCGTCGCCTGGGTGCTCGCGCGCGGGCTGCTCTCGCCGGTCAAGCGACTCGCGGCCGCGACGCGGCGCCTGGCCGACGGCGATTACGCGACGCGCGTGGAGGCGGGGCGCGGCGACGAGCTCGGCCGGCTTGTCGACGACTTCAACCGGCTGGGCAACGCGCTCGCGAAGAACGAGTCCTCGCGGCGCGACTTCATGGCCGACGTCTCCCACGAACTGCGCACGCCGCTCGCCGTGCTCAAGGGCGAGCTCGAGGCCCTCGAGGATGGCGTGCGCGCTCCCACCCCGCAGACGCTGCACTCCCTCCAGGCGGAAGTCGCGACCCTCGAGAAGCTCGTCGACGATCTGCACGACCTCGCGCTCGCCGACGCCGGCGGCCTCGCCTACCGCTTCGACACGGTGGACCTCGCCGCGGTCGTCGCCGCCGGCCTCGACGAGTTGCGCGAGCGCTGTGCCGCGCGCGGACTCGCGCTCGAGTCCCGCCTCGGCCCGCCGGTCCTGGTGCACGGCGACGCCGAGCGCCTCGCGCAGCTCGTGCGCAACCTCCTCGAGAACAGCGTGCGCTATACCGATCCCGGGGGGCGCGTCGCGATCGACCTGCGGGAGGAGGGGGGCGCGGCGGTGCTCGACGTGCGCGACTCCGCCCCGGGCGTTCCCGAGGCCGCGCTGCCGCGGCTCTTCGAGCGCTTCTACCGCGTGGAGGATTCGCGCAATCGCGCGCGCGGCGGCAGCGGCCTCGGGCTCGCCATCGCGCGCAGCGTCGTCGAGGCCCACGGCGGATCCATCGCCGCCCGGCCCTCGCCCCTGGGGGGCCTCGGGATCGAGGTGCGCATCCCGCTCGGCAAGGGCGCGCCGTGAGCCTCGGCCCGTTCGCGCTCATCGTCGAGGACGAGCCCAAGCTCTCGGGCCTGATCGCCGACTATCTTGGCGCCTCCGGGTTCGAGACCCGGATCGTGGACAACGGCCTGGAGGTGGTCGCGGCGGCGCGCGAGCGCCGGCCCGACGTGATCCTCCTCGACCTCATGCTTCCGGGCCGCGGCGGGCTCGAGGTCTTCGCCGACCTGCGCCGCGAGGCGGACATCCCGGTCGTGATGGTCACCGCGCGGGTGGAGGAGGTCGACCGCCTCGTGGGCCTCGAGCTCGGCGCCGACGACTACATCTGCAAGCCTTTCAGCCCCCGCGAGCTGGTGGCGCGGGTGAAGGCGGTGCTGCGGCGCGCCGCGCGCGCGACCCCGGCCTCTTCCGGCCTCGCCCTCGACGCGGAGCGCTTCGAGGCCCGGCTCGACGGCAGGGCGCTCGGCCTCACGCCGGTGGAATTCCGGCTCCTGAAGGCGCTCGCCTCGCGTCCGGGGCGGATCTTTCCCCGCGCGCAGCTGCTCGACTCCCTCTACGAGGACCATCGCGTCGTGTCCGACCGCACCGTCGACAGCCACGTGAAGAACCTGCGCCGCAAGCTCGAGGCGGCCCGCCCCGGGGAGGATCTCGTGCACTCGGTCTACGGCGTGGGCTACCGGCTCGATCTCTAGGCGGCGACGGCGATGATCCGGCTCCTCCTCCTTAGCCTCGCGATCGCGCTGGCCGTGCCCGCCCGCGGCGACGAGGCGCACCCCGCCGGGCCCGTCCTGCTGGTCGCGCGAGCGGACCTCCCGGATCCCAACTTCGCCGAATCCGTGGTGCTGGTCACGCGAAGAGGCCCCGCGGGCGCGCTGGGCGTGATCATCAACCGCCCCACGACGATCCCGCTGGCGCGCGTCTTTCCCGACGAGGGCAAGCTCGGCGGTCGCGAGGACAGGCTCTACTTCGGCGGTCCCGTGAGCCGCATGCAGATGGTGTTCGTCTTCCGGGCCGACTCCCGGCCCGATGAGGCCGTGGAAGTGCTCGAAGGCGTCTACCTGAGCACGGACGGCGACCTGCTGCGCAAGCGGCTCGGGGCGGGCGGTACCGGCGAAGGCCTGCGCGTGTTCGCGGGCCACGCGGGTTGGGCGCCGGGGCAGCTCGAAGCGGAAATCGAGCGCGGCGACTGGCGGTTGATGCGCCCCGAGGCCGGCGCGATCTTCAGCCGCAAGCCCGAGGGCCTCTGGCCGGAGCTCGATCGCCGCGCATCGCTGACGACCGTGCTCGACGCACGGCCCTGAACGCGGCCCCCGGCCGTCGCAGCAGGTCAGCGCGGAATCGGGGACCCGGGGGGCGTTGCGGGCTCGTCGGGCTGCGCGGGCTTCGGAAGCCGGTAGACCGCCAGGGACGGACCCGTCGCGCTCGCCTTGAACTTGGCTTCCCCGAGGGCCTGCTCGAGGCGCGCGAGGAGCGTCTCCTGCCCCAGCCCCGGGCGGTACTCCATGACGGCGCAGGCGACGCGGACCGGGATCTCCTTTTCGTCGGAGATCCGGCAAGGAACGGCATCCACCGCCTGCAGGATGCGCTCGGACACGAGCCTCGCGTCGCGGTTGCGATGCAGCCCGACCAGGAACCGGTCGGCCCCCCAGCGGGCGATCCAGTCGCCCTTGCGCGTGTTGGTCATCAGGTCGGCCACGAGCTGCACGAGGCAGGAGTCGCCCGCGCCGTAGCCGTGCGCCCCGCGGATCGCGTGGTAGCCGCGCAGGTCCACGAGCGCGACATGGAAGCGGGTCTCGTCGCGCTCGCTGCGCGCGACTTCCTCGGCCAGGCGCCTCTCGCCGGCGCGGCGGGTGTAGACCCCGGTCATCTCGTCGATGTCGCTCAGGCTCTCGATGCGCGCGCCCCAGTGCTCCAGCCGATCGAGGAGGTACTGGGTCCGGCCCATGAGGCGGCCCGCGTCGTCGTAGTACCCGAGGGACTTCGGCGAGGACTCGCCATTCTCGAGATACTTCCTCATGGCGGCCGACGACATCGCGACCGGCGCGAGCAGCCCCTGGTGCAGCCAGAGGACCGCCATGAAGCCCGCGAGGTAGGTGAGTCCCATGGCGGGCAGGAGCTCGCGTCCCCCGGCGGGCAGCTCGCTCGAGAACAGGAAATGGGCGAGCAGGATCGCGAGCGGGGGCAGGACCGCGATCGCCGTTGCCGCGACGAACTTCCGGTAATACCGGCCCCGGAGGAAGGGGACCCGGTCGAAGAGGCCGTAGATCCCGATCGAGTCGGCCGCCGCCTCGGCCTGTGCGCCTTCCGTCATGTTGCCTCCTCGGATGGGGGCTCGGCGCGATCCTCCATCGGGCCGCGCTCACGGCCACCGTGCGCCCGATTCCGCGCCGTGGCTGTGAACTGGCTCACTTTTTCGCCGGCCGAAATCGGCTACGGTCCCGCGCGCGCCAGCGCCGCCTGGGCCGCCGCGAGGCGGGCCACCGGCACGCGGAAGGGTGAGCAGCTCACGTAGTCGAGCCCGAGGTCGTGGCAGAAGGCGATCGATCTCGGGTCCCCGCCGTGCTCGCCGCAGATGCCGACCTCGAGATCCGGGCGCACGGCCCGGCCCAGCCGCACGCCCATCTCCATCAGGCGGCCGACGCCCGCCTGGTCGATGGTGGCGAACGGGTTGTCGGGGAGGATGCGCCGCTCGAGGTACTCGCGCAGGAACCCCGTTTCCGCGTCGTCCCGGGAGATGCCGAAGGTGGTCTGGGTGAGGTCGTTGGTGCCGAAGGAGAAGAACTCGGCGTTGCGGGCGATGTCGCCCGCGGTGAGCGCCGCGCGCGGGATCTCGATCATGGTCCCGAACTGGTAGCGGACCTTCACGCCCTGCTCCCTGGTCACCGCGCGGGCCTCGGCGTCGAGGATGTCGCGCTCGACCACGAGCTCGTTCGTGTGGGCGGTGAGCGGGATCATGATTTTGGGGAAGACCTTCACCCCCTCGCGCCGGCACGCGCAGGCCGCCTCGAGGATCGCGCGCACCTGCATGCGCACGAGCTGCGGCAGGTGGATCCCCAGGCGCACGCCGCGCAGCCCCAGCATCGGGTTGTCCTCGCGCAGGGCGTCGACCGCCTCGAGCAGCCGCTTCCTCTGCGCGAGCGTGCCGGCGAGCCCGAGGGGATCGCCGATGCCCGCGAGCTCGACGCGCGTCTCGAGCTCCGCGACCTCGCGCACGAGCGCTCCGTAGCTCGGCAGGAACTCGTGCAGGGGCGGGTCGAGCAGGCGGATGGTGACGGGCAGGCCGTCCATCGCACGGAACAGGCCCGCGAAGTCCTCGCGCTGGAAGGGCAGGAGCTTCGCGAGCGGCTCCTCGCGTTCCCGGTCGGAGGTGGCGAGGATCATGCGCTGCACGAGCGGCAGGCGCTCGGGCTCGAAGAACATGTGCTCGGTGCGGCACAGGCCGATGCCCTCGGCGCCGTAGCGCCGGGCGCGCTCGGCGTCCTTCGGGTAGTCCGCGTTCGCCCACACGCCGAGGGTGCGAAAGCGGTCGGCCCAGCCGAGGAGCTTCATCAGGTAGGGGTCCTCGAACTCGGGGACGCGGGTCGCGATCTCCCCGGCGAACACTTCGCCCGTGGTGCCGTCGATCGACACGCGATCACCCTCGCGGAAGACGCGCCCGCCCACCGAGAACGAGCGCCGCTCGGCGTCCACCTCGATCGCCGAGGCCCCGACCACGGCGGGCTTGCCGAACTGGCGGGCCACGAGGGCGGCGTGGCTGGTCCTCCCGCCGCGGCTCGTGAGGATGCCGCGGGAGGCGAGCATGCCGTGCACGTCGTCGGGCTTGGTCTCGGCCCGGACCATGATCACCGGCTTCTTCTCCCGCCCCCAGGACTGGGCGGTGTCGGCGTCGAAGGCGAGGACGCCCGAGGCGGCGCCGGGCGAGACGTTGAGGCCCGTGGCGATGAGGTCCCCGCGTTTCTTCGCCGCCGCCTTCTCCGCGAAGTCGAACTGCGGGTGGAGGAAGGCGTCCACATGGTCGGGCGAGACGCGTCGCACCGCGTCCGCGCGGCCGATGAGCCGCTCTCCGGCGAGGTCGACGGCGATGCGCACCGCGGCCTGGGCCGTGCGCTTCGCGTCGCGCGTCTGCAGCATCCAGAGCTTGCCGCGCTCGATCGTGAACTCCACGTCCTGGACGTCGCGGAAGTGGCGCTCGAGCCGGCGGCAGTGCCGGGCGAGCTCCGCGTGCTGGCGCGGCATCTCGCGCGCGAGCGCGGCGATCGGCCTGGTCGCCCGGATGCCGGCGACCACGTCCTCGCCCTGGGCATTGGCGAGGTAATCGCCCTCGATTTCCGGTTCTCCGGTGGTGACGTTGCGCGTGGTGACCACGCCCGTGGCCGAGCCAGGCCCCATGTTGCCGAACACCATGGTCTGGATGTTGACGGCCGTGCCGAGGTCGTGGGGGATGCCCGCGGCATTGCGGTAATCCACGGCGCGCTTGCCGTTCCAGGACTTGAAGACGGCTTCGGTCGCGAGCCGCAGCTGCTCGCGCGGGTCGGCCGGGAACGCGCGCCCCGACTCCCGGCGCACGATCGCCTTGAATTCCGCGGTGATGAGCGCGAGGGTGTCCGGGTCGAGATCCGCGTCGTTGGCCACGCCCTTGCGGGCGCGATGGCGGGCGAGCACCGCCTCGAAGGGCTCGTCGGGGAGTCCCAGCACGACGGTCGCGAACATCTGCACGAGGCGCCGGTAGGCGTCCTGCACGAAGCGCGCGTCGCCCGTGAGGCGCGCGAGGCCCGCGGCGACCTCGTCGTTGAGGCCGATGTTGAGCACGGTGTCCATCATCCCGGGCATGGAGAACTTCGCCCCGGAGCGGCAGGAGACGAGCAGGGGGTCGCGGGCGTCGCCGAGCCGGCGGCCGGCGAGGCGCTCGACCCGGGCGAGCGCCGCCTCGACCTGCGCCCACAGGCCGGCGGGAAATCCCCCGGCGGCGAGGAAGGCGTTGCACGCGCGCGTGGTGACGATGAAGCCCGGGGGAACCGGGAGCCCCAGCCCGGCCATCTCGGCGAGATTCGCCCCCTTGCCGCCGAGGGCCTCCTTCATGCTCGCATCGCCTTCGGAGAAGAGGTAGACCCACTTCCGGGGTCGCGCGGAGCGCCTGGGTGCGGTGCGTGCGGCCATGGGCTTTGCCTCGGCGGGTCAGGGCGCCCGGAGCGGCGCCACGCCCAGTTTGCCCGGGGCGCCGGGGCGCCGCCTGACGGCGATCAAATGGCCGCGGCGATCGGCCGGGCCGCAGCGGGAGCGGTGGCGCGCCGCCGCGCATTTCGCACGCCCGTTGACCTGCGGCAACGCCTGCCAGGCGCGAGGGCGTATGTTGGAAAGTGGCGGCGCAAAGCACGCGCCGCAGCCAAGGGAAGAAGGGAATCTTCCCGCGGCACGAAGCGTAGGAGGTGCCATGACAAACCTGAAACTCTTCTATCCGTTCGAGAACGTCTTTCCGACCGCCTTCAAGGGGCTGATGCCCCCGGCCTGGATGGACACCGAGACGATGCCCCCGGCCATCAAGCTCGACGTCGAGGACAACGAGAAGCTCTACACGATCAAGGCCGAGGTCCCGGGCGTGGCGAAGGAAGACATCCACGTCGACGTGGACGGCAACCTCGTGACGATCCGCGCGGAAGCGCGCCGCGAGGCGCCGGGAACCGAGTCCCGTGAGGGCAAGCTCATCCGCGGCGAGCGTTACTTCGGGGCGATGGCGCGCGCGTTCACGCTGCCCGTGGACGTGGACGCCGATGCGGCCACCGCGAAGTACGAGAACGGCGTCCTGACGCTGACACTGCCCAAGAAGGCCGAGGCCGCCACCCATCGGGTGACGATCCAATAGCGTCGCGCGCCCGGAAAGCGCGCACCGGGGGCGCGCAACACGCCCCCGCCATCGCCCGGCCGGATTCCGGCCGGGCGATTTCCTGGGCGCGCGGCGTGTAGACTGGGCGCCATGACGAACCGCCTGGCACCACCCTTCGAGCGATTACGCCCCGGCTGAGCGGGACGGGGGCGTTCGCCCCCGGCTCCGGCCCGGGTGGCGAAACTGGTAGTCGCAAGGGACTTAAAATTCCTGGCCGCAAGGCATGCCGGTTCGACTCCGGCCCCGGGCACCACCCACGAAAAACGGCGCCGCGAGGCGCCGTTTCCGCGTGGCCCGGGGGCGGGGCTCAGCCCATCGCCTTCGCCATGCGCTCGACGGCCTTCCTCAGGTTCTCGGTCGAGGTCGCGAAGGAAATGCGCACGCAGCCTTCCATGCCGAACGCGGAGCCGGGCACCGCGGCCACCGCTTCGGGCTGCTCCATGAGGTACTCGCACAGCGCGATGTCGGTCGCGGCCTTGAGCTGGCCGGCCCCGTGCAGCCGGGCGATCGCCGCGCTGCAGTCGGGAAAGACGTAGAACGAGCCCGCGGGCGCGAGGCACCTCACCCCGGGAATGCGGTTCAGGCCCGCGACCACGAGGGCCGCGCGTTCCCGGAATGCCTTCACCATGGGCTCGATGCACGATTGGTCGCCGTTGAGCGCCGCCTCGGCCGCGTACTGCGAGATCGTCGTCGGGTTCGAGGTCGAGTGCGACTGGACGTTCTCCATCGCCGTCACGAGCTCCTCCGGGCCGCCGCAGTAGCCGATGCGCCACCCCGTCATCGAGTAGGCCTTCGAGACGCCGTTCTCGACCACGGTGCGCGGGTAGAGGTCCGGGCAGGCGTTGAGGATGTTCACGAACTTCGAGCCGTCGAGCAGGATGTGCTCGTACATGTCGTCGCTCGCGATGACGATGCGCGGGTGCCTGCGCAGCACCTCGCCCAGCGCCTTCAGCTCGGGGAGCGTGTAGACCGCCCCGGAGGGGTTCGAGGGGCTGTTGATGAAGACCAGGCGCGATTTCGGCGTGATCGCCGCCTCGAGCTGCGCCGCCGTGATCTTGAAGCCCTGGTCGATGCCCGCGGCGACGACGACCGGCTTCGCGCCCGCCATCATCGCCATGTCCGGATAGCTCACCCAATAGGGCGCCGGGATGATCACCTCGTCGCCGGGATTGAGCAGCGCGAGGCACAGGTTGAACGAGGTCTGCTTGCCGCCGCAGGAGACGAGGATCTGCTTCTCGGTGTAGTCGAGGCCGTTGTCGCGCTTGAACTTTGCGATGATGGCCTTCTTGAGGGAAGGCGTTCCGCCGGCGGCCGTGTACTTGGTGTGGCCCCTGGCGATCGCCGCGACGGCCGCGTCCTTGATGAACTGGGGCGTGTCGAAATCGGGCTCGCCCGCGCCCAGCCCGATGACGTCCTTGCCCTCGCTTTTCAGCCGGGCCGCCTTGGCGGAAACGGCGAGGGTGGGCGAGGCCTTGATGGCCTGGAGGCGGGTGGCGACGAGCGACATCGGAATCTCCGGGAGCGGGTGTGGGTCTGGGCGCGGCGGGTCGCCGCGAACCGCCATTCTACGGGTTTTGGGCGCGGATGATGCGCCGCAGCAAAGGCGGCGGGCTCAGGCGCCGGGGGGTGCGGGCAAGGTGAAGTAGATGGTCGCGCCCTCGCCCGGGGCGGAGTCGGCGCGGGCGCGTCCCCCGTGGCGGAAGAGCACGCGCTGCACCGTGGCGAGGCCGATGCCCGAGCCTTCGAACTCGCCCTCGGCGTGCAGGCGCTGGAAGGGCGTGAAGATGCGCCTCGCCTGCGCCATGTCGAAGCCGGCGCCGTTGTCGCGCACGAAGTACTCGGGTTCCTGCCCCTCGGGGCGGCGGCAGCCGAACTCGATGACCGGCCGCGGGCGGTCGCGCGTGTACTTCCAGGCGTTCTCGAGGAGGTTGCGCAGCGCGACCCGCAGGAGACCCGGATCGCCGTGGCCGACGAGGCCGTCCTCGATGCGCCAGTCCACCGCGCGGCCGGGCTGCTGGGCGGCGAGATCGGCGGCGATCTCGCGGGCGAGCCCGCTCAGGTCGACGCGGCGGCGGTGCAGCTCGGCCCGGGTCACGTGCGAGAGCTGCAGCAGGTCGCGGATCAGCTCGCCCATGCGCTCGGTGCCCTCGCGGATGCGGGCGAGGTGCCCGCGCTCGGAGGGCGCGAGCTTCGCTCCCGCCTCCTCCTCGAGGATGCCCGCGAAGCCGTTGATCGCGCGCAGCGGGGCGTTGAGGTCGTGGGCGACCGAGTAGGAGAAGGCGTCGAGCTCCGAGTTCGCCGCGAGGAGCTCCGCCGTGCGCTCCGCCACGCGCTGCTCGAGCTCGGCGTTGAGCTTCTCGAGGGCGAGCTTCGCGCGGTACTCGTCGCTGATGTCCTGGACGACCCCGAAGAACCCCGCCGCGTCCCCCGGGGCCTGGAGGATCGAGGCCCGCACCCATCGCGCTTCGCCGTCGGGACGCCGGAAGTGGAAGATCCCGGGCTTGCCGTCGCGGCGCCGCCGGGCCTCCTCGAAGTCCTCGCGCTCCTCGAGGCGCACCAGGCCGCGCGATTCCGCGACGGTCATCGGCCCGCGCTCGGCGACCCCGGAGATCTCGTAGAGCGAGCGCGACCACTCCACGCGGTCGTGGACCGTGTCCGTGAACCAGTGCCCGACGCGGGCCACGCTCTCGGTGAGTTCGTGCAGGGAGACCTGGACCCGGAGCTGGCGGATCGCGGCGTCGAGCTCGCGCTCGCGGGCGGCGAGGGCGGCGAGGGCGCGGGTCTCGGCGCTCACGTCGCGGGCGATCGACAGGACGTGCATCTCGCCCTCGATCTCGACGAGCGTTCCGGAATAGCGGCAGTCGAGGACCCGGGCGCCGCGCACGAGCGCCTGGAACGGCTCCTCGACCACCTTCTCGCCCATCAGCACGCGGCCGATGATGCGGTCGCGTACGGTCGCGTCGCGCCAGAGGCCGAGCTCGAGCGCGGTGTGGCCGACGATCTCCTCGCGGGCGTATCCCGTCAGGCGCTCGAAGCTCGGGTTCACCTCGACGATGACGTGGTCCCGGGCCCGGGTGAAGAGCACCGCGTTGGGACTCGCGAAGAACGCCGCCGCGAAGCGTCCCTCGCTCTCGCGCTGCGCCGCCTGGGCGCGGCGGAGCGCCGTGATGTCCGCGATCTCCGCGATCTGGAGCGTCTGGCCGTCGAGCTCGATCAGCTGCCATTGCAGCAGGCAGTGGCGTTCCTCGCCGTCGGGGCGCAGGAACACGGTCTCGAAGCCCTCGAGCCGGCCATCGCGCCGCAGGACCTCGTAGGCGCGCTCGCGCTCGGCGAGGTCCTTCCAGTAGCCGATCCCGGCGGAATTGCGCCCGACGAGCTCCTCGCGCGGCCGGCCGACGAGCACGGCGAACGCCTCGTTGCAGTCGAGGATGGTGCCCTCGCCCGGAACGCCGAACACGGTCGGCGTGGGGCCATGGCGGAACAGGGCCTCGAAGCGCCGCCTCAGGCCCTCGATCTCGCGCTCGCGCACCGAGAGCTCGTCGACCTTCTCCTGCAGCGATCGCTGGGATTCCTCGAGCCGGTGGAAGCGGCCCTGGAGGCTGCGCGCCGCGAAATAGCCGAGCGTTCCCGCCGTGAGCGCGATCACGGACTGCTCGAGCGCGGTGTGGAGCGGCGTGGTCGCGAGCCGCACGGCCGTGAAGGCGCCCAACGCCTCGGCCGCGGCGAGCCCGAAGAGCAGGGGCAGCGTGATCGCCGTGAGCGCGATCGTGTGTCGCGTGCCCACGAGCCATCCCGAGATCAGGATCACCAGCGGAAGCGCCGAGACCGCGGAGGAGCGCACGCCGTCCGTCGCCACGAGGACGTGGAAGGCGCTGATCCAGGTCCCGTAGACGAGGAGGAGGAAGGCCCTCCGGGCCCGCCCGCGGGCGAGCAGGGCGAAGCCGGCCGCGCCGACCGCCGCGAAGGGCAGGGCGACGGCAAGCCCCCGGGGGCGGTCCGCGAGAAGGTAGCTGGCCGAGATGAAGAGCGGGGCGACCATGAGCAGCAGGGTCACGGCCCGCCCGAAGGCGAGCTGGTGGCGGTCGTAACGCGCCCGGTCGTCGTGGGGAAAGAGCAGCGGCGTGCGGCCAGTGGGCATGGGATCTCGTCCGCCGGTGGCGGAGGTGGGCCGGGTCCGGTCGCGTGGGAGTCGTCCCGCGACCCCGATCCCCGTAAAATGGATTATTTCACCTCCGCCCCATGGACGTCGTCACCCATCCCGGCAGCCCCTTCCGGCTGCACCAGCCCTTCGCGCCCGCGGGCGACCAGCCCGAGGCGATCGCGAAGCTCGTGGAGGGCCTCGGCGACGGCCTCGCGTACCAGACGCTGCTCGGCGTCACCGGCTCGGGCAAGACCTTCACCATGGCCAACGTGATCGCGCAGACGGGCCGGCCCGCGCTCGTGATCGCGCCGAACAAGACGCTCGCCGCGCAGCTCTACTCGGAGTTCCGCGAGTTCTTCCCGGAGAATGCGGTCGAGTACTTCGTCTCCTACTACGACTACTACCAGCCCGAGGCCTACGTCCCGGCGCGCGACCTCTACATCGAGAAGGACAGCTCGATCAACGAGCACATCGAGCAGATGCGGCTGTCGGCCACCAAGAGCCTGCTCGAGCGCCGCGACGTCGTGATCGTCGCGACGGTCTCGTGCATCTACGGCATCGGCGATCCCGACGACTACCAGGACATGCGCCTGCTCCTGCGCGAGCGCGACCCCGTCGGGCAGAGGAACCTCCTCGCGCGCCTGGCGGGCATGCAGTACACGCGCAACGACGTCGACTTCCGGCGCGGGACCTTCCGCGTGCGCGGGGACACGATCGACATCTTCCCGGCGGAGGAGAGCGAGACGGCGATCCGGGTCGCGCTCTTCGACGACGAGATCGAGTCGATCCAGCGCTTCGACCCGCTGACCGGGGAACTCCTGGGGCGCATGCCGCGCTTCGCGCTCTACGCGAAGAGCCACTACGTGACCCCGCGGGAGACCGTGCTGCGCGCGATCGAGGCGATCAAGGCGGAGCTGCGCGAGCGGCTCGACTGGTTCCAGCAGCACGGCAAGCTCCTCGAGCTGCAGCGCCTGCAGCAGCGCACCCAGTTCGACCTCGAGATGCTGAACGAGCTGGGCTTCTGCAAGGGCATCGAGAACTACTCGCGCCACCTCTCCGGGCGCGCGCCCGGCGAGCCCCCGCCGACGCTCATCGACTACCTGCCCCCCGAGGCGCTGATCGTCGTCGACGAGAGCCACGTGACCATTCCCCAGGTCGGCGGGATGTACAACGGGGACCGCTCGCGCAAGCAGACGCTCGTCGAGTACGGCTTCCGCCTGCCCTCGGCGCTCGACAACCGGCCGCTCAAGTTCGCGGAGTTCGAGCGCCAGGTGCGCCAGGCGATCTTCGTGTCGGCCACGCCCGCGGACTACGAGAAGTCGCACGCGGCGCAGGTGGTCGAGCAGGTGGTGCGCCCGACGGGGCTCGTCGATCCCGAGGTGATCGTGCGGCCCGCCACCTCCCAGGTGGACGACCTCCTCTCGGAGGCCACGCGGCGCGTGGCCGCCGGCGAGCGGGTGCTCGTCACCACGCTCACCAAGCGCATGGCCGAGGACCTCACCGACTACCTCGCCGAGCACGGGGTCAAGGTGCGCTACCTGCACTCGGACATCGAGACGGTCGAGCGCGTCGAGATCATCCGCGACCTGCGCCTCGGCGTCTTCGACGTGCTCGTGGGCATCAACCTGCTGCGCGAGGGACTGGACCTGCCGGAGGTGTCGCTCGTGGCGATCCTCGACGCCGACAAGGAGGGGTTCCTGCGCTCGGCGCGCTCGCTCATCCAGACGATCGGGCGCGCCGCGCGCCACATCAACGGGACGGCGATCCTCTACGCGGACACGGTCACCGACTCGATGAAGGCGGCGATCGGCGAGACCGAGCGCCGCCGCGCGAAGCAGATCGCGTTCAACCTCGCCCACGGGATCGAGCCCAAGAGCGTTTCAAAGCGGATCAAGGACCTCATCGACGGGGTCTACGACGTCGAGGAAGCGCGCGAGGCGCGCGCGGCGGCCCGGGCCGGCGCCGAGGTCGAGGGGCTCGGCGAGAAGCAGCTCGACCAGCGCATCCGCAAGGTCGAGAAGGAGATGCTGGAGGCGGCGCGCAACCTCGAGTTCGAGCAGGCCGCGCGGCTGCGCGACGAGTTGAAGATGCTGCGCGAGCGCCTGATGGCCGTGGGCGGGGAGGGCTGAGGCCCTACCGGCAACCGCCCGGATAGGTCGCGACGATCGTGGCGTCCGGCGTGCCGTCGGGCTTCTGCGGCGTGTAGGACAGCTTGGCCGAGGCGAAGTTGAGCGTGATGCTCTCCGCGGGGCGGTCCGCGCCGGCGCTCCCGGAGGTCGCGATCGAGGAGACGAGCACCTGGCTCATCTCGAGGACCAGGATGTCCCGGGCAACCGCGCCGGCGGCGCGTATCGTGAGCCTCGCCGTGGCGATCGGCGTCCCGGCGGCGGCCCTGGCGTAGAGCAGGGGCGTGGCGGCGTCGACGAGCTTGGTGACCGCCACGTCCTGGACGCACAGGTCCTGGCCGCGCCGGCCCCCGCCGCGGATCACGCCGGCGAGCCCTCCCGACCAGGAAAGGACGTCGATCTCGTTCTTGTGGCGATCGTCGGCGGATTCGCCGTTGATGCCGTCGAGCCTGAGGAACATGTCGACGGCCGCGTGGGAAACGCCGGCCGCGCCCAGAAGGCAGAGCGCCGCCGCCAGCAGGAAAGTGGATCGGATCGTTCTCGGGGTCGTCATGGGCAGGCTCCTCGTCGTCGCTCTTCGCCCGGGGAAAGCCCGGGGCTGGAGGCAGCCTACTCCCGGCTCGCCGGGCGCTCAACACGGCCCGATGCGATAGACTCTCCTGCGGGGTCGCGCCGCCGCCCGCGACGGGCGATCCGGTGCCGGTTCCCACGCCAGAGACGAGATGCAACCGCAAGTCGCCGTACTTTTCGTTTGCACCGGCAACATCTGCCGATCGCCGACCGCGGAAGGCGTGCTGAAGGCCAAGGCGGCCGCGCGCGGGTTCGCGGGCTGGCTGCGGGTCGATTCGGCGGGCACCCACGACTACCACGTCGGCGAGCCGCCCGACCCGCGCGCGGTGCGCCACGCCGCCGCGCGCGGCTACGACCTGAGCATCCTGCGCGCGCGCCGGGTCGTGCCGGGCGACTTCCGCGCCTTCGACCACGTGCTAGCCATGGACCGCTCGCACCTCGCGATCCTGCGCTCGCTCGCGCCGCCGGCCGCCCGCTCGCGCCTCGGCCTGTTCCTCGAGGCGAGCGCCGCCTGGAGGGGCGAGGACGTCCCCGATCCCTACTACGGGAGCGCGGCGGGCTTCGAAAGGGTGCTCGACATGGTGGAAGAGGCGGCCGAGCTCTGGCTCGAGCGCCTGTCGGCCGAACGCGCGACGCCGCGCCGCGAGGAGCGCGGCGCGTGAACCAGGAGAATGCCGTGACCCAGCCATCGCCCAGCCGCTTCCCCGTTCCCGCCCTCGAGAGCCTTCCCGAGGACATCCGCACGCGCATCGCCAAGGTCCAGGAGAAGGCCGGATTCGTTCCCAACGTGTTCGTCGCGCTCGCCCACAGGCCCGACGAGTTCCGCGCCTTCTTCGCCTACCACGATGCGCTCATGCTGCGCGACGGCGGGCTCACGAAGGCCGAGAAGGAGATGATCGTGGTGGCCACGAGCGCGGCCAACCGGTGCGCGTACTGCATCGTGGCCCACGGGGCGATCCTGCGGGTCTACTCGAAGCGCCCGCTCATCGCCGACCAGGTGGCGGCGAACTACCTCAAGGCGGACCTCTCGGCGCGCGAGCGCGCGATCCTCGACTTCGCGATGAAGGTCGCGACCGAATCGCACCGGGTGGAGGAGTCCGACTTCGCGCCGGTCATGGCCCACGGCCTCACGCAGGAGGACGTCTGGGACATCGGGGCGATCGCGGCCTTCTTCGCCCTCTCCAACCGCATGGCGAACCTCACCGCCATGCGGCCCAACGACCAGTTCTACACCCTGGGCCGATGAAGTGAATGCCCCGGCGGCGGGCGATCCCCTGCGGATCGCGCAGGACCTCGTGCGCGCCGGGCGCCCGGCCCAGGCGCTCGCCGCCCTCGAGGCCGTCGCCGGCCCGCGCTCGGGAACGCCCGAGCATCATTTCACCCGCGGCCTGTGCCTCGCGGGCGTGGGGCGCGCGGCCGAAGCGATCGAGAGCTACCGCCAGGCGCTCGCCTCGCGCCCCGGCTACTTCGAGGCCGCCGCGAACCTCGGCAACCTGCTGCAGGTCGGCGGGCGGCACGCCGAGGCGGCCGAGTGCTACCGGCAGGCGCTCGCCCTGCGCCCCGGCACCGCGCTCGTGCTGAACGGCCTCGGCCTTTGCGAGCTCGCGCTCGGGCGCACCGAGGCCGCGGAGCGCTGCTTTCGCGAGGCCGTCGACCGCGAGCCCGGGCTCGCCACCGCGCACAACAACCTCGGCATCGCGGCCGCGCGTCTCGGCCGCATCGCCCAGGCCTGCGGGCATTCGCGCCGCGCGGTCGAGCTTCGCCCGGATTTCACCGAGGCCTGGATCAACCTGGGCGAGCAGCTCTACCAGCTGCGCCGCGACGACGAGGCCCTCGCGAGCCTCGAGCGGGCCCTCGTGCTCGACCCGTCGCGCGAAGCCGTGCGCTACCTGCGCGATGCGATCGCGGGCGTGCAGGTCGATCGCGCACCGGACGCCTTCGTGAGCCAGTTCTTCGACCGGTTCGCCGCGGACTTCGACGAGCGCCTGACCGGGGAGCTCGAGTACCGGGCGCCCGGTGAGTTGCGCGCGTTCATCGATCCGTGGCTCGGGGGGCGCACGGGGCTTCGGATCGCCGACCTGGGATGCGGGACGGGGCTCGCCGCGGCGGCGCTGCGGCCCATCGCCTCACGCCTCGTCGGCGTCGACCTCTCCGCGGCGATGCTCGAGCGCGCCCGCTCGCGCGGGACCTACGACGAGCTCGAGCATTCGGAAGTCGGCGGCTATCTCGGGCGCCAGCCCCCCGGGTCCTTCGACCTGGTGACGGCGCTCGATGTCTTCGTGTACCTGGGCGACCTCGCGCCCCTCTTCGCGGCCGTCGCCCGCGCGCTGGCGCCGGAGGGCCTCTTCGCGTTCACGATCGAGAGCGGGGTCGAGGGCGGGGTGGACTTCCGGCTCGCGCGCACGGGGCGCTATGCCCATTCGCCGGACTACGTCGATCGCCTGGGGCGCGCCTGCGGGCTGAGGGCGCTCGCCTCGAGGCCGATCGTCGTGCGCAGGGAATCGGGCCGGCCCGTGGCCGGGCGTTACTGCGCCTTCGTGCGCGAACGCTGAGCGCGCCGGGCGCGCCGCGCTCACCAACCCCCGCGGCGCAGCCACTCCTCGAGCATCGGGATGCGGTCCACGCCCCAGAACGGCTCGCCGTCGACGATGAAGTAGGGCGAGCCGAACACCCCGGCGGCGATGGCCGCGTCGACCTCGCGCTTCGCGCGTTCCTTGACCGAGGGGTCCGCGAGTCCCGCGGCGAGCGCCGCGGCGTCCACGCCCACCGAGCCGGCGACGGCGACCGTGGTTTCCGGCGAGCTGATGTCGCGGCCCTGGACGAAGTAGGCGTCGAACAGGGCCTTGGCGAGCGCCTGCGCGAGGTGGGGATCGCGCTCCTGCGTCCAGTAGAAGGCCCGAAGCGGCGCGACGGTCCCGATGGGAAAGGGATCGGGGAGCCGGAAGGGCACGCCGTGGAAGCGCGCCGAGCGCAGGAAGTCGTGGCGCGCGTAATCGCCCTTCATCGGGATCTGCACGAGGGGCGGCGAGCCGGTGATCTTGAACACGGGCCCGAGCAGCATTGGGCGCCAGTTCACGGCGCGCCCGGTGCGCTCGGCGAGCCCGTCGACGAGACGGCTCGCGATGTAGCCGTAGGGCGACGAGAACTCGAAATAGAACTCGATCGCGGCGGCCACCGGCGGATCAGTTTCCCGAAGCCGGGTCGTGTGGCGTCTCCGGCGCGGCGGCGGTCTCGACGAGCTGCAGCGGGCCGGTCTCGACGTCGACGTGGCGTCGCCGCCGCGGCTTCGTGCGCCGCGGAAGCTCGTCCTCGACGAATGCCGCGGTCTGGGCCTTCTCCGACTGCGTCTCGACCAGCTCGAGGGGCGCGGCGGGCTCGGCGCCGGTGCCGGCCGCCTCATGGCGGCGCTTGCGCGTCGGGCGATGGGCCTCGCCTTCCTCGTGCTGGCTCACTTCGTGGAACGCCGCGGGAGCGGGCGCGAATGCCGCAGGTGCCGGCGCGAATGCCGCGGGAGCCGGCGCGAATGCCGCAGGTGCCGGCGCGAATGCCGCAGGTGCCGGCGCAAACGCGACGGGGGCAGGGGCCACCGGACGCTCCTCGGCCCGTTGCGGCGCGGGCGCCGTCACGGGCGCCTCGAAGGCGGGCGGCAGCGGGGGCGGAACCTCGGGAGCGCGTGCCTCGGCCGCTTCGCGCGGCGCCTGCTCGGGCCGCTCGGCGCGTTCGGCCCTTTCGCCGCGCTCTCCGCGCTCTCCGCGCTCGCCACGACCGCGGCGCCGGCGGCGGCGTCCGCCGCCTTCGGCTTCGCCCGCGACCGCATCGACGGGAGGATGGGACTCGAGCCGCGGCTGCGCGGCGGGCTCGGCGACCTTCTGCGCCTCGGGTCCGGGTCTCGGCGGGCGGGTTTCCTGGTGCGGCTTGGCGGCCTCGTCGCGGCGGCCTTCGCGGCGGGGCTCGCCGCGCTGGCGCTCCCCACGCTCCGCGCGCGGTTCGCCGCGGCCTTCGCCTCGACCTTCGCCGCCGCGGCCTTCGCCTCGAGCCTCGCCACCGCGGCCTTCGCCGCGGCGCCCGTCGCGACGCTGCTCGTCGCGATCACGCTCGCGTTCGCGCCGGCGCTTCTCCTCCTGGCCACGCGGTTGTCCTTCCGTGGCGCGGCCGCCTTCGCGGCGACGCTGGCCTTCCCTCGGCCCGCGGGGCTCGGCTGCCGGGGCAGGAGGCCTGGGCGAGGGCGGCGCGACCGGCTCGGCGGGCTTGCGCAGCCATCCGAACAGGCGGTCGATGAGGCCATGGCGCGCTTCCTCGCGCGGCGCGGGCGGCGCGACGGCCGTCACCGGACGCGCCGTCTCCACCTCGGGCGGCGGCGCGAGGGGGGCGGGCTGCTCCGGGGTGATGCCCTTCACGAGCGGCTCGGGCCGCGCGGGCTTCACCTCCGGCCCGCGCTGGGGCCGCTCCTCCTCCTCCTCCTCGCTCGGCACCGTCACCAGCTCGTAGCTCGGGGTCTGCAGGTCGAGCTGCGGCGAATCGTGGCGCAGGCGCTCGATCTCGTAGTTCGGGGTCTCGAGGTGCGGGTTCGGGATGAGCAGGACGTTCACCTTGAGGCGCGTCTCGATCTTGAAGATCTCGGAGCGCTTCTCGTTGAGAAGGTAGGTGGCGACGTCGACCGGGACCTGCGCATGGATCGCGGCCGTGCTCTCCTTCATCGCCTCCTCCTGCAGGATGCGCAGCACGTGCAGCGCCGTCGAGGCGGTGTCGCGGATGTATCCCGTGCCGTGGCAGCGCGGGCAGGGCGTGTGCGTCGTCTCCTCGAGCGAGGGCTGCAGGCGCTGGCGGGAGAGCTCGAGCAGCCCGAAGCGCGAGATCTTGCCGATCTGCACGCGCGCGCGGTCGTGGCGCAGCGCGTCGCGCAGGCGGTTCTCGACCTCGCGCTGGTTCTTCGCGCTCTCCATGTCGATGAAGTCGATGACGATGAGGCCCCCGAGGTCGCGAAGGCGCAACTGCCGGGCGACCTCGTCGGCGGCCTCGACGTTGGTGTTGAAAGCGGTCTGCTCGATGTCGTGGCCGCGCGTGGCGCGGGCGCTGTTCACGTCGATGGCGACCAGCGCCTCGGTGTGGTCGATGACGATCGCGCCGCCCGAGGGCAGCGTCACGTCGCGACGGTACGCGCTCTCGATCTGGTGCTCGATCTGGAAGCGCGAGAAGAGGGGGACGTCGTCCTTGTAGAGCTTGACCTTGTTCACGTTGGCCGGCATGACCGTGCTCATGAACGAAAGGGCCTGCTCGTAGATGCCGGGCGTGTCGACGAGGATCTCGCCGATGTCGGGCTGGAAGAGGTCGCGGATGGCGCGCACGACCAGGCTCGACTCGAGGTAGATGAGGCACGGGCCCTTCTCCTCCTCCGAGGCCTTCTCGATCGCGTGCCAGAGCTGAAGGAGGTAGTTGAGGTCCCACTGCATCTCCTCGGACGTGCGCCCGATCCCCGCGGTGCGGGCGATGAGGCTCATGCCGTCGGGGACCTGCAGCTGGTCCATCACCTCGCGCAGCTCCGTGCGGTCTTCGCCCTCGATGCGGCGCGAAACGCCGCCGCCGCGCGGGTTGTTGGGCATCAGCACGAGGTAGCGGCCGGCGAGCGAGATGTAGGTGGTGAGCGCCGCGCCCTTGTTGCCGCGCTCGTCCTTGTCCACCTGGACGATCATCTCGTGGCCCACCTTGAGGTGGGTGGCCATCTTCGAGCGGCCGAATTCGCCGCCGTCGTTGACCATGTACTGCTTGGCGATTTCCTTGAAGGGAAGGAAGCCGTGGCGCTCCGCGCCGTAGTCGACGAAGACCGCCTCGAGGGAGGGCTCCACGCGGGTGATGACACCCTTGTAGATGTTGCTCTTGCGTTGTTCCTTGCCGGCGGATTCGATGTCGAGGTCGATGAGCTTCTGGCCGTCGACGATCGCGACCCGGAGTTCCTCCGCCTGGGTCGCATTGAAAAGCATGCGCTTCATTGTTCTTTCTCCCGCGCTCGAACACGGAAGAGGGCCCGTTCTACGGGGTCCCGGTGGGACGAGAGGCTGTCAGATTCGTTCTTGCTGCGTCACGGGATCGTGCGAGGAAAGAGGGGCGAATTCTGTCGCTGCGTCGTCTGGCCCTGCCGGGGGTGCCCCGGCAGGGGCCGGAATTCTTGTGCGTCGAGCGCGTCGGGATTTCCGTTTACCATCGCTGCTTGGAGTCGCAGGTGAGCGAAGTTAACCTGCCCGGGCGCCTTTCATGGACGCCCTCCGGGGTGTCCGTCGATCTCCCGCGGTGGTCCGCTCTCCCCGAGCGCAGTGGCGCGCGGGCTTGGAAATCAACGACATATAGTATACCTGCATGCCGCGCTCTGGCAAAGCACCCGAATCCCCGCCGGGCGGCCCCGCGCCCGCGGTGCGCTGGATCGACGTCGCCGAGGAGGAGGCCGGCCAGAGGGTCGACAATTTCCTGATCGCGCGCCTGAAGGGCGTGCCGAAGAGCCACGTCTACCGCGTGCTGCGCAGCGGCGAGGTGCGCGTCAACAGCCGCCGCGTGGAGGCGGCGCACCGCCTCGCCCCGGGCGATCGCATCCGCGTGCCGCCGATGCGGGTCGCCGCGCCCGCCGAGCGCGGCCCCGCGCCCGCACGCGAGCTCCCCGTGCTCTACGAGGACGAGGCGATCCTCGCGATCGACAAGCCCGCCGGGCTCGCGGTGCACGGCGGAAGCGGCGTGGCCCACGGGGTGATCGAGTCCCTGCGAGCGATGCGCCCCGAAGCGCGCTTCCTCGAGCTCGTCCACCGCCTGGACCGCGACACCTCGGGGGTGCTGCTGCTCGCCAAGAAGCGCAGCGCCCTCACCGCCCTGCACGCGCTTCTGCGCGGGCGCGGCATCGACAAGCGATACCTCGCCGGCGTGGCGGGGCGCTTCCGCAATGCGCGCCAGCGCGTGCGCCTGGCACTTGCCAAGCGCGTGACGGGCGAGGGCGAGCGGCGCGTCTCGGTCTCCGACGTGGGGCAGGCCGCGGAGACCGTGTTCCGGCTCGTGGAGCGCGGCGCCGAGTTCAGCCTGCTCGAGGCGGAGCTGCTCACCGGCCGCACGCACCAGATCCGCGTGCACCTCGCGCACCTGGGCCACCCCGTGCTGGGCGACGAGAAATACGGCGACTTCGAGCTCAACCGCCGCCTCAGGCAGGAGGGCCTCAAGCGCATGTTCCTGCACGCCGCGGAGCTTCGCTTCCCCCATCCGGTGACCGGCGTGCCCATGGCGATCGTCGCCGCGCTTCCGGCGGAGCTCGAGGCTTTCCGCCGCCGGGCGATCGCCGGCGGGACGGCATGAGGCGGTCGTGACGACGCGCGGCGAGGGGGTCTCCGGCGGCGCCTACGAGCTGGTCGTCTTCGACTGGGACGGCACGCTCATGGATTCGACGGCCCTGATCGCCTCGTGCATCCAGGCGGCCTGCGCCGACCTGGGGCTGCCGGTTCCACCCGAATCCCGGGCGCGCTTCGTGATCGGGCTCGGGCTCGCGGACAGCCTCGATCACGTCGCGCCCGCGCTCGACGAGGCGGGGCGCCGGCGCCTCGCCACGCGTTACCGCGAGCTCTACCTCGCCCGGGAGCACGAAGCCCCGCTCTACGCCGGCGTCCCCGAGCTCCTCGCGCAGCTCAAGGGCCGGGGGCGGCGGCTCGCGGTGGCCACCGGCAAGGCGCGGCGCGGGCTCGAGCGCGCGCTCGACGCCACGGGGCTGCGTCCCTGGTTCGACGAGACGCGCTGCGCCGACGAAGGTTTCGCGAAGCCGCACCCCGACATGCTGCTCACCCTGCTCGATCGCACCGGCGTGGCCCCGGAGCGCACGGTCATGGTCGGCGACACCACCCACGACCTGGAGCTCGCCGCCAACGCCGGGGTCGACGCCGTCGCCGTGCTCTACGGCGCGCACGACGCGGCGCTGCTCGAGACGCGGCCGGCGCGGGCGCGCTTCGCCAGCGTGGAGGAGCTCGGGCGATGGCTGCTCGCGGACGCCTGATCTGCGCCTCCGCCGCGCTCGCCGAAGGGGGGACGGGCGTGCGCTTCGCGCTCGCGCCGGGGGCCGGCGAGGAAAAGGGCTTCGCGATCCGCCACGAGGGCGTGGTGCGCGCCTACGTGAACCGCTGCCCGCATCTGGGCGTCGAGCTCGACTGGCAGCCCGGGGAGTTCTTCGACATGACTGGGCTATACTTGGTGTGCTCCACGCACGGGGCCTTGTTCGAGCCCGCGACGGGCCACTGCGTGGCGGGACCGTGCCGCGGCGCCTCGCTGGAGAGGCTCGCCGTCGAGGAGCGAAACGGCCAGGTCCACATTCCCGACGACCGCAGCGCACGGCGCCCGACGGGGCGCGAAGATCCATGACCGACCCCGAACCGCCCAACTGGGAACGCGCCGTCCTCGAGAAGCTCGCCCTCAAGGCGCTCGACGAGAACCGCCGGGCGCGGCAGTGGGGAGCCCTCTTCAAGCTGCTGTGGTTCACGCTCGCCTTCCTCGTCCTCTCGGCCTGGCTGGGCTGGATCGGCGGCCCGGATCGCGAGCTCGTCACCGCGGGCCGGCACACGGCGCTCGTCGAGCTGAAGGGCGTCATCGGGGTGGAGACGAAGGCCTCGGCCGACAAGGTGGTCGGCGCGCTCAACCAGGCGTTCAAGGACCGCAACACCCAGGGCGTGGTGCTGCGCATCAACAGCCCCGGCGGAAGCCCCGTGCAGGCGGGCGCCATCAACGACGAGATCCGCAGGCTCCGGGCGAAGTACCCGGCGATCCCGCTCTACGCCGTGGTGCAGGACCTGTGCGCCTCGGGCGGCTACTACGTCGCCGTCGCCGCCGACAAGATCTTCGTGGACAAGGCGAGCCTCGTGGGCTCGATCGGCGCGATCATGGGCGGCTTCGGATTCACCGGCGCGATGGACAAGCTCGGGGTCGAGCGGCGCACCTACACGGCGGGCGAGAACAAGGATTTCCTCGACCCCTTCGCCCCGGAGAACCCGGCGCACCGCGAGCACGCCAAGCGCCTGCTCGCCGAGATCCACGAGCAGTTCATCCGCACGGTGCGCGAGGGCAGGGGCGAGCGGCTCAAGGAATCCCCCGAGATCTTCTCGGGCTACGTGTGGACCGGCGAGAAGAGCGTCGAGCTGGGGCTCGCCGACGGGCTCGGCAGCCTCGAGTCGGTCGCCCGCGACGTGATCAAGGCCGAGCACGTGGTGGATTTCACGCCCGAGGAGAACTACTGGGAGCGGCTGTCGCGCGGGCTCGGCACGAGCCTCGGCGAGACGCTCGGGCGCTCGGCGGCCGACTCCGCCGCCCGCGTCCCGCTCCTGTTGCGTTGAGCCTTCCGCGATGGACGCCGTGCGACGAGACCTCGAAGATCCTGCCGGCCCGGGGCGCGCCGGCGAACCCGCCGTCGGCGCGGACCTGCTCCGCGAGGCCTTCGAGAAGACCGCCGTCGGCCTCGTCCTCGTCACCCTCGAGGGCGTCTTCCGCCACGTGAACCGCGCGTTCTGCGAGATCACCGGGTACACGCGCGAGGAGCTCGTCGGGCGCTCGTTCCGCGAGATCACGCACCCGGAGGACATCGCCCGCGACGAGGAGCACCTCGAGCTCGCCCGCGCCGGCCGCGACCTGCCGGCGAGCGTCGACAAGCGGTTCCTGCGCAAGGACGGAACCGAGGTCTGGGTGCGCCGCAGCATCGCCTTCCTGCGCGAGGGCGACGGCCGCGCGCGCCTCGTGATCGGCGCGTTCACGGATCTCACCGAGCAGCGCGCCAAGGACCGCGCGCTGCACGAGATGAACGGCTTCCTCTCGGCGGTGATCGAGAACTCCCCCGTGGCGATCTACGCCACGGACCGCGAAGGGCTCGTCACGCTCTGGAACCCCGCCGCCGAGCGCACCTTCGGCTACACGCGCGAGCAGTCGATCGGCCGGCTCGCCCCGTTCATCCCCGAGGAGAAGCGCGAAGAGGCGAAGGCCCTGCGCGAGCGCGCGCTCGCGGGCGAGGTGCTCACCGGTCTCGACCTCGAGCGCCGGCGCGCCGACGGCACGCTCATCAGCGTCAACGGATCCGCGGCCCCCCTGCGCGACGCCGACGATCGCGTCCGGGGACTGCTGGTCGCCTGCGTCGACGTGACGGGCGCCAAGCGCATCCAGGGCGAGCTCGAGAAACAGCTGCACTTCACGCGCGCGCTCATCGACGCGATCCCCAATCCCGTCTACTACAAGGACCGCGAGGGCCGCTACCAGGTCTACAACCGCGCGTGGGGCGAGATCTTCGGCGGCGGCAAGGACTGGACCGGGCGCACGGTCTTCGACATGTTCGAGCCCGCGCTCGCCCGGCTGCACCAGGACCGCGACGCCCCGCTCTATCGCGCGCCCGCGTCCACGCGCTACGAGGCGATCGTGCCGCTGCCGAGCGGCGAGCAGCGCCAGATGCTCTACAACAAGGTGAGCTTCGTCGACCACACGGGCGCCATCGCGGGCCTCATCGGCGTGATCACCGACGTCACGCAGTACAAGGAGACCGAGGGCGCGCTCGAGGCGAGCGAGGCGCGCTTCCGCCTGCTCACGGAAAGCGCCCTCGACCTGATCTCCGTGCTCGGCGAGGACGGCACGATCCGCTACCAGAGCCCGGCGCTGCGCCACCTCCTCGGCTACGAGCCCGAGGAGACCGTGGGCCGCGTCGTCTTCGACCTCATCCACCGCGACGACGCCGACCACGTGCGCGCCGCGTTCCGGCGGATCATCGAGACGCGCCAGTCGCGCGAGCCCGTGGAGTTCCGCATCCGCCACCGCGACGGGATGTGGCGGACGTTCGAGTCGCTGGGCACGAACTGCCTCGCGAACCCGCACATCGGGGGCGTGGTCTTCAATTCCCGCGACGTCACCGACCGCAAGGTGATCCAGCAGCGCATCCAGCACCTCGCCTACCACGACAACCTCACGGGGCTGCCCAACCGATCGCTGCTGCAGGACCGGCTCGCCCACTCGATCGCGCGCGCCGAGCGCTCCGGGCAGCACGTCGCGGTCCTGTTCATCGACCTGGACAACTTCAAGAACATCAACGACACGCTCGGGCACGACGTCGGCGACGAGCTCCTGCGGCAGGTCGCACGCAGGCTCTCGGAGTGCGTGCGCCTCGAGGACACGATCGCCCGCCAGGGCGGCGACGAGTTCATCGTGCTCCTCGACAGCCTCGACGACGGCCGCGGGGCCTCGGTCGTCGCGCAGAAGATCCTCAACTCGCTGCGCCTGCCCTTCACGCTCGGCGACAAGGAGCAGCACGTGAGCGGCTCCGTGGGCATCGCCCTCTACCCCGAGGACGGGCGCGACGCGCAGACCCTGATGAAGAACGCCGACACGGCGATGTTCCACGGCAAGAGCCTGGGCAAGAACACCTACCAGTACTTCACCGCGCAGATGAACGTCGCGGTCAAGCGCCGCATGACGCTCGAGTCGGCCCTGCGCCGGGCGGTCCAGCGCAAGGACTTCGTGCTCCACTACCAGCCGCAGATCAACCTCGAGACCGGGGAGATCATCGCCGCGGAGGCGCTCGTTCGCTGGCGCTCCGAGGAAAGCGGGATCGTGCATCCCGGCGACTTCATCCCGCTCGCCGAGGAGACGGGGCTCATCAACGAGATCGGCGAATGGGTCCTGCGCGAGGGCTGCCGCCAGGCGAAGGAATGGCAGGACCGGGGCCTCCCACAGCGCCGCGTGGCGATCAACCTCTCCGCGCGCCAGTTCGGCGACCGCGCGTTCCTCGACATGGTCACGCGCGTGCTGCAGGAAACGGGCCTCGACGCCTCGAGCCTGGAGCTCGAGATCACCGAGAGCCAGGTCATGCGCCAGACCGAGGGCATGATCCTGCTCCTCAACCGACTTTCGGAGATGGGCGTGCACCTGGCGATCGACGACTTCGGCACCGGCTATTCGAGCCTTTCGTACCTGAAGCGCCTGCCGATCCAGAAGCTGAAGATCGACCAGTCGTTCATCCGCGACATCACCGTCGACCCCAACGACACCGCGATCGTCGTGGCGATCATCAACATGGCGAGGAGCCTCGACCTGGAGACGATCGCCGAGGGGGTGGAGACCGCGGGGCAGCTCGCGCTCCTGCGCTCCAAGGGCTGCCGGATCGGGCAGGGCTACTACTTCTCCGAGCCGCTCCCCGCCGAGACGCTCTATCCGCTCCTGCGGCAGAACAACCTCTACCTGCAGACCCAGTCGCGCGCGCCCTAGCGGCGCGGGCCCGGCGCGAGCAGCAGGAAGATCGCGGGGCGCTTGCCGATCGCGGCCCGGACGCGGCGCCATTCGGCCACTTCCGCCATGCGGATCGCTTCTCCCGGGCCGGTGAGCCCCGCGGCCACGGCGAGCCGGGTCGCGGGCCCGCACACCGCGAGAAGGTCGTCGAGGAGCGCCTCGTTGCGATAGGGTGTCTCGATGAAGACCTGCGTCTCGCGATGCGCAGCGGAGCGCCGCTCGAGCTCGGCGATGCGTTCGCGGCGCCCGGGACCCGATGCCGGCAGGTAACCCAGGAAGCGGAAGCGCTGCCCTTCGAGGCCGCAGGCCATGAGCGCGAGCAGGATCGCCGAGGGCCCGACGAGCGGAACGACGGCGATGCCCTCCGCATGGGCCGCGGCGACGAGCTTCGCGCCCGGATCCGCGACCGCCGGCGCGCCCGCCTCCGAAAGCAGGCCCAGGTCGCGCCCCTTCCGGGCGGGATCGAGGAGCGCCGCCACGGCCTGCGGGGGCGTGTGCTCGTTCAGCTCCGCGAGGGCGATCTCCCGCATGGGCCGGGGATGGGCGCAGGCGGCGAGGAAGCGCCGGGCGCTCTTCGCGTCCTCGACCACGAACTCGGCGAGCGAGCGGATCCGGGCGAGGACCGGCACCGGCAGCACGTCCGCGGGGGGCGTATCCTCGTCGAGCCAGGCGGGAACGAGGAACAGGCGTCCGGCGGCCGTCACGGGATGCGGAAGCCTTCGGCGCGCAGCATCTCGCCGAGCGCGATGAGCGGCAGGCCCACGAGCGCGGTCGGGTCGTCCCCGGACAGGCGCTCGAGCAGGCTCACGCCGAGCCCCTCGCTCTTCGCGCTTCCGGCGCAGTCGAACGCGGGCTCCCGGTCGAGATAGCGCTCGATCTCGTCGTCGGTGAAAGCGCGGAAGGAGACGAGTGTGGTCACGAGGCGCCGGGAGCATCGGTCGCGGGCGGCATGGCACAAGCACACCGCCGTGTGGAAGGCGACGGTTCGCCCCCGCATCCGGGCGAGTTGGCCGCGCGCGTTCTCGCGGCTGCCCGGCTTGCCGAGGGGCTGGCCATCGAGTTCCGCCACCTGGTCGGAGCCCACGACCCAGGCGTTCGGGAACTCTTCGGACCCGGCCTGCGCTTTCGCGAGGGCGAGACGCTGGGCGGTCTCCCGGGGCGCCTCGCCGGCGAGGGGGCGTTCGTCGACCTCCGGGGACCAGGACTCGAAAGGCAACCCGAACCGGGCGAGGAGTTCCTGCCGGTAGCGCGAGGCCGACGCGAGAATGATGAAAAACTCGTTCATAATCAATTTTATATTTACAACTCTTCAAGCAAAGTCTATCATGCTGAGCCATGGCTGAAAAGTGGAAGATCGACCCCGAGAGACTGAGCGCCAAGCCTCTGGAGTTCAGAGGGACCCTGGTGCCCGGGGCCCTGCCGCGCCTCGCCGAGCTCCTCGCCAAGCCCGAAGGCGAGCTCGCCTACCGCATCACGGCGCGCCTGGACTCGCAACGGCGCAAGGTGCTGTCGTGTATAATTGATGGTTTCGTTTTTCTCACGTGCCAGGCGACGCTGGAAACATTCCGGCATCCCCTCCACCTCGAGGAACGGCTGGTGGTGGTGGACGACGAATCCGGCCTGCCGCCCATCGAGGAGGAGAGTGACGCGGAGGACCATGTGGTGGCCGACGCCCCGCTGGACCTGCGCGATCTGGTCGAGGATGCGGTGATCCTCGCCTTGCCGATGGTTCCGCGCAAGCCCGGCCTCGAGGAGGCCCCCCCGAAGGGGGCCGGGGCCACGGCTGCGAAGGCCTCGCCCTTCGCGGCGCTCGCGGGCCTCAAGCGGGAGAAATGAACCCGTCGATTCCAGGAGACGAACATGGCTGTCCAGCAGAACAAGAAGTCGCCGTCCAAGCGCGGAATGCACCGGGCGCACGACTTCCTCACGAACCCGCCCACGGCGGTCGAGCCCACCACGGGCGAGACGCACCTGCGCCATCACATCTCGCCCTCGGGCTATTACCGCGGCAAGAAGGTCGTCAAGACCAAGGACTGAGCCCCGTCGGGGCCCGGGCTTCATTGCAAGTCCTGCAATGAAAACCGTCATTGCCGTCGACGCCATGGGAGGTGACCACGGACCCGCGGTCACCGTGCCCGCCTGCCTCGATTTCCTCGCGGCCCATCCGGACGCCGAGCTGCTGCTCGTCGGGCTGAGGGAACCGCTCGAGGCCGCGCTCGCGCGCGCCGGCCGCGACCCGCGCATCACCGTCGTTCCCGCCACGCAGGTCGTGGACATGAACGAGGACGTGCGCAGCGCCATCCGCGGCAAGAAGGACTCCTCGATGCGCGTGGCGATCGACCTGGTGAGGGACGGCCGCGCGCAGGCCTGCGTGAGCGCGGGCAACACCGGGGCGCTCATGGGCACGGCGAAGTTCGTCCTGAAGACGCTCGCCGGGATCGACCGCCCGGCGATCTGCGGGGTTCTGCCGACGCGCAAGGGCCAGGTCTACGTCCTCGACCTCGGGGCGAACGCCGACTGCACGCCCCTGCACCTGCTGCAGTTCGCCATCATGGGCGCCACGCTCGTGAGCGCCGTGGAGGAAAGGCCCCGGCCCAGCGTGGGGCTGCTCAACATCGGCTCCGAGGAGATCAAGGGCAACGAGGTCGTCAAGAAGGCGGGCGAGCTCCTGCGCCGCAGCCCGCTCAACTTCCACGGCAACGTCGAGGGCGACGACATCTACAAGGGCACGACCGACGTCGTCGTCTGCGACGGCTTCGTCGGCAACGTCGCGCTGAAGGCCTCCGAGGGCCTCGCCAAGATGATGGGCGACTTCCTCAAGGAGGAGTACACGCGCAGCCCCTTCACGCGGCTCGCGGGTCTCGCTTCCATCCCGATCATCAAGGCCTTCCGCCGGCGCGTCGACCACCGGCGATACAACGGCGCGGCGCTCCTGGGGCTGCGCGGCATCGTCGTGAAGAGCCACGGCTCGGCCGACCGCCTCGCGTTCGCGACGGCGCTCGCCCGGGCGGCATCCGAGGCGAGCCACGGCCTGCTCGAACGCATCGCGGAGGAGGTCGCCCGACTCGACGCCGCGGGGCTGCTCGCGCCAGCCGCCCCGGCGCCGGCCCCGGGGCCGGACGCCGAAGCCGCGTGAGCGCAGCCCCGATGACCTACTCGCGCATCGCCGGGACCGGCAGCTACCTCCCCGCGAAGGTCCTCACCAACCGCGACCTCGAGACCCTCGTCGCGACCAGCGACGAGTGGATCGTGTCGCGCACGGGTATCCGCGAGCGACACATCGCCGCCGAAGGCGAACTCTCGAGCGACCTCGCGCTGCACGCCTGCCGCAGCGCCCTTGCCGCCGCAGGGCTCGCGGCGGGAGACGTCGACCTGATCGTGCTCGCCACCTCGACGCCCGACATGGTCTTTCCCTCGAGCGCCTGCCTCCTGCAGGCGAAGCTCGGTGTCAGGCGCGGCGCCGCCTTCGACGTCCAGGCCGTGTGCTCCGGATTCGTCTACGCGCTCGCGACCGCCGATCAGTTCATCCGCTCGGGCGCCTACCGCTGCGCGCTCGTCGTGGGTGCCGAGGTCTTCTCGCGCATCCTCGACTGGAAGGACCGCTCGACCTGCGTCCTCTTCGGCGACGGCGCGGGCGCGGTCGTCCTCACCGCCTCGGACCGGCCGGGGATCCTCTCGAGCCACCTGCGCGCCGACGGCTCCTACGCGGGCATCCTCAACACGCCCGGGCAGGTGAGCGGCGGCGGGGTCCGGGGCGATCCCACCCTCAAGATGGACGGCGGCGCGGTCTTCCGCCTCGCGGTGCGCGTCCTCGAGGAGAGCGCGCGCGAGGCGCTCGCCGCCAACGGGCTCGGCGTGGGCGACCTCGACGCGTACATCGCGCACCAGGCCAACGTGCGCATCATCGCGCACGTGGCGAAGAAGCTCGGCGTGCCCGACTCGAAGTGCATCGTCACCGTGGACCGCCACGCGAACACCTCCGCGGCCTCGATCCCGCTCGCCCTCGACGTGGCCGTGCGCGACGGCCGGGTGCGCCCCGGTCACCTCGTGCTCCTGCAGGGCGTGGGCGGCGGGTTCACATGGGGCTCGGTCCTCCTCCGGTACTGAACATGACTCTTGCGATCGTATTTCCCGGCCAGGCCTCGCAATCGGTCGGCATGATGCGCGGCTTCGCCGACCTGCCCGTGGTCGAGGCGACCTTCCGCGAAGCTTCCGGCATCCTCGGCCTGGACCTGTGGAAGCTCGCGGCCGAGGGACCCGCCGAGGAGCTCAACCGCACCGTGAACACCCAGCCCGTCATGCTCGCCGCGGGCGTGGCCTGCTGGCGCGCCTGGGTGGAGCGCGGCGGCCCGAACCCCGCGTTCTTCGCCGGGCACAGCCTCGGCGAGTACACCGCGCTCGTGGCCGCCGGGGCGATCGGGTTCGCCGAGGCGCTGCCGCTCGTGCGCTTCCGCGCGCAGGCCATGCAGGAGGCGGTGCCCGAGGGCACCGGAGGGATCGCCGTGGTCCTGGGCCTCGACGAGGGGCCCCTTCGCGAGGTGTGCGCCGAGGCGGCGCAGGGCGAGGTGCTCGAGCCCGCGAACCTCAACGCCCCGGGGCAGATCGTGATCGCCGGGCACCGCGCCGCGGTCGAACGTGGCATGGCCCTCGCGCGCGAACGCGGGGCCAAGCGCGCGCTCATGCTGCCGATGAGCGCCCCCTCGCATTGCAGCCTGATGCGCCCCGCCGCCGAGCGCCTGCGCGAGCGGCTCGCAGGCGTGGCGATCCGCCCGCCGGCGGTGCCGGTCGTCCAGAACCGCGACGTCGAGGCGTTCGCCGATCCCGATCGCATCCGCCGCGCGCTCGTCGAGCAGCTCGACCACCCGGTGCGCTGGATCGAGACCGTGGGGCTGCTCGCGGCCCGCGGCGTGACGCGCATCGTCGAGTGCGCGCCTGGCAAGGTGCTCGCGGGGCTCTCGAAACGCATCGCGGAAGGGGCCGAATGCCTCGCCGTCACCGACTCCGCCGCGCTCGCCGCGGCGCTTCCGGGGGGATAGGACATGCTGAACGGACAAGTGGCGATCGTCACCGGGGCTTCCCGCGGGATCGGTGCGGGCATCCTCCAGGCGCTCGCCGGCGCGGGGGCGACGGTGGTCGGCTCGGCGACCGGCGCCGCGGGCGCCGAGGCGATCTCGAAGGCGCTCGCCGGGCTCGGGGCGAAGGGCGAGGGGCGCGTGCTCGACGTGCGCGACGCCGCGCGCTGCACCGCGTTCGTGGAGGAGGTGCAGGCGGCCCACGGGGCCGTCTCCATCCTCGTGAACAACGCCGGCATCACCCGCGACAACCTCCTCGCGCGCATGAAGGACGAGGAATGGGACGAGATCCAGGCGACCAACCTCAAGGCGGTGTTTCTCCTGTCGCGGGCCGTGCTGCGCGGGATGATGAAGGCGCGCTCGGGCCGGATCGTGAACGTGAGCTCCGTCGTGGGCTTCACCGGCAACCCGGGCCAGGCGAACTACGCCGCCGCGAAGGCGGGCATGGTGGGCTTCTCGAAGTCGCTCGCGCGCGAGGTGGGGAGCCGCAACATCACCGTGAACTGCGTCGCGCCCGGGTTCATCGAGACCGACATGACGCGCGCGCTCTCCGAGGACCAGGTGAAGCGCCTCGTCGAGGGCGTGCCCCTCGGGCGACTGGGCCGCGTCGAGGACGTGGCGCAGGCCGTGCTCTTCCTGTGCTCGCCGGGCGCCTCCTACGTGACCGGGGCCACCGTCCACGTGAACGGCGGCCTGTTCATGGACTGAGGCGGGGCGGTCGGTGCGCCTCGCCGCCATGCTAGAATTACGCGATTTTTTGCCGCCCCAAACCAGAACCAAGAGTGGAGGATGTAGATGGAAAACATCGAAGCCCGCGTGAAGAAGATCGTCGCCGAGCAGCTGGGCGTTGCCGAGGCGGACATCAAGAACGAATCCTCCTTCGTCGAGGACCTGGGCGCCGATTCGCTCGACAACGTCGAGCTCGTGATGGCTCTCGAGGAGGAATTCGAGTGCGAGATCCCGGACGAGGAAGCCGAGAAGATCACGACGGTCCAGCAGGCCATCGACTACGTCAAGGCCCACGCCAAGGGGTGAGGCCCACCACGCGCGCCGCCCGATGGCCCGCGGCGCCGGGAATCCGCGGACGGGCTCCCCGTTGCCGCGATCGGGCCGCCGCAAGCCGCGGCGGTCCTCTCCAGTGACAGTGCAATGAACAAGCGCAGAGTCGTCGTGACGGGCCTGGGGGTGGTGTCGCCCGTCGGCATCGGCATCGACCAGGCCTGGCCCAACCTCGTCAACGGCGTGAGCGGCGTCGGGCCGATCACGCATTTCGACGCCTCTGCCCTTCCGACCCGGATCGCCGCGGAGGTGAAGGGCTTCACCGCCACGGACTGGATGCCCCCGAAGGAGGTCCGGCGCTCGGACACCTTCATCCACTACGGCCTCGCCGCCACGCGCATGGCCCTCGACGATGCGGGGCTCGCGATCGACGAGGCGATCGCCGAGCGCGTGGGGGTGAACGTGGGCTCGGGCATCGGGGGGCTGCCGATGATCGAGGACAACATCCGCGAGATGATCGCCAAGGGCCCGCGGCGCATCTCGCCGTTCTTCGTGCCCGGCTCGATCATCAACATGGTCGCCGGGATGATCTCCATCCAGTTCGGTGCCAAGGGGCCGAACCTGTCGATGGTGTCGGCCTGCACGACGAGCTCGCACTGCATCGGGGAGGCGGGCCGCGTCATCGAGTACGGGGACGCCGACGTGATGATCGCGGGGGGCACGGAGGCGACGATCTGCCTGTCGGGCGTGGGCGGCTTCTGTTCGGTGAAGGCGCTCTCCGAGCGCAACGACGAGCCGACGAAGGCCTCGCGGCCCTTCGACCGGGATCGCGACGGGTTCGTGCTGGGCGAGGGCGCGGGCGTGGTCATCCTCGAGGAATACGAGCACGCGAAGAAGCGCGGTGCGCGCATCTATGCCGAGCTCGCGGGCATGGGCATGAGCGCCGACGCCAACCACATCACGGCGCCCAACATGGACGGCCCGCGCCGCGCCATGCTCGCGGCGCTGCGCAACGCCGGCGCGAACCCCGGCGACGTCCAGTACCTCAACGCCCACGGCACCTCGACGCCGCTGGGCGACGCCAACGAGACGGGGGCGATCAAGGCCGCGTTCGGCGACCACGCGCGCAAGCTCGTCGTGAATTCCACCAAGTCGATGCACGGGCACCTCCTGGGAGCGGCCGGCGGCATGGAGGCGGTGATCACCGTGCTCGCGATCCACCACCAGGTCTCGCCGCCGACCATCAATCTCGTCAACCCCGATCCGGAGTGCGACCTCGACTACTGCGCCAACACGGCCCGCGACCTGCGGATCGACTTCGCGCTGTCGAACTCCTTCGGTTTCGGCGGGACGAACGGCACGCTCGCCTTCCGGCGGCTCGCCTGAGCGCGCCCGCGGCCGCCCGGCCTTGAGCGCCGCGATCCTCGTCAACGGCACGGCCTCGACGACGGTCGATGCGACCGACCGGGGACTCGCGTTCGGCGACGGGGTGTTCCGCACGCTTCGGGTCCGAGGCGGCCGGCCGCTCAACCTGGCGCGCCACCTGCGCTGCCTCGCGCGCGACTGCGCGGCGCTCGCGCTCGCCTCGCCCGACGAGAACACCGTTCGCGGGGAGATCGCGCGGGTGGCGCCGGGCGAGGCCGTGGTCAAGATCATCGTGACCCGCGGCGCGGGAGGGCGGGGCTACGCGCCGCCGGCCACGCCGGTGCCGACGCGCATCGTCGCCGCGTTCCCTCTCCCGGCGTACCCGCCCGGGCTCGCCCGCGACGGCGTGCGGGTGCGCCGCTGCGGGCTCGTGCTCTCGGACCAGCCCCGGCTCGCCGGCGTGAAGACGCTCAACCGCCTCGAGAACGTGCTCGCGCGCGCCGAATGGAGCGACCCGGCCGTCCACGAGGGCCTGCTCGCCGACGCCCGCGGCTGCGTCGTCGAGGCCACGGCGAGCAACGTGTTCGTCGTCGCGGGCGGGCGGCTTGCCACCCCGCGCCTCGATCGTTGCGGCGTGGCGGGCGCGGCCCGCGAGAGAATCCTCGATCTCGCGCGCGCCGCGGGCATTGCCTGCGAGGAGCGCGCGATCCGCTTCGAGGAGCTCGCGGCGGCCGAGGAGATCTTCCTCACGAACAGCCTCATCGACCTCTGGCCCGTGGCCGAGCTGGAGGGCTGGCGCCGCGCGCCGGGTCCCGTGACGCTGCGGCTGCGGGCCCTGGTCGAGGCCGACGATGCGATCGCGCCTTAGGCTCGTCGCCGCCGCGCTCGCAGTCCTCGCCCTGGGGTTCGCGGGCTGGCTCGCCGTTTTCGCCAGCCGCCCCCTCGAGCTGCCGCGCACGCCCTACGACTTCACGGTGAAGAGCGGCGCGAGCCTGCGCGCCGTGGCCCGCACGCTCGCCGCCGACGGGCTCCTGCGGGAAGCGCAGAGCTTCTGGATCCTCGGGCGGATCCTCGGCAAGGACAAGGCGATCCAGGCGGGCACCTATCGCCTCGAGGCGGCGGCGACACCCGTGGAGCTCCTGGAGAAGCTCGCGCGCGGCGACGTCGTCCTGGTGGATCTCGCCTTCCTCGAAGGCACGACCTTCCGCCAGTGGCTCGCGCTGCTCGCGCGCAACGCCAACGTGCGCCAATCGCTCGCCGGACGCGCCGAAACCGAGCTCCGCGCCGTGGTGGGCTGGCCCGAGGGCTCGCCCGAGGGCTGGTTCTTCCCCGACACCTACCGGTTCGCGCCGGGCACCGCGGACGCGGAGATCCTCAAGCGCGCGCACGCGGCGATGCGCCGGCGCCTCGCGCAGGCCTGGGAGGCGAGGGCGCCCGACCTGCCGCTCGCGACCCCCTACGAGGCCCTGATCCTCGCATCCATCGTGGAAAAGGAGACCGGCAAGCCCGAGGAGCGCGACCTCGTCGCCTCGGTGTTCGTCAACCGGATCCGCAAGGGCATGCGGCTGCAGACCGATCCCACGGTCATCTACGGGATGGGGGAGGCCTTCGACGGGAACATCCGCAAGAAGGACCTGCTCGAGGACACGCCCTGGAACACGTACACGCGCGACGGCCTGCCGCCCACGCCCATCGCGATGCCGGGTGCGGCCTCGATCGCCGCGGCCACGCGCCCGGCGAAATCCGAGTTCCTGTATTTCGTGGGCAAGGGCGACGGCTCGCACCAGTTCTCGCGCAGCCTCGAGGAGCACAACCGGGCGGTGGCAAAATACCAGCTGAAAAAATGAGAGCGAACGCGAAATTCATCACCGTCGAGGGCATCGACGGGGCTGGAAAGTCCTCTCACCTCGAGGCGATCGCCGGGCGCATCCGCGCCTCCGGGCACGAGGTGGTCCTCACGCGCGAGCCCGGCGGCACGCCGCTCGGCGAGCGGCTGCGCGAGATCGTGCTCCACGAGCCCATGCACCCGGCCAGCGAGGTGCTCATCCTGTTCGCGGCGAGGAGCGAGCACCTCGCGGCGGTCATCGAGCCCGCGCTCGCCGCCGGCCGCTGGGTGGTCTGCGACCGGTTCACCGACGCGACCTTCGCCTACCAGTGCGGTGGGCGCGGGATGGACCGCGAGGTCGTGCGCGCCCTCGAGCGCGTGGTGCACCCCGGCCGCCAGCCCGATGTGACCTTCCTCTTCGACCTGGATCCCGGGGTGGCGGCCGCACGCCAGCAGGCCCAGGGCCGGGCGCCGGACCGGTTCGAGCGAGAGCAGGCGGAGTTCTTCGCCCGCGTGCGCGCGGCCTATCTCGAGCGTGCGGGCGACGACCCGCGGCGCTTCCGCGTGATCGATGCCTCGGGCCCGCTCGAGGCGGTGCGCGCGCGACTCGAGGCCCGACTCGACGAGGTCCTCGCTTGAAGCCGCTCGCCTGGCAGCGCGAGGCGCTCGGGGCGCTGCTCGCCGCTCGCGACCGCCTGCCCCATGCGGTGCTCGTCCGCGGCCGCGCGGGGATCGGCAAGGTCATCTTCGCCCGCGCGCTCGCCGCGGCCGTCCTGTGCGAATCCGGGCGGGGCGGCGAGGCCTGCGGAGCGTGCCCGTCCTGCCACTGGTTCTCGCAGGGCAACCACCCCGATTTCCGGGAGGTCGTCCCGCAGGCCGCGGCGGAGGACGAGGAGGGCGCGGAGGGCGAGGGCGGGAAGGCGGACGCGAAGAAGAGCCTCGTCATCCGGATCGACCAGATCCGCGCCGTGGCCGATTTCGTGTCGCTCTCGACACACCGCGCGGGCTTCCGGGTCCTGCTCATCCACCCCGCGCAGGCCCTGCACCCGGCGGCCGCGAACGCGCTCCTGAAGACCCTCGAGGAGCCGCCGCCGGCCACGCTGATCGTCCTCGTGACGAGCCATCCATCGCGCCTGCTCGCCACCCTGCGCAGCCGCTGCCGCAGCCTCGCCCCGGGCGAGCCGACCGCGGCCGAGGCCCTCGCCTGGCTGCGCGAGCAGGGCGTCGAGCGGCCCGAGGCGGCGCTGGCGGCGGCGGGCGGCGCCCCGCTCCTCGCCCGCGACCTCGCGGGAGAGGAAGAGACGCGGCTGCGCGAGCGCGTGCTCGCCGAGCTCGCCCGCCCGGCGGGGGCCGATGCCCTCGGGTTCGCCGCGCAGGTGGACCGCCCGAGCCTCGAGCGCGTGATCTTCTGGATGCAGACCTGGGTCCACGACCTCGTCCGGGTGCGGCTCGCCGGGAGCCTGCGCCACCACGGCGCGCTCGAGCCGGCGGTGCGCGCGAAGGCGCGCGGCGCCGACCTCGAGGCGCTCCTCGACCTCGACCGCGGCCTCGCCGAGGCCCGGCGGCTCGCCGCCCACCCGATCAACGCCCGGCTTCTGGCCGAGCACCTGATGATGGCCTACAATCGGGCCACATCCGGAGCTTGACGATGAACGACGGTCACGGCGAATCCCTCGCCCACCGGCCCGGGGTCTTTTCCCTGGTGATCCGGTCGAAGGCGGCGCTCTACGCGGCGTGGATCCCGTTCCTGAAGGGCGGGGGCATCTTCCTGCCGAGCAATCGCGACCACACGCTCGGCGAGGAAGTCATCGTCCTGCTGAGCCTGCTCGACGATCCCGCCAAGATCGCGTTGCAGGGCAACGTCGCCTGGATCAATCCCGCCCACGGGGCGGGCAACCGGCCGCAGGGCATCGGCGTCCAGCTCCAGGACAACGAGCCCGGCCGCGAATTCCGCAAGAAGGTCGAGGGGCTGCTCGCGGGCGCGCTGCAGTCGACCCGGCCCACCCACACGATCTAGGCCGTCCGCGGCGCACGGGACGGAGGAGAAGTCGCCGCCTGGCGACTTGGGGAGGTTCCTTGTTCTGGGAACGCCCGTTCAACCAAGCGCTCGCGCGCCTGCGCGAGAGGGTCGAAGCGCCGGTTCGCCTGGTCCTCTGGGACGGGCACCGGATCGATTTCTCCGACGATCCGCGCGTCACCGTGCGGCTCAACGGAACGAGGGCGGCGGCGGCGTTCGCCCGCCCGAGCCTCGCCTCCCTCGCCGAAGCCTACGTCGACGGCCACATCGACCTCGACGGCGATCTGGGCGAAGTGATCCGCGCCGCGGAAGCCTTCGCGCGCTCGCGCCATCGCCGGCTCTTCGACGCCGCGGGACCCACGTTCGCCCGCCACCGCCGCGAGGACGATCGCGACGCGATCTCGCGCCACTACGACCTCCCGGACGAGTTCTACGCCCTGTGGCTCGACCCGCGCAGGGTCTACTCCTGCGCCTACTTCCGCGAAGGCTCCGAGAGCCTCGAGCAGGCCCAGCGCGACAAGCTCGACCACATCTGCACCAAGCTGCGGCTCGCACCGGGCGAGCGCCTGCTCGACATCGGCTGCGGCTGGGGATCGCTCGTCGTGCACGCCGCGGCGCACTACGGCGCCGACGCCACCGGCATCACCCTTTCGCGCAACCAGTTCGAGTCCGCGCAGGAACGCATCCGGGCCGCGGGGCTCGAGGGCCGCTGCCGGGTGCTCCTGGAGGATTATCGCGACCACCGCGCGACCGCGCCCTACGACAAGGTCGCGAGCATCGGCATGTTCGAGCATGTGGGGCTGCGCAATCTCGCGGCCTATTTCGGCTCGGTGGCGGGGCTCCTGCGCGACCGGGGCCTCTTCCTCAATCACGGGATCACGAGCATGGACCCGGCGAGCCGGTCGGTGGGACTGGGCGCGGGCGAGTTCATCGACCGCCACGTGTTCCCGCGCGGCGAGCTCCCGCACCTGCACCTGGTCGTGCGCGAGATGAGCGAGCAGGGGTTCGAGGTCCACGACGTCGAGGGCCTGCGCCCCCACTACGCGAAGACGCTGGGCCTGTGGAGCGCGGCCCTCGAGCGGCGCCTCGCCGAGGCGCGCGCGATCGTCGACGACCGGGCGGTGCGCATCTGGCGGATCTACCTCGCGGGATGCGCCCACGCCTTCGAGCGGGGCTGGGTGTCGATCCACCAGGTCCTCGCGACGCGCTTCGCCGCGCCCGGCCCGAGCGGCATGCCGCTCACGCGGGAATGGATGTACGCCCGCGTAAAATAGCGGGATGCTCGTCGACTCCCACTGCCACCTCGACTTCCCGGAGCTCCAGGCCGACTTCGCCGGCGTCCTCGGCCGCATGGCCGCGAACGGGGTCACGCACGCGCTCACGATCAGCACGACGCTCGCGACCTTTCCGGCGGTTCGCGCCGTCGCCGAGTCGCGCCCCAACCTCTGGTGCACGGCGGGCGTCCACCCCGACGAGGAGCGCGACGGGCGCGAGGCGGACGTGGCCGAGCTCGTCGCCCTGGCCGGCCACCCGAAGGTCGTGGCGATCGGGGAGACGGGCCTCGACTACTACCGCGTGAAGGGCGATGCGGCCTGGCAACGCGAGCGCTTCCGCACGCACATCCGCGCCGCCCGCGCCTGCGCCAAACCCCTGGTGATCCACACCCGCGAGGCGGCGGCCGACACCCTCGCGATCCTCGCCGAGGAGGGGGCGGGGGAGGTGGGTGGCGTGATGCACTGCTTCACGGAGAGCTGGGAGGTCGCCGAGGCCGCCCTCGGGCTCGGCTTCCACATCTCGTTCTCGGGGATCGTGACGTTCAAGAACGCGCGAGCGCTCAAGGAGGTCGCGCAGCGCGTGCCCCTCGAGCGCATGCTCGTTGAGACCGATTCGCCCTACCTCGCCCCCGTGCCGCACCGCGGCACCACGAACGAGCCCGCGTACGTGCGCCACGTCGCCGAGGAGATCGCGCGCCTGCGCGGCATCGGCCTCGACGAGGTCGCGCGCCGCACCACGGAGAATTTCTTCCGGCTCTTCGCCCACGCGCGGCCGGCCCCCTGAGATGGCCGCCGAGCACGTGCTCCTGCCGTGCCGCGCGGGGTTCGAGAAGGAGTGCGCCTCGGAGATCGCGGCGCTCGCCGCCGCCGACGGCGTCGAGGGCTGGTTGCGCGCTCGTCCGGAGAGCGGGTTCGCCGTCTTCCAGGCCCACGACCCCGCCGCGGGCACGGCCTTCGCCAGGCGCGTCGCGCCCGGCGAGCTCGTCTTCGCCCGCGAGCTCGTCCGCGTCGGATCGCTCCTCGCCGAGCTCCCCGTGGGCGAGCGCGCCGAACCGATCGCCGCGGCGGCGCAGGCGTTCGGGCGTTCGTTCCGGTCCCTCTGGATCGAGATGCCCGACACCAACGACGGCAAGGCCCTTTCCGCGCTCGCCCGCCCGCTTCAGCCGCACCTGGAGCGCGCGCTCGCGGCGCGCGGCATCGCGATCGACGCGCCGGGCGCGAGCCTGCGGCTTCACGTCTTCCTGGTCGGCAGCGCCGCCTGCTACGTGGGTGTGTCCGAGGCCGCCTCCGGATCCGGATGGCCCATGGGCATCCCGAGGCTGCGCATGCCGCGCGGCGCGCCGTCGCGCTCGACCCTCAAGCTCGCCGAGGCGATCGGCGTCTTCCTCGGCCCCGAGGAGGGGCGCCGGATGGCCGCGGGCATGGGCGCCGTGGACCTCGGGGCCGCGCCCGGGGGATGGACCTGGCAGCTCGTGCGCCGGGGGCTCATGGTGACCGCGGTCGACAACGGCCCGATGGACGCGGCCCTCCTCGAAACCGGCCAGGTGCGCCACCGCCGCACGGACGGCTTCGGCTACCGTCCCCCGGAGAGCGTGGACTGGATGGTCTGCGACATGGTGGAGAGCCCGTCGCGCATCGCGCGGCTCGCCGCGCGCTGGGTGGCCTCGGGCTGGTGCCGGGAGACGATCTTCAACCTGAAGCTGCCGATGAAGAAGCGCTGGGAGGAGGTCCTGCGCTCGCGCGCGATCATCGCGGAGGAACTCGGGGGGCGCGCGGCGCGCCTTCGCATGAAGCAGCTCTACCACGACCGGGAAGAGATCAGCGCGCACCTGCGCCTCGCCTGAGGCTTCGCGCGCCGCGCGCCGTGATATATCGTGGGATGGTCGACTCCCGACGGAAGGGGCGCCATGGCGCGAGCACGGATCGTCATCAGCGAGTTCATGGACGCGCCGGCGGTCGAGCGCCTGCGCCGGGATTTCGAGGTCGACTACCGCCCGATGCTCGTCGACGATCCCGGGGCGCTCGCCGCGGCGCTCGCGGCCGCCGATGCTTGGGTCGTGCGCAACCGCACCCAGGTCCGCGGCGCGCCGCTGGTGGGCGCCTCGCGGCTGCGCGTCGTGGGTCGACTGGGCGTGGGGCTCGACAACATCGACCTCGAGGCCTGCGCCGCGCGCGCCATCCGCGTGATCCCGGCGACCGGGGCGAACGCGGAGAGCGTGGCCGAATACGTGGTCGCCACGGCGATGATCCTGCTGCGGGGCGCCGCCTACCTGTCGACCGCGGCGGTGGGCGCGGGACGCTGGCCGCGCCAGATGCTCTCCCGGGGCCGGGAGCTCGCCGGCAAGACCCTCGGCCTCGTGGGCTTCGGCAGCATCGGCCAGGTCACGGCGCGCAAGGCCCGCGCGATGGGCATGGGCGTCGTGGCCCACGATCCGGCGCTCGATCCCGGGGCCGCGGCCTGGCGCGAATGCGGGGCGCAGCCCGCCGGGCTCGACGCGCTCCTCGATCGCTCGGATGTCGTTTCCCTGCACCTGCCGCTCGTCGCGGCCACGCGCGGCCTCTTCGGCAAGGAGTGGCTCGCGCGCATGCGCCCGGGGGCGATCCTCGTCAACACCGCCCGCGGCGGGATCGTCGACGAGGCGGCGCTCGCGATCGCCCTGCACGAGGGGCGCCTCGGGGGCGCGGCGCTCGACGTCTTCGCCGACGAGCCCCTCGGTCCGGGAAGCCCGCTCGCCGCGGCGCCGAACCTGATCCTCACCCCGCACATCGCGGGGGTGACTCAAGAGTCGAACGAGCGGGTGAGCGCGCTGGTGGCCGAGCGCGTCGCCGAGGCGCTCGCGGGGTGAGCGGGCGCCGGCCGCCCCTCAGTGGCGGAAGACCTGGACCAGGTTGTTGTAGGCGTCGGTCCACAGGCCCCAGTCGGGCCGGGGCGCCACGGGCTCGGTCGCCGCGACGATCTCGGGCCGCAGGAGCAGGGGCTTGTTGCGCGTGAGCAGGACCCAGTCGCTGGTGGTTCCGCCGTCCTCGCCGGTCTCGTGCAGGAAGGCGTACTCGAGGCCGTGCTTCCCGGCGAGGGCGAGGAGCACCGGCTTCAGGTCGAGGAAGCGGTTCGAGACATGGAAGGCGACGACCCCGTCGGGCCGCAGGTGGCGCAGGTACACGGCGAGCGCCTCGTCCGTGATCAGGTGCACCGGGATCGAGTCGCCCGAGAAGGCGTCGACCGCGAGGACGTCGAAGTTCTGGGGTGCCTCGCGCTCGAGCGCGAGGCGCGCGTCGCCCAGGGCAACCTCGATCTTCGCCGGGCTGTCCTTGAGATAGGTGAAGTACCGGTTCGCGACCCGCAGCACGGCGGGGTTGATGTCGTAGAAGCGATAGACGTCGTCGCCGTCGCCGTAGACGGCGAGCGAGCCCGCGCCCAGGCCGATCACGCCCACGCGGATCGCGCGCCCCTCGTGGGCGAGGAGGGCGAGGCCGATGCCCGAGGTCGTCTTGTAGTAGGTGGTCGCCGAGCGGCGGTACTTTTCGGAGAGCCACTGCTCGCCGTGCAGGATCGCCCCGTGGACGAGGGAACGGTAGCGGGTCTCCGGGTCGTCGTCGCGCGCGGCCGTCTCCTTCACACGCAGCACTCCGTAGTAGTTGCGCTCGATGTGGATGGTGTCCTCGGTGAAGGTCTGCACGCGGTGGATGAGCGCGCCCACGGTGAACACGGCGACCAGCGCGAACATCCCCACGACCGGCAGGGGACGGCCGAAATTGAGCGCGAGGGCGAGGTGCGCCACCACCACCAGCGCGATCTCGAGCTCCAGGTGTCCCGGCAGGGTCACGGGCGCGACGATGCCGACGAGCACCCCGCCGATGACGCCGCCGAGGGAGACCATCAGGTAGAAGAGGGTGAGATGGCGCGGGCCCGGGCGCGAGCGCGCGAGCTCGCCGTGGCAGAACATGCACACGATGTAGAGCCCGACGATGAAGACGGCGAGGTGCCACAGCAGCTCGAACTGCAGGCTCTTGTCGGCGAGGAACCACGCCATCACGCAGACGATCCACACGAGGAAGCCCAGGTAGGCGTCGCGCCGGTACCAGTCGCGTCCCTCGAAGCACAGGATGAAGGTAAGGAGGTAGACCGCAAGCGGGATCACCCACAGCAGCGGGATCGAGGAGACGTTGTGCGTGAGGTGGTTCGTGACCGCGAGCAGCACCACGGAGCCGAGCGCCGAGAGGGTGAGCCAGAGTGCGATCGCGCCGGCCCGCGGCGCGGGCTCCTCGGCGGTGGCGGCGGTCTGGCCGCCGGCGACGGTGAGCGGGGGCAGGACGCGGCTGCGCCAGGCGAGGGCGCCGCACAGGAGCACGAACAGGAGGTAGCCCGCCGACCAGTAGCGCGACTGCTCGGGAGTCGCGAACCAGGGTTCGAACAGGAAGGGATATCCCAGGAGCGCCAGCATCGAGGCGAGATTGGAGAGCGCGAACAGGCGATAGGGGCTCGTCCCGGGGAACGCGCGCGCATACCACGCCTGGATCAGCGGGCTCGTGGACGACAGCAGGAGGTAGGGCAGGCCCACGGTCGCGAGGAGCAGCAGGAGGATGCGCACGACCGGGTTCTCGTCGCCGGCGGGCTTCCATCCCGCCTCGGGGGCGATGGGCAGGAAGGCGAGGCTCGCGGCGAGGAGCGCGACGTGCAGCAGGTTCTGCCGCGGTGAGGCGAGGCGCGTCGCGATCCAGTGCGAGTAGGCGTAGCCCAGGAGCAGCACGGACTGGAAGAACACCATGCATGTCGTCCACACCACCGCGGTGCCCCCGAACCAGGGGAGGATCTGCTTGGCGAGGACGGGCTGGACCAGGAAGAGCAGGAACGCGCTCAGGAAGATCGTCGCGGCGTGCAGCGGCATTCTGTTCTTCGGGGCAAGGCGGCGGGGAGGAGCGCGGCATCTTAGCACGCGGGCACGGGAGCCTTCGCGGCGGCTATACTCTCGCGCGAACGCCCCTGCGCATGCTCTCGACCCTCATCCGCGCCCAGATTGTCGCCGAGTTCCTCGCCTACGCATTCCTGGGCGCCTGGCTGCACGCCTCGCGGGGATGGGCCGTCCCGGCCCTCGTCGCGGCGGCGATCGCGACCGCCGCGCTGATCCGGCTGGCGATCGTGGGCACGACGATGGCGATCTCCTGGGGCCTCGCGCCGCAGCGGGCCCCCGAGCACCGCATCGGGCTCGCGGGCACCGTGCGCCTCGTGGCGGGCGAATGGCGGGCGATGCTCGCGGACAACTTCTTCTACCTGCCCTTCGAGCGTTTCGCGCTCGCCCCCGACGCGGGCGTGGCCGGCCCGGGCCGCCCCCCCGTGCTCCTCGTCCACGGCTATTTCTCCAACCGGGGGATCCTGAGCGCGGTCGTGCGGGCCCTGCGTGCGGCGGGCGTGCGCGCCGTGCGCACGCCGAACTTCCGCGGGATCCTCGCGCCGATCGACGAGCTCGCCGGGCAGCTCGAGTCCCATGTCGCGCGGCTGCTCGCCGAGTCGGGCGAGCCCCGCCTCGTGCTCGTGTGCCACAGCATGGGCGGGCTGGTCGCGCGCGCCTGGCTCGCGCGGCACGGGGCCGGGCGCGTGGCGAAGCTCGTCACGATCGCGAGCCCGCACCACGGTACGGGCCTCGCGGTGCTCGGCGTGGGGCCCAACGCGGAGCAGATGCGCCGGGGCAGCGCGTTCCTCGCCGCGCTCGCGCAGCGCGAGGGCGAGGGCGGGCCCGGTTGCCCGGCCACCTCGATCTACTCGCCCCACGACAACCTGGTGGCGCCGCAGGACACGAGCCGGCTCGCCTGGGCGCGCAACATCGCGCTTCCGGGCCTCGGGCACGTCGACATCCTGCTCTCGCCGCGCCTGCACCGCGCCCTCCTCGCGGAGCTGCGCGAGGGCGGGGTGGCGGCTGGCCCGCCCTAGAGGAGGGCGAGGACCTCCGCGGCGTGGTTCGCGACGTCGGGCCGGTCGATCACGTGGGCGATGCGGCCCTTCTCGTCGATCACGAAGGTGACGCGCTCGGCGAGGCCCGCGGCGGACTTGAGCCGGGAGACGATCCCCGGTCCGCCGAGGGTGCCGTAGGCGCGCCCGACCGTGCCGTCGCGGTCCGCGAGCAGGGGGAAGTTGAGCCGGTACTTCTTCGTGAACGCGCGATGCGAGGCTTCGTCCTGCGTCGAGACGCCCAGGACCGCGGCGCCGCGCGCGGCGATCTCCGCGTTGTGGTCGCGCAGGGAGCAGGCCTGCTTCGTGCACCCGGGCGTGTCGTCCATCGGGTAGAAGTAGAGGACGAGCTTGCGGCCGCGGAAGTCCGACAGGGCGACGGGGCTGCCGTCGGTCGTCACGCCCGAGAAATCGGGGGCCGCGTCGCCGGGCTTGAGCGTCATGGTCCCGCCTACCAGTGGATGCCCTGGGTGATCTGGGCGAAGGCCATCTGCTCGGGCGTGAGCTGGACGGGCGCGCCTTCCTTCTTGCCTTGCGCCGCCGAAGAATCGGGGAACATCCGGAACGCGGCGTTGAGGATGATCTGCGTGACCTTGGGCGCGACCGCGTGCAGGAGCGCGCCGAAGATCCCCAGGCGCGTGGCGATCCTCACCGGCTTGTAGACGATCGCCTCGACCACGAGGTCGGCCGCCTGGGCGGGGTTGAGCGTGGGCACGTGGTTGTAGAGCTTCGTGGGGGCGATCATCGGCGTCTTCACGAGCGGCATGTTGATCGTCGTGAAGGCGATGTTGTTGTCGGCGAACTCGCTCGCCGCGCAGCCGGTGAAGGAATCGAGCGCCGCCTTCGAGGCCACGTACGCGGAGAAGCGCGGCGCCTGCGTGAGCACCCCGATCGACGAGATGTTGATCACGTGCCCCTTGCCCTGCTTCATCATCGCGGGGAGGAACCCCATGATGAGGCGCAGGCTCCCGAAGTAGTTGAGCTGCATCGTCCTCTCGAAGTCGTGGAAACGGTCGAAGGAAGAGGCGATGCCGCGGCGGATGGAGCGCCCGGCGTTGTTCACCAGGTAGTCGCAGCGGCCGAAGTCCTTGAGCACGGTCGCGACGAGGCGGTCGCAGTCGGCCAGCTCCGCGAGGTCGCAGGAGACGAACTTCGCCCGCCCCCCCGCCTGCTCGATGCGCCGGATCACCGGCGCGGCCTTCTCGGGGTCGCGCGCCGCGAGGACGACCTGCGCGCCCGCCTCGGCCATCTTGTAGGCGGTCGCCTCCCCGATGCCCGAGGTGCCTCCGGTGATCACCACGACCTTGTCGCGCACCTTTCCCGCGAGCGTGCGGTCGATGAAGAGGTCCGGGTCGAGGTGGCGCTCCCAGTAGTCCCAGAGCCGCCACGCGTAGTCCTCGAGCGGCGGCACCGCGATCCCGGAACCCTTGAGGGCCTTGGCGCAGTCGCGGTTGTCGAAGCGCGTCGGGTAGTTCACGAACTTGAACATGTCCTTCGGGATGCCGAGGTCGGCGAGCAGCTGCTTCTGGATGCGGCGCACCGGGGCGAGGGACATCGCCGAGTCGACCACGAAGTCCGGGATGAAGCCGAACATCTTGGCGTTGAGCCGCATCGTCATCTGCGGCGCGTGGGCGGCCTTCGCGAAGAGGTTGAGGATCTCGCCGATCCTCCGGGGCTCCGGGTCCGTGAGGTGGAAGCAGCCCCCGTCGAGCCCCTTCTTGTGCGCGATGTGGTCCAGCGCGTCGACCACGAAATCCACCGGCACGAGGTTGATGCGCCCGCCCTCGATGCCCACCGTGGGCATCCACTGGGGCAGGGCCTTGCGCATCTTCTGGATCAGCTTGAAGAAGTAGTACGGCCCGTCGATCTTGTCGATCTCGCCCGTGCGCGAGTGCCCGACGACGATCGCGGGGCGGTAAACGCGCCAGGGGCGCCTGCACTCCTTGCGCACGATCCGCTCGGAGTCGTGCTTGGTGCGGAAGTAGGGGTGGTCGAGCTCCTCGGCCTCCTCGAACATGTCCTCGCGGAAGACCCCGTCGTAGAGGCCGGCGGCCGCGATCGAGCTCACGTGGTGGAAGCAGCCCGCCTCGATCGCATGGGCGAGCTCGACCGCATGCCGCGTGCCCTCGGTGTTGGCGCGCTGCTGGCTTTCGGCGTCGGCGGCGAGATCGTAGATCGCCGCGAGATGGAAGAGGTGCGTCACCTTTCCCTTGAGCCGGGCGATGTCGGCGGGCGCGACCCCGAGCCGGGGCTTCGCGAGGTCGCCGACGACCGCCACGACGCGCTTGGCCTGCGCGCCCCATCGCGAGCGCAGCTCGTCGAGCTTCTTCACCGAGCCCTTGCGGACGAGGACGTAGATCGTGCCTTCGCGGCCGATGAGCTTGTCGATGAGGAAGCGGCCGATGAACCCGGTGCCGCCGGTCACGAAGTACGCCATGGAGGTCTCCTGGATTGCCGTTCGCGTGGATCGCGGCGTCTTTGACCCGCGTCAACTTTCGCCGTTTCCGCCGAATGATACACTCGCGCCGCGCGCCGCCGCCCCCCCGCATGGCGGGCGGGCGGCGGGAAAGAATAGTGTGATCGCTCTAATCCTCGCGGCTATGCTGAATCCTGTCAGGTCGGAGTGCGCGGGGCGGTTCCCGCGGCCCGGCCGGTCGGTGAAAGCGAAAGGAGCACGATCATGGTACGCAAGACCCAATCCCGCACGAGAAGGACCCGTCCGATGGACACCACCCGGGCGCTTCATGTCGCCAAGAACTCCGCCACGAGAACCTGGGAAGCTGGGGTGGGCGCCGCCACCACGCTGGGGCGTTCCGCGGTCGGCGCGTTCCGCTCCCTGGTGAGGCAGGGCGCCGCCGTCGAGGCCGCAGGCCGCAAGGCTGCGCTCGAGCGCGTGCGCAAGGCCCGGCGCACGGCCATGGCGCGAGCCAACGCCGCGCGCGTGGCAGCTCTCGCCCGCACCGAGGAGGCACGGGCGCGTACCGCCGAGGCGATGACCCAGCTCGAAAGGGTGTTCGAGCAACGCGTCTCGCGGACGATCTCGAAGCTCGGCGTGCCGACGCGCAAGGACGTTCGCGCGCTCTCCCGGCAGGTGGCCGAACTGCAGACGAACGTCGATCGCCTGCGCCGGTCCCGCGCGCGGGCCAGCTGATCGCGGATGGTCCGTCGACCGGCCGCCCGGAAGCCCCGCCCCTCCTCGCGGGGCGGTATCGGGCGGCCGCGCCGGCGCGAACCGATCGGGCTCGCCCTCGCCGGGGGCGGGCCCTTCGGCGCGATGTACGAGATCGGCGCCCTCATGGCGCTGCAGGAATCGCTCGAGGGCGTCGACCTGAACGAGATGGACGTGTACGTGGGGGTGAGCGCGGGCAGCTTCCTCGCCGCGGCGCTCGCCAACGGCATCCACGTGGCCCAGATCTACCACCTCTTCGTTCGCGACGACGAGGGCCAGGGTGCCCTCACGCCCGAAGTGTTCATGCGCCCCGCGTTCCGGGAGTACCTGCGGCGGGCGAGGGCCGTGCCGCCCCTGCTCGCCCATTCGCTCTGGCAGTACCTCACGAGCCCGCTGTCCTCGGGCGCCCTGGAGTCGTTCGCCGCCCTCGGGCGGGCGATTCCCACGGGCGTCTTCGACAACGAGTCGATCCACGACTACCTGGCGGAAGTGTTCACGCAGCCGGGGCGCAGCAACGACTTCCGCCGCCTCCCGCGGCGGCTCTACCTCGTGGCGACCGACCTCGACACCGGCGAGAGCGTGAGCTTCGGCCGCCCCGGCCACGACCGGGTCCCGATCTCCAAGGCGGTGCAGGCGAGCGCAGCGCTCCCGGGGCTGTTCCCGCCGGTCGAGATCGACGGGCATTTCTTCGTCGACGGCGCGCTCAAGAAGACGCTGCATGCCTCCGAGGCCCTCGACGACGGGGCGAAGCTCGTCTTCTGCGTGAACCCGATCGTTCCCTACGACGCGCGGCTCGCCGCGGAAAAGGGCCGCGGGCGCCACCGCAAGCTCGTCGAGGGAGGCCTGCCGGTCGTGCTTTCCCAGACCTTCCGGGCGATCATCCATTCGCGAATGACCGTCGGGATCTCGAAGTACCGGTCGCAGTACCGCGACGCCGACGTGGTCCTCTTCGAGCCCGACGCCGACGACAGCGAGATCTTCTTCACCAACATCTTCAGCTACGGCACCCGCCAGCGGGTGTGCGAGCTCGCCTACCAGCGCACCCGGCGCGACCTCCTGCGGCGGCGCTTCGAGCTGGAACCCGTGCTGCGCCGCCACGGCCTCGCGCTGCGCCTCGACGTCCTGCGGGACGCGGGGCGCCGCCTGGGGGTGCACCTCGAGGACCAGCCGCGGTTCTGGCCGGGGGGCGCGCGCCTTCCGGGGGCCGCCGCGGAGCTGCGCGACACCCTCGTCGACCTGCGCCGCTGGATCGCTTCCCGGGCCGAGGGCGCGAGCGCCTGATCCCGGCGCTTGAGGCGGGGAAGGCTCTCGCCTACCATAGCCGGCCATGGCGAAGCCCTCCGTCAGGCCCGGCCTCCTCGACGGCAATGCGCTGCGCACGCAGCGCACCCGGGAGCGGATCCTCGCCGCGAGCCTCGATCTTTTCAACGCGAGCGGCGAAGCCCGCGTCACCACCGGCATGATCGCCGACGCGCTCAACATCAGCCCGGGCAACCTCTACTACCATTTCCGCAACAAGGACCAGATCGTCGAGGAGCTCTTCGCGCGCTTCGAGGAGCGCATCGGCCTCGAGCCGCCGGGCGCGGCGCACGGCGCCGAGGCGATCGAGGACCTGTGGCTCTACCTGCACCTGATGTTCGAGGCGATCTGGGACTACCGCTTCCTGTACCGGAACCTGGACGACGTCCTGGCCCGCAACCGCCGCCTGCGCGAGCATTTCCTGCGCATCGTGGAACGCAAGTCCGCGGCGGTGTCGGGGCTCTGCGAGGGACTGGTTCGCACCGGGGCGATGCGCGCGCGGCCCGCGGAGATCCGCGCGCTCGCCGCGAACGCCATGGTGGTCGCCACCTACTGGTTGAACTTCCTCGCGATCGGGGTACGCCGCGAGGCCGAGTCGCAGGCCCTGGGCTCCGGCGTCTACCACGTGATGGCGCTCTTCGCCCCCTACCTCGCGGGGGAGGCGCGCCGCCACTTCGACAAGCTCAGCCGCCGTTACATCGACTAGACGAATTCCGAGGAGACTGGGCATGGCCAAGGCCAAGTGGGTCGCGTTTCCGCATCCGGCGAAGGAGTTCTCCTACCCCGGGGAGGCCCTGAAGAAGAACTGGGACCGCCTTCACCGGGGCGACCGCGAGCCCTTCCCGAAGGATCCCGAGGTCCAGGAGGCCTGGCGGCAGTACCACCAGGGGAATTTCGCCGAGGCCCACGCGCTCGGCCTCGCCGCCGGCGGGGCGGGCGTGGTGGCCGCGATCAAGGCCCAGGCGATCTACGCGAACAGCCTCGAGACCCGGGAAGCCACGCGGCTCGCGTTCTTCGAGGAGGCGATGAACCGGGCCGAGGAACTGGCGAAGAAGGAGCCGAAGTGCGTCAACGCCCATTACCTGTTCGCCTACGCCGCGGGCCGCTACAGCCAGCGCATCTCGGTAGCCAAGGCGCTCGCCCAGGGCTTCGGCGGGCGGATCAAGGCGGCGCTGGAGGCGGCGCTCAAGCTCGAGCCCCGGCACGCCGACGCCCACATCGCGATGGGGACCTACCACGCCGAGATCATCGACAAGGTGGGCGCCCTGGTGGGACGGCTCACCTACGGCGCGAGCCGGGAGGCCGGGGAGGAACACTTCCGCCAGGCGATCAAGCTCGCCCCCGATTCCCCGATCGCGCTGGTCGAGCAGGCGAACGGCCTCGTGCTGATGCACGGCAAGAAGGCGCTGGCGGAGGTGGGAAAGCTCTATGCCCGCGCCGCGGCGATGAAGCCGAGGGACGCCATGGAGAAGCTCGACGTGGAGATGGCGCGCGCGGAACTCGCGTGAGGCGCTGTTGCGGCGCCGACACGACCAGAGGGAAAAATCGCGTTCTCCCGAGGGAAAACCATTGACAAGGTGTTTTCGCCTTGGGCATTCTCTGCAGTGTCGCGCCTGGAGAGGCGAGATGAGTAGAATTCAACGTCACCATCAGATTGGAGGATTCATCAATGGCAGCCAAGAAAGCCAAGAAGGCAGCGAAGAAGCCGGCGGCGAAGAAGCCGGCGGCTAAGAAGTCGGTCAAGAAGGCCGCGGCGAAGAAGCCGGCGAAAAAGGCCCCGGCGAAGAAGTCCACCGCGAAGCGCAAGCCGAACGCCGCCTTCATGAAGCCGATGAACCCGAGCGCCACGCTCGCGGCGGTGGTCGGCTCGAGCCCCATGCCCCGGACCGAGGTCACCAGCAAGCTCTGGGCCTACATCAAGAAGAACGGCCTCCAGGACAAGGCCAACAAGCGGATGATCAACGCGGACGACAAGCTGCGCGAGGTTTTCGGTGGCAAGCGCCAGGTCTCGATGTTCGAGATGACGAAGCTCGTCTCCAAGCACCTCAAGTAAGGTCGGCCGCCGGTTGGCTCCGGCGTCCGGGCGAAAACGAACGGGCCGGCGCAAGCCGGCCCGTTCGCATTTGCGGCCCCGCCCGGGGGTCCCCGCTCAGGCGAGGAAGCCGAGGTTCGCGGCGGGGAAGTTGACGAGGTTGGGGAAGATCGTGTTCAGCTCGGCGACGCCGACGCCGAACCAGCTGGCGAGAGTGGCCGCGTACTGGTCCACCGAGGTCGTCGGGATCCAGAGTCCCTGCGAGCCGGTGTCGTCGGGCCCGCCCCGGACCAGGGTGGGGAAGGTGCCGTACATCCGGCCTCCCTGCACGGCGCCGCCGACGACGAAGTGGTGGTTGCCCCAGGCGTGGTCCGAGCCGTTCCCGTTCGAGGGGAAGGTGCGGTTGAAGTCCGAGGCCGTGAAGCTGGTCACCAGGTCCGCGCAATTGAGCTCGACGGTCGCGTTGTAGAGGGCCGTCAGGGCGGCGCTCACCTCGCCCAGGAGCTCCGCCTGCCGGCCGAGCTGCTCGTCGCCGTGCGTGTCGAAGCCGCCGAGCGAGCAGAAGAAGACTTGGCGCTTGAGGCCGAGGGCCCCCCGGACCGCCACGAGCCGGGCGATCATCTGCATTTGGTTGCCGATCCCGGTGTTCGGGAATGCCGTGGTGAACGGCGGGACGTTGGCCAGCGCGCTCGCGAGGATCTGCTGGTTCTGGATCGCGCGCTCGATCACGCTCTTCCAGGCCCCCTCGAAGAGGTTCGCGCTCTGCATGGCGAGCAGTTCCGTGATCCCCTTGGACAGGGGGTCGGTCGAGGTCGGTCCCTGGTAGAAGTTGAACCCGAGCTGGTTGCCGGGGGAAACCTTGAACGAGGAGATCGTCGTCCCGACTCCGAACAGGTTGTTTCCCGACACCGAGATCAGGGTCGAGCTCTGGTTCGTGCCGTTGGCGGACTTCATGAGGTCGCCGACGCGCCCGCCCCAGCCCGAGCGCGGGGCGCCGTCCGAGATCGAGCTCTGCCATTGCGCCTGCTGGTCGCTGTGGGAGTAGAGGTCGGGCGGGAGCGGCACGCGCCGGGCCTGAAGGTCGGCGCGGGTCGTGGGAACGCGCAGCGGGCCCGCGTTGGCGACGATGGCGGCCTTGCCCTGGTTGAATAGGCCCTGGAGCCCCGTCATCGACGGATGCAGGCCGAAGGTCCTTCCGGGCGTGTTCTGGACCGTGAGCGGCAGGAGCGAACCCTGCGCCAGGGCGAGGGCCGGCGTGCGCCCGGTCGCGTACTGCTGGTACTCGGTCGCCGAGGTCGGGATCACGGTGTTGTTGCCGTCGTTGCCCCCGAACATGAAGAGGCAGACCAGCGCCCGGTAGTCCTCGCCGGGGGCCTTGGGAACGCCGCCGGAGACGCTCGCGGCGGCGGCGATGCGCTGCAGGTCGCTCCAGGCGCCCAGCCCGCCGGTTCCGACGCAGGCGGCGGCGAGCTGCTTGAGGAAGGCTCTACGGTTCTTCATGGTTCTTCTCCCAGTCATTTCTGGATCACGAACTCGGGCGAGATGGCGACCAGCATCAGCGCCGCCTTCACCCGGTCGGTGATGGTCGAGGACGAGGTGCCGGTCTTCGGGGCGGCCATGGAGCCGAGCGTCGTGATGATCGTGTTGCGCGTCGCCTCGGTCATGCCGCCGGCGAAGAACAGCAGGTTCAGCCGGTCGGCGAGGGCGGGCGGGTTGGCGGCGAGGAGGTTGAGCTCGGTCAGGTTCATCGTGAGCCGCGTGTCGCCGCTGCCGTAGTAGCCGTTCTTCACGAGCCTCGCGAAGAAGTTGAGGCCGCCCACCATGCTCGTCTCCGTCGTGATCTGGAACTCCGGCGCGACCAGACCCGCCGCCGAAAGCGGGCCCGGCTGGCGGTAGTTGGGCGAGAAGAAGTTGAACACGCTCGGGGAGAGCAGCGGGCTCTGGTTGAGCCCCTCGTCGGCGCTGTCCAGGTACCAGATGCGGTTGCGGCCGCTGGTGCTGGTGGCGTTGAGCCCCCTCAGGAAGTTCGCGAACCGGATCACGGGCTCGCGCTGCTTGCCCCAGCCGGGCTCCGCGGTCTTCGCGAGGTCGCGCGCCTCGGGGTCGAGGAGCACGGCGCGGAGCACGGCGCGCAGGTCGCCGCGCACGCCCTGGCCGTTGTTCGCGAACACGGCGGCCACGCGCCCGATGTAGGCGGGGCTCGGGTTCGAGGTCACGAAGCGCTGGATCAGTTGCCGGCCGATGAACGGGCCCACGTTCTGGTGGTTGAAGAGCGCGTCGAGAGCCCCCTTGAGGTCCTGGCGCGCGGTCTGCCCCGCGGGCAGGACGATGCCGTCGAAGATCGTCTTCGCGTTCGTGTCGTGCATCGACTCCCACGGCACCATGGGATCGAGCCAGTTCTCCTTCGGGGGATTGAAGGTCGAGGGCTTGGTCGTGTCGTTGCCGGCGAAGTTCCACCCCGTGAAGGCCGCCGCCATCGCCTTGATCACCGACTCGTCGTAGGTGTTGACCGGGTTGTTCTGGCCGTCGAGCTGGCGCGTGCCGTCGGCATTGAGCTTGTAGAGCCCGATGGAGAAGAGCTGCATCACCTCGCGGGCGAAGTTCTCGTTCGGGTGCGTGCCCTTCACCGGGTCGGCCTTGCGGCTGCCGATCATGTTGAGGTAGTAGCCCATCGCCGGGTGCAGCGCCACGTCCTCGAGGAGCTGGCGGTAGTTCCCGAAGGCGTTGCGATTGAGCATGTCCATGTAGGACGCCATCGCGTAGGTGTCGAGGTCCGGCGCGATGTTGGAGATCACGAAGATCTCCGACAGGGCGAAGCTCATCCGGGCGCGCAGCTGCGCGGGCTCGGTGAGCCACTGCTGCCAGATGGCCTCGTAGGCGCGCTCCTCCTCGGCCTTCTCGCCCGCGGTCTTGCGGTCGTTCACGTACTGGACGTGGGACCTCGAGGTCTGGAGGAACTGGGTGGTGAGCCACGATTCGTAGCCCTGCGCCGCGAGCGTGGAGATCTCGCCCACGTTCTTGATCCCGAACGTCGCCTGCGTGAGGAAGCGCGCGGCGTCGCGGGTCTTCGCGTCGATGACGGGAGCCGGCCCCGTGACGGTGATCGCGATCACCGCCGAGGTCGTGGTCGCGCCCTTGTCGTCGGTGGCGACCGCCGTGAGGTTGTATGCACCCGCCGCGATCCCCGCCCAGGTGGCGGCCCAAGGCGAGGCCATCGCCTCGGCGACCTTCGCGGCGTTGGCGAAGTACTCCACCTTCGCCACGCTGCCGTCCGGATCGGAGGCCGTGGCCGAGAGCTCGACGCTCCCGCCCTGGGCGAAGATCGCGTTCGCGACGGGCTTGGCGATCGCGACCTTGGGCGGCTTGTTGGTGACCGTCCCGCCGCCGCCGCCTCCACCGCCGCCGGAGCCGGCCTTCACCACTTTCGGCGCGCTCGTGACCATGGCGCTCGCGCCCTTGGCGTCGAAGGCGCGCGCGGAGAATTGGTAGGTGCCCGCGGCGAGGTTCGAGATCGTCAGGGTGAACGGCGCCGTCTTGACCTCGCCGATCTTGTCGCAGCCCTTGTAGAAGGCGACCTTCGCGATGCTGCCGTCCGGATCGCTCGCCGTCGCCTTGAGCGTGATCGTGGCCGGGGCGACGGGCGGCTCGACCGACGCGGACACGGTGAGCTGCACGAAGGGCGACTTGTTGGTCGAGGCGGCGCCGAAGGGCTGGCGGGAGATGGTCTTCGTCTGGGTGAAGCCGTTGACCGTGGTCCTGAAGGTCGCCGCGTTGCCGAGGAAGGTGATCGTCGCGGAGCCGACCTCGGTGACCTTGGTGCTCGTCGTGTCGAACGTGCCGGTGAAGGGCGAGCCGGTCGTGGTGTAGAGCTTGCCGGTGAAGACGTTCGAGCTGGTGAAGGTCCCGCCGGGCAGGACGATCCAAAGGGGCCGCTGGTCCTCGGCGTAGGTGTACCAGACGCCGAAGATGTTGTTGCCGTGGTGGTTGAGCGTGAGGCCCCAACCCGATTCGTTGGCGTTCCACCAGAGGTCGCTGTGGTCCGCGGGGTGGTTCGCGGGGGCGTTGCCGAAGGGCTGGCGGGTGATGCTCTTCGTGTAGGTGGTCCCGTCGATCGTGTAGGTGACCGTCGCGTTCTCGTCGTCCGCGGCGAAATCGATGCGCGCGGTGCCGATCTTGGTGACCTTCACGCGGTCCCAGCGGAACTGCAGGTCCTTGTACGAGGGGCCCGTCGTCCGGTAGAGGTCGCCGGAGAAGGTCCTGCCATCCGCCGAGAAGGTGCCGTCGGGCATCACGACCCACAGGGGCTTGCCGTCGGTATCGTAGACGTACCAGACGCCGAAGACCTTGTCGTTGTGGTGGGAGAGGGTGAGACCCCAGCCCGATTCCTCGGGGTTCCACCAGATATCGGTATAGTTCGCCGCGAGCGCGGGAATCGAGACCGCGAGCTGCAGGACCAGCGCGACGAGCGCGGCCAGGCCGGCGCGCAGCAGGCGCATCCAGGACGCGGGGTTGCGGGGACTCGGGGCTTTCACGGTGTTCCTCCCTCGGCAGGACATGTTCTTGCCGGATCAACTGCAACTTCGGTGCCACTGTGATAAGCCCTTGTCGAAACATGTGTTTTCCAGATGGCGCCACGGAGGGTCTGTCGCCGAATGGCAACGGGCTCGGCGGGAATCGCCACAATCCCGTTGCCGATCAACCCGTTGGCCTGTCGCCCGGGGACTACGGGCGAAAAGCGCGAAAGGAAGGTTCCCATGAAGGCGATCTCGACTCCGAACGCGCCCAGGCCCGGCGGGCATTACGCCCAGGCGATCGTCCATGGGGGAATGGTCTACGTCTCGGGCCAGCTGCCGATCGTCCCCGATCCGGACATGCCGCGGCCGGAGGGATTCGAGGACCAGGCGCGGCAAGTGATCCGCAACGTGATCGCGATTCTGGAGGCCGCGGGGAGCGACGCCGGATGCCTGGTCCGCGTGACCGTGTACGTCGCCGACATCGCGCACTGGCCGGCCTTCAACGAGGTGTACGCCGCGATGCTCGGTTCCCATCGCCCGGCCCGGACCGTGGTCCCCGTGCCGGAACTGCACCACGGCTACCTGGTCGAGATGGACGCGGTCGCGGCGCTCAGAGATTCCTGAAACGCCGCGGAACTTTCGCCTCCGGTGCGGGCTGGGCGGGCGCGGCGGCCTTTCCTCGCCGGGCGCGGCGCCCGGGGCGCTTCGACTTCGCCTGCGCCGGCTCAGGCGCGACGGGCTCGGCAGGCGCCTGCGCGCCTTCCTCGCCCCAGGGGCTCATGAGCGTGAGCCAGAGGAGCTTCTCGAATTCCCCGGCGAAGCGGCCCACGATCCGGTCGGGATCGGGCACCAGTCCCGCGTCCGTGATGACGCCGAACTGGATGCGTCCGTCGTAGGACAGGATTGAGACCCCCATGCCGATGCCGCCGGACTGCGGCACCCAGAAGTTGACCTCGGTGATGCGCTTGCCCGCGAAATAGAGCGGGTGGGGCGGCCCGGGCACGTTGGTCATCACCGAGCTCGCGTTCGAGGCGAGGATCTGCGTCACCTGGTCCTGGAGGATGCGAGGGCCGTAGCCGATCGCGGTGAGCAGGCCGAGCGCGATGATCGGCTGGTAGGAGCCCTTGAGGGCGAGCATCCGGCGCCTCACCTCGTAGAGCCGCTCGAGGGGATGGTCGATGCCCACGGGCAGGTCGAGGAAGACGAGCCCGAACTGGTTGCCGAGGTTGCGCCCCTCGCCCGGCGGGCGCAGGTTCACGGGCACGATCGCGCGGATCTCGATCCCCTCGACGCGGTCGCCCTTTTCCTCGAGGTAATCGCGCAGCGCCCCCGTGGCCATCGAGAGCAGCACGTCGTTGATCGAGCAGCCGAGCGCCTTGCCCATCACCTTGACCTCGTCGAGGGGCAGGGGCTCCGCCCAGGCCGCGCGCTTGCGCACGCCGAGCGCCCCCTTGAACCGGGTGGGGGAGTCGCTGCCCATCAGCGCGATGTGCGCGAGCTCCCCCGCGAAATCGAGGCCCTTTCGCGTGAGCCCCTGGACGGCCTCGGAAGCGAGCTGCGGATTCGCCGCAAGCCCGCGGCCCTGCTCGAGCAGGCCCTTGCCGATCTGCTGGGCGCTTTCGAGGGCGCCGCTCACGGGCTTGAGGATCTGCTCCCAGAAGTCGGCCTCCGCCGCGGGGGCCGTCTCCACCTCCTCGGGCGCCATCGTGAGGCTGCCCTCGGCCGTGGCGTGCGTGAACGAGAGCACGACCTGGATCAGCGCGATGCCGTCGGCGTAGCAGTGGTGGATGCGGATGATCAGGGCGCTGCCGCCGTCGAAGTTGTCGACCAGGTGGAACTGCCAGAGGGGCTTGCTGAAGTCGAGGGGCGTGGAGGCGAGATGGCTCACCAGCGCCTCGAGCTCTCCCTTGTCGGCCTTGCCCGGCAGCGCCGTGCGCACGACATGGGCGTCGATGTCGAACTTCTCGTCGGCCTCCCACCAGGCACCGGCCGGATCCTCGACCGCCTTCTGCCGGAAGCGCTTGAAGGCGAGGAAGCGCGTCTCGACGATGCGCCGGACCTGCTCGAGATCGAGCTTCTCGTCGAACGTCATCACGCCGACGATCATCATCAGGTTCGTCGGCCGCTCCATCCGCAGCCAGGCGGTGTCGACCCCGGAGATGCGTTCGCGATTGGCGATGAGCATGGGCGGATTCGTCCTCTTGTTCTCCCGTCCCGGGCCGGGCGCTCCCGCCGTTGCGGCGGGGGGGCGGGTTGGGCTAACTTTACACGAACGTCAGGGTCCTGGACTCTCGGGGCGCTCGGCGCGAGACGAATGGGAGATCGAACGCATGGCAGACCTGAAGAAGCAGTTCGAGGCGGCGGCGGCCGCGGTCCTGAAGGCGAAGAAGGACCCGGGCAACGACCTGAAGCTCAGGCTCTACGCCCACTACAAGCAGGCGACCGAGGGCGACGTCCAGGGTGAAAAGCCCGGCTTCACGGACTTCGTGAACCGCGCGAAGTACGAGGCCTGGGCGAAGTTGAAGGGCATGGGCGCCGACGATGCCATGAAGGCCTACGTGAAGCTCGTGGAGCGCGTCACCCGCGAGTGAGCGCCGCATCGGCGAGTCCCGGGCGAAAAAAAGGCCCGCGGACATCGCGGGCCTGAGCATCCTTCGGTCCCCGGCAGGCGCCGGGGCTCAGACAAGGATGAGGAGGAGACGGTCGGGGGAGGGCGCGTGCCCTCCCCGCTTCATTTCGCGGCCTTGCGCGTCTTGCGCGTGCGGGCGGCCTTCTTCGCCGGGCGTTTCGCCGCGCCGCGTGGCCCGCCCATGAGGGCGCGGACGCTGTCGTTCAGGTCGGCGACCTGGTGCGCGAGCTCCTCGACGTCCTTGCTGGTGAGCACACCGAGGCGGTTGAGGGAGCGCGAAACGCGGTCCTCGAACACCTGCTCGAGCTTGTCCCACTTGCCCTGGGCCTGGTTGACGGTCGCGTCGGCCTGGGTGCGCACCGACTTCAGCGCCTGGTCGGCGGCCTCGCGGGCCTGGCCGCGCAGCTTCCGGCCCTGCTGGACGAGCACCTCGAACATCTTGTCGCCTTCGTTCTTGGCGCGGGCGAAGGCGCCGAGCCCCGCGAGCCAGATCTTCTGGGCGGAATCGACGACGGCCTGGGAAAGGTGGGGCTGGGAAGCAGCGGCCGCCGGGCGGCGCGTCTTGCGGGATTTGGACTTGGTTGCCATGGGGCCTCCGTTCGTGTGGGTTTCGGAATCGCCGGCCTTGCCGGCCTGAAATCGGGATCGACGCACACACTCTAGCCGCGAGCTTTAGAGCAATCACACTATTCTTCTTGGCGCCCGGGCTCCGGGTTACACTGCCGGCACGCACCGGGCGGGACGAGCGCCGCGCCGGCCCGAGGAGACAGACGACCCGCCCAGCGCTCAGCGCATCCCGCCACGCATCGGGAGAAGGGCCGGGCCGCACGAGGAGAACGATGGAGAAGATCTGGCTGAAGTCCTACCCGCCCGGCGTGCCCGGGGAGATCGACCTGAGCCCGTACGCGAGCGTTCGCGACATCTTCCAGCGCAGCTGCGAGCGCTTCGGCGACAGCCCCGCCTTCACCTGCATGGGCCGCACGATCAGCTTCCGGGAGCTCGACCGTCTCGCGCGAGAGTTCGGCAGCTGGCTGCAGAACGTGGCGGGGCTTCCCAAGGGCGCGCGCGTGGCGATCATGATGCCGAACCTGCTCCAGTACCCGGTCGCGCTCTTCGGCGCCTTGCGCGCGGGCTATATCGTCGTGAACTGCAATCCCCTCTACACGCCGCGCGAACTCGAGCACCAGCTCAACGACTCGGGCGCCGAGGCGATCGTCATTCTCGAGAACTTCGCGACGACGCTCCAGCAGGTGATCGGGAAGACCCGCGTGCGCCGCGTCGTGACCACCCAGATCGGCGACCTGCTCGGCTTCCCGAAGGGGCCGATCGTCAATTTCGTGGTGAAGCGCGTGAAGAAGCTCGTGCCCGCGTGGAACCTCCCGGGGTCGACGCCGTTTCCCGCCGCGCTGTCCGCGGGCGCGGCCCGGCCCCTCGCCGAGCCCCCCCTCGGCCTCGACGACGTCGCCTTCCTGCAATACACGGGAGGCACGACGGGCGTTTCGAAGGGCGCGATGCTCACCCACGGCAACATCGTCGCGAACCTCCTGCAGGTCTCGACCTGGGTGGGGACCGGTCTCGAGGAGGGCCGGGAAGTCGTGATCACGGCGCTGCCCATGTACCACATCTTCGCGCTCACCGGGAACTGCCTCACCTTCATGAAGTTCGGCGCCCGCAACGTCCTCATTCCGAACCCGCGCGACCTGGCGGGGTTCGTGGCGGAGTTGCGCAAGCACCGCTTCACGGCGTTCACGGGGGTGAACACGCTCTTCAACGCCCTCATGAACACGCCCGGATTCGCCTCGCTCGACTTCTCGCAGCTGCGCATGACGCTCGGCGGGGGCATGGCGGTCCAGCGCGCCGTGGCGGAGCGCTGGAAGGAGGTCACCCGGACTCCCCTCATCGAGGCCTATGGCCTCACCGAGACCTCCCCGGGCGCGTGCATCAACCCGCTCGTGCCCGGAGCGGTCTACAACGGGACCGCCGGGCTTCCCATTCCGTCCACCGTGGTCACGATCCGCGACGACGAGGGGCGGGTGCTGCCCCTCGGCGAGACCGGCGAGATCTGCATCGCCGGTCCCCAGGTGATGAAGGGCTACTGGAACCGCCCCGACGAGACCGCCAAGGTCATGACCGCCGACGGGGCGTTTCGCACCGGCGACATCGGCTTCATGACGCCCGAGGGCTACGTGAAGATCGTCGACCGCAAGAAGGACATGATCCTGGTCTCCGGCTTCAACGTGTACCCGAACGAGGTCGAGGACGTGGTCGCGATGATGCCCGGCGTGCTCGAGGTCTGCGCGGTGGCCGCGGCCGACGAGAAGTCCGGCGAGGCCGTGCGGCTGGTGATCGTGCGCAAGGACCCCGCGCTCACCCGGGAGCAGGTGATCGAGCACTGCAAGCGGCACCTCACCGGCTACAAGGTGCCGAAGATCGTCGAGTTCTGGAAGGAACTGCCGAAGACCAACGTGGGCAAGGTGCTGCGGCGCGAGGTGAAGAACTCGCCGGCGCGACCGGCCTGAGGGCCCGGGCCGCGGCGACGGGAGGCCGCCCTCAGGCCGCCTTCTCGAACACCGGGCCGTACTCGCGCAGCGCCGCGCGGATGCGCTCGAACCCCCAGTCGATCTCCTCGCGAGAGATCGTGAGCGGTGGGGCGAAGCGCACCACGGTGCCGTGGGTGTCCTTGCTCACCACGCCATGGCGAAGCAGGGTCTCCACGACCTCGCGAGCGCTCGCGCGGCGCGGTTCGATCTCGATGCCGATCAACAGCCCCCTGCCGCGCACCTGCGTCACCAGCGGGCTCGCGAGCGAGCGCAACCGCCCGAGAAGGTAGGCGCCCTGGGCGGCCGCGCGCTCGGGCAGGTGCTCGTCCACCAGCAGTTCCAGCGCCTCGAGGCCCACGGCCGCGGCGAGGGGATTGCCGCCGAAAGTGCTTCCGTGGTCGCCGGGGCGGAAGGCCGCCATGACGTCCTCGCGGGCGAGGAAAGCCGAGACCGGAAGCAGCCCGCCGCCGAGCGCCTTGCCCAGGATGAGGCCGTCGGGCTTCACGTTCTCGTGCTCGCAGGCGAGCACGCGGCCGGTACGCCCCAGCCCCGTCTGGACTTCGTCGGCGATGAGGAGCACGCCCCGCTCGCGGCAGATGCGCGCGCACTCGGCGAGGTAGCCTTCCGGGGGAACGACGATGCCGGCCTCGCCCTGGACCGGCTCCACGAGGAAGGCGGCCGTGTTGCCATCGATGGCGGCGGCGAGCGCCCGGGCGTCGCCGAAAGGGACGTGGCGGAAACCCGCGGCGTAGGGCCCGAATCCGTCGCGATACTGCGTCTCCGAGGAAAAGCCGACGATCGTGGACGTCCGGCCGTGGAAGTTGCCCGCGCAGACGATGATCTGCGCGAGGCCCGCGCTCACGCCCTTCGCCTCGTAGGCCCACTTGCGGGCGCACTTGATGGCGGTTTCCACGCCCTCGGCGCCGGTGTTCATCGGCAGCGCCCGGTCCATGCCGGTGAGCTCGCAAAGGCGCGCGAGGAAGGGAGGAAGCCGGTCGTTGTGGAATGCCCGCGAAGTCACGGCGAGGCGGCGGGCCTGGCGCGCGAGGGCCTCGACCAGGCGCGGATGGGCGTGGCCGAAGCTCACCGCGGAGTAGGCCGAAAGCATGTCGAGGTAGCGGCGTCCGCGGTCGTCTCGGAGCCACACGCCCTCGCCCTCGGTGAGGACGACGGGCAGCGGATCGTAGTTGCGCGCGCCGAAACGACGCTCGAGAGCGATCATGTCGCCCATGGCCGGTTCCTTTCTCGCTTGTGGCGTTCAGGGCGGGGCCCGGCGAAGGGCCTTCCGCGAGGCGCGATTATACCGGCAGCGCACCGGCCCGGTCGCCGGGCCTCAGGAGGACGGCGGCGGGGCGCCGAGGCGGCGGGCAAGCCCGTCGGCGAGCCGCGCGGCGACGCCGTAGATCGTCAGCTGGGGATTCGCCCCGACGCTCGAGGGCAGGAGCGAGCCGTCGTGCACCGAGAGGTTCGCGAGGTGGTGGTGGCGTCCCGTCTCGTCGACGACCGATTCGCGCTCGTCGGAACCGAGCGCGCAGCCCCCCATCACATGGGCGCTCACCACGCGGGCGTGGAGCGCCTTCATCGGCAGCGCCTCGATGGCGGCCCGGGATTGCCTCCAGCTCGCCGCCGGTCCCGCGTCCTCGTGCATGGGCATCACGATGCGCGCGCCCGCGGCGAACTGGATCTCGGCCATCGCGAGGTAGGCCCGCCGCACCCCCTCCCAGAGGTAATCGCCGAGGGGGTAATCGAGCAGCGGGGAGCCGTCGGATCGCAGCATCACGCGCCCGCCCGGCGAGTCGGGATGGAAGCCGTCGCGCATCAGGGCGATCAGCACCTGGAGCTTCGGCAGGTTCCCCAGCCAGGTCGCGTGCGCCGCGCCGAATCCCGGCAGGGTGATCCCGGCGAGGATCGGGTGGATGGGCGGCGCCTCGAGCTTGAACCCCATGGGCCCTTCGAGGGGCAGCGTGTCGAGGAAATGGTCCGAGTAGATCGACTGCGGCGCCCCGGCGTATCCCGCCACGGGCTCGGGCATGATCGCCGCGGAGACGACCGTCGGGTGGAGGAAGGTGCGACGGCCGGCCGTGAGGTGAGGATCCGGCAATCGGCTCGCGAGCAGGATCGCGGGGCTGCCGATCGCGCCGGCCGCGAGCACGAAATGACGGGCGCGCAGCGTGATCCGGTACGAGGAGGGCGCGCCGCCGGCCGAGGCGAGGGCCCGCGCCTCGCAGGCGACGACGCGGTCGCCTTCGGTCACGAGCCGCGTCACGCGGCAGCGGTGCACGAGCCGGGCCCCGCGAGAGAGGGCCCCGGGGATCGTCGTGACGAGCATCGATTGCTTGGCGTTGGTCGGGCACCCCATGCCGCAGTACCCGAGATTCCAGCAATCCTTCACGTTGCGCGGGATCGCGGCCGCCGGGATCCCGAGGGCCTCGCAGCCCCGGCGCAGCGCGTCGTTGTTCTCGTTGGGCGCGACGGGCCAGGGCCCGATGGAGAGCCGCTTCTCCATGCGCTCGAACCAGGGCGCGAGATCGCTTTCGCCGAAGCCGCGCAGTCCGTGACGGTCGCGCCAATGGGCGAGGGTGCGCGCCGGCGTGCGGAAGCTCGAGGTCCAGTTCACGGTGGTCGAGCCTCCGACGCAGCGCCCCTGGAGGATCGTCACCGCCTTGTCGCGAGTCTGGCGGCCGGCGGATTCCTGGTAGAGGCGGGGATAGGCCTCGCGCTCGCGCATGCGGAATTCCGCGGAGGTCTGCAGGGGGCCTTCCTCGACGAGGATCACCGAGAGGCCGGCCTGGGAGAGGATCTCCGCGCTGACCCCTCCTCCGGCGCCGCTGCCCACGATGACGACGTCGGATTCCAGCGCGAGGTCGCGATCGAGGCCGGCGGCATCCGTCACCTTCCAGCCGGAGGCGAGCCCCGCGAGAAAGGGATCGGCGATCACTTCGGCGGCCCCGACTCGATCGCGGGCGGCCCGGGATAGCCGATCGCCGGCCAGGCCCGCGAATTGCCGTACCACGCGGCCTGGAGCAGCTGGGTGAGCGCCTGGTAGCCCGCCCTCTTCAGGTCGAAGCGGCTTCCACGCCAACGCGACAGGAACGCGCCGACCTCCTCGACCGAGGCCTCCTCCCACGGGGTAGTCACGCCGGCCAGGACGATCCTCGCCGGCGCGAAGCCGAGCAGGCCCAGGAGCTGGCCGATTTCCGCCTGCACCGCCGGGCTCAGTCCCGAGACCGCCCGGTCGAAGGCCTCGACCACCTCGCGGATCGCCTCGCGGCGTTCGGATTCGGCCTCGGGCAGCGTCCCGGCGAGAACCGCCGCAGCCAGGGCGGCCACGAGCCTCTCGCCGCGGGCATCGAGGAATCGCAGCTTCCCGCGGCCGGGGGCGCTCGCGAGGCGCCAGAGAACGCCGCCCGCGACGAGCACGCCCGAGGCCACGAGGCCCACCTGGAGGAACTGCCGGCGTGTGGGCAAGGCGCTAGCCGAGGAGCAGCTTCACGAGCGCCGCGAAGCGCTTGCCGTAGGGCGCGCGGAAAAGCTTGAGGCCGTTCAGGCGCGACTGGAAGAAGACCGGCTTCTTCTTCGAGAAGCGTTCGAAGCCTTCCCGGCCGTGGTACTCGCCCATGCCGCTCGGCCCCACGCCGCCGAACGGCAGGTCGTCCTGGGCGACGTGCAGGATCGTCTCGTTCACCGTGACGCCCCCGGAGACCGTCTCGGCGAGCACGCGCTCGATGGCGGCGCGATCGTGCTCGAAGACGTAGAGCGCGAGGGGGCGCGCTCGCGCGTTCACGAACGCGATCGCATCGCCGAGCTCCCGGTAGGGCACGATCGGCAGCAGCGGGCCGAAGATCTCCTCGCGCATGACGCGCATCTCGTCGTTCACCCCCAGGAGCAGCCGCGGGGCCATCTTCGGGCTTGCCGCGAAATCCTCGCCGGCGGGATTGATCTCGAGGATCCGCGCTCCCTTCGCCGCGGCGTCCGCGAGCAGCCCGGCGAGGCGCTCGCGACCGCGCTCGTTGGCGATGGCCGTGTAGTCGGGGTTGTCACGCAGGCGCGGGTACAGGGCCGCTACCGAGCGCCGGGCGCCCTCGACGAAGGCCTCGATCCGGTCCTCGGGAACCAGCGCGAAGTCGGGCGCGATGCAGGTCTGCCCCGCGTTGAGGCACTTGCCGAAGAGGATGCGCGAGGCGGCTTCCTCCACGGGGAAGCCGCGCCCGACGATCGCGGGGGACTTCCCGCCGAGCTCGAGCGTCACCGGGGTGAGGTTCTCCGCCGCCGCGTGCATGACGCTGCGTCCCACGCCGGTCGAGCCCGTGAACAGCAGGTGGTCGAAGGGCAGGGCGCAGAAGTCGCGCGCCACCTCGGGGCCGCCGTTGACGACCGCGAGCATCGCGGGATCGAATCGCGCCGCCACAAGCTTCGCGAGCAGCTCGCCCACGGCAGGTGCCGCCTCGGACATCTTGACGAGGACGCGGTTGCCCGCGGCGAGCGCCGAGACGATCGGCCCGACCGCGAGGTAGATCGGGTAATTCCAGGGCACGACGACGCCGACCGTGCCCAGAGGCTGGAAGACGACGCGCGAACGCCCGGGCAGGAACCACAGGCTCGTCCGGCGCGATTGGGGGCGCATCCAGCGGCGCAGGTGCCGGCGCGCATGGCGGATGGCCTCGATCGAAGGAAAGAGCTCGAGGAGCTGCGTCTCCTGGAGCGAGCGGCCCCCGAAATCGCGGCTGACCGCCTCGGCAAGGGCGGCGCCCTCGGCACGCAGCAGGTCCTCGAGGGTCTGGAGCGTCGCCAACCGGGCCCCGGAGCCCGGAAAAGGCAGGCTGCGAGAGGCGACTTTCTGGCGCTCGAAAAGCACGGCCAACGACCCGGATTCCGGGTCGGAAAGCGAGGGGCTCTCTTTAAGGTTCAACTTGAAGTATATTAAACAAACAATTGATTATCAATATAAACGCAACGAATGACCGGTGGCGAATGACGCCAATCAAACGCTCGTTTCAATCGCTCGTTAGAATACCTTCCACCCCCTGCCGAGGCAATCCGGAATGCCCGATTCGAACCAGGCTCCCGAGGCCCTGCGAAGCCATCTCGAGTGGCTGCATCGCCTGCGTGGCCGCGAGTCCCGATCCGGGACCCCGCCTCACCTGCAGGCCCTGAAGCGCTGGCAGGCCGGGCGTCTCGAGCGCACCTACGAGGACCTGCACGGCGACCCGCGCTACCGGCAGGCCACGACCTTCTTCCTGGAGGACCTCTACGGGCCGAAGGACTTCAGCGGCCGCGACGAGGCGATGCTGCGGATCTATCCCGCGATGGTCCGGATCCTCCCGAAGCGGGCGGTGGAGACCGCGGCGCTCGCCATCGAAGTCGACGCCCTGTCCGAGGACCTCGACCGGCGCATGGCGGCCGTGCTTCCCGACGGACCGATCGACGAGGCGAGGTACGCGAAGGCCTACCGGGAGACCGGGATGCCGGCCGAACGCGAGCGGCAGATCGAGCTCATCGATGCCGTCGGGCGCCGGCTCGACGCCCTCGTCGGCATGCCCATGGTCTACACGACGCTGAAGCTGATGCGCCGGCCCGCGAGCCTCGCCGGGCTCTCCGACCTGCAGTCCTTCCTCGAGCGAGGGTTCGAGGCATTCCGCGCCATGAAGGGCGCGGATCATTTCCTGCACACGATCGCCGAGCGGGAGACCGCGATCCTCAGGCGCCTTTTTTCCGGCCACCCTTCGCCGTTTTCCCGCTAGCGGGCTTCGCCGCGCGGGCGCCGGGCGCTGCGGCGTGGCGCTCGAAGAGCGCGTCGAGCTCGCCCAGGATCGCCTGCTCGAGGACCGGCTTCATCGCCTTCAGCAGGAAACCGGTGAGGACCACCCTCAGCGTCAGGTCCCGCGCGGTCAGGGCGAGGGTGCCGTGCAGCCCCGGCCGGTCGAAGTTCATCGTGTCGCCGCTCCAGGCCCCGCGCAGGTCGAACCTCCTGCCGAGGTGCAAGGCCATCTCGTCGGCGGCGGCGCGCGCGCCTTTCAGGCCCAGGTCGTGGGCGCGATGCAGCTCGATGTCGGCCATGGGTCGCCTTTCGCGGGTTTGCCGGTGGGGATCGCGAGCCTACCTCAGCGCCCCGGCCCCATGAGCGTGTCGGGCAGCCACGTGGCGATGCCCGGGAAGAAGCACAGCGCCACCATGAATCCGAACATGATGAAGACGTAGGGAATCGACCCGCGCAGGACCGTCGAGAGCGGCACGTCCGGGGCGACGCCGCGCAACACGTAGAGATTGAGGCCGACGGGTGGCGTGATGAGCCCCACCTCGAGATTGACCGTGAGCATCACCGCGAACCACACGAGGTCGAAGTCGTTCGCCTCGAGCACCGGGGTGAGGATCGGCATGAGCATCAGGATGATCGCCACGGGCGGCAGGAAGCAGCCGAGCAGTAGAAGGAACAGGTTGATCGCGAACAGCAGGGCCCACTTGTTGAGCTTGATCGCGACCAGCCATTCGGCCGACGCCTGCGAGACGTAGAGCAGCGACATCATGTACGAGAAGAGCGCGGCCGCGGCGATGATCATGAGGATCATGCTCGACTCGCGCACCGTGTCGCGGAAGATGTGCCAGAGCTCGGAAAGCCGCCAGGTCCGGTAGATCGCGATCACCAGGACGAGCGCGAGGAAGGCGCCGATCGCGGCGATCTCCGAGGGCGTGGCGAGGCCGCCGTACATGAAGTAGCCGATGGCGACGATGATCGCGAGGAACGGCGTCACGCGCATCATGCCTTCCATCTTCTGCTTGAGCGTGAAGCGCTCGTCGACGATGAGAAACTCGCGCCTGGTCACGAGGGTCGCGAACCACGCCCAGATGGAGAAGAGGATCACGAGCAGCGCGCCCGGGACGACGCCCGAGAGGAAGAGCCGCCCGATCGAGGTTTCGGTGGCGAGCCCGTAGAGGATCATCGTGATCGAGGGCGGGATCAGGATGCCGAGCGTGCCGCCCGCGCAGATGGCGCCCGTGGCGAGCGCCGGCGGGACCCCGCGGCGGATCATCTCCGGCACCCCCGCCTTGCCGATCGCCGCGGCGGTGGCCGGGGAGGAGCCGCACACCGCGGAGAACATCCCGCAGGCGAGGATGTTGGCGATGATGAGGCCGCCGGGCACGCGCGCGAGCCAGCGGTAGAGCGAGTTGTAGATGTCCTTGCCGGCGGCGGACACGCCGATCGCCGCGCCCAGCAGGACGAAGAGCGGGATGGTGAGCAGGGCGAAGGAGTTCAGCTCGTCCATGAACTGGGTCGCCACGACGGCGAGGCTCGTGGGGCCCTTGAAGATGACGAGGAAGGCGATGGCGACGAGCGACAGGCCCCAGGCGATCGGAAAGCCCGAGAACAGGACCGCCGTGGTGACCACGAGGATCAGCAGCCCGATCTGCACCTCGCTCACGGGCTATGCACCCTGGCCCGAGACCGGTGCGCGCGGGTCGGCGGCGCGATCGGGCAGGTCCCGCAGCAACTCGGCCACGTACTGGAGCGCCGTCAGACCGAGGCCGACGGGCATCAGCGCGAAGAACGGCCATCGGGGCGGATTCCACATCGAGCCGCTGCCCTCGTTCTTGTGCCAGGCCTCGGCCGTGAGCTCGAACCCCTTCCAGGCGAGGTAGAGGCAGACCGCCAGGCCGAGGATCGCGATGAGCCGGCTCAGGAGAAGCCGCCCCCGTGCGGGCAGCAGCTCCGAGATCAGGTCGACTCCGATGTGGCCCTTGGTCCTGAGGCAGTAGGGCGAACCCAGGAGCACCGTGGCCACGATCAGGTACGTGGCCAGCTCGATCTCCCAATACGTCGAATGCCCGGTGGCCCGGTAGATGACCATCCACACGACGATGAGCATCGCGGCGACGAGGCATGTCGCCGCGAAGACGGCGAAGGCGTCGGAGATGCGGTCAATCCAGCGGACGAGCTGGCGCACGGCGAGCGGTGCGGCCCACGGGCCGCTGCAGGCAGGATCGGGAAAGGCGGAAGCGGGGCGGCCGCGGCCGCCCCGCGCTGCTCATCGGACCGCCGTGATGAGGTCGAGGAGCTGCTTCGCGTCGGCCGACTTGGCCGCGAACTCCGGCCAGGCGGTCTTCTTCGCGAGGGCGATCCAGGCGTCGAACTCGGGCTTGGTGAGGGCGCGCACCTTGGCGCCCGCCTTGGTGTAGACGTCCACCATCTTCGCCACCGCCTCGCGCTGCCCGGCGGCGAAGAAGGCGTCGCTCTTGTCGGCGGCCTCCTCGAAGATCTTCCTCTGCGCGGGCGTGAGCTTGTCCCACGCGGCTTTCGACATCACCAGCGGCTGCAGCAGCCACCAGAGCGTGTAGTCGCCGCCGACCGTGGCGAACTTCGTCTGCTCGTAGATGCGCATGCTGACGAAGGTCTCTGCCGAGGTGAGGGTCGAGGTGAGCACGCCCGATTGCAGCGAGGAATAGATCTCCGTCGAGGGCGTGTTGATCACCGACGCTCCGGCCGCCTTCAGCATGCTCTCGAAGGTCGGGTCGGCCGCGCGCATCTTCTCGCCCTTCACTGTGTCGGGGCCACCGATCTCGCCGGTCTTCGAGGCGAAGCCGCCCGGCGTCCACCACCAGGTGACGATGTGCACGCCGTTCTTCTCGGCCACTTCCTGGAGCTTCTTGTGGAAGGCGGTGCCCTTGAGGCGCATCGCATGGTCGATGCTCGTGATCGTGCCGGGCATGATGATGATCGACATCTCGGGCACCTTCCCGACCGCGTAGGACATCGGGAAGACCGCCATCTCGAGGGTGCCCGCCTGGAGCGCGTCGAACTGCGCGACCGGCTTGATGTTGAGCGAGCTGCCTGGGTAGATGCGGAACTTGAGGCTCGGGTCCTTCTTGTTCACCTCCTCGACGAATACGCGCGTGGCCTTGTCGCGCCCGTCCGTGTTCGCCTTGAACTGGTGGGAGATCTTGATCTCCTGCGCGATCGCGGGCGCGGCGAGCGACACGGCGGTCACGAGCGCGAGCGCGCCCCTGCGGATGCGGTTCATCATCGGGTTTCTCCTCGGGTGTTGGAACGGTTGCCGTCTGCTGCGGCAATGGGCGGAAGTTAACCGATGAACCCGTCGCTGTAAACCGTGCCGGTCAAGCGGCCTCGGCCCGGCGCTCGCGAGCCCCGGCGCGCTCGGCGAGGTAGTCCAGCGCGGCCTGCACGCCTGCCTTGCGATGGGGAACGCCGGCGAGCGCCAGTCCCATCTCGACGCCCGCGAGCGTCCCGGAGAGGGTGAGGTCGTTCAGGTCGCCCAGGTGGCCGATGCGGAAGATCTTCCCGGAGAGTTTCGCGAGTCCCATGCCGAGGGACATGTCGAAGCGCTCGAGGACGAGGTCGCGGAAGCGGTCCGCGTCGTGCCCCGCAGGCATGACGACGGCGGTGAGCGAGGAGCTGTACTCCTCGGGGTCCTGGCAGAGGACCTCGAGCCCCCAGGCGCGCACCGCGCGGCGCGTGGCTTCCGCGTGGCGGTCGTGGCGCGCGAAGACCTGCTCCAGGCCTTCCTCCTCGAGCATCGCGATCGCCTCGCGCAGACCGTAGAGGAGGTTGGTGGCCGGCGTATAGGGGAACCAGCCGTTCGCGTTCGCGGCGAGCATTTCCGACCAGTCCCAGTAGGAGCGCGGCAGCTTCGCCGATCTCGCCGCGGCGAGCGCCTTGTCGGAAAGCGCGTTGAAAGAAAGGCCCGGGGGCAGCATGAGGCCCTTCTGGGAGCCGCCCACGGTCACGTCCACGCCCCACTCGTCGTGGCGGTAGTCGATCGAGGCGAGCGAGGAGATCGTGTCGACCATGAGCAGTGCCGGATGCCCGGCGTCGTCGATCGCGCGGCGCACCGGCGCGATGCGGCTCGTCACGCCCGTCGAGGTCTCGTTGTGGACCACGCACACCGCCTTGATGGCCTTCGCCTTGTCCGCGGCGAGCCGCGCGCCGATGGCGGCGGCGTCCACCCCGTGGCGCCAGTCCCCGGGGATCAGGTCGACGTCGAGGGCGAGCCTTCGCGCGAGCCTGCTCCAGAGCGTGGCGAAGTGGCCGGTCTCGGCCATGAGCACGCGATCGCCCGGCGAGAGCGTGTTGGCGAGCGCGGCCTCCCACGCCCCGGTGCCCGAGGCGGGGTAGATCACGACCGGATGGCGCGTGCGGAAGATGCGCTGGATGCCCGCGAGCACCTCGCGTCCTAGCGCCTGGAACTCGGGCCCGCGATGGTCGATGGTGGGGCGGTCGATGGCGCGCAGCACCCGGTCGGGGACGTTGGTCGGTCCCGGGATCTGCAGGAAATGGCGTCCGGCGGTCATGGCGCGAGCCTCCTCGGGCACGGCCCCGTCGCGCTTCATTGCGGAGGGGGCGGGTTTTGCGGCCATAATGCCGCACTGCCCGCGCCCCGGCTATCGCCTTCCGGTAACAACCCCGATGACCCTCGACGCAACGCCCCCGCCCTCCGGCCCGGGCGCTCGCCACTCGCTCGCGGCGCGCCTCGCCCGCGAGGTCGACGGCGAGGTCCGCTTCGACGCCGCGAGCCGGGGGCGCTACGCGACCGACGCTTCGATCTACCAGATCCTCCCGGTGGGCGTGGTCGTCCCGCGAACCCCCGACGCGGCCGTGGCCGCCATGCAGATCGCCATCGAGGAGGGGGTCGCCGTGCTCCCGCGCGGCGCGGGCACCTCGCAGTGCGGGCAGACCGTGGGCGAGGCGCTCGTGATCGACTCCACCCGCCACCTCGACCGCGTGCTCGAGGTCGATGCCGGGACGCGCCGCGCCGTCGTCGAACCCGGCGTCGTGCTCGACCGGCTGAACGCCGGGCTCCGGCCGCTCGGGCTCTGGTATCCGATCGACGTGTCCACCGCCGCGCAGGCGACGCTCGGGGGCATGAGCGGCAACAACTCGTGCGGCTCGCGCTCTCTCGCCTACGGCAACATGGTCGACCGCGTGGCGGCGATCGACGCGTGGCTCCCGACCGGCGTGCGCGGGCGATTCGGGCCCGCGGCCGAGATCGCGGACCCGGCGATCCGTGCGCTCGGCGAGCGCGCGCGCGCACTGTGGGAACGCGAGCGAGCGGAAATCGCCGCGCGCTTCCCGAAAGTGTCGCGACGCGTGGCCGGCTACAACCTCGACCTTCTCGGCGCCGCGGAGGCCAACCTCGCGAAGCTGCTGGTCGGCAGCGAAGGCACGCTCGCCTGGTTCGAGCGCATCCACCTCGATCTCGCGCCACTGCCCCGGCACAAGGCCCTGGGCGTGGCGCATTTCCCGCGCTTCCACGACGCGATGGACGCCGCGCAACACATCGTGAAGCTCGGCCCCTGCGCGGTCGAGCTGGTCGACCGCACGATGCTCGAGCTTTCGCGGCGCATCCCCGCCTTCGAGTCCACGGTGCGCTCGTTCCTGAAGGGCGAACCCGAGGCGATCCTCCTCGTGGAGTTCGCGGGCGAGTCGCCCGATCCCCAGCGCGAGGGCGTGAAGCGGCTGGGCGAATGCCTCGCCGACCTCGGCTTTCCCGGGGCCGTCGTCGAGATCCTGGATCCCGAGCGCCAGAAGGCCGTGTGGGAGGTGCGCAAGGCGGGGCTGAACATCATGATGTCGATGAAGGGCGACGCGAAGCCCGTGTCCTTCATCGAGGATTGCGCCGTGCCCCTCGAGCACCTCGCGAAGTACACGGCGGAGCTCACGGACATCTTCCGCAAGCACGGCACGGAGGGCACCTGGTACGCCCACGCTTCCGTGGGCTGCCTGCACGTGCGGCCGGTGCTCAACATGAAGGGCGACGGGGCGGTGCGCATGCGCGCCATCGCCGAGGAGGCGGCCGAGCTCGTGCGCCGCTACAAGGGCGCGTATTCGGGCGAGCACGGCGACGGGATCGTTCGCTCGGAATGGATCGCGCCCTTCTTCGGGCCGCGGCTCACGGCCGCGCTCGCCGAGATCAAGTCCTGGTTCGACCCGAAGGGGCTCATGAATCCCGGCAAGATCGTCGCCCCCCCGCGCCAGGACGATCGCTCGCTCCTGCGCTACCCCCCGGGCTATCGCACCGAGACCGTCGCGACGGTTCTCGACTGGAGCCCCTGGGGCGGGCTCGCGGGCGCCGTCGAGATGTGCAACAACAACGGCCACTGCCGCAAGTTCGACGCCGGCACGATGTGCCCGAGCTTCCGCGCGACGCGCGCCGAGCGCGACCTCACGCGGGGCCGGGCCAACACGCTGCGCCTCGCGCTCTCGGGCCAGCTTGGCACCGAGGGGCTGGACGGCGAGGCCGTGCGGGAGGCGATGGCGCTGTGCGTCTCCTGCAAGGGCTGCCGGCGCGAATGCCCGACCGGCGTGGACATGGCGCGGATGAAGATCGAGTACCTCGCCGCCTACAAGCGCCGCCATGGATTCACGCTGCGCGACCGGGTCGTGGGCCGACTTCCGCGATACGCGGCGTGGGCCTCGCGTCTCGCGCCCCTCGCGCGGGCGGCGTTCGCGCTGCCCGGCGCCGGCGCGCTCCTCGAGTCGCTCGTCGGGTTCGACCGGCGCCGGGCCCTCCCGGCATTCGCCCGCCCGTGGCTCGCCGGGCGCGTCGAGGAGGGCGGGCGTGCGGGGCGCCCCGTCGTGCTCTTCGCCGACACGTTCAACAACTGGCTCGAGCCGGGCAACCTCGCGGCCGCCGCGCGCGTCCTCGAGGCGACCGGGCATCGCGTCCTCGTCGCGCGCTCCCGCGACGGGCGGGCACTGTGCTGCGGTCGCACCTACCTCAGCGCCGGCATGGTGGACGAGGCGAGGGCGGAAGCGCGCCGGACGCTCGAGGCGCTCGCTCCCCACCTGGAAGCCGGTACGCCCGTGCTCGGCCTCGAGCCCTCGTGCCTGTTCACCTTCCGCGACGAGTTCGCCGCGCTCTTTCCCGGCGACCGGATCGCCGGGCGTCTCGCGGCCGCCGCGATGATGGCCGACGAGTATCTCGCTGGCGAGCTACGCGCGGGGCGCATCGAGCCCGCGTGGCGGGGCGCGGGCAAGGGCGAGATCCGTGTCCACGGGCATTGCCACCAGAAGTCGTTCGGCACCTTCGAGGCGACCCTGGAGCTGATGCGCACGCTCCCCGGCGCCCGGGTGACGGCGATATCCTCGGGATGCTGCGGCATGGCCGGCTCCTTCGGCTATGAGAAGGAGCATTACGAAGTCTCGATGGCGATGGCCGAGGACGCACTGCTCCCCGCGGTCCGGTCCGCGCCCGGCGCGACGATCGTGGCCGCGGGAACGAGTTGCCGGGCCCAGATCGCGCACGGCAGCGGGCGCGAGGCCCTGCATCCCCTGGCGGCGATCGCGGAGGCCCTGTGAACCTGCTCCCGGGACAACCCCTGCTCGAGGCGCTCGCGGCGGCGCTCGCCTTCCATCCGATCGGCGCGACGACGGGCAACCTCACGCTCGGCCGCGGTCGCGTGAACGGCAAGGCCGCGCACGTCGCCATCGTGGAAAGCCGCGCCGCGAGCGGCTCGATCGGCACGGTCGAGGTCAAGCGCCTCGCGCCGCTGCTGCGGATCGTGGCGCGCGAGCGTTCCCCGCTCGTGCTCTACATCGATTCGGCGGGGGCGCGGGTGTCCGAAGGGCTGCGCGCGCTCGGCGCCTTCCGCACGCTTTTTCGCGAGGCCCTGCACGCGGCCGCTTCCGGCGCCCCGATCGTCGCGGTGCTCGGCCGCAACTGCTTCGGTGGCGCGAGCATGGTCGCGCATCTCGCCTCGCGCCGGCTCTTCTCTCCCGGTACGCAGCTCGCGATGTCCGGTCCCTCGATCCTCGCATCCGCGGCCGGGGCGGACGTGCTCGACGAGATGTTCCGCGCCATGGCGCAAGCCGCGATTTCCGCGCCGGCGCGCGCCAAGGCGAGCGAGGCCAACGCCGTGTGGGAGGAGGGCCGGGATCCAGGAGCGTGGATCGCCGGCGCGCTCGCGCCACTGGCCGATCCCGCGGCGGCGTTTCGCCAGCGCCACGAGGCGCTCGGGCGGCGGCTCCCCCCGTCCCGCGCACGGGTGGCCGAGGCGGTTCGACGCCGCGACCTCGACCGGATCTACGCCGAGGGCTACGAAGCGAAGGAAAGCGACGGCCTGATCACGGGCGAGGGGCGGCGCGAGGGCCGCGTCGAGCCTTTCCTCGGCCTGGTCGGCAACGCCCCCCTGGGCGCGGAACGCGCCTGGCGCTTCGCGCAGTGCGCCTGGGAACTCGCGCCCCGGTCCCCCGGCGCCGTGCACGTGTTCCTCGACTGCGAATCCCACGCAGCCCGCCTCGAGGACGAGAAGATCGTCCTGAGCGAGTACATTGTAGGCATGAGTCTGGCGCTCACGGCGCTGGCCGCGGCCGGCGCGAAAATCGAGCTCACGGTCCTGGGACGGGCCGGGGGCGGGGTGTACGTCGCGCTTGCCGCGCCGGTCGCGCGCGTCTCGGCGCTGCACGGCGCCGAGATCCAGGTGCTTCCGGGCGCCGCGGTGGCCGCCATCCTCGGCGAGAGCCGCGAGGCGATTCCCGACGTGGCCGAGTATCTCGCCGCGGGCGTGGCGGACGCGGAGCTCAAGCTCGGCCTCGTGCCCTGAAACCGATGGACGGCAATCTCTTCGCCCATTTCGCCGCGCGCTTTCCCGCCGACCGCGCGCGGCCGCTGCTGATCCTCGAGTCGGGACGCGAGCTGAGCTACGCGGAAGCGGAAGCGACGAGCGCGCGCTACGCGGCCTGCCTCGCCGGGCTCGGGCTCGCGCCCGGCGATCGGCTCGCCGTCCAGGTCGAGAAGTCTCCCGAGGCGCTGTTGCTCTACCTCGCCTGCCTGCGGGCCGGGCTGGTCTACCTGCCGCTCAACAGCGCCTACCAGGAGGGGGAGGTCGGCTACTTCCTGGAAAACGCCGAGGCGCGGGCCGTCGTGGCACAGCCCGCCTCGATGCCCTGGCTCGAGCCGCTCGCCGCCCGGCTGGGCATCCGCCACGTGTACGCGCTCGACGCGAACGGGCAGGGGAGCTTCGTCGAGGCCGCACGGTCGGCGCCGGAGCGCTTCGCCGACGTGAAGCGCGATGCGGGCGACCTCGCCGCGATCCTCTACACCTCGGGGACCACCGGGCGCTCCAAGGGCGCGATGATCTCGCACCGCAACCTCCTCGCGAACGCCGCGGTCCTGCACCGCTGCTGGGGATTCGGGCCCGACGACCTGCTCGTGCACATGCTGCCGCTCTTCCACGTGCACGGGCTCTTCGTGGCCTGCCACTGCGTGCTGATGAACGGCACCGCGATGCGCTTCCACGCACGGTTCGACGCGCGGCGCGCGATCGCCGAGTTCGCCACGGCCACCGTGTTCATGGGCGTGCCGACCTTCTACACGCGATTGCTCGCCGAACCCGGCCTCGACCGCGGGGCCTGTCGCCACATGCGCCTTTTCGTCTCGGGATCGGCGCCGCTGCTCGCCGAGACCCACGGGGAGTTCGAGCGGCGCACCGGGCACCGGATCCTCGAGCGCTACGGCATGACGGAGACCGGGATGCTCAGCTCCAACCCCCTCGAGGGCGAGCGCCGCCCGGGGACCGTGGGCCTGCCGCTTCCGGGCACGGCGATCCGCATCGTCGACGACGCGGGGCGGGAGTGCGCGCCGGGCGAGATCGGGCCCATCCAGGTGCGGGGCGACAACGTCTTCTCCGGCTACTGGCGGATGCCGGAGCGCAACAAGGAGGAGTTCACGCCCGACGGCTACTTCCGCACCGGCGACCTCGGCCGTTTCTCCGCCGACGGCTACCTCTCGATCGTCGGCCGCTCGAAGGACCTCATCATCTCCGGCGGCTACAACGTCTACCCGAAGGAAGTCGAGCTCGCCCTCGACGAGTTGCCCGGGGTCCTCGAGTCGGCCGTCGTCGGCGTCCCGCACCCGGATTTCGGGGAGGCGGTCACGGCGGCCGTCGTGCGCCGCCCGGGCGCGGCGGGTCCCGGCGAGGCGGAAGTGATCGCCGCCCTGAAGTCCCGCCTCGCGAACTTCAAGGTGCCCAAGCGCGTCCACTTCCTCGAGGAGCTTCCGCGCAACACGATGGGCAAGGTGCAGAAAAACGTCTTGCGGGACCGGTTCGCGTCCGAGGCAGGCGGCTGATGCCCCAGGTCCGCGGCTTCCTCGATCGCATGGTGGGCTCCATCGCCCAGGCCGCTCACGGCATGGTCCTGACGCGCGGGGAGCGCCGGGCGGACCGTCTCGCGAAATGGCTGCGCACGCTCATCTCCGAGCGCGGCGAGGCCTCGGGGGCCACGCTCGCGCGACGCTGCGTGGCGCTCTACCAGGGACTCGACGAGGCGGGGCGCCGCCGCCTCTTCGACCGGCTCGCGCGGGAATTCTCGCCCGATGGCGAGGCGGTGCTCGCGGCAGCCCAGGCCTACCATCGCGATCCCTCGCCGGCGCAGCTCGCCACCCTGCTGCGGGTGACGGAACCGCCGCGCCAGGAGGTCTTCCGGCGGATGAACATGGCCCCCGGGGGAACCGGGGCGATCGTCGAGATGCGCCGGCTGATCCTGGGCGGACTCAAGGAACATCCGCAGTGGGCCACGCTCGACAACGATCTCACGCACCTGCTCGGCTCCTGGTTCAACCGCGGCTTCCTCGAGCTGCGCCGCATCGACTGGCGCACGCCCGCGGCGATCCTCGAGAAGCTGATCGCCTACGAGGCGGTGCACGAGATCCACGGCTTCCCGGACCTCAAGCGGAGGCTGGAGCGCGACCGGCGCTGTTTCGCCTTTTTCCACCCGGCGCTTCCGGACGAGCCGCTCATCTTCGTGGAGGTCGCCTTCGTGGACGAACTGCCCGCGGCGGTCGAGCCGATCCTCGCCCTCGACAGCGCCGTGGCCGATCCGCGCCGGGCGCGCTGCGCGGTCTTCTACTCGATCACCAACTGCCAGCCGGGCCTGAGGGGCGTTTCCTTCGGCAACTTCCTGATCAAGCAGGTGGCCGAGGACCTGCACCGGGAGCTCCCCAACCTGAAGATCTTCGCGACCCTCTCGCCGATCCCGGGACTGCGGCGCTGGCTCGAACGGGCGCTCGGCCCGCGGCTCGCGACGATCGCGGGCTCGCGCGAAGACCTCGAGGCCCTCGCCGCCCGGTACCTGACGCGCGTCTGGGAGGACGGGCAGGTGCTCGACCCCGTCGCGCGCTTCCACCTGGGCAACGGCGCGCGGCTCGAGCGCGTGAACTCGGGCGCCGACGGCTCGCCCAAGGGCCGCGAGCAGTCCTTCGGGATGATGGTGAACTACGTCTACGAGCTCGGATCCGTCGAGGCCAACCACGAGGACTACGTGAACCGCCACCATGCCGCCTGCTCGGCCGCCGTGGACCGCCTCGCGCGCCAGGCCGAAGCGCTGCTCTCGCCGCCGGCCGCGCCTTCCTAGGGATTGAAAGCGCCCGCGCCGTCGCCATGTCCTTTCCATGATCGTCTATCGACTCGCCTGCCGCGAAGGCCATGCATTCGAGGGCTGGTTCGCCTCGGCGCAGGCCTGCGAGCGCGAGGCGCGCGAAGGGCGCCTCGCCTGTCCCGCCTGCGGCAGCGCGCAGGTCGAGCGCCGGCCCTCGGCGCCCTACGTACATGCCTCGGGCGGGGAACGCGCATCCGCGAAGCCCGCGCCGGATGCCGCGCAGGGCTCGGCGCGCGAGAAGGCGCTGCGCGCGCTGAAGTCCTACCTCCTCGCCCACACCGATGACGTCGGGCGCGAGTTCCCCGAAATCGCGCGGCGCATCCACTACGGCGAGGAAAAGGGCCGCGGCATCCGCGGGCGCGTCTCCGCGCAAGAGGCCGAGGAACTGCGCGAGGAGGGCGTTGCCGCCCTGGCGCTGCCCGCCGAGCTCATGCTCGGCGACGAGGTGCACTGAGCCTAGAAGGCGGCGATCCCGGTCTGCGCCCGGCCGAGGATCAGCGCGTGCACGTCGTGGGTGCCCTCGTAGGTGTTCACCGCCTCGAGGTTCATCACGTGGCGGATCACGTGGTACTCGTCGGCGATGCCGTTGCCGCCGTGCATGTCGCGCGCCGCGCGCGCGATGTCCAGGGCCTTGCCGCAGGAATTGCGCTTCACGAGCGAGACCATCTCGGGCGTGGCGCGCCCTTCGTCGAGCAGGCGCCCCACGCGCAGGACCGCCTGCAGCCCGAGCGTGATCTCGGTCTGCATGTCCGCGAGCTTCTTCTGGATGAGCTGGTTCGCGGCGAGCGGGCGGCCGAACTGCCTGCGCTCGAGCGTGTACCGGCGCGCGGCGTGCCAGCAGAACTCCGCCGCGCCGAGCGCCCCCCAGGAGATCCCGTAGCGTGCCTTGTTGAGGCAGCCGAACGGCCCCTTGAGGCCCTTCACGTTCGGCAGGTAGTTCTCCCCGGGAACGAAGACCTCGTCCATCACGATCTCGCCGGTGATCGAGGCGCGCAGGCTGAACTTGCCCTCGATCTTGGGCGCCGAGAGCCCCTTCATGCCCTTCTCGAGGAGGAATCCGCGGATGTCTCCCGCGTCGTCCTTGGCCCAGACGACGAAGACATCGGCGATCGGGGAATTGGTGATCCACATCTTCGCGCCCGTGAGGCGGAAGCCGCCGTCGACCTTGCGCGCGCGGGTCACCATGCTGCCGGGGTCCGAGCCGTGGTCCGGCTCCGTGAGCCCGAAGCAGCCCACGACCTCGCCACGGGCGAGCCGCGGGAGCCAGCGCTCGCGCTGCGCCTCGGTGCCGTAGGCGTGGATCGGGTGCATCACCAGCGAGGACTGCACGCTCATCGTCGAGCGGTAGCCGGAGTCCACGCGCTCCACCTCGCGGGCGATCAGCCCGTAGCAGACGTGGTTCACGCCCGCGCAACCGTAGCCCTCGATCGTGGGCCCCAGGAAGCCGAGCGCGCCCATCTCGGAGACGATCTCCCGGTCGAAACGCTCGTGGCGGTTCGCCTCGACCACGCGCGGCAGGAGCTTGTCCTGGCAATAGGCACGGGCGCTGTCGCGCACCATGCGCTCGTCCTCCGAGAGCTGCGCCTCGAGCAGCAGGGGATCGTCCCACTGGAACGCGGGCTTGAGGTCGTCGGGTTTCATGCGGGGCCTCCGGTGGTGGAGGCATTCTACCCCCGCGGCCGGACACGCCGCGGCCGGCGGCCCGCGATTCCGGGCCGAATGCCACTACAATGCGCGCTTCGAGCACCGGGGCCTCGCGCCCCGGTGCGCCTTTTCGGGGATTCCATGGCCAAGAAGAACCGCATCACTGTCGAAGACCTCTGGAAGCTCGCGCGGCCCGCCCAGCCCGCGTTGTCGCCCGACGGCGCCCAGGCCTGCGTTTCCGTGTCCACCTACGACATGGAGGAGAACAAGGCCCGCGCGAGCCTCTGGCTGCTTTCGACCTACGGCGGCGAGCCGCGGCAGCTCACGAGCTGCGGGGAGAAGGACGGCGAGCCGCGCTGGTCGCCCGACGGCCGCCGCATCGCCTTCGTCGCCAAGCGCGACAAGGACGACGAGCCGCAGCTCTACCTGATCGCCCCGGACGGCGGGGAGGCGCGGCGCCTCACCGACATCGCCACGGGCGTGTCCGCGATCAAGTGGTTCCCGGATTCCCGGCGCATCGCCTTCGTCTCCTGGGTGTGGCCCGAAGCGAAAGGGCTCCGGGACCTCGCGAAGCGCCAGAAGGAGCGCAAGGACTCGAAGGTCAAGGCGCACGTGGTCGAGCACTCCGCCTACCGGTACTGGGACCACTGGCTCTCCGACGGGCGCGTGCCGCGCCTGTTCATCGTGGAGGTGGAAGGCGGTCGCATCCGCGACCTGTTCGCGGGCACGCGATACGAGCTCCCTCGCAACGATCCCTCGGCGCACGACTACGACGTCGCGCCCGACGGACGCGAGATCGTCTTCACCTTCGACCCCGCCGAGGACAAGCGTTTCGACCACGAGTACCGGCTGGTCGCGCTCGACCTGCGCCGCGCTCGCTTCCGCATGCTCGCGGAGCGCTCGCGCCTGTCGCACGCGAAGCCGCGCTACTCGCCCGACGGGCGCTCGATCGCCCTGCTCACGCAGGACCTGCGCAAGAGCGCCGTGGCGCCCGAGCGCATCGCCATCCTCGAGCGCCGTCGCGGCTCGCTCCGGGTGATCGCGGATCGCTGGGACCGCAGCGCGAACGCGCCGCTCGCCTGGGAGGCGGATTCGCGTGCCCTCGTCTTCGCCGCGGAGGACCGGGCGCGGCTGCACCTTTTCCGCTGGGAGCTCGGGCAGCCGCGCCCCGCAGCGATCGCGCACGGAGGCAGCGTCACCGATTTCGATCTCGCGGGCGGCGTGGTCGCCTTCGTGCGCAACACGATGAGCACGCCGCCCGCGGTCTTCGCCCTGCGCGAGGGCGAGGAGCGGCGCATCGACCGGTTCAACGACGAGCTCACCGCGGGGTGGCGGCTCGGCGAGGTCCGGGAGGTCGAGATCCGCGGCTGGAATGGGGAGAAGGTCCAGATGTGGGTGATCTACCCGCCGGATTTCGACCCCCGCAGGCGCTGGCCGCTGCTGCACAACATCCACGGCGGCCCCCATGCGATCTGGGGCGACAATTTCCACTTCCGCTGGAACAACCATGTCTTCGCCGCGCAGGGCTACGTCGTCGCCTGCGTGAACTACCACGGATCCTCGTCCTTCGGGCAGCGCTTCCTCGAGTCGATCGACAAGTCCTTCGGCAAGCGCGAGCTCGCCGACGTCGAGGCCGGCACCGACTGGCTGCTGAAGGAGCGCTACGTCGACCCGAAGCGGCTCGTGGCCGCCGGCGGCAGCTACGGCGGCTACATGGTCGCCTGGATGAACGGGCACACGGACCGCTACAAGGCTTACGTGTGCCACGCGGGCTGCTTCGACTGGGTGGCGATGTTCTCCGACGACGCCTGGTTCTGGCACCCGAAGGAGCTGGGCGCCTGGTACTGGGACGACATGGCGAAGGTCGACGGGCAGAACCCGCGCGCGCGCGTCCGGCACATGAAGACCCCCACGCTCGTCATCCACGGGCTGCTCGACTACCGCGTGCCCGACTCGCAGGGTCTCGCCTACTACAACACGCTGAAGGCGAAGGGCGTGCCCGCGCGCCTCGTGTTCTTTCCCGACGAGAACCACTGGATCCTCAAGCCGCAGAACTCGCGGCTCTGGCACCGCGAGTTCTTCGCCTGGCTCGGGCGCTTCGTGAAGGCCGGAGGGCGCCGGCGACGCTAGAGCAGGTAGAGGGCCACGCCGAGGATCGCCGCGACGAGCACGGTGATCGCGGTGCGCAGGTCCACGAACCAGGAGGGCAGGAGCCCCCGGCTGGAGAGCCACTGGTCCGCCGCCCACACGGCGACGAAGATCGCGAGGGCCGTGCCGACCTGCCAGCGGGGCGAGGGAAGCCACAGGACCGCCCAGGCGGCGAGCGAGGGCACCGCGCTCAGCCCGAGGGCGATCGCCCGCGTCTTCTCGTTGCCCGCCTCCTCGCGCAGCGCGAGGCCCCACTCGATGCCGCCGAGGAACGACAGGATCACCGCCGCATAGGTGACGAGGGCGGCGATGGCCGGAACGCGCTGGTGGGAGTCGCCGTCGAACAGGAACGCGGTCGCGGCGACGAAGGGTATCGCCCCGGCGAAGGTGAGGATCCAGGCGATTCGGCGGACCATGGGGGGATTATCGCAGCGCGCGTCCCGCGGCCTCAAGGAGAGCATCCACGCTCGCCTCGTCGTGGTACACCCCGAAGCCGAAGCGAAGCCGCCGGTCGCGGCGGTCGATGTACACGCGCTCGGCGGCGAGCCGCTCCTGCTTCGATTCGGCCCCGTCGACGTCGAAGGCGAGGAAGTTGCCTCGTGGGACCGGCTCGGGCGGCACGAGATGGCGCGGGGCGAGACCGTCGAGGCGCAGCCGCTCGAGGCCGGCGAGGAAGCGCTCCTGCATCCGGCGGGCGTGCTCGTGCACGCGTTCGACCGGGAGCCCGACGCCCGCCATCCAGTCCATCGCCGCGTTGAAGCGATAGAGCCCCGAGGGATCGAAGGTCGACCCCCAGAATCGGAACGCGTCTCGCGAGTAGGGCACCTCTCCGGTCGGCGTGCCGCTCAGCCCCTCGAAGGAAGCGAACCAGCCGGTGTCGAGGGGACGCAGCGCGCAGCCCGGCGGGACCGCGAGGAAACAGGCGCCTTCGCCCGCCATCGCGTACTTGTAGCCCCCGCCGAGATAGAAGGCGCGGGCGTGGACGCGGGAGAGGTCGACGGGAACGGCGCAGAACGCGTGGTAGCCGTCGATCGCGACGAGCGCGCCCGCGGGCGCCGCTGCGACGATGCGCTCCAGGTCGGGTACGACGTACCCGGAGTCGAAGAAGACGTGCGAAAGCCAGACGAGGTCCCAGTTCCCGCCCCGGGCTTCGGCGGCGAAGCGCTCGGGAAACGTCTCCCAGGGCTCCAGGGGAACCTCGCGCAGGGTGAGCCGCCCGGTCTCGCGCAGCCGCCGCGTCTGGCGCCGGAAGGAGTGGAACTCGTGGGCGCTCGCGAGCACGCGCACCGGGCGCGACCAGTCGAGGCAGGAATAGAGGCGCGCGACGAACTCGTGCGTGTTCGGCGCGAACGCGACCTGCCGCGCGTCGCCCAGCCCGAGCAGGCGGGCCACGTGGCCTTGGGCCGCGGGGACGATCTCGCCGAACACGCGCTCCCACTTGCGGTCGGCGAGCGTGGCCGCGTCCGCCCAGTAGCGCAGGTGCGCGCTCTCGGTGGCGTCGGGCCAGGGATGGTGGCTGTGCGCCGCGAAGTGCAGCCAGCCGGGATTGGCCGCGAAGAAGCGCTTGAAGTGGTCGGCGAGCATGGGCGCGGGATCTCCGCGCGCATTCTCGGCGCTCGCCGGGGGGATGGCAACACGGGAGGCCGGCCGTGGCCCCCCACGAGCGAGCTTCAGTCCTTGAACGCCTCGACGTTGATGCGCAGGACCACCTCGTCGGCCACCGCCGGCAGCGCGTACTTCATGCCGAAATCGCTGCGCTTGATCGTCGTGGTGAATTCCCCCCCGCAGGCCTTCTTCTTCGCCATCGGGTGGATGGCGCAATGGAAGTGCGAGGCCGCCAGCGTGACGGGCCGCGTGACGCCGCGCAGGGTCAGGTCGCCCGCGACCGACTTCACCCGGTCCCCGTCGAAGGCGAAGCTCGTGGACTTGAACGCGATCGTCGGGTGCTTTGCCGCGTCGAGGAAGTCCTCGCCGCGCAGGTGCTCCTCGAGCTTGTCGAGGCCGGTGTCGACCGAGGCCGCGTCGATGCGGATGTCCGCGCTGCCCTTTTTCGCGGCGGCGTCGAGGGCGATCCTGCCCTCGGTCTTGTTGAACCGGCCGCGCTGCAGCGAGTAGCCGAGGTGCATCACCTCGAAGCTCGGAAAAGTGTGGAGGGAGTCGACTCGGTAGCTCTCGGTCTCGGCGGCCGCAGGGAGCACGGCGACCAGGGCGGCGATCGCCACGGCGAGGGTCATGCGTTTCATGGAGGTCTCCTTGGACTACTTGGTCGTTTCGGGCAATACGAACTTGAATCGGACGAGGACGTCGTCGGCGACCGTCTCCGTGTCGGCCCACGGCCCCTCGCCGATCCTGAAGAGCAGGCGCTTCAGGGTGAACTGCCCCTCGACGGTGCGCCCTCCGGCGGCCTCCGCGAGAGTGAACGGCGCCACGATCGTCTGGGTGATTCCCTTGATGGTGAGCGCCCCGGAGGCTTCGTACTTTCCGGGGCCGGTTGGCTTCACGGCGGCCGCGACGAACTTCGCCTTCGGGAAGGCGCCGGTGTTGAACCAGGCCTTGCGCTTGACCTCGGTCTCGCCTTCGGCGTTGCCCAGATCGATCGAGCCCAGGTCCACCTCGAACTCGGCGCGCGTCGATTCGGGCTTCTTCGGATCGAAGCTCACCGTCGCGTCGAAGGCCCGGAAGCGGCCCTCCACGGGCACGTTCATCTGCTTCGAGACGAAACGGATCCAGCTCTTGTCCACCGCGACCTTTTGCGGCACCTGGGCGATGGCGGGAAGGACGGCGACGAGCGTCGCGGCGGCGGCGAGGGCGATGCGTCTCACGGTTCGTTCCCTGGCGAGGGCTTGAGGAAGGGCAGCATGCGGGCGAGCACGTCGTCGGCGTCGAGCACGTGGTGCTTGATCGCCGCCGCGATGTGCAGCGCGACCAGCGACGCGAGGCCGTAGTTGAGCCAACGATGGGCGGCCTTCAGCAGGTCGGCGAGCTCCTTGTTCTTGTCGACGAGGTCCGGGAGCGTGAGCGCCGGGACGCCGAGGTAGACGACCGGGAAGCCGGCCGCGGAACTGAACAGCCAGCCCGTGATCGGCACCGCGAAGAAGAGCAGGTAGAGCAGCGCGTGGGAGGCGTGGGCGGCCGCGCGTTCCCAGCCGGGCACGGAGGCGGGAAGGGCGGGTGCCGGATGGGCAAGCCGCCACGCGAGGCGCGCGGCCGAGAGCCAGAGGACGGTGATGCCGACCCATTTGTGCCAGGAGAAGTACTTCAGCTTCTGCGGCGAAAGGGGCAGGTCGACGAGGTACAGGCCGAAAGCGAGGTTGAAGAGGATCAGCGCGGCGGCGGTCCAATGCAGGCCGACGGCGGCGTGGGTGTAGCGCGGTCCCATGGGGCTCAGGCGGCCTCGCCGGCGCGCTCTTCGAGGGCGTCGCGACGCTTGTCGAGCTCCTCGCGCAGCTTCCGCAGCCTTCGGGTGAGCGCGACGCGATCCGATTCGGAGAGGGCCTCGAAAGCGGGCTGCATGAAGGCGAGGTGGGGTTCGAACATCCGCGCGAACTGCCGCTCGCCCTCCGCCGTGAGCTTCACGACGGTGGAGCGCCGATCCCCGGGGCAGTCGCAGCGTTCGACCCAGCCGCGCTCGGAGAGGCGGTCGACGACCCCGGTCAGCGTCCCCTTCGTGATCAGCGTCCGCTCTCCCAGCTCCTTGAAAGTCATCCCGGGCGTGTTGCCCAGCGTGGCCACGATGTCGAACTGGGCCGGTGTCGTGCCGAGCTTGCGGATATGCGCCTCGGAGGCGCGCTCGAACGCCTGGTAGCAGCGTACGAGTTCGCGCAACACGGAAAGGTCGATGGCCCTGGACATGGCGGCATTTAGTCCTAATTAGAACTAAATGTCAAGCCCTGTATTGGGTTTTAGCGATCTGTGTGGTCCAGAGCCGTCCAATCTCGAACGGCCGGCGACGCCATACCCGGGAAAGACAGGGGATCGCGACCACGGTTCCCGTCCCCTTTGACTTCCATCATCACGGCGGTCACGCCGCGGACTCATTCTGGAGTCGAGAATGTGCATTTCCGGCGGCCCCGGCTCCGGCGCACGGAGGCTCGGGCCGCCCATACGGACGTGACCGAAAAACTGCGCATCATCGAAGCCCTCGGAGAAGAAGGGCTGTTGCTCCCGGGGCTGGTCAACCTCGGACTGGCCGCGAATGATCGCGCCAAGTACCGATTCACGCTGCTGCAGACCGCCCAGGCGCAGGCCGAATCCCCCGAGGGGCAGCTCCCGGACCTGCGGCGCGAGCGCGAGGCCTGCGGAATCGACGAGCCCGACCTCGACGCCGTGGTGCACGCGAGCCGCCGCGTCGATGGCACGGGCTACTCGATCCCGCACGGCGCGCGGCTCGTGGCCGCCATCGCCGAGGACCTCGATGCGATGCTCGCTCCGGTTCGACAGGCCGATCCCGTGGCCGCCGCCGGCTTCGGTGCGCGCCTGGAAGCCCTGCAGGAGGACCTCGCACCGCCTCGCGACGATATCCTCGCCGCCGCGACCGTCGCCGCGCTCACCTCGGCGGACCGCGGGCATCGCGACACCGCGCACCTGCTGGTGATGGACCTGCACAAGGCGCTCAACCGCCTGCAGGCGGCGATCGCCACGGAGTCGCTCGACGGCGCCCAGGTCTACGGCCTCGAGGCGCCGGACCGGCCCCTCGTGCAGGCGTTCATGCGCGGGGTCAACCGCACCGCCCCGCTCAAGTTCGACCACCCGGGGCTCGCCACGACGGCGACGCGCTCGGGCGCGAAGCTCGTGATCCAGAACGACATCGGCACGACCGACGCGCACGTGATCGTCGTGAACGTCCAGGGGCTCGCGGCGACGGTCACCTACACCGACGTCCACCTGCAGCGCCTGCTCTTCCTGCAGGCGCTGCTCGAGCGCCACGAGGTGCACTGGGAGGACACGCTCTCGCGCACCGACCGGTCGATGGAGGAGGGGATCTACCACCTCGCGGTCGGCGTGTTCCAGGCGCGCGACACGGCGCAGCTCGATGAATACCTCGCCTTCCTCGGGTCGCGGCTGGTCTTCCTGATCGACTGGAACCGCGCGCGCAAGCGGCTGCAGTCGCTCGTGCGCAAGTCGCTCGCGCTTCGCCTGCTCAAGCGCGCGGCCGACGGCGATCACGGGCACATGGGATTCCTGAGAGCGGGCGGCGAGCGGCTCGTCTTCGACGCGCTCGCGGCGAACGCGGAAGCGCAGGTGCGCCCCGGCGAGCGCCTCGACGAATCCCTCGGCGACGCCGCCGCCGAGAGCTACCTCGCGTACGTGCTGCGCGTGTGCGCCGAAGGCCTGCTCGCGGGCCGTCCCGAGGCGCTCATCCGCGACGAGGTGCGCGCCGAGCTCGCCCGCCACTTCCGCAGCAACGAGGAGCGGCTGCTCGAGGTCGCCTCCGAGCACGCCGCGATCATCTACGAGCTCGCCGCGGCGATCCGCGACGGCTTCGTCGCCGCGCGCCTGGGCGAATCCGAGCGGCTGCAGGCGACCGTGCGCCGCGCGAAGGCCTGGGAGCGGCGCGCCGACGAATGCGTGGTGCAGGCCCGCGAGCACGCGCGCCACGGCGAGGGCGCCACTTTCTTCCTCGAGTTGCTGGGCGATGCCGATGACGTCGCCGACGAGCTCGAGGAGGCCGCATTCCACCTCTCGCTGCTGGGCACCACGATGCCCGAGGCGCCCCGCGAGGCCCTCGGCCGGCTGGGAGATCTCGCGCTCGCCGGCGCCCAGGAATACGTGAAGGCGCTCGCCTCGGTGCGATCGCTCGGCCGCGGCTCCGCCCGCGAGCACACGCAGGACTTCCTCGAGGCGATCCATCGCGTCATGGGCACGGAGCGCGCGACCGACGAGGCCCAGCGCGCCGTGGAGCGCTCGCTCGTGGCGAGCGCCGTCGACGCTCGCTCGCTCTTCGTGGCCGCGGAGACCGCGAAGAACATCGAGCAGGCGACCGACGGCATGATGCACGCCTGCCTTCGCCTGCGCGACCGCTTCCTCACGCGCCCGATCACCGCGTAGGCCGCGGCGAGCCGATGGGAGCCGTCGAAACCAAGCCCGGGGCGATCGCGAGCCAGGTCTTCTTCGTCGGCGCCGGCCGCGCCCAGCTCGGCTCCGTCGCCGAGATGGGATTCAAGGCCTTCAACCTCGGGCGCATGGCGGCCATCGGGCTCAACGTGCCCCACGCCTTCGTCCTGCCCACCGGCGTGTGCCGGTCCTTTCCCGCCGCCGGCGGCGTGCTGCCCGAGGAAATCCGCGGCCAGTTGCGTGCCGCGATCCGCCAGCTCGAGCTGTCCACGGGGCTTGCCTTCGGCGGGGAGCGCCGGCCGCTGCTCGTTTCCGTGCGATCGGGTGCCCCGGTGTCGATGCCGGGCATGATGGACACGGTCCTCAACGTGGGACTGAACGAGGACACGCTCGCGGGACTGCTGCGCCTGACGGGTAACCCGCGGCTCGTATGGGATTCGTACCGGCGACTGGTCCAGGCCTATGCCGCGGTCGTCGGCGGCTGCGACCCCGCGCCGTTCGCCGAGGAAACCGCGCGGGTCCTGCGCGTCGAGCGCGCCGAGCGCCTGTCGGACCTCGATTTCCGCGGGCTGCGCTCGCTCGCGCAGGGCTTCCTGGAAATCTACCGCGAGCTGACCGGAATGCGCTTTCCGAGAAGCCCGGTCGAGCAGCTCGAAACGGCCGTCGAGGCCGTCTTCAGGTCCTGGTGGAGCCGCCGGGCGGTCGAGTATCGGCGCCTGAACGGCATCGACGAGGCCCTGGGGACCGCGGTGACCGTGCAGCGCATGGTCTTCGGCAACGCCGGCGGCACCTCGGGCGCCGGGGTGGCGTTCACGCGCGACCCCGCCACCGGGGAGAACCGCCTGTACCTCGATTTCGCGTTCAATGCGCAGGGCGAGGACGTGGTCTCGGGTCGCGAGGCGCTCGAGTCCCCCGAGCGCCTCGTCGAGTGCATGCCCGGTCTCCTCCCCCAGCTCGCCGACATCCGCGGCCGGCTGGAGCGCGAGTTCCGCGACGCCCAAGAGATCGAGTTCACGGTCCAGGACGGCGAGCTTTTCATGCTCCAGACCCGCACGGGAAAGCGTTCGCCGCTCGCGGCCCTGCGCATGGCCGTGGAGCAGGTGGAGGAGGCGCTCATCGACCGCTCGCAGGCGCTCGCCCGGCTCTCCGGGATCGACCTCGATGCGATCCGCACCGCCGAGGTCGTTCCCGGGCCGGGTTGCGAGCGTCTGGCGACGGGGCAGGGCGCCAGCACTGGCGTGGCCCGGGGGCGCCTGGCCCTCGATTGCGACGCGGCCGCACGGATGGTTTCGCGAGGCCACAAGGCGATCCTCGTGCGGCGCGAAGTCTCGACGGAAGACATCGGCGGGATCGCGGTCGTCGCGGGCCTGCTCACCGCCCTCGGTGGGCGCACGTCCCACGCGGCGGTCGTCGCGCGGCATCTCGGAAAGGTCTGCGTCGTCGGCTGTCCCGCGCTCGCGATCGATCTCGATGCACGCCGGATGGTCCTCGGGAATCGCTCCCTGGGCGAAGGGGAGATCCTCTCGATCAATGGTGCCTCGGGCGAAGTTTTCCTGGGCGAGCTCGAGATCCACGAGGAAAAGCCCCTCGCCCTGCTGGAACAGGTCCGCCGCTGGAGGGACGAGCCGGCGCCGCCGTCCGCAGCCTGATTCCCGTCTGCTTGTCGTTGATTCGCAAGGCGTTCACCCAGCCTGGCGCAGGTGCCGTTCGTTTGCGGCGGATCAACTCGTGGCCGGCCAGCTCGGCTATACTAATAATAACAATTCTCATTCAGATAGCCCCAATGCCCCCGAAACGCCCCGATTCCTCATCGCTGGCCACAGTGCCTCCCGGGACCTGGTACACGGTGAGCCGGGTCGTCGCCCCCGATTCGCTGCCCGAGTGGGGGCATCGCCTCGCCGAGATCGGGTTCATTCCCGGCGAGTCCGTGCGCGTGTTGACGAGGGGAATGCCCGGGGGCGATCCGGTGGCGGTCCGCGTCGGACATTCGACGTTCGCGCTGCGCAAGGCCGAGGCCGATTGCGTCAAGGTCGAGCCTCTCCTGGGGCCGACCGAATCGACAGGCCTCGAAGCCCGGCGATGAGCGCGGTCCCGATCCGTTTCCCGGAAGCGCATCCGCGGCTGGTCGCGATCGTCGGCAACCCCAACTGCGGGAAGACCGCGCTCTTCAATCGCCTGACCGGAAGCCGGCAGAAGGTCGCGAATTACGCGGGGGTCACCGTCGAGCGCAAGGAAGGCCGATTGACGACCCCGGCGGGCCGCCGGCTGCGCCTGCTCGACCTTCCCGGGGCCTACAGCCTGAGCGCCCGCTCGCCGGACGAGCGCATCACCTGCGAGGTGCTCCAGGGCCAGGCCCGCGGCGAGGAGCGCCCGGAGCTCGTGATCTGCGTCGTGGACGCGGCCAACCTCCGGCGCGGCCTGCGCATGGTCCTCGAAGTGAGGCAACTCGGGCTGCCGACCGTGGTGGCGCTGAACATGATGGACCTCGCGCGCGGTCGCGGCCTCGAGATCGACCCTGTCGCGCTCTCATGCGAACTCGGCGTGCCCGTGGCTCCGACGGTCGCCGTCGAGAAGGAGGGCGCGAACGCCCTGCTCGACGTCCTCGACCATCCGGAAACCTGGCACGCGCCCGCGGAAACGCCGGCCGCCTCCGATCGCCCGGCCGAAATCCACGAACGGCACCACGAGGTGCGCCGCATCCTCTCGACCGCGGGGCTCGACCACGACCCGAGGCAGCACGCGAGCGACCGGATCGACAAATTCGTCCTGCATCCCGTGCTCGGGCCGCTGCTGCTCGTCGCGATCCTGTTCGTGGTCTTCCAGGCGGTGTTCGCCTGGGCCGAGGCGCCGATGGGCTGGATCGAGGCGGCGACCGCGGGCACCGGGGCGTGGATCGAGGCGCGGCTGCCCGTGAGCCTGCTGAGGAGCCTGGTCGTCGACGGGCTCGTGGCGGGCCTCGGCGGCGTGGTCGTGTTCCTGCCTCAGATCCTCATCCTGTTCTTCTTCATCCTGGTGCTGGAGGAGTCCGGCTACCTGCCCCGGGCGGCATTCCTCCTCGACCGGATGATGGGCGGAGTGGGGCTCTCGGGGCGCTCGTTCATCCCGCTGCTGTCGAGCTTCGCCTGCGCGGTGCCGGGGATCATGGCCACCCGAACGATCCCCAATCCCCGCGACCGCTGGGTCACCATCATGGTCGCGCCCCTCATGACCTGCTCGGCGCGGCTGCCCGTCTATGCCTTGCTGATCGGCGCCTTCATCCCGCGCCGGGAAGTCTGGGGCGGGCTCGAGCTGCAAGGGCTGGTTCTCTTCGGCCTGTACCTCGCGGGGATCGCCGGCGGGCTCGCGGCCGCGCTCGCGCTCAAGTGGCTTTCACCGGGAAGCGACTCGCGCCAGCTGATGATGGAGTTGCCCGCCTACCACTGGCCGATGCCGCGCAACATCCTGATCGGGCTCTGGCACCGCGCGGCGATCTTCCTGAAGCGCGTGGGCGGCATCATCCTCGCGCTCATCGTGCTGCTCTGGTTCCTAAGCACTTTCCCCGCGCCGCCCGAAGGCGCCACGGGGGCGGCCATCGAGTACAGCTACGCGGGCCGGCTCGGAAAGCTCCTCGCCGTGGTCTTCGAGCCCATCGGCTTCAACTGGCAGATCTCGATCGCGCTCGTGCCCGGCCTGGCGGCGCGCGAAGTCGCCGTGAGCGCATTGGGCACGGTCTACGCCCTCTCGGCGGCAGGCGAGGGGACCGCCGAGGCGCTCGCACCGCTCATCGCCCAGAGTTGGGCGCTTCCGACGGCGCTCTCGCTCCTCGCCTGGTACGTCTTCGCCCCGCAATGCATCGCCACACTGGCGATGGCCAGGCGCGAGACCGGCAGCTGGGCGACACCCGCGCTGATGGCCGGGTATCTCTTCGGACTGGCCTACCTGGCGTCGTTCCTGACCTACCGGGCGGCCCTGGCGCTGGGGGCGGGATGACCGGCGTTCTCGACCTAGTCGCGCTGTTGGTGGTCGCGGCCGCCGCCTGGCATGTGGGGAAGCGCCTTGGGCTCGCGCGCTGGTTCGACCGCCCGCCCGGGACATTGCGGCGCCGGTCGGCGCCCGCCGATCCGGGGCCATCCCTTGGCTGCGGGACTTGCGGGGGCTGCGGGAAAGGGGGCTGCGGCCGATGAGCACGGAGGCGGTGCTGGGTGGTCACCGAGAAAGTTTACATAATACAAATTATGCGTTTATCGGGTGTGTGGCGGTCATGGGAGATACTTCTGATAATTAACATGAGATTTCCAACTCACACCATTGTTTTTACGTGCATTCTAAAGAATGCCATTGCCGGGCAACACGCTCCCGAGGTCACCAACTCGCTCTTCCGCCTCTGTTAGCATTGGCGAACTCCAAGAACAACTGACTCTCAGGTAGAGCCTCCATGCGCCTCGACACCCGCGTCGTCCTGGTCTGCGTAGCCGCCATTCTCGTTTCCTGCGGGGACAAGGCTCCCCCTCCTAAGGCCGCGCCGCCCGAAGTGGGTGTCGTCACCGTCACCCCGCGCGACGTTCCCGTCATCTACGAACAGGTCGGCCGCAGCGCCGGGTTCCGCGAAATCGAGGTGCGCCCGCGGATCTCCGGCATCCTCCAGAAGCGCCTCTACGCCGAGGGCCAGCCCGTCAAGGAAGGCCAGCCCCTGTTCCAGATCGATCCCGAGCCCTTCAAGGCAGCGCTCGAACAGGCGAAGGGTGCCCTGCGCCAGCAGGAGGCGGCGCTCGACCGGGCGAAAGCCGACCTCGAGCGCATCGAGCCGCTTTTCAAGGAAAACGCGGTAAGCCGCAAGGACTACGACGACGCGCGGGCGGGCCTTGATTCGGCCTCCGCGGGGGTCGACTCGGCGCGCGGCAAGGTGCGCGAGGCCGAGATCAACCTCGGCTACACGACCGTCACCGCGCCCATCGCCGGCGTCGCGAGCAAGGAAGCGAAGAGCGAGGGCAGCCTGGTCAGCAGTTCCGGCGACGCGGGCCTGCTCACCGTGATCTCCCAGCTCGACCCGATCTACGTGAACTTCTCCTATTCGGAGTCCGAGCGGCTGAAATATGACGAGGACCTCAGGTCCGGGCGCATCGTCGGGCCCGCCGCGAGGGTCACCGAGGCGAGGCTGCGGCTTTCCGACGGGCGCGACTTCCCGCTCAAGGGACGCGTGGATTTCGCCGACAGCCGCGTGGATCCCTCGACGGGCACCATCCGGGCGCGCGCCGAGTTCCCGAACCCGAAGGGCGAGGTGCTGCCCGGCCAGTTCGTGCGGGTCGGCATCGTCATCGGCGATCTCATCGGCGCCCTCCTCGTGCCCGAGCGCGCCATCACGCAGCAGCAGGCCACGCGCCTGGTGCTGGTCGTGAACGACAAGGACGTGGTCGAGGCAAGGCCCGTCGTGCTCGGCTGGCGCATCGGCGGCGAGGTGGCCCTCGTCTCCGGCGTGAAGGCCGGCGAGCGCGTGGTGGTCGACGGACTGCTCAAGGCGAGGCCGGGTTCCGCGGTGAGGCCCGTGCCCGGGCAGGCCGCCGCGGGCGCGGCGCCGGGCAAGGCCGGCGAGCCCCCGAAAGCCCCCGCCGGCGCACCCCCCCGGCTCTGACGAGGGCGGAGCGCGGATGTTCTCGAAGTTCTTCATCGAACGCCCGATCTTCGCGAGCGTCATCTCGATCGTGATCCTGCTCGCGGGCGCGGCCTCCATCCGCGCGCTTTCCGTCGAGCAGTACCCCAACCTGCTGCCCCCCATCGTCTCGGTCTCGGCGCGCTATCCCGGCGCCTCCCCCGACGTGATCTCCCAGACCGTCGCCGCGCCCATCGAGCAGCAGGTGAACGGCGTGGAGGACATGATCTTCGCGCAGTCGGCGGCTTCCTCCGACGGCTCGATGACGCTCAACGTCTTCTTCGCCATCGGCACCGACCCGGACCAGGCGACGATCAACGTCAACAACCGCGTCCAGGCCGCGCTCCCGGTGCTCCCCGAGGAGGTGAAGCGCCAGGGCGTCACGGTGAAGAAGAAGTCCACCTCGATCCTGCTCTTCGCCGCCGTCACCTCGACCAACCCCGCGCACGACGCGGTGTTCATGTCGAACTACGTGGACCTGAACGTCCTCGACGAGCTCAAGCGCATCCCCGGCGTGGGCGAAGCCTCGATCATGGGCGCGAAGGACTACGCGATGCGAATCTGGCTCAGGCCCGACCGCCTCTCGCAGCTCGGGCTCACCCCGGGCGACGTGGTGAACGCGATCCGCGAGCAGAACGCCCAGTTCGCCGCGGGCCAGATCGGCGCCGAGCCCCTCAAGACTCCGGTCGACTTCACCTACACGGTCACGACGAAGGGGCGGCTCGAGGAGCCGGAGGAATTCGCCGAGATCATCATCCGCTCCAATCCCGACGGCTCGCGCATCCGGGTGAAGGACATCGCGCGCGTCGAGATCGCCGCGCGCGACTACTCGATCGAGCCGCGCGTGAACGGGCGCCCCGCGACGCTGATCGCGATCTACCAGCAGCCCGGGGCGAACGCGATCGCGGTGGCCGACGCCGCGTACGCGACGCTCGAGCGCCTGAAGGCGAGCTTTCCCCACGGCATGACCTACGCGGTGCCCTACGACACGACCAAGTTCGTGCGCATCTCCATCGAGGAGGTGGTCCACACGCTCGTGGAGGCCATCGTCCTCGTCTTCCTGGTGGTCTACCTCTTCCTGCAGAACTTCCGCGCGACGCTCATCCCCTCGCTCGCCGTCCCCGTCTCGCTCGTCGGGACCTTCGCCGGGATGTACCTCCTCGGGTTCTCGATCAACCTGCTCACGCTCTTCGGCATGGTGCTCGCGATCGGCATCGTCGTGGACGACGCGATCGTGGTGCTCGAGAACGTCGAGCGCCTCATGTCGGAGGAGAAGCTCGGGCCGAAGGAGGCTTCCATCAAGGCGATGCAGGAGGTTTCCGGGCCCGTGGTCGCCATCGTGCTGGTGCTGTGCGCGGTGTTCGTCCCGGTGGCCTTCATCGGCGGCTTCGTCGGCCAGATGTACAAGCAGTTCGCGGTGACGATCGCGATCTCGGTGTCGATCTCGGGCGTCGTGGCGCTCACCCTCACGCCGGCGCTGTGCGCCCTGCTCCTGAAGCCCGGCCACCACGAGCCCAACGCCTTCTTCCGCGCCTTCAATCGCGCCTTCGACCGGCTGACCCGCGGCTTCACCGCCGGGGTGACCTTCCTCATCCGGCGCGCGCTCCTCGCCTTCGCCGTCTTCGCGGCGCTCATGGCGGTGACCGTGGGCCTGCTCCGCGCCGTGCCCGTGGGGCTCGTGCCCGACGAGGACCAGGGCTACGTCCTCGCCGCCTCGTTCATGCCGGACGCGGCCTCCTTCAGCCGGGGCAACGCGACGATGCTCGCGGCCGAGGGCGTGTTCGCGAAATTTCCCGAGACCGAGAACATCGTCTCGATCCCGGGCTACGACCTGCTGTCTGGCACGATTCGCCCGAACGCGGGCTCCGTGTTCATCACGCTCAAGGACTGGGGCGAGCGAAAGGGCGACGGCCAGGATTCCTTCGCCATCGCCAAGCGCGCGCTCGCGGCCAACGCCGCGGTGAAGGAAGGCGTCATCGCCGCCTTCAATCCGCCGCCCATCACGGGCATGTCGACCACGGGGGGCGTCGAGGGCTACCTCCAGAACCGCGGCGGCGCGGGCACGGCGGCCCTCGGCGCGCAGGTCGCGGCGGTGGTCGAGGCGGCGCGCCAGCGCCCCGAGTTCGCCACCGTGAGCTCGACCTTCAAGCCCTCGGTGCCGCAGGTCTTCCTGCAGGTCGACCGCGAGAAGGCGAAGGCGATCGGCGTGCCGATCAACAGCCTCTTCGACGCGTTGCAGGCGACCTTCGGCTCGCTGTACGTGAACGACTTCAACAAGTTCGGCCGCACCTACAAGGTCCAGATCCAGAGCGAGGCCGACTACCGCGCGCGGGTCGACGACATCCGCAACGTCTTCGTGCGCTCCCAGACGGGCGACATGATCCCGCTCGACGTGCTGGTGAAGGCCACCCCGGCGACCGGGCCCGAGCTCGTGGAACGATTCAACGTCTTTCCCGCCGCCAAGCTCCTCGCCGTGCCGGCGCCGGGTTATTCGACCGGGCAGGCCATCGCCGCGCTCGAGGAGGTCGTCGCCGACACCGCGCCGCCCGAGTACACGCTCGCCTGGACGGGCTCCGCCTTCCAGGAAAAGCAGGCCGGGGGCACCGCCGGGCTCGCCTTCGGCTTCGGCATCCTCATGGTGTTCCTCATCCTCGCGGCGCAGTACGAGAGGTGGTCGCTGCCCTTCGCGGTGATCACGGCGGTGCCCTTCGCGATCTTCGGCGCGATCCTCGCCGTGTGGGCGATGGGCCTCACGAACAACGTGTACTTCCAGGTGGGTCTCGTCACCCTCATCGGCCTGGCGGCTAAGAACGCGATCCTCATCGTCGAGTTCGCGGTGCTCAAGATGGACGAGGGGCTCTTACCCGCGGAGGCCGCGATCGAGTCCGCGCGGCAGCGCTTCCGCCCGATCGTGATGACCTCGCTCGCCTTCATCCTCGGCTGCGTGCCGCTCGTCACGTCCTCGGGGGCCGGCGCCGCGAGCCGCCACGCGCTCGGCTGGCCGGTGATCGGGGGCATGCTCGCGGCGACCTTCATCGCGATCTTCTTCGTGCCGCTCTTCTTCCGCCTGATCATCTCGGCGGGCGCGCGCAAGCCAACCGCCCCGGGGCCGGTGCATGAGTAGGCGCGAGGCCGCGGCGGTCCTAGCGCTCATCCTTTCCGGCTGCGCGCCCAGCTACCAGCTGCCGCCGACCGAGCTGCCCGAGACCGTGTCGCCGCCCGGCACCGTGGTGATCGCCAGGGACTGGTGGAAGGCCTTCGGCGATCCCGCGCTCGACCGGCTGATCGACGCGGCGTTCGCGGCAAGCCCCACGCTCGACCTCGCGGTCGCGAACGTCGACGCGGCGCAGGCGCGGCTCGGCATCACCGGGTCGCAGCGCCTGCCCGCGGTGAACGCGTTCGCGGGCGCCCAGCGCCAGCACCTCTCTCGCTACACGAATCCCGCCGCTTCCGGGGAGTTCACGGCCTACAGCGCGAACCTGCAGGCCTTCTGGGAGATCGACCTCTGGGGACGCATCCGCAACGAGGTCGAGGCCTCGCGCGCGGACCTGTTGTCCGCGCAATTCTCGCGCGAGGCGGTGCAGCTCGCGCTTTCCGCGCAGGTGGCGCAGGCCTATTTCCAGCTGCGCTCGCTCGACGCCCAGCTCGAGATCACGCGCGAGACGGTCGTTTCGCGCGAGAAGTCGTACGCGCTGCGCGACAAGCGCTACAGCCGGGGAATCACCTCGGAGCTCGACCTGCGGCAGGCCGAGTCGGAGCTCGCGACCGCGCGTGCGCAGGTGCCCGACCTCGTCGACGCCATTTCCCAGGCCGAGGGGACCCTCGCCGTCCTCTGCGGCACCACGCCCGGGGAGCTCTTCGGCAACGGCATCCCCCGCGGCAAGGGCCTCGCGGTGATTCCCGTGCCCCCGGCGGTTCCCGAGGGACTGCCCTCGGACCTGCTCCTGCGCCGCCCCGACATCCAGGAGGTGGAGCAGGCGTTGCGCGCCACCCAGGCCCGGGTCGCGGCGGCGCGCACGGCGTGGTTCCCGACGATCGGCCTGACCGGCGTCTACGGCGGGGAGAGCCTCGCCATCGGCGACCTCTTCTCGGGACCGGCGCGCGCGTGGAGCTTCGCGGGCTCGCTCGCCATGCCCGTGTTCAATTCGGGCCTCACCGCCGCGCAGGTGGACCTTGCCTCGGCCTCGGAGCGCGCCGCGGCAGCGACCTACCGCGACACGGTGATCCGCGCGTTCTCCGACGCGCGCAACGCCATCACGGCCCAGAAGCAGGGTGCGGATCGGGTGGCCGCGCGGGCGCAATCGGTCGAGGCGTTGCGCCGGCAGGTGCGGCTCGCGACGCTGCGCTACGACAACGGGTACTCGAGCTACCTCGAGGTCCTCGACGCCGAGCGCACGCTCTTCTCGGCGGAGCTCGCCCTTTCGGAAGCGCGCCGCGCGCACCTCGCGGCCGCCGTGGACCTCTACCGGGCCCTCGGCGGCGGCTGGACCGCGCCCCCACCCTAGGTTCAGTGGAAATCGTGGCTGCTGGTGCGCAGTTCGCCCAGCAGCGGGGTCAGGTCCTCGAAGCGCCGGGCGAGGACATGGACCACGAGCCCCTCCTTCTGCACCGGGCCGCCCACCGCGAGCAGGCGCGCGCCGAGGATCTGGCGGCGGTTGCGCTCCACGAGGTCGTTCCAGACCACGAGGTTCACGTAGCCCGTCTCGTCCTCGAGGGTCACGAAGAGCACGCCGCTCGCGGTGGCGGGGCGCTGCCGGCAGGTGACGATCCCCGAGGTGCGAATCCATTGGCCGTTCCGGGAAGCGGCGACCTCCTCCGCCGTGCGCAGCCCCCGCCCCCGGAGCCGCTCGCGCAGGATGGCGAGGGGGTGGCGACGCAGGCTGAGCCCGAGGGCGGCGTAGTCGCCCACGACCTCCTCGCCCTCGGTCGGGGTTGCCAGCCGGGCCCGGCTCGCCTCGATTCCCCCCGCAAGCCCGAGACGGGTGGCCGGATCCACGGCCAGGGTCGACCACAGGGCCTCCCGGCGATGTCCCGCCAACGAGGCCAGGGCGTCGGCGCGCCCCAGCCTGGCGAGGTCCGCCTTCTCCAGGCCTGCCCGGCGGGAGAGGTCATCGACTGAAATAAAATTCGATGATTTTCTGGCTATTACGACGGATTCCGCAGATTCGACTTTAAGTCCATTGACCCGGCCCAGCCCGAGCCGGATGGCCGGATTTCCCCCCGGGCCGGGCTCGAGGGTGCTGTCGACTTCGCTTGCGCAGACATCGACCGGCCGCACCTCCACCCCGTGCCGGCGGGCGTCCTGGACGATCTGGGAGGGCGAGTAGAACCCGAGGGGCTGGCTGTTCAGGAGCGCGCAGGCGAAGGCCGCCGGCTCGTGGCACTTGAGCCAGCAGGAAACGTAGACCAGGAGCGCGAAGCTCGCGGCGTGCGACTCGGGAAAGCCGTACTCGCCGAACCCCTGGATCTGCTGGTAGATCTGCTCCGCGTAGGCTTTCTCGTAGCCGCGGGCGAGCATGCCCTTCACGAGCTTTTCCCGGAACGGCTCGATGCCTCCCCGCCGGCGCCAGGAGGCCATCGCCCGGCGCAGCTGGTCCGCCTCCCCCGGGGTGAAGCCCGCCGCGACCACGGCGAGCTGCATCACCTGCTCCTGGAAGATCGAGACGCCGAGGGTGCGCTCGAGGACGGACTTCACCGCTTCGCTCGCGTAGGTGACCGGCTCCCTGCCCTCGCGGCGGCGCAGGTACGGGTGGACCATGCCGCCGGTGATCGGGCCGGGGCGCACGATCGCGACCTCGATCACGAGGTCGTAGAAGCACGCGGGCCTGAGCCGCGGCAGCATCGACATCTGCGCGCGCGACTCGATCTGGAAGACGCCGATCGTGTCCGCGCGCTGCACCATCGCGTAGACGGCCGGGTCCTCGGCGGGGATGCGGGCCATCGCGAGGTTCGTGCCGCGGTAGCCGTTGACGAGGTCGATCGCGCGGCGGATGCACGAGAGCATGCCCAGGCCCAGCACGTCGACCTTCAGCATCCCCAGGGTGTCGAGGTCGTCCTTGTCCCACTGGATCACGGTGCGATCGGGCATCGCGGCGTTTTCCACCGGCACGAGGCGCGACAGGCGCCGGTTGTCGATGACGAACCCGCCCGGGTGCTGGGAGAGATGCCGCGGAAAGCCGATCAGCTCCTGCGTGATCTCCATGACCTGGCGCATCACCGCGTTGCCGGGATCGAAGCCGGCCTCCGCGAGCCTGGTTCGCATCGTCTCGCGGTCGTCCCACCAGGACATCGACTTGGCGAGGAGGTCGACCTGGTCGAGCGACAGGCCCAGCGCCTTGCCCACGTCGCGAAGCGCGCTGCGGGGCTGGTAGGTGATGACGACGGCGGCGAGCGCGGCCCGCTCGCGGCCGTACTTCCCGTAGAGGTACTGGATCACCTCCTCGCGCCGCTGGTGCTCGAAGTCGACGTCGATGTCGGGAGGCTCGTTGCGCTCCCTCGAGATGAAGCGCTCGAAGAGCACGGACATGCGCCCCGGGTCGACCTCGGTGATGCCGAGCGCGTAGCAGACGGCGGAATTGGCCGCGGAGCCCCTGCCCTGGCAGAGGATGCCGCGGCCGCGGGCGAAGGCGACGATGTCGTGCACCGTGAGGAAGAAGGGCTCGTAGCCGAGCTCCGCGATGAGCCGCAGTTCGTGCGCGACCGTGGCGCTCACCGAAGGCGGTATCCCCGCGGGATAGCGCCGCGCGAGGCCCTCGGCAGCGAGCTTCGCGAGGTGCGTGGCGGGCGTCTGCCCCGCGGGCACGAGCTCCTCGGGATACTCGTAGCGGATCTCGTCGAGCGAGAAGGCGCAGCGGCTCGCCGCATCGAGCGTGGCCGCGAGGAGCCGGGCCGGATGGATCGCGGCGATCCGGCCCACGGGACGCAGGTAGCGCTCGGCGTTCGGATGCAGCCTCCGCCCGGCCTCGGCGACCGTGCAGCGCAGGCGGATCGCGGTGAGCACGTCCTGCACGCACTTGCGGCCGCGAATGTGCATGTGCACGTCTCCCGCGGCGAGGCAGCCGAGCCCCGCCCGCCGGCCGAGCGCCTCGAGCGCGGCGAGCCGGGCAGCGTCGTCGGGCCCGCGGGAGAGCTCGACCGCGATCCAGGCCTCGCCGGGGAAGCGCTCCGCGACCCAGCGGGCGTCGGCCTCCGCGGGCTCGTCTCCCGGAAGCCAGAGGGCGAGCAGGCCCGCCGTTTCGCGCGGCAGGTCCCCCCGCCCGAGGCGGTACTCGCCCTTGGGCGCCGCGCGCCGCGCGCGCGTGATCAGCTCGCAGAGGCGCTCGTAGCCCGCGAGGCTCGCGGCAAGCAGGACGAGGCGCAGGCCGTCGTCGAGCCGGAACTCGGAGCCGACGATGAGCTTCAGCTTCGCCTGGCGCGCGGCCACGTGGGCGCGTACCACGCCCGCGACCGAGCACTCGTCGGTGATCGCGAGCGCGGCGTAGCCCAGCTCGGCGGCGCGATGCACGAGTTCCTCGGGGTCCGAGGCCCCGCGCAGGAAGGTGTAGTTGCTGAGCGCGTGCAGCTCCGCGTAGCCGGGGATCATGCGAACACCCCGTGCAGGTACCAGGCCGCGGGATCGCGGTGCTCGCGGTAGACCCAGCAGGTCTCGCCCGCGGGGTTGGCCGCGACGAAGTAGTCGCGCGCGACGGGCTCGCCGTCCCACCATCCCGCCTCGATGCGCTCGGGGCCCGAGAGGAGATCGAGGGGCCCCTGCCAGACCGGGTGGCCCGCCTGCGTGACCAGCCGTTGGGGGCGCGACAGCAACCAGGCCGGGCGCGGGCCATAGGGACCGGCGAGCCCGCTGCCCGGGCCCGGTCTCCAGCCGCGCTCGGGCCGATGGTCGTCGGCGAGCGCGATGCCGAAGACGCGCCCCCGCCCCAGGCGCGCCGCGAGCCTCTCGACGGACGCCGAGTTCTTCTCCTTCGGCACCAACGACCTCACGCAGGCGACCTTCTCGTTCTCCCGCGAGGAGGCGGTGAGCAAGTTCCTGCCGCTGTACAACGAGACCAG
>JBGAQP010000010.1:122190-122571 GCA_044220635.1 Usitatibacteraceae bacterium
CTGCAGGTCGAGACCTCGACCGGGCGGCGGCTCAAGGTCAAGGCCGCCAACGTGCTGCTTCGTTTCGCCTCGCCGTCGCCGGCCGAGGCGCTCGCGCGCGATCGCGAGGATGAACTCGGCTTCCCGCTCGGGGGAGGCGAACTCGAGGTCGAGGCGCGTGGATGCGCCCCGCGCGGGCTCCAGGCCGAGCGCCAGGTGCTGGATGCCCGCGCCGCGGCCGCGGAGGAAGCCTTCCATTTCGGCGAGCAGGCGCCGCAACGGGAAGAGCAGCGCCTCGGCGCCTTCGGCTTCGGCCGGAAGCTCGAGGCGCGCGGCGAACCGCTCCGGCGGGACATGGGGCGCGCGCGGATCGGGAAGCGCACCGACCAGCCGCTCGAGGGT
>JBGAQP010000011.1:0-118230 GCA_044220635.1 Usitatibacteraceae bacterium
GTCGGAGGCGACGAGCGCCCCCTCGGCGTCCTCCCAGATCGTCTCACCGCCCAGGACGCGCCCCGTCGCGACGAGGCGGGTCGCGGGGGCCGGCAGCGGGAAGTCCCCCGTCGCGCGCGACGTCACCGACGCGCCCGACACGGCGCCCGCCCCCGGCACGACGCGCGAATCCGCCCCGCCGGGCACCGCGGCGAGCGCCGGGGCGAGCGCGGGGCTGTCGAAGCCCGCGGCCGCCTGGCGCAGCTCGCGCAGCGCCCGCGACGCGCCCGGGGCCCGGTCGATGGGCGCGAGCGGGGCCGCGCCCGCGCTCGAGCGCAGCGCGGCCGCGTCGAGGTCCCAGCGCAGGTCGGTGTCGCGCAGCTCGTTCAGGCGGGCGAGCGCCTCGGCGCGGCGCTGGAAGCCGCCGGTCTCCGTCTTGAGGAAGAGGAAGGCGAGCGTGGCGAGGAGGACCGCCGCGGCGATGCCGTAGAGGGCCGTACGGGCAGTCCGGTTCAGTGTCATGGGGCGCAGGGTGGCTGCCGGCGCGGGCCGGCGGGCTCGAAGGGGGAGTCTCTTGTTATTGTCTTTTCGGGGCGGAAGGCGCGTCTGTGAGTCCGGTCACTCGGGGGTTACAAGTGTAGCGCCTGCGCGGGATTCGCGTTCCCCTTCCTGGGATTCACTCCCCGAGATAGGCCTCGCGCACGCGGGGATTGCCGAGGAGCTCTCGCGCGGGCCCCGCGAGGCTCACGAGCCCGCCCTCGAGCACGTAGCCGCGATGGCTCGCCTCGAGCGCGAGCCGCGCGTTCTGCTCGACGAGCAGCATGGTCACGCCCTCGGCGGCGATGGTGCGGATCACCTCGAAGATGCGCTCGACCATGAGCGGGGCGAGCCCCATGCTCGGCTCGTCGAGCAGCAGCAGCCGCGGCCGGCTCATGAGCGCGCGCCCGATCGCGAGCATCTGCTGCTCGCCGCCCGAGAGCGTGCCCGCGGTCTGGCGGCGGCGCTCGCGCAGCCGCGGGAAGTGCGCGAAAGTGCGCTCGGTGTCGGCGGCCACCGCCGCGCGGTCGCTGCGCGCGTAGGCCCCCATCGCGAGGTTCTCCTCGATCGTGAGCTGCGGGAAGACGCCGCGCCCCTCGGGGACGAGCGCGAGCCCCCGGCGCGCGATCTGGTGGGGCCGCAGCCCCGCGATCTCGGTCCCGTCGTAGCGGATGTGCCCGCCCGCGGGGCGCACGAGGCCGGTGATCGCCCGCAGCGTCGTGGTCTTGCCCGCGCCGTTGGCGCCGATGAGGCAGACGAGCTCGCCGGGCTCGACGGCGATGTCCACGCCCTTCACGGCGCGGATGCCGCCGTAGGCGACCTGCAGGCCCTCGAGCGCGAGCAGGCTCATGCGCCGCCCGGGGCCGCGCGCGGAGCGCCCAGGTAGGCCTCGATGACCTTCGGGTCGTGCTGGACCTCGGCGGGCGGGCCTTCGGCGATCTTGCGGCCGTAGTCGAGCACGAGGACGCGGTCGCACAGGCCCATGACGAGGCGCACGTCGTGCTCGATCAGCAGGATCGTCACCCCGTCGCGGCGGATCGTCTCGAGCAGCCGGCGCAGCTCGAGCTTCTCGGTGGCGTTCATGCCCGCGGCGGGCTCGTCGAGGGCGAGCAGCTTCGGGTCGGTCGCGAGCGCCCGGGCGATCTCGAGCCGGCGCTGGTCGCCGTAGGGCAAATGCTTGGCGAGCTCGTTGGCGCGCCCCGCGATCGCCACGTAGTCGAGCAGCTCGTGCGCCCTGCGGTGGATCGCGGCTTCCTCGGCGCGGGTGGCCGCGTCGCGCACGATGGCGCCGACCACCCCCGCGCGCGTGCGCACGTGCCGGCCGATCATCACGTTCTCGATCGCCGAGAGGTTGGCGAACAGGCGGATGTTCTGGAAAGTGCGCGCGATCCCCAGGCGCGCGATGCGGTCCGGCGTCACCCCCCGCAGCCGCTCGCCCCGGAAGTCGATCGTCCCCTCGTCGTGCCGGTAGAGGCCCGTGAGCACGTTGAAAAGCGTCGTCTTGCCCGCGCCGTTCGGGCCGATCAGGCCGAAGATCTCGCCCGCGCGGATCGCGAAGCCCACGTCGGCGAGCGCCGTGAGGCCGCCGAAGCGCTTGGTGACGCCCGCGACCGCGAGGAGCGGGGCGGGGGCGCTCGCGGGGGCCGCGCTCAAGCCGCCTCCCCGGGCTCGCGAGCGAGCTCGCGCTTCCTGACCGCCGAGGGCCACAGGCCCGCGGGCCGGAAGAGCATCATCACCACCATCGCGAGCCCGAAGAGGAGCATGCGGATCACCTCGGGATCGATGAGCGAGCGCCCGAAGAGCCAGCGCTGCGCGGGCTCCACGGTGTAGCGCAGGATCTCGGGCACGAAGGAGAGCAGGATCGCGCCCAGGATCACGCCCCAGATGTTGCCCATGCCGCCGAGCACCACCATCGAGAGCACCATCACGCTCTCGGTGAGGATGAAGCTCTCCGGGCTGATGAAGCCCTGGATCGAGGAGAACATGCCGCCGGCGATGCCGCCGAAGGAGGCCCCCATCGCGAAGGCGAGCAGCTTCATGTGCACCGTGTTGATGCCCATGGCGCGCGCCGCCATCTCGTCCTCGCGGATCGCCTCCCAGGCGCGCCCGATGCGCGAATCCTGCAGCCGCAGGTTCACGACGATCACCAGGAACAGCACCGCGAGCAGGAAGTAGTAGTACTTGATCGCCTCCGAGAAGACGAGGCCCGCGAAGCTCGAGGCGGTGCCGAAGTCGATCCCGAGGAAGCGCACCGGGTCGATGGTGGCGAGCCCCTTGGGCCCGTTGGTGAGATTGAAGGGCTCCGAGAGGTTGTTGAGGAAGATGCGGATGATCTCGCCGAAGCCGAGCGTGACGATCGCCAGGTAGTCGCCCCGCAGCTTCAGCGTGGGCGTTCCGAGCAGCACCCCGAAGAGGCAGGCGATCGCCGCCCCGATGGGCAGGATCGCCCACCAGGGCAGGTGCAGGTCGAAATGCGGCGAGGCGAGCAGCGCGTAGGTGTACGCGCCGACCGCGTAGAAGGCGATGTAGCCGAGGTCCAGGAGCCCCGCGTAGCCCACGACGATGTTCAGCCCGAGCGAGAGCAGAACGAAGAGGATCGCGAGGTTGGTGATCCGCACCCACGCGGTGCCCGCCATCGCGAGCGCGAAAGGCAGCGCGACGAGCGCGACGACGATGAGCGCCACCCCGCCCCAGAGGAGGGCCGGGTGCCGGCGCCAGGCGGCGGGGAAGAGGTCGGTCATGGGCTCAGGCGCGGTCGCCGACGCGCTCGCCGAGCAGCCCCGAGGGGCGGAAGACGAGCACGAGGATGAGGACGATGAAGGCGTACACGTCCTTGTAGTTCGAGCCGAAGAGGCTCGAGGTCGGGCTCGCCTCGCAGACCTCGGCGAAGCCGGGCAGGAACCGGTCGAGGAAGCACACGTTCGTGAAGTCGCCCACGTAACCGGCGCCGAGCGACTCGATCAGCCCCATGAGGATGCCGCCGAGCACGGCGCCGGCGAGGTTGCCGATGCCCCCGAGCACCGCCGCGCTGAAGGCCTTGAGCCCGAGCAGGAACCCCATCTGGTAGTGCGCGACGCCGTAGTAGCTGCCCACCATGACGCCCGCGACCGCGCCGAGCCCCGCCCCGATCACGAAGGTGGCCGAGATCACCCGGTCGATGTCGATGCCCATCAACCCGGCGACCTGGGGGTTCTGCGAGGTCGCGCGCATGGCGATGCCGATCTTCGTGCGGTAGACGAGCGCGAGCAGCCCCGCCATCATCGCGACCGAGGTGGCGATGATCGCGACCTGGATGTTGGAGATCGAGGCGCTCGACTCCGAGCTCCCGAAGTGGAAGAGCCTCAGCTCGATGATCTGCGGGAAGGCGATGATGTTGCGGCTCCAGACGAGGAGCGCGAGGTGCTGCAGCACGATCGACACGCCGATCGCGGTGATGAGCGGGGCGAGGCGCGGGGCGCTCCTGAGCGGCCGGTAGGCCACGCGCTCGACCGTGTACCCCACGGCCATGCACACGGGAACCGCGGCGAGGATGCCCAGGCCGAGCACCGCGAGCGGCGGCAGGCCCGAGCCGGCGAGCGCCACGAACACCGAGAAGGCGACCATGCAGCCGATCATCACCACCTCGCCGTGGGCGAAGTTGATCAGCTGCACGATGCCGTAGACCATCGTGTAGCCGAGGGCGACCACGGCGTACACGCAGCCGAGCGTCAGGCCGTTGATGACCTGCTGGAGAAGGATGTCCAGGTGGCGCCCCCCGGAAACAAGAACGGCACCGTTTCCGGTGCCGTTGCATTGTGCCGCAAGCCGGCTATTTCTTCTTCTCGTCCTTCTTGGCCTCGGGGGCCTTGGCCGGGGCCGGGGCCGCCGCGGGGGGCTGGCCGAACGGCGTCGACACGCCGTTCTTCACGATCGCCTTCGGGGCGATCTTGCCGTCCTTGCCCATGCGGAAGATCGTGATCTCGGCGTCCTTGCGGTCGCCCTTGGCGTCGAACTCGACCTTGCCCGTGGCGCCCGCGAAGGACACGTTGAAGATCTCGGGGGCGAACTTCGCCGGGTCCGTGGAGTTCGCCTTCTTCATCGCCTCGATCACGGCGTTGGTCGCGTCGTAGAAGTAGGGCGCGTACTGCTTGATCTCGCCGTACTTCGCCTTGAACGCGTCCTGGAAGTCCTTGCTGGAGGCCACTGCCGGCAGGCCCGCCTGCGAGCACGCCATGCCCTCGGAGGCCGCGCCCGCGAGCTTCGACATCTCGTCGGTGCAGGCGCCGTCGCCGAAGGCGAAGACCGCCTTGATGCCGAGCTCGCGCGCCTGCTTGAGCATCGGGCCGCCCGTGGCGTCCATGCCGCCGTGGAAGACGACGTCGGGGCTCTTGCCCTTGATCTTCGTGAGGATCGCCTTGAAGTCGGTTTCCTTGTCGCTGGTGCGCTCGCGCGTGACGATGGCGACTTTCGAGGCCTTGAGCGTCTTCTCGACCTCGTTGGCGAGGCCCTCGCCGTAGGAGGTCTTGTCGTCGATGATCGCGACCTTCTTGCCCTTGAGCTCGCTCGCGATGTAGGCGGCGATGGCCGGGCCCTGCTGGTCGTCGCGGCCCACGGTGCGGAACACCGTCTTCATGCCGCGCTCGGTGACCGTCGGGTTCGTGGCCGAGCCCGAGATCATCGGGATGCCGGCCTTCGCGTAGAGCTCGGAGGCGGGGATCGTCACGCCGGAGTTGAGGTGCCCGATGACGGCGGCGACCTTCGCGTCCACGAGCTTCTGCGCGACCGTGGTACCCACCTTCGGGTCGGCCTGGTCGTCCTCGCTCACCATCTTGAAGGTGACGGGCTGGCCGCCGATCGTGAGCTTCTTGTCGTTCGCGTGCTGGACGGCGAGCGCGACGCCGTTCTCGTCGTCCTTGCCCAGGTGGGCGATGGAGCCGGTGAGCGGGCCCGCGTGGGCGATGGTGACCGTCACGCCCGCGGGGGCGGCGGGCTTCGCCTCGGTCTTCGGGGCTTCTTCCTTCTTGCCGCAGGCGGCCAGCGCGAGGGCGGCGGCGACCGCGACGGCCAGCTTCATCGAGCGATTCATGCGTGCATCTCCTGGTGGGATGGGGTGGGGCGGATGGGTGGGGTCAAAACAAGGCCGCAATTATCTCCCAATTGAGGCCGGGAAGCATTCTGATCGAAGGGCCTGTGGATATTTCCCGCGCCGGAATGAAAAAAGCCGGCACGGGGCCGGCTTTCGGGTCGATCGGTGAGCGGTCGCTTACTTCAGCGACAGGACCCACTTGATGAGGGTCTTCACGTCCTCGTCCTTGACGTTGGGGTTCGGGGGCATCGGGACCTCGCCCCAGGTGCCCTTTCCGCCCTTCTTGACCTTGTCGAACAGCATCGCCTCGGCGCCCTTGTTGCCGGCGTACTTCTTGGCGACATCCTTGTAGGCGGGACCGACGAGCTTCTTGTCGATGGCGTGGCAGGCGGTGCAGGCGCTCTTCTTCGCCAGGGCTTCGTCGGCGAGGGCGGGCGTCGCGGCGACGGCGAGGCCGAGCGCGGCGAGCAGGGGACCGTACTTCTTCATGAAACGCTCCTTAGATCACGGTTGATTGTGCGGCGCGGAAGCCGCAATTCTGGGCAATTCGAGCCGTTCGCGCAATTCGCCCGCGTCGCCCACGGGGGCCAGACAAGTAACGCCTTCGCAGACCCAGGCGTTGACCGCCCCTCCCGCCGGCTTCGCGAGGGGGGGCGGCAGACCCGGGGTGCCGGCGGGCAGGAAGAGGGTCATGGTGGCGGGCAGGTAAGCCGCATCCAGGAGGCGGCGCCAGGGCGCGAAGTCCTTCCCGGGACCTGTCACCAGGACGGTCCGGGTCGGCTCCAGGATCTCCTCGAGGGCCATGAGGAAGCTACCGAAGCCCGCGGGATGGCGCGCGATCTGCGGCCAGAAGAGCGCGAGCGCCCTTTCGGCGGCCTGGCGGTAGCGGTCGTCGCCCACGAGGAAGGAGAGGCGGTTGAGCGCCCAGGCGGCCACGCCGTTGCCCGAGGGGGTGGCGTTGTCGTGGCCGGGCTTGGGCCGGTGGATGAGCCGCTCGTGGCCGTCGGCGGTGAAGAAGAAGCCGCCCGCCTCCCGGTCCTGGAAGTCCTCGATCAGCCGGTCGGCGAGTTCCGTGGCCCACTCGAGGTCGCCGGGATCGAAGTCCGCCTGCATCGTCTCGAGGAGCGCGGCGATCAGGAACGCGTGGTCGTCGAGGTAGGCGTCGAGGTGCGCCCGGCCGCCCTTCGCGGTCGCGAGCAGCCGGCCCTCGCGCCACATCGTCGCGCGAAGGAAGGCGAGCGCGCGGCGCGCCGAGGCGAGCCAGTCGGGACGGCCGAAGACGCGCGCGGCCCTCGCCATGCCGCCGATCATGAGCGCGTTCCACGAGGTGAGCACCTTGTCGTCGAGGCCCGGGCGCACGCGCCGCGAACGCGCGGCGAGGAGCTTCGCGCGCGCGGCGGCGAGCCGCTCGGCGGCCTGCGGCAGCGCGATGCGAAGCTCCGCCGCGACCTCGGCGAGGGGCTTCGCGACGACCAGGTGCCAGGCGTGGTCCTCGAAGTTGGGCGCCCGGTCGAGCCCGAAGTGGGGCGCGGCGACCGCGAACTCCTCGGGCGCGAGGAGCGAGCGCACCGCCTCGCGCGTCCACACGTAGAAGCGGCCTTCCTCGCCCTCGGAATCGGCGTCGAGCGAGGCGTGGTAGCCGCCGGCCGCGGCCTGCATCTCGCGCCGGACCCAGTCCGCGGTTTCCTCGCACACCTTCGCGAAGAGGGGCTCGCGCCCGATCGCCCAGGCGTCGGCGTAGACGCCGAGCAGCCACCCGTTGTCGTAGAGCATCTTCTCGAAGTGCGGGATCGCCCACTCGTCGTCGACGCTGTAGCGCGCGAAGCCCCCGCCGAGCTGGTCGAAGAGGCCGCCCTCGGCCATGCGCGCGAGGGTGAAGGTCGCCATTTCCAGCGCCTTCGCGTCGCCTCGCGCCGCGTGGCGGCGCAGGAGCAGCGCGAGGGAATCGGGATGCGGGAACTTGGGCGCGCGCCCGAAGCCTCCGTGCCGGGAATCGAAGCCCGCCTCGAGGAGCGAGGCCGCCTCGTCGAGGGGTGCCCGCGAGAACTCCGAGCGATGCGCCGCGCCCGTGGGGTTGGTGCGCGCGATCGCGGCCACGAGCTGCTCGTTCTGGCCGCGGATCTCCTCGGCGTGCTCGTCGTGGAAGGCGCGCACGCGCAGGAGCAGGTCCCCGAAGCCCGGCAGCCCGTAGCGCGCGGTCCTGGGGAAATAGGTCCCGCCGAAGAACGGCCGCTGGTCCGCGGTGAGGAACATCGTGAGCGGCCAGCCCCCGGAGCGCTGCGTGAGCATCGCCTGCGCGACCTGGTAGATCTGGTCGATGTCGGGGCGCTCCTCGCGGTCGACCTTGATGTTCACGAAGTTCTCGTTCATCAGCCTCGCGATGGCCTCATCCTCGAAGGACTCGTGGGCCATCACGTGGCACCAGTGGCAGGCCGAATAGCCGACGGAGAGGAGGATGGGCTTGCCGGTGCGCTTCGCTTCCGCGAGCGCTTCGGGCCCCCACGGGTACCAGTCGACGGGATTCGCGGCGTGCTGCAGGAGGTAGGGGCTGGTCTCGTTCGCGAGGCGGTTGGGCATGGGCCCGATGCTACTACGCCGTCTGGCGCCTCGACGGCAGGCGCAGCAGGCCGAGGGCGAGGGCGCAGCCCAGGAGCACGATGGCGCAGCCCGCCACGCGCCCCGCGGTGAGGGGCTCGCCGAGCAGCAGCACGCCCCAGAGGATGCCGAACACCGGGATGAGGAGCGTGACCATCACCGCCCTCACGGGGCCGAGGTCCGCGATCAGGCGGTAGTAGAGGATGAAGGCGACCCCGGTGCACAGCACGCCGAGGGCGGCGACCGCCGCCCAGGCGTGGGGCGGCACGGGCGCGGCGAGCGCCGCCCAGGGCGTGAACGGCGCCATCGCGCCCGCGGCCACGAGGCAGCTCGCCGCGGAAAGCGCGCTCGAGGGCGCCTCGGCGAGGTGGACCTTCGTGTAGACGGCGACGAACCCGTAGCACGCGCAGGCCGCGAGCGAGAGCGAGCCGGCGAGGAGCTCGGCCGCGCTGGCGGGCTTCGGCGCCCAGCCGACGAGGATCGCGATCCCGGCGATGGACAACGCGATGCCCGCGACCTTCTCGAGCGTGAGGCGCTCGCGAAGCCAGATCGCCGCGACGATCGCCGAGAAGATGGGCGAGGTGCTGTTGAGGATCGCCGCGGTGGACGCGTCGATCGTCTTCACCGCCGTGGCGATGAGCCAGAACGGGATCGCCACTCCGAGGACGCCGATCACGAGGTAGCCGCGCCAGTGCGCCCGGACGGCGAAGGGACGGCGCGCGAGCAGGAGGAAGGCGACCATCACCAGCCCCCCGGCGAGCGTGCGCCCCTCGACCACCCACGCGACCCCGACGTGGGGGACGGCGACGCGCATGAAGAGGTACGACCCGCCCCAGAGGGCGGCGAGCGTGAAGAGGCGCGCGAGGTCCGCGGGCCTCAAGCCGCGGCCCGGGAGAAGAGGTCGCCGCCGCTCTCGAGCGCGAGGAGCCGCGCCTTGCGCTCGACGCCGCCCGCGTAGCCGGTGATCTCGCCCGAGCTTCCGACGATGCGGTGGCAGGGCACGACGATCGCGAGGGGATTGCGCCCCGTGGCCGCTCCCGCGGCGCGGGCGGCGCCCGGCGCCCCCGCGCGCGCGGCGAGCGCGGCGTAGGAGATCGTCTCCCCGAAAGGCACGCGCGCGATCTCGCGCCAGACGCGCTGCTGGAACGCGGTGCCCTCGGGGGCGAGCGGCAGGTCGAAGACGCGGCGGCGCCCCGCGAAGTATTCCGAGAGCTGCGCGGCGCACTCCCGCAGCGGCGGAGCCTGCGGGTCCTCGCTCCAGTCCGCGCCGATCGCGCGCGCGTGCTTCGCGTCCTCGAAATCGATCGCGACCAGGCGCCCCCCGAGCGCGATCGCGACCATCGGGCCGAGCGGGGTGGTGAGGCGGGCGTATCGGTTCATGTCAGGGCTCCTTCGGCGACTCGAGGGATTTCCACAGGTGCAGCACGGCGTAGGCGCGCCACGGCCGCCAGGCTTCGGCGCGCTCGAGGGCGCGGCGGGCGTCCTTCTCGCGCATCGCCTTCAGCACGGCGACGTCGGGATGGGGAAAGGCGTCGGGCCAGGCGAGCGCGCGCATCGCGATGTATTGCGCGGTCCACGGTCCGACGCCCGGCAGTCTCTCGAGCTTCGCGATCGTGGGGGCGATGTCGGCGTTCGGCTCGAGGCGCAATCGCCCCGAGGCGACCTCGGCGGCGAGCGCGACGATCGCGCGGGCGCGGCTCGCGATCACGCCGAGCCCGGCGATGCGCGCGGGGTCGAGGGCGGCCACCTCGGATGCGCGGGGGAAGAGGCGGTCGAGCTCCGCGTGGGGTGTTGCGATCGGCACGCCGAAGGCCTTCGAGAAGCGCGCGGCGAGGGTCGCCGCGGCCTTCACCGTGACCTGCTGGCCGAGGATCGCGCGCACCGCGACCTCGAAGCCGTCGGCCGCGCCCGGCAGCCGCAATCCCGGATGGTCCGCGGCGAGCGCGCCCAGGGCGCCGGCGATCTCGTCGGGGCGGCCGGCGAGATCGAGGAGGCACTTCATCCGCGCGAGCACCGCGGGTGCGGCGCCGGCCAGCGAGGCGCTCATCGTCACGCGCAACGCCGACTTGCGCGGCGACGGCGCGACCTCCACCCAGCCGACGAGCCTCTGGTCGCCCCCCTTCGCCGCGTCGCCCCCCCTTGTTCCGTCGCCCCCGCGAAGGCGGGCTCCCAGCCCCAGCGTACGCCGATAGCGCTTTCCGTCGACGGCCTCGACGCCGGCGATGGCGCGCCGGCCGAGGAACGCGAGCATCGCCTCCCAGTCGTAGGGCGGGCGATAGGCGAGGTCGAAGTCGAGGCGCCCGGGCGGGCGGCGCGCGGGGCTCGCGCGGCGCAGCTCCCCCGGCGTCATGCGATAGCGCGTGCGGAAGAGGTCGTTGAAGCGCCTGAGGCTCGCGAAGCCGCTCGCCATCGCGATCTCGAGCACGGGAAGCCCGGTGTCGGTGAGCAGGCGCTTGGCGAGAAGAAGCCGCTGCGTCTGCGCGTACTCGACGGGAGAGACGCCGAATTCCTGCTGGAAGACGCGGCGCAGGTGCCGGTCCGTGACGCCCAGCGTCGAAGCCAGGTCCGCGAGGCTCGCGTCCTCCAGCCGCCCGTCCTCGATCAACCCCGCGGCGGCCTGCGCGAGGCGCCGGTTCGCGTCGACGATGGCGTAGCCGGGCGCGAGCTCGGGCCGGCAGCGCAGGCAGGGCCGGAAGCCCTCGGACTCGGCGGCCGCGGCGCTCGGGAAGAAGCGGCAGTTGTGCCGGTGGGGCGTGCGCGCGGTGCAAACCGGGCGGCAGTAGATGCGCGTGGTGCCCACGCCCACGAAGAAACGCCCGTCGAAGCGCGCGTCGTGCGCGAGGAGCGCCCGGTAGCACTGGTCGTCATCGAGGTCCATGGGGGCATTATCCGCCGCCCGCCGCGGATTCGTTCGCCGTTTTCGGACATCGAATGCCGGCGCCGGGTGCGGTCGGCGCGGGGCCGATCGCGTATAGTGCGCCTCCGGAAACGAAGGAGGTCCTGATGAGCGCAACGAACGACGAACGCGAAGGCATCACCCGGCGCGACTTCCTCGCGCAGGTGGCGACCGGGATCGCCGCCACGGCACTCGGGGGAGCGGGCGCGGCCGCCGCCGCGGGCGCCCCGGCGCCGCCGGCGCGTTCGCCCCGCAAGGCGGCACCCTTCAACATCCTCTTCGTCTTCACGGACCAGGAGCGGTATTTCCGGCGCCGCCCCGCGGGGCTGCGGCTGCCCGGCCACGAGAGGCTGCAGCGCACGGGCGTGACCTTCCACAACCACTACTGCCCGGCGGTGATGTGCACGTCGTCGCGCGCCGTGATGATGACCGGGCTGCAGACGGCCGACAACGGGATGTTCGAGAACGCGGACGCGCCCTGGGTCCGGGCGCTCTCGCCGAAGGTCCCCACGATCGGCCACATGCTGCGCAAGGCGGGCTACTACACCGCCTACAAGGGCAAGTGGCACCTCAACAAGGAATTCGAGAGCACCAACCCCGACCGCCTCTTCACGACCGAGATGGAGTCCTACGGGTTCTCCGATTACGCGTGGCCGGGCGACGTCCTCGCGCACGAGCTCGGGGGCTATCGCTTCGACCACCTGATCGCGGGCAGCGCCATCTCGTGGCTGCGCAACAAGGGCCGGCCCCTGAGCGACGCGGGCAAGCCCTGGGCCCTCACCGTGAGCCTCGTGAACCCGCACGACATCATGTACTTCAACTCCGACGCGCCGGGCGAGCGCGTCCAGGACACCGGGCGGCTGATGATGCACGCCGCGCGCGCCCCCGACCACCCCGACTACCGGGCGAAGTGGAACCTGGCGCCCCCGGCGAGCCTCAGGCAGCCCTTCGACGAGCCCGGGCGCCCGCGCGCCCACGGCGAGTTCGACAAGGCCTGGGGCCACACGCTGGGGCGCATCCCCCTCGAGGAGGCGCGCTGGCGGCGCTTCAACGACTACTACCTCAACTGCATCCGGGCGGTGGATGCGCAGCTCGCGGGGGTCCTCGCGGAGCTCGACGCGCTGGGGCTCGCCGAGCGCACGATCGTCGTCTTCACGTCCGACCACGGGGAGATGGGCGGCGCGCACGGGCTTCGCGGCAAGGGTGCCTTCGCCTACGAGGAGAGCCTGCACCTGCCGTTCTTCGTGGTGCACCCGGACGTGCGCGGGGGCCGGGACTGCCGCGCGCTCACGAGCCACATCGACCTCGCCCCGTCGCTGCTCGCCATGGCCGGCATGGACCGCGCGCGCATCGGCGAGGCGGCCGGCCGCGACCTGCCGGGAAGGGACCTCTCGTCCGCGCTCGGCGATCCGCAGTCGGCCAGGATCGACACGGTGCGCCCCTCGATCCTCTTCTCGTACAGCGGGCTCGCGCAGAACGACGCCGAGCTGATGCGGGTGATGGCCGAGGCGACGGTGGCCGGCAAGGACGTCAAGGTTGCGATGAAGGAAAGCGGATTCCGGCCGGACCTGCGCAAGCGCGGGAGCCTGCGCACGGTGTTCGACGGCCGCTACAAGTTCACGCGCTACTTCTCGCCGATGCAGCGCAACCGCCCGACGACGCTCGACGCGCTCTACGGGCTGAACGACCCCGAGCTCTTCGACCTGCAGGGCGATCCCGCCGAGATGTCCAACCTCGCGGCGGCCCGGGGCGCGAACGAGGCGCTGGTGCTCGCGATGAACGCCAAGCTCAACGCGGCGATCGAGGCGGAGTTCGGCAAGGACGACGGCCGCGAGATGCCCGACGTCGCGGGGATCTCCTGGGCGGTCGACCGCGTCGACCTCTGAGCGGCGACTACGCGCGGTCGATGCGCGCGGCGAAGCAGCCCGCGCGCGCGTAGTGCGCGTGCAGGTACGCGACCGCGGGATCGGCGAGGAACCGCTCGAGCAGGGCGGGAAGCTCCCGTCCCTCGCCGAGGTCCGCGCCCACCATGAGGCCGGCCGGATCGAAGGCGCGCACCGAGAGCAGGCGCGAGGCGAGCGCCGGGGGCACCTCGTTCACGCGGTCGTACGCCTCGCGGGCGAGCCGCCGCACGTAGATCGCATGGCTCGCGCGGTAGGGTGAATCCACCGGGTGGTGCTCGTAGTGCACGAGCACGACCTCCTCGCCGGGCTCGGCGTCCTCGAGGCTCACGCGGCAGGGCGCTCCGGGCTTCGAGTCGACGATGCGGCGGATCGCGCGGTGGCGCGCGAGCGCTTCGTCGTCCAGGTCGAAGAGCCTCGCGAAGGGTTCGGGGGGCAGTCCCGCGATGCGGAAATCCATTGGACCTCCTCGGTCGGTCGCAAGGGCCCATCGTCGCGCACGGGCGCGGCCGCCGTCCGGCCGTTTTCGGACATGGAATCGGCGCCGGGAGGTGGACGACGGGCGCGTCACCGGGCCCGCGCGCCCGGCCGGCTAGAACCAGAGCCCGAGCCAGTACTTCTCGTAGAGGACCTTGCCCAGGTGCAGCAGCCGGCCCGGCGGGCGAAGGCGCACGCGCGGCGCGGGCTCGGCGAAGAAGTCCCCGTCGCCGAAGCCTGCCCGGCCGTCGCCCGTCTCGATGAAGCACGCGCCGCGGCCGTCGAAGGCGCGCGCCGCGCCCCGGCCGGTGATCTCGAAGGCGAGGTTGTCGGCGACCACGTCGGCCTGCGCATGGGCGAGAACGCCCGCCTTCGGAAGCGGCCGGCCGTTGGCGAGCCCGATGCCCACGGCATCGCCGATCGCGAACACGCCGGGGAAGCGGGTGGCGAGCGTGTGGCGGTCCACGGCGATCCAGCCCGATTCGCCCAGCAGGCCCGCCTCGCGGGCGACCGTCGGGGCGCGATGCGGCGGCACGAAGGCGAGCAGGTCGTAGCCGGCGCGGCTCGCGTCGGCGAACACCAGTTCCCGCGATCCCGGATCGACGTGGGCGAGCTTGCGGCCGGGGAAATAGCCGATGCCGCGCGCCTCGATCATCGCGCGCAGCCGCCCCGAGACCTCGGGTCCGGCGACCGGCATGGGCCCGGGCTCCGGCGTGTAGAGCGAGATCTCGCACCGGCCGCGCACGCCCCGGCGGCGCAGGTCCGCCTCGAGCAGGAACGCGGCCTCGTTCGGGGCCGCGGGGCACTTGAAGGGCAGGTCCGCCACGACGATCGCGATCCGGCCCTGCATGAACGACGCGCGGGCATCGCGCAGGCGTTCCATGCCCCGGAGCGAGTAGAGGTCGTGTCCCGCGTCGGCGAGGCCGGGCACCGCATCCGGGGCGAGCTCCGCGCCCAGGGCGACGACGAGGAAGTCGCCGTGGATCGTCGCGCCGTCGACGCGGACCGAGCGCCCCGCCGGGTCGATCGCCTCGACGGTCCCGCGCACGATCTCCACGCCCTTTCGCGCGAGGGCTGCGCGCGTGCGCCGGACCTCGGCCGCCGTGCGGTCGCCGACCATGAGCCAGAGCGTGGAGGGCGAGTAGACGTAGTGCTCCTCGCGCTCCACGAGCACGACGCGATGCGCCCGGGGCAGCCTGCGGCGCAGCCGCGTGGCGCAAGCCACGCCGCCGATGCCCCCGCCCAGGACCAGGACCGTGCGTCCCGCGTCGCCCGTCGCGGCCATGGGCCTCAGAACACCGCGATCCTGTCGGCCCACACGCTCCACTGCGCGAGCTCGGCCATGTTGCCGCGATGGCAGCCCTCCGCGAGCTCCGCGTCGGCGATGCCGCGCGCGTCCATGCAGGTGCCGCAGACGCCGACCTCGGCCTTGCGCGCGGTCACGCCCTTGATCAGCGCCTCGATGCTGTAGAAGCCCTGGGGCACCTTCTGGCCGGACTTCGCGCAGGAGGCCGCGTCGCCCAGCAGGAACACCCGGGCCTCGTGGCCCGCGGCGGCGTCCTTCAGGGTCTCGCGCGCGAGGCGCAGGCCGTTGTAGCTGCGTTCGGTCCCGTACGGAGGGTCGTTGAGGATGAAGAGGAATTTCATGGGGGTCTGCCGGTGTGGAAGGGCATGCCGACGGTGCCGGTGAAGGTGGCGACGACGGCGGGATCGCGCCAGTCGGGAAGCCCGATGTCGAGCTCGCCGCGCGACGCGGGCGTGTAGGTGCCGAAGATCCGGTCCCAGGCCGAGAGGCAGAAGCCATAGTTGCTGTTGCGCTCGGCCGCGACGACGGAATGGTGGATGCGGTGCATGTCGGGCGTGACGAGCAACGCCCGCACGAGGCGCTCCGCGCCCGCGGGCAGGGAGGCGTTGGCGTGGTTGAACATCGCGGTCGCGTTGAGCAGGACCTCGAAGGCGAGCACCGCGAGCGGCGAGGCGCCGAGCGCCGCGACGGCCGCGAGCTTGATCACGGCCGACAGGACGATCTCGAGGGGATGGAAGCGGATGCCGGTGGTGAGGTCGAAGTCGAGGTCCGCGTGGTGCACCGCGTGCAGGCGCGAGAGCACGGGCACCGCGTGGAAGAGCACGTGCTGGAAATGGACGACGAGGTCGAGCGCGACGACCGCGAGCGCCACCTCGGCCCAGAACGGGAGATCGACCCGGTTGAGCAGGCCCCAGCCCTCCTGCGCCCCCAGGGCCGCGAGGGCGAAGGCCGTGACCGGCAGCACGACCCGGGCGAGGACGGTGTTCGCGATGGCGAGGCCGAGGTTCGCGCTCCAGCGCGAGGCGCGGGTGAGCCGGCGCGCGCGCGCGGGCGCGGCCGCCTCCCAGAGCGCCATCGCCGCGAAGACGCCGGCGAAGGCACCCAGGCGCACGGCCCAGTCCCAGCCCTCGAACCCCGAAGCCTGCATCGACCGCCCTCCGCTACCATGGGGGCGTGGCCGCCCCGGCACCCGTGATCCCGACTGTTCAACTAATCAGTTGAGTAGTAGACTATATGCCGAAATCCCCCCCGTCAAGCGAAGCGATGAAGTCCGCCCTCTACCAGCACATCGCGCGCGTCGCCGCCGCGCTCGCGAGCGAGTCGCGCCTGCAGCTGCTCGAATACGTCGCGCAGGGCGAGCGCAGCGTCGAGGTGCTCGCGGGGATGACGGGGCTTTCGATGGCCAACTGCTCCAAGCACCTGCAGGCGCTCCGGGGCGCGGGGCTCGTCACCGCGCGCAAGGAGGGGCTGCGCGTGTACTACGCGCTCGCCGGCGACGACGTGGTGGCGCTCTACTCGGCCCTGCAGCACGTGGCCGAGGGCCGCGTGGCCGAGGTCGAGAAGCTCGTGCGCACGTGGCTCCGGCACAAGGACGAGATGGAACCCGTCCCCCCGGCCGAGCTCCTCGAGCGCGTCGCGAAGGGCCTCGTGGTCGTGATCGACGTGCGCCCCCCCGAGGAATACGCGGCCGGCCACGTGCCCGGGGCGATCAACGTGCCCATCGACCAGCTCCAGGGGCGGCTCGCGAAGCTGCCCAGGCGCAAGGAAGTCGTCGCCTACTGCCGCGGCCCCTACTGCCTCATGTCCTTCGACGCGGTGCGCGCGCTGCGCGACCGCGGCCTGCGGGCGCGGCGCCTCGAGAACGGGTTCCCCGAATGGCGCGCGGCGGGATTCCCGGTCGAGCGGTAGCGCCCGCCGCGTTTCGCCCCGCCGCATGACCCGCGCCTCGTCCGGGCGCGGCACCGTCGCGCTCCTCGCCGCGGCCCAGGCGCTCACCTTGTCGGCGGGCGTGCTCGCGATGACGCTCGCCGCGATCGTGGGCTCCGGCCTCGCCGCGGACAAGGCCCTCGCCACGCTGCCCATCGCGCTGACGGTGGTCGGCACCGCGCTCGCGACCGTGCCGGCTTCCTTCTTCATGCGCCGCTTCGGCCGGCGCGCGGGCTTCGTGCTCGGCGCAGCCATCGGCGTCGCCGGCGGCCTCGTCTCCGCGGGGGCCATCGTGCAGGGATCGTTCGCGGCCTTTTGCGCCGGGCACTTCCTCGTCGGCGTCTTCCAGGGCTTCGGCAACTACTACCGTTTCGCCGCAGCCGAGGCGGCCGGCGGCGATTGGCAGGGCCGCGCGATCTCCTGGGTGCTCGCCGGCGGCGTGGTCGCGGCGGTGGCGGGCCCGGAGCTCGCGGGGCGGCTGCGCGACCTCTGGCCCCTGCACGCCTTCGCCGGCTCCTACCTCGCCCAGGCGGGCCTCGCCCTCCTGGCGGGATTCGCGCTCGCCGGCGTGAGGATCGCGCGGCCCGCGCGCGAAGCCTCGGCCGCGGCGGTCCGCCCCTTGCGCGCGATCGCGCGCCAGAGCGCGTTCGTCGTCGCAGTGACCGGCGCCACCGTGGGCTACGCCGTCATGATCGCGGCCATGACCGCGACACCGCTCGCCATGCTCGGCTGCGGCCTGCCGGTTTCCGACGCCGTCGTCGTCATCCAGTGGCACGTGCTCGCGATGTTCCTGCCCTCGTTCTTCACCGGATCGCTCGTCGAGCGCCTCGGCGCCGAGCGCGTGCTCGCCATGGGTCTGGGGCTGCTGCTCGCGCACGTGGCGATCGCCGCGAGCGGGCTCGAGTTCCTGCATTTCCTGTCCGCGCTGGTCTTCCTGGGCCTGGGGTGGAACTTCGCCTTCGTCGCGGGCACCACGCTCCTCGCGGTGAGCTGCCCTCCCGCCGACCGGGCGCGCGCGCAGGCGCTCAACGAGGCGCTCGTGTTCGGCTCGGTCGCGATCGCCTCGCTCTCGGCGGGCTGGGTCCTCGCGCGCTGGGACTGGCGGACGCTCAACCTCACGATGCTGCCCCTGCTGCTGGCGGCGGCGATCCCGACGCTGCGCGCCTTGCGCGGCAAGCGCGCGCCCGCGCTCCGGGCCTGAGGCGGGCAAGGCGTGCGCCACGGCGCGCCGCGATCGCCGGGCCGGATTCGAGGAGCGTGGTAGGCTCCCGCCCGTCGTCGAGCGCCGCCGCGGCTCCGGAGGGCGTGCGCGACGAAAGCGATTCCCGACAGGAGGAAGAAATGCACCAGCGCAAGGAGCCGGGCCGCGTGGCCGGCGGGTGTTGGCCGAGGAAGGCGAGCTGCATCCTCATGGTCGCGGCCGTGGCGTTCGCCGGGTCCGCGGGCCTCGCCGAGGCGAAGTCCCGGAAGATGGGCACCTACGCGGGCACGGTCGAGGTGTCGGGCGCGGACAAGTCCGCGAACGAGAGCCTCGCCTACAAGGCGAGCGTGAAGTTCCGCCTGGCCGCCGAGGGCGGCGACGGGAAGGTGGAGCGCGCGGAAGCCGACGACACCGGCCAGGCGAGCGCCACCGCCCTCGTCACCCGATGGGACACGACGGGCCGGAGCCAGCCCGGCGCGGACGGACGGATCCACACCTGGAAATGCTCGCTCGCGGCGCCGACCGAGGTTCCCATGAACGCCCAGGGCTCGCTCGAGCTGAACCACCGCAAGAAGACCTACTTCGCCTTCGTCGCCTTCGTGGGGATGAAGCAGATCCCGCTCGACTGCACGCACTCCGGCTCGGGCGCCTACAAGACGAAAGTCGCCCCGGGCCTTGCCTTCGGGACGGGGCATCCCGGCGCCCATCCGCGCGTGGAGCTGCCGTTCACCGACCCCGCGAGGCTCCTGGCGAGCCACCAGTTCGTCCCTCCCCCGGGGCTCGGCGACGGCAAGGGGCCGATCGACCAGAAGTGGGAGATCCGGCTCACCCCGTGAGCGGGCTGGCGCCTGCCGCCGGGCGCGCTCAGGCGCGAACGTCGGCCGAACGCCCTCCGCATACGCGCAGCAGCTCCGCGGAGGCGATCGCGAAGAGCGCGTTGGGCGTGCCGCCCGCGGCGTAGACCGTCTCGAAGGCGAGGAGCGCCTCGTCCACCCAGGTCGCGATCGGCTGCGCGTGGCCGACGGGCGGGATCCCGCCGATGGCGAAGCCGGTGACCGTGCGCACGAACTCCGGCGCGGCGCGCCCGATCGCCTCGCCCGCTAGCGCGCCGACCTTCGCCTCGCTCACGCGGTTGGCGCCGCTCGCCACCACCAGCACCGGGGAGCCCGTCGCGAGGCCGCGGAAGACGAGCGACTTCGCGATCCGGGCGACCTCGCAGCCGAGGACGAGGGCCGCTTCCTGCGAAGTGCGCGCGGGCACGGCGTGCTCGGTGACCGCGCAATCGAGGCCCAGGGCCGCGAGCGCTTCCTGCACGCGCCGCGCGCTCGGCGAGAGCGGCGGCGCGGCGCTCAAGTGCCGGCCTCGACGAACGACGGCTCGTGGCGCACCGGGAAGTTCACCGAGTTGGCGACGAAGCAGTGGTCGTGGGCCTTGTCGTGCATCGCGCGCGCGGCCTCGAGGTCCGCGCCGCGGGGAAGCGTCACGACCGGGCGCAGCAGCACGTCGGTGACCTGGACCTTCCCCGAGGGGCCGGGCGCGAGCGTGGCGGTGGCGCGGTCGGCGTAGGCGATCACCTCCAGCCGGCGCTTCGCCGCGACCGCGAGGTAGGTGAGCATGTGGCAGTGGGAGAGCGCGAGGGCGAGGAGCTCCTCGGGGTTGTAGCGCGTCGCCTCGCCGCCGAAGATCGTGGGCGAGGAGGCCGCGAACGGCTCGTGGCCGGGCGCCGAGAGCGTGGCGTTGCGGGAGAACGCGGGGTCCGGAGGGCGCTTCTGCGCGGGGTCCGCGGGCCAGGCGAGGCCGACTTCGAAGGTGTGGGGCTCCATGCTTCGCTCCTCAGATGGGGGCGGGCGCCGCGCGGCGGCGCACCGAGTACCAGACGATGGCCACGGCGGCCGCGGCGAGGAAGGGCAGCGCCACGTAGTTGAGCGTCTCCCAGCCGCGGGCGTTCACGAGCACGCCCGAGGCGAAGGAGGAGGTCGCCGTGGTGGTGAAGACGAGGATCTCGTTCGCGCCCTGGGCCTTCGCCTTCTCCGAGGGGCGGTAGGCCTCGGTGAGCAGCGTCGTGCCGCCGACGTACATGAAGTTCCAGCCCACGCCCAGCAGCACGAGCGACCACCAGAAGTGCGCGACGAGCTGGCCGGAGAGCGCGATCCCAACGCACGCGAACATCGCCGCGACCCCGGCGAGCATCACGTTCAGCACGCCGAAGCGCTGGATGAGCGAGCCGGTGAAGAAGGACGGCCCGAACATCGCCACGACGTGGGCGGCGATCACGCTCGCGGCCGCCGCGTACGGGTGCCCGCAGAAGCCCATCGCGAGCGGGGTGGCGGTCATCAGCAGGTTCATGACGCCGTAGCCGAAGGCGCCCACCATCACCGCGACCACGAACGCCGGCTGCGCCATGATCGCGGCGAGCGGCCGCGCCGGCGCGTGGGACTCGTGCTCCTTCGGGGCCGGGATCCTCAGCGAAAGGATGATCGCGATGGTGACCAGGCAGAAGAAGATGAGCGAGGCGTAGGAGGCGAGGAAGGTGGGCTGCACGAGCTCGCGCGTGTACTTGCTCGCCTCCGGCCCGACGATGCCGCCCACGAGCCCGCCGGCCATCACGAAGGAGATCGCCTTCGCCTTGAAGTCCATGGGCGCGACGTCGGCCGCGGCGAAGCGGTAGTACTGGCCGAAGGCGTTGTAGCCGCCGAGCACGAGTGTGCCCAGGCACAGCAGCCAGAAGCTTCCGAGCGCGATCGCGAGGGTGGCGACGAGCCCGCCGGCGATGCCGAACGCGCACCCGGTGAGGAAGCCGTTCCTGCGGCCCACGCGCTTCATCCAGAGCGAGGCCGGGAAGGTGCACAGCGCCGCGCCCACCACGTAGCCGGTCACGGGCAGGGTCGCGAGCGCCTTGTTGTCGGCGAGCGCGAACCCCGCGAGGCCGTTGAGCGCGATCAGCGTGACGTTGTTGGTGAAGAGCAGCGCCTGGCAGCAGGCGAGCAGAAAGACGTTGCGGCGGGCGTGTTCCACCCCGGAATTCTACCCTTTCGCCGGAGGCGCCCGGCGCGCGCTACAGGGGCTTGCGGCGGTAGCGCAGGACTTCCTCGCGCGTCGTGCCGTCCTTCAGGCGCAGGCCGAGGCGGATCGTGAGGGCGTCTTCGCCCGCACGCTCGAAGTGGATGCGGCCGAAGGCGAAGGCCTTGCCCTCGAGGTGGGAGAGCCGGATGCGCAGCGCCTTGTCCTTCTCCTCCCAGCCCACCCAGTCGGGATGGAAGTGCTTGACGATGAACTCGAGCGTCCCCTCGACCTCCTCGATCGCGAAGAGCTCGTAGAAGCCGCGCGAGCCGTCGGCCTTCACGAGGCGGAAGGCGCCGAGCATCACGCCCTTCTTCGGCGGAAGCCACACGTCCTCGATCGTCCCGCCCAGGCCCTCGCCCTCCCAGTAGCCCACGAGCCAGGCGACGTCGGCGAGCTTCGCGGGCACCGGCGCGGCCTTCGCGGGCGCGGCGGGGGGCGCCTCGCCCGGGGACGGGTACTGCGCGAGAACGGGCACGGCGGCGGCGAAGGCGATCGCGGCGACGAGACGCATGGAATCCTCCGGAGGTTCGCCGCCCGCCTAGCCTGCGTGGCGGCGGGTCATCACGAGGCGGTCGCTGCCGGGAAACGTGGGGACCCACCCTTGCGCATCCCGGCGGGTGAGCGCGGTGAGGATGCGGCCTTCGCCCGCGGCCTTGAACGTCTGGCGGAAGCGAAGCGTCGCGCCCGCCGGCCCCGCGCGCACCTCGCCGCGCGGCGGCAGCGCCACTCCCGGCGAGTACACCGCGGTGATGTCGCGCACCACGGTGCCGTCGGGCTCGGCGAAGACCACGCCCTGCTCCTGGATGCGCCCTCCCGCGAGGTCGAGAGCGAGCAGCATGTCGAGGTTTCCGCGCGCCCCGTTCCACAGGAGCATCCCCTCGAAGTGCGGCCGCTCCACGCCGCCCTCGAGGGTGCTCACCGAGTACCACAGATAGGACTCCTTCGGGCCCCACCGGAAGCGGGCGACCGCCACGGGCGCGCCGGCCTCGCCGCCGACGTTCCACTCGCCCACGAGGAAGCGGTAGGGCGCGTAGCCGGCGGGAGCGCTCGCGCCGGCCGCGGGCGCGCCGGTAGCGACGTGGGCGTGCGGATCGGGAAGGGAGGCGCAGCCGCCCAGCCCGGTCGACGCGAGGAAGACTGCCACGGCCAGTGCGCGCACGATCGTGATCCGGTCGGGAAGAGGGCCCGATTCTTGCGCCGGCCGCGCGCCGGGGTCAATCACGGCGCGTCACGGGATGTTGCCGTCGCTGCCGGCTGCCCGGCGGCGAAGCCCTCTATAATCGCCGCATGAACTACCGACGACTCGGCCGGTCCGGCCTCAAGCTGAGCGAGCTCTCGCTCGGCTCCTGGGTGACCTACTCGAACCAGCTCGACGCGAAGGCGGCGAGCGAGTGCATGGCCGCCGCCTGGGACGCGGGCGTGAACTTCTTCGACAACGCCGAGGCGTACGCCGGCGGCAAGAGCGAGGAGATCATGGGCGAGGCGTTCCGGCGCCTGGGCTGGCCGCGCCTCAAGTACGTGGTCTCGACCAAGTTCTACTGGGGGCTCGCCGACGGCCCGAACGAGAGGAACACGCTCAACCGCAAGTACCTGCTGAACGCGATCGACGGCTCGCTCGCGCGATTGCAGCTCGACTACGTCGACCTCGCCTACTGCCACCGCCCGGACCCCAACACCCCCATCGAGGAGACCGTCTGGGCGATGCACGACATGGTCCGGCGCGGAAAGGCGCTCTACTGGGGCACTTCCGAATGGAGCGCCTCCGAGATCATGGCCGCGTGGCAGATCGCCGAGCGCCACCACCTGCACAAGCCGGTCGTCGAGCAGCCCGAGTACAACCTCTTCCACCGCCGCCGCGTGGAGTCGGAGTACAACCTCCTCTACAAGGACGTGGGCATCGGGCTGACGACCTGGAGCCCGCTCGCCTCGGGGCTGCTCACGGGCAAGTACCGCGCGGGCGTTCCCGAGGGCAGCCGCGGCGCCATCCCGCGCATGGGCTTCCTCGTCGAGCGGCTCACGGACAAGGCGAAGAACGCGGCCGTCGCCGAGCTCGCCGGCGTGGCGCTCGACCTCGGCTGCACGCTCGCGCAGCTCGCCATCGCCTGGTGCGCGCGCAACCCGCACGTGACGAGCGTCATCACGGGAGCTTCGAACGCGGCGCAGGTGCGCGAGAACATGAAGGCGCTCGAGGTGGTGCCGAAGCTCACGGGCCCCGTGCTCGAGCGCATCGAGGGCATCGTCGCGGGCCACGCGGACTGAAATCCCCCGAGGAGGCGCTCGCCATGACCCGCTGGATCCGCTTCAACCACAAGGACGTCGTCGCCTACGGAACGCTCGAGGGCGAGACCATCCGCGTCCACGAGGGCTCGCCCTTCGGCGCGAACCGCCCGACGGACTGGATGCTGCCGCTCTCCGAGGTGAAGGTCCTCACGCCCTGCGATCCCACGAAGATGGTGGCGCTGTGGAACAACTTCCGCGCGCTCGCCGCGAAGCTCGGCCAGGCGATTCCCCCCGAGCCGCTCTACTTCATCAAGTCGCCGAGCGCCTTCGCGGCGACCGGCACGCCGATCCGCGTCCCGAAGTCCTACGCGGGGAAGGTCATCTTCGAGGGCGAGCTGGGCGTGGTGATCGGCAGGCGCTGCTCCGGGGTGTCCGAGGCCGAGGCCCCCGGGCACATCCTCGGCTACACCTGCGTGAACGACGTGACCGCGGTGGAGCTGCTCAAGAAGGACGCGAGCTTCGAGCAGTGGACGCGCGCGAAGAGCTTCGACACCTTCGGCGTCTTCGGCCCGGTCATCGCCACGGGGCTCGATCCCCTCCAGCTCTCGATCCGCGCGGTGCTCGACGGCACCGAGCGCCAGAACTACCCCGTGAGCGACATGGTGTTTCCGCCCGCGCGGCTCGTCTCGCTGATCTCGCAGGACATGACGCTCGAAGCGGGCGACATCATCGCCTGCGGCACCTCGGTAGGCGTGGGCTCGATGAAGCCGGGCGCCGAGATCGCGATCTCGATCGAGGGGATCGGGGAGATCAGGAACCGCTTCGGCTGAGGCCGCTACGGCTTCGGGGCCTGAGGGCCCACGCGGTCGAGCACGTGGCGGGTCATGCCGAGGGCGAGCTCGTGCTCGCCCATGAACACGGTGCCGAGGCCCTCGCGCGAGATGAGGGCGGATTCCTCCTCGTCGTGGGAGCGCAGCACGACCTCGATCGCGGGATTGAGCGTGCGCGCGGTCTCGACCATCCTGCGCGCGGCGAAGGTGTCCGGCGTGGCGACCACCAGCATCGAGGCCCGCGCCACGTGGGCCTGGATGAGCACGGCGGGCTCGGCGGCGTCCCCGCACACGGCGTGGACGCCCTTCTCGCGCAGCTCTTCGACGAGCTCCCGGTTCTGCTCGGCGACGACGAAGGCCATGCCGCGCCCGGCGAGGGCGTCGGCGATGCGCCGTCCCACCCGCCCGTAGCCCACGATCACGACCTGCCCCGTGAGGTGCGCGGGATCGACGCTCGTCGGCAGCTGCGCGAGCGGGTCGTCGCGCAGCTCCAGGCGCCGGGCGAGCGCCGAGCGCGCGCGGATCCAGGCCTGCGCGGGCCCGATCGCGGCGAACACCAGCGAGTTGAGCGCGATCGAGACGAGGGCGGCGGCGAGGATCAGGCTCTGGCCGGCGACCGGCAGCAGGCCCAGCGCCACGCCCAGGCCCGCGAGGATGAAGGAGAATTCCCCGATCTGCGCGAGGCTCGCGCCCACGGTGAGCGCCGTGTTGAGCGGATAGCGGAAGGCGAGCACCAGGACGATGGCGGCGATGGTCTTGCCCACCATGACGATCGCGACCACCGCGAGGAGCTTGCCGGGCTGCTCGACGAGCACCGCGGGATCGAAGAGCATCCCGACCGAGACGAAGAAGAGCACCGAGAAGGCATCGCGCAGCGGCAGCGACTCGTCGGCGGCGCGGTGGGCGAACTGCGACTCGCGCATCATCATCCCGGCGAAGAAGGCGCCGAGCGCGAAGGACACGTCGAAGAGCCTCGCCGAGCCGTAGGCCACGCCCACGGCGGTCGCGACCACGCACAGCGTGAAGAGCTCGCGCGAGCCCGTGCGCGCGACGAGCCACAGGATCCAGGGAAAGACGCGCTTGCCCACGACGAGCATGAGCGCGACGAAGGCCGCCACCTTCGCGAGCGTGATGCCGAGCGCCTCCCAGAGGCCTTCGTCGGCCGCCGCGCCGGGCGCGCCGCCGATGAGCCCCGCCGTCGCGGGCAGGAGCACGAGCACCAGCACCATCGCCAGGTCCTCGACCACGAGCCAGCCCACGGCGATGCGGCCGTTGACGCTCTCGAGCACGCCGCGGTCCTCGAGCGCGCGCAGCAGCACCACGGTGCTCGCGCACGACAGCGAGATCCCGAGGACGAAGGCCTCGCCGGGCTTCCAGCCCCAGGCGATCGCCATGGCCGCGCCGAGCGCGGTCGCGACCGCGATCTGGACGATGGCCCCGGGCACGGCGATCCGGCGCACGGCGAGGAGGTCGCCCATCGACAGGTGCAGGCCCACGCCGAACATGAGGAGCATCACGCCGATCTCGGCGAGCTGGGCCGCGAGCGCCGTGTCGGCGACGAAGCCCGGGGTGAACGGGCCGATGACGATGCCGGCGAGGAGGTAGCCCACGAGCGGCGGGATCCTCAGCCGCGAGACGACCACGCCCAGGACCAGCGCGAGGCCGAGGCCCGCGGCGATGGTCGTGATGAGGTTCACTTCGTGGGGCATCGCGCGTCCGTGAGTCGCGGGGCAGGACCCCGGCGGCGGCCGGGAGGGCCCGGCCCGATTCTAGCAGCGGCCCCGTCGGGGCCGGAGGGCGGCGGCCTAGAGACTCGCGGCCACGCGGTCGAGGCGCTCGCGCACTTGCTTCGCGATCGCCTCGACCTCGGGCCGGTTCACGAGCTTGAGGACCGCGAGCGGATCCATGAACTCGACGCGGGTGCAGCCCTCGCTGTCTTCGCGCACCACGACGTTGCAAGGCAGCAGCATCCCGATCTCGGGCTCGGCCGTGAGCGCCTGGAAGGCGAAGGGCGGGTTGCACGCGCCGAGGATCCTGTAGCGCGCGAACTCCCGGTCGAGCTTCTTCCTGAGCGTCTCCTTCACGTCGATCTCGGTGAGCACGCCGAAGCCCTCGGCCTTGAGCGCCTCGGTGACGCGGGCGAGCGCCTCGTCGAAGCCGTAGGCGACCGTCTTGCCGAATCCGTATGCGACTGCCATGGCGCTTCTCTCCCTGAAGGGTCTTCGTCGTCCGGTCAGTCGGTGACCGCGCCGCGGCTCGCGGTGCCCACGAGCTTCGCGTACTTGGCGAGCACCCCGCGCGTGTAGCGCGGCGCGGGCGCCTTCCACGCGGCGCGGCGCTTCGCGATCTCGCCCTCGTGGACGTCGAGCCGCAGCAGGCGCTGGTGCGCGTCGATGGTGATGGAGTCGCCCTCCTTCACGAGCGCGATGAGCCCGCCCGCGAACGCCTCGGGCGCGACGTGGCCCACGACCATGCCCCAGGTGCCGCCGGAGAAGCGCCCGTCGGTGATGAGCCCGACGGACTCGCCCAGCCCCTTGCCGATGAGTGCGGCCGTGGGCGAGAGCATCTCGCGCATCCCCGGCCCCCCCTTCGGGCCCTCGTAGCGGATCACGAGCACGTCTCCCGGGTTGATGCGGTCGGCGAGGATCGCCTCCATCGCGTCGGGCTCGGAGTCGAACACGCGCGCGGGGCCGGTGATGACGGGGTTCTTGAGGCCGGTGATCTTGGCGACGCAGCCCTCGGGGGCGAGGTTGCCCTTGAGGATCGCGAGGTGGCCGTGGGGGTACATCGGGTTCGACCAGGGGCGGATCACGTCCTGGTCCTTGCGCGGCTCCGGGGGGACGTCCTTCAGCACCTCGGCGATGGTTTTCCCGGTGATCGTCACGCAATCGCCGTGCAGCAGCCCGCGGTCGAGGAGCATGCGCATCACCTGCGGGATGCCGCCCGCCTTGTGCAGGTCGGTCGCGACGTAGCGGCCGCTCGGCTTCAGGTCGCAGAGCACGGGCACCTTCTGGCGCACGCGCTCGAAGTCGTCGATCGACCAGTCCACGCCCGCGGCGTGCGCGATCGCGAGGAAGTGCAGCACGGCGTTGGTGGATCCGCCCACGGCCATGACCACGGCGATCGCGTTCTCGATCGATTCGCGGGTGACGATGTCGCGGCAGCGCAGGCCCTTCCTCACCGCCTCCACGAGAACGCGCGCGCTCTCGGCCGCGCTCTCGGCCTTCTCGCCGTCCTCGTTGGCCATCGTCGAGGAATACGGCAGCGACATGCCCAGCGCCTCGAAGGCCGAGGACATGGTGTTGGCCGTGTACATGCCCCCGCACGCCCCCGTGCCCGGCAGCGCGCAGCGCTCGATGCAGTCGAAGTCCTCGCGGCTCATCTTCCCCGCGTTGAGCGCGCCCACGGCCTCGAAGACGGAAACGATCTGCAGGTCCTGGCCCTTGTGGTGGCCGGGCTTGATCGTGCCCCCGTAGACGAAGATGCCGGGGATGTTCATGCGGCACATGCCGATCATCGCGCCGGGCATGTTCTTGTCGCAGCCGCCGATGCACAGCACCCCGTCCATGAACTGGCTCTGCACCGCGGTCTCGATGGAGTCCGCGATCACCTCGCGGGAGACGAGGGAGTACTTCATGCCCTCGGTGCCCATGGAGATGCCGTCGGTCACGGTGATCGTGCCGAACATCTGGGGCATGCCGCCGGCCGCGCGGATCGCCCGGTCCGCGGCGTCGGCGAGCGGTTGCAGGCCCGCGTTGCAGGGGTTCAGGGTCGAGTGCCCGTTGGCGAGCCCGATGAAGGGCTTGGCGAAATCGGCGTCCTGGTAGCCGATGGCGCGCAGCATCGAGCGGTTGGGCGAGCGCGAGTCGCCTTCGGTGATCGCGGTGGAGCGGAATTTGTCGGCCATGATGGGATCCCGTGCGGACTCACTAGAATAGCCCCTCGGAAACCCCCATGAAACCCTCGAAAGGCGTCGATACCCACGCGCGGGAGCCCGCCCCCGCGGCGTTGGCCGCGGGCATCACGCACGGCGTGCTCGTGCAGCCGGGCGGCCCGGGCGCGGACGCCGCGAGGCTCCTCGCCATGATCGCGCGCGACCCCGGGGGGCTTCGCGGGGTGGTCGCGGCGGACCCGGCGCTCGACGCCGCGGCGCTCGGGCGCCTGCACGCGGGCGGAGTGCGGGCGGTGCGCATCGACGCGGAACTCCACGGGGACGAGGCGGCCTGGGCCGCCCCGGCCTGGACCGCGCTCTTCGAGCGCGCGCTCGAACGCGGCTGGCACCTCGAGGTGCTCCCGGGTGCGGGGCGGCTCGCGGCGCTGCTGCCCGCGCTCGGCCGCGTCCGCATCCCCGTGGTGCTCGAGCGCTTCGGCAATCCCGGCGCCGGGCGCGGCGCGCTCACCGCGACGCTCGCCGCGGCCGCCGAGATCGCCTCCACGCGCCCCGTTTGGGTGAAGCTCGCCGCGCCGGACCGGCTGCCGGGAGCGGACCCCGCCGTGCTCGCGGCGCATTGGGACCGGGTCCTCGGGGCGGACGCCCTCGTCTGGGGAAGCGACTGGCCCGACGGGCCCGGGGACTACGCGCGGCGCAAGGCCCGGCTCGGCGAATGGGTGGGCGTGGAGCGCGCCCGGCGCATCCTCTGGGATAATGCGGCGCGCCTCTACGGATTCTGAAGCCCGCCGCCTTGCTCACCCACCCGCAGTTCGATCCCGTCTTCTTCGCCATCGGCCCCGTGGCCGTGCGCTGGTACGGCCTCATGTACCTCGTCGGCTTCGTCGCCTTCGTGCTGCTCGGCAAGTGGCGCGCGCGGCGCGACCCCGGGCGCGGCATGGGCGAATCCGACGTCGACGACCTCCTGCTCTACGGCGTGCTCGGGGTGATCCTCGGCGGGCGCCTGGGCTACGTGCTCTTCTACAAGCCCGCGTACTACCTCGAGCATCCCCTCGAGGTCCTGCAGATCTGGGCTGGTGGCATGAGCTTCCACGGCGGCTTCATCGGCGTGATGCTCGCGGTCGCGGTTTTCTGCGCGCGCCGCGGCAAGCGCTGGATCGGCGTGATGGATTTCGTGGCGCCCCTCGTCCCGCTCGGGCTTGCCGCGGGGCGGCTCGGGAACTTCATCAACGGCGAGCTCCCGGGGCGGCCCACGGACCTCGCCTGGGGAATGTGGTTCCCGCAGGTCGACCGCGTGCCGATCGCGCGCCACCCTTCGCAGCTCTACCAGTTCGCGCTCGAGGGCCTCGCGCTCTTCGCGATCCTCTGGTGGTTCTCGCGCAAGCCCCGCCCCGCGGGCGCGGTCTCCGGCGCGTTCCTCGTCGGCTACGGGGCGTTTCGCTTCCTCGCGGAGTTCGCGCGCCAGCCCGACGACTTCCTCGGGCTGCTCGCCCTCGGCCTCTCGATGGGCCAGTGGCTCTCCCTGCCGATGATCGCCGCGGGCCTCGCGATGCTCGCCTGGTCCTACCGCAAACCGTGAAATGGGGACAGTCCCCATTTAATGCTTGTAACAATCGGGCGTCGGTGGATTGTTACAACGATTAAATGGGGACTGTCCCCATTTATCACCTCGGCAGGGGGATGCGCAGGACGGTGGGCCTGGGCAGGGAGTCGGGGCGCTCGATGCGGCCCTCGCGGTCGAAGCGCGAGACCGCGGTCGCGGCGAGCAGGAAGAAGCCCTGGGCGGTCACCACGCCCGTCGTGGGCTCGTCGAGCGCGGTGTGGTGGTGCGAGAGCAGGGTCTGCACGCGCGTGGCCGACTTGCGGTCGGGAGCGAGGGTGACGAGGATCACGCGCCCGGGCGTGGTCACGTTCTGCACGCCGATGAGCTGGCCCTGCCACTGGTAGAGGCCGTCGATGGCGGCGAGCGTCTCGCGCGCGGGCGGTGCGACGCGCCACAGCTCGCCCGAGGCGAGGTCGAGGGCCGCGATCCCGGTGGAATTCGCGAGGTAGAGCGTGCGCCCGTCGGGCGAGGCGGCGATGCCGTTCGTGCCCCGCATCCTTCCCGGCGCGACGGCTTCGCGCGCCTCGCCCGTTGCCGGGACCTCGTAGACCGCGCCGCTCGCCGAGTCGGTAGCGAACACGCGCCCGCCGGGCGCGATCGCCACGTCGTTCAGCTGCTTCGCGCCGGGCACCGCGACGGCCCCCAGCTTGCGGCCCGTCTCGAGGTCGAAGCGCAGGATCGCGTTGCGCGGGGCCTTCTCGCCTGCCGCGGTGAGCGCGTTCGTGCTGACCGCGTAGAGCAGGCGCCGGGGCGCGTCCACCGCGAGCCCCAGGACGGAGTCGAGCCCGTCGCCGGCGCCGGCCAGCTCGCGGACGGCGCCCGCGGGCGACACGCGCAGGATCCGGCGCTGGCTGACGCTGCCCACGAAGAAATCGCCGGTGCCCGGATCGTGGGCGATGCCCTCGGGAAGCAGCGTGCGGTCCTCGAGCTCGAAGGCCGTGGGCGCGTAGTCGAGGCGCGGGAGCTTCGCGGCGAGCTTCGCGACGACCGCCTGGAAGGCGGGATCGTCCCAGACCTTCGCGAAGCCGAACTCGCGCACCGGGAGGAAGCCCTCGCCGAGCGCCGCCACCTTCTCGAGGGCCGCGACCGAGGCCTTCGCATCCCCCGCCTCGGACTGGAAGCGCGAGAGGTAGAACCACAGCGTCGGGTCCTCGGGACGCTGCTTCAGCAGGCCCTCGACCGCGGCGATGCCCCGGCGGGCGCTGTCGGCGGCGGGGTCGGCGAGCGCCGGGAGGGCCAGGGCGAGGGCGAGGGCGGGCAGGAAGCGCATGGCTTTGACGAAGATCAGGGCCGGTGCCGGCAAAGGGCGTCAGGTTACATCTTCCGAAAGGGCCGCGACCCATTCTTCCGGAGTATTGACAGTTTGTGCGCTGCACCATAGCGTTACCGTCTGCGCAAGCGTCCTGCCGCCGCGAAGGGGCCATCCGCCCGGCCGGCCGGCCCTGCACCACCCATGCAGCGAGCGACATCGGCGGCAGCTAAACCGCCCGGCGCCATGAAGTCCATCTCGGACCCGGTCCCGGCCCGCGCCGCGGGCCGGCCATCGGCCACATCGGGGGAATAATGCGTTTCTGCATCGTCGGCGCCGGCGCCATCGGCGGCTTCGTGGGCGCGAAGCTCGCCCTGGGGGGCGAGGAAGTCACCTTCATCGCCCGCGGCAAGAACCTCCAGGCGATCAACGCCGGGGGCATGAAGATCTTCTACCGCGACGGGCGCGAGGAGATCGCCTCGCACGTGCGCGCCACGGACGACTACTACCGCGCGGGCCAGTTCGACGTCGTGATCCTCGCGCTCAAGGCCCACCAGGTCGGCGCCGTCGCGCCGCTGCTCGCGCCCCTCTATCACCAGCACACCGTGGTGATCCCGATGCAGAACGGGATCCCCTTCTGGTATTTCGTGAACCACGGCGGCGAGCTCGCGGGGCGCACGGTGGAGACCGTGGACCCGGGCGGGAAGGTGAAGGACTCGATCCCGGCCGAGCGCATCGTCGGCTGCGTCGTGTATCCGGCCACGGAGCTCACGGCGCCGGGCACCGTGGTGCACATCGAGGGCGACCGCTTCCCCATCGGCGAGCTCGACAACTCGAAGTCCGAGCGCGCGCAGAGGATCTCGGAGGCCTTCGTGCGCGCGGGCCTCAAGTGCCCGCTGCTCGACGACGTGCGCGCCGAGATGTGGCTCAAGCTCTGGGGCAACCTCACCTTCAACCCGATCTCCGCGCTCACCCACGCCACACTCCAGGACATCTGCGAGAACCCGCACGGCAACGCGCTCGCCTCGCAGATGATGCGCGAGGCCCAGGCGGTGGCCGAGAAGCTCGGCATCACCTTCCGCGTGCCCCTCGAGAAGCGCATCGAGGGCGCGCGCAAGGTCGGCAAGCACAAGACCTCGATGCTCCAGGACGTCGAGGCGGGCCGCCCGATCGAGGTCGACGCGCTCGTGGGCTCGGTGGTCGAGATGGGCGAGATCGCGGGCGTGCCCACGCCCACGATCCGCGCGATCTACCAGGCCGCGAAGCTCCTCGATGCGACCATGAAGATGGACGACGTGAGCATCCGCTCGGTGCAACTGCCCTCTTCGTAGGGCTCCGCCGGGCCGGGGGATGATCCGGCCCCGAAACCGAAACCCCAGAATGGAGAAGAACATGATGAAGACCACCGCCCTCGCCGCCGCCGCGCTCCTGGCATCCGCTTTCGCCTTCGCCCAGGACAAGGCCGCCAAGGCCCCCGACGCCAAGGGCAAGGCCGCCGCCGAGGTCACGCGCCTCACCGCCACGGTCGAGGCGATCGACCACAAGACCCGCGAAGTCACGCTCAAGGGCTCGAAGGGCAACGTGATCACCTTCGTCGCGAGCGACGAGGTGAGGAACCTCGACCAGGTGCAGAAGGGCGACATCGTCACCCTCGAGTACGCGCAGGCCGCCGCCGTGATGCTCAAGAAGACCACGAGCGCCGTGCGCGAGCGCACGGTGACCGAGGCGGGCAAGCGCGCCGAGCCCGGCCAGATGCCCGCCGCCGTCGCCATGCGCGAGATCAAGGTCGTCGCCACGGTCGAGGCGATCGACACGAAGAAGAGAGTGGTCACCCTGCGCGGCCCGCAGCACACGGTGGACGTGAAGGTGAAGGACCCCGCGATGCTCAAGGGCCTCAAGAAGGGCGAGAACGTCGAGGCCACCTACCTCGAGGCCGTGGCGATCAAGGTCGAGAAGGGCCCCGCCGCCCCGGCGAAGAAGTAGCGCGGCGTCTAGAATCCCCGGGAGCCCGCCGGTTCCCGGAGAACCCCATGTCCCAGCCCCTCGAGGGCGTGCGCGTCCTCGACCTCACGAACGTCCTCGCGGGTCCCTTCGCCACCTACCAGCTCGCGATGCTGGGCGCGGAGGTGATCAAGGTCGAGGTGCCCGGCTCCGGGGACCTCGCGCGCCACCTCGGCGCGGACCCGCAGCTCGCGTTGAAGCGCATGGGCGTCTCCTTCCTCGCGGTGAACGCGGGCAAGAAGTCGCTCACGCTGAACCTCAAGGCGGCGCGCGGCCGCGAGGTCTTCCTCGCGCTCGCGAAGTCGTCGCATGTGGTCGTCGAGGCCTTCCGCCCCGGGGTGATGGCGCGCCTCGGGCTCGACTACGCGGCCGTCCGGGCCGTCCATCCCGGCATCGTCTACTGCTCGATCTCGGGGTTCGGCCAGACGGGGCCGCTCGCCGGGCGCCCGGCCTACGACCAGATCATCCAGGGCTACTCGGGCGTGATGAGCATCACGGGGGACCGCAACACCGCGCCCCTTCGCACCGGGCACCCGGTGTGCGACACCACCGGCGGGATCACGGCCGCCTTCGCCATCGCCGCCGCGCTCGTGCGCCAGAGGACGACCGGGGAGGGCGCCTACCTCGACGTGTCGATGCTCGACGCCACGCTCGCGACCCTCGGCTGGCAGGTGAGCAACTACCTCAACGCGGGCGTGGAGCCCGAGCCCATGGGCAACGAGAACGCCACCGCGAGCCCATCGGGGACGTTCCGCACGCTGCGCGGGCTCATCAACATCGCGGCCAACGAGCAGAAGCAGTTCGAGGCGCTGTGCGAGGTGATCGCGCGCCCCGGCCTCAAGGAGGACCCGCGCTTCGTCGAGCGCCAGGTGCGCAAGCGCCACCGCTTCGAGCTGAAGGCGATCATCGAGGAGGCGCTCGCGCGCCAGCCCGCGGAAGTCTGGGAGGAGCGGCTCAACGCCGCGGGGGTGCCCTCGGGGCGCGTGCTCTCGATTCCGGAGATCCTCGCCCACGGGCACGCCGAGGCGAGGTCCCTCGTGAAGCGCTTCGAAGACGTGCCCGGCGCGCAGCACGAGTGCCGGTCCACGCGGCCGGGCTTCCACCTCGACGGCGCGCCGCTCGACGTGGACACGCCGCCGCCGGAGCTCGGGGAGCACACGCGCTCGGTCCTGCGCTCGCTCGGGCTCGGGGAGGCGGAGATCGCGAAGCTCGGCGAGGAGGGCGTCACATGAGCGGGGAACGCAGGCCCACGGCCGAGGACGTGGCCGCGTGGTGGACTTCGGGCGTGAGCGACATCGCCCCGGGGCGCATCCGCCTCAAGGGCTACGCGGTCGAGGAGCTGATCGGGCGCGTGGGCTTCGGCGACGTGATCTGGCTGCTGCTGCGCGGCGACCTTCCCTCTAGGGCGCAGCGCGAACTGATGGAGGCCGCCATGATCGGCGGCGTGGACCACGGCCCGTTCGCGCCGTCGATGGCGATCGCGCGCATGGCGATCTCCTGCGGAGGAGGCCTCAACAACGCGATGGCCTCCGCGGTGAACGTCCTGGGCGACGTGCACGGCGGCGCGGGCGAGCAGTGCATGGCGCTCTACGAAAAGGTCGCCGCGCGCGTGAAGAAGGGCGAGGCGCTCGCCGAAGCCGCGCGCGCGGAGCTCCCGAAGGGCTACGTGCCCGGCTTCGGCCACCGCTTCCATCCGGTGGACCCGCGCTCGCCGCGGCTCCTCGGCCTCGTGGACGAAGCGGCGCGCAATGGCGAGGTGCCGGGCCTCTACGCGGCCATCGGGCGCGAGGTGGAACGCGCGATCGAGGCGAGGGCCGGCAAGCACGTGCCGATGAACGTCGACGGCGTGACCGCCGTGGTCTTCTGCGAGCTCGGCTTCGCGCCGCCGCTCGGACGCGGCCTCTTCTGCCTCGCGCGCTCCGTGGGCGCGCTCGCCCACGCCTGGGAGGAGATGCAGGCGGGAACGCGCATCAAGGGCCCGGTTCCGCGCGAGGCCACCTTCCGGTACACCGGGCCGCCCGACCGTTCCCTCTGAGCCGTTTTTTGAACTGGTTCAAGGAATGGCGCCCCGGGCGGCGAGGGGACGCGAGGCGGGTGCTAGCATCGATCCCGATGAGCCTTTCCACCCGTGCCCGGAGGCTGACCGCGAGGATCGCCGCGCTCGCGATGGCGCTCGCCGCGCTCGCGCCGGCGATCACGCACGCGCTCGCCGCGGCCCACGGCGAGCACCACCGCTGGGTGGAGGTGTGCACGGCCACGGGCGCGCGGATGCTCCCCGTGCCGACGGACGCGGAAGGCGCGCCGATCGCGCCCAACGCGCACCCGATCGACCACTGCCCCTATTGCTCGCCGGGCGCATCGCCCGATGCGCTCCCGGCATCGCCCGCCGCCGCGATGCCCGCGGGCATCGCCTCGCGGTTCGTCCCCTCCGCCTTCCTCCACGCGCCGCGCCCGCAGCACGCCTGGCTCGCGGCCCGGCCCCGCGCTCCTCCCGCCGCTTCCTGACGCCGCACCGAACGCGCGCCCGGGCGCAGCACGGCCCGTGGGCGCCCGCCCGTCCGTCGCCCGGAGGAAGCCCGATGATCCCGTTTTCCCGCAAGCCCCTGCTCGCCCTGCTGGGCGGCCGCCGCTCCCTCGCCCCCGCCGCCCGCGCGCAGCGCCCGCCGAGCGACCCCCGGGGGGCCACCGCCGACCGCGCCCCCACGCCGCTCACCGTCGTCACCGACCCGCGCAAGCCCCGCCAGCCGCTGCCCGCGCACGACGGGGCGGACTACCTCAAGACCATCCCGGGCTTCTCCGTGATCCGCAAGGGCGGCACGGACGGCGACCCGGTGTTCCGCGGCATGGCGGGCTCGCGGCTCGGGATCCTGCTCGACGGCGAGCAGATCCTCGGCGGCTGCGGCCAGCGCATGGACCCGCCCACCGCCTACGTCTTCCCCGAGGCCTACGACCGCGTCACCGTCATCAAGGGACCGCAGGGCGTGCTGAACGGCCCCGGCCAGTCCGCGGGCGTGGTGCTCTTCGAGCGCGACCCGAAGCCCTACGCGGAGCCCGGCGCGAGCGCCTACGCGAGCCTTCTCGCGGGCTCCTTCGGCCGGCACGACGAGGTCCTCGACGCGCGCGCCGGCGCCCCCGCCTACGAGGCGCGCGCCGTGGCGACCCGCAGCCACTCCGACGACTACAAGGACGGCAGCGGCGAGCGCGTGCACTCGCGCTACACGCGCTGGAGCGCCAACGCGGCGCTCGCGTGGACGCCGGATGCGCGCACGCGGCTCGAGCTCACGGGGGCGGCGAGCGACGGGGAGGCCGCCTACGCGGACCGCGCGATGGACGGCGTCGCCTTCGAGCGCTCGAACGTCGGGCTGAAATTGCGCAAGGACAACCTCTCGCCCCTCGTCGAGCGCATCGAGGCGAGCGCCTTCCACAACTACGTGGATCACGTGATGGACAACTACACCCTGCGCGACTTCCGGCCCACGGCGATGATGCCCGCACCCGCGGTGAGCAACCCCGACCGCGAGACGCGCGGCGCAAGGGCGCTCGTCACGCTGAAGCCGGGCGAAGCCGACCGCGCGAGCCTCGGCGCCGACTGGCAGGCGAACGACCACACGGTGCGCTCCTCCATGAACCAGGCGACGATGCCCTACGAGGCGAAGCCGCGCACCGAGGACGCGCGCTTCGCGAACGCCGGGCTCTTCGGCGAATGGACCCATGCGCTCGGTGCGGCGCAGCGCGTCGTGACGGGCCTGCGCGCGGACCGCTGGAGCGCCGAGGACCGCCGGGCGACGATCACCGTCGGCAAGGGCGCGATGGCGGTCGCGAAGCCCAATCCCACCGCCGGGGCCGAACGCCGCGAGACGCTCGCGAGCGGCTTCGCGCGCCTCGAGCGCGAGCTCGACGGCAAGGCCACGACGCTCTACGCGGGCCTGGGCAGCGTCGAGCGCTTCCCGGACTACTGGGAGCTCTTCTCGGACCGCGAGGGGACCGATTCCATCAGCGCCTTCGGCACGCGCCCCGAGCGGACCACGCAACTCGACGCGGGCCTCGTGCACCGCGCGGGCGACTGGAACGCGACGCTCTCGGCCTTCGCCGGGCGCATCGACGACTACATCCTCGTCCAGTCGGGCGTGGCGCGCACGATGCCGATGCGCACGGCGACCCTCACGCGCAACGTCGATGCGCGCACGCTCGGGCTGGAGGCCGGGATCGGGCGCGTGTTCGCGAGGCTCTGGAAGGCGGAGGCGACGCTCGCCTGGGTGCGCGGCGAGAACGAGACGGACGGCACGCCCCTCGCCCAGCAGCCGCCCCTCGAGGCGCGCTTCTCGCTCGTGCGCGAGGACCCGCTGTGGTCGCTCGGCATCCTGCTGCGCGCGGTGGCGAAGCAGGATCGCGTGGACCCGGGCAAGGGCAACATCGCCGGGCAGGACATCGGCCCCACGGCGGGCTTCGGGGTGCTGTCGGTCAACGGCGGCTGGCGGATCTCGAAGGCCGTGACGCTCACGGGCGGCGTGGACAACCTCCTCGACAAGACCTACGCGGAGCACATCAGCCGCTCCGGGGCGATGGTGCCGGGCTATGTGCAGACCACGCGGGTGAACGAGCCCGGCCGCACCCTCTGGCTCAAGCTCCAGCTCTCGCTCTAGGGCGATGTTTCTGCTAGAATTTCCGCTTCCTTCGTGGGGTGGTAGCTCAGCTGGGAGAGCGCCGCGTTCGCAATGCGGAGGTCGAGGGTTCGATCCCCTTCCACTCCACCACGACTTGCCCCGGAAAGCCCGCCTCGCGCGGGCTTTTCACTTGGGCGGGCGCGAGGCCCACCCCATAATGGCCGGCGAGCCGCGTCGCGGCGCGAAGCGAGACCCGGATGCTCCGATTCCTGCTCCTCTTCCTCGCGATCCAGGCGGTCCTCTTCGGCGTCGAGCTGCTCGGCGCCGTGCAACGCGCCATCGTGATGCCCTTCACGGGGCTGCTCGCCGACTTCAGCGCGCTCCTGGTCCGGGCCTTCGACCGCGACGTGGTCGCCTTCGGCAACGTCATCCGCAGCACCGCGAACGGCTTCGGCGTGTCGATCCAGCCCGGATGCAACGCGGTCGAGGCCTGCATCGTCCTCGCGGCGGCGATCCTCGCCTTCCCCGCCCGCTGGCGCGAGAAGGCGATCGGGCTCGCCCTGGGCCTCGTCGCGGTGCAGGCGGTCAACATCGTGCGGATCGTGAGCCTCTTCTACCTGGGCCAGTGGAACCTCGCGTGGTTCGAGTTCGCCCACCTCTACCTCTGGCAGGCGCTGATCATGCTCGACGTGCTCGCCGTGTGGCTCGTCTGGGTGCGCCACCTCGCCCGCCGCGGGCTGCTCGCCGCGCCCGCTCCCCGTGCGGCCTAGTTCCGTCCTCGCGTTTGTCCTGCGGGCGATCGGCGCGTTCGTTGCGCTCCTCCTCGGCTGGTACCTGCTCGGCGAATGGTTCACGGTCCCGGCGGGAGTCGTCGCGAAGGGCGCGGTCGCGGCGCTCTTCCCCTCCTGGGCCGAGGGCGTGCAGCAATCGGGCACGACGCTCGCGCTGCTCACCACGCTCGAAGTGCGCGGCGTGGCCGGCGCCGCGCCCGGCCAGGTGGCGCTCCTCAGCCCGGAGGCGAACTTCCTGCCCTACGGCTACGGCCTGCCGCTTCTCGTCGCCCTGCTGCTCGCCGCGCGCGCCGGGCGGCTGCCCGCAAAGATCGCGCTCGGCGCGGCGGCGCTGCTGCCGTTCCAGGTCCTCGGCGTGTGCCTCGACTGGCTCAAGCAGCTCGCGATCGGCATGGGCGCGGCGCCGTTCTCGGCCGCGGAGCGCGAGCTCATCGCCTTCGGCTACCAGATGGGCTCGCTCGTGCTGCCCGCGCTCGTGCCCGTGCTCGTGTGGGCCTGGCTCGACCTCGCGTTCCTGCGCGCGTTCGTGGTCGAGGCGGCGCTCGAAGGCGAGGGCGGGGAGCCCCCCTCATCGCGTGGCAGCCGATGAGGCCGGCGCGCGGGACGATCCCGCGGGGCTTGCGCTCCGCCCCCGCAGCCACGAGCCGCCCGAGGCGTTTCCTTGCTCTGGATCAACGGGCGGCGGCGCGCGGCTTGCGCGCGCATGGGGCCGCGGCTACCGTGGGGAGTGCACCCAGGTCGACCGCCATGAACAAGCTCCCCAAGTCCCGGTTCCACTTCGTCTTCTCGCTCGTCATGGGCGCGATCATGTTCCTCGTCATGACCTTCGTGATCACGCTGGCGAACGTGGGATGGGCCCCGGATTTCCCCGCCCGCTGGATGCGGGCCTTCGCGATCGCCTACGTGGTGGGCGTGCCGGTGATCTATTTCCTCGCGCCGTTCGCCCGCAGGCTCACCGCGCGCATCGTCGAGACCTGAACGTCCATCGCAGGAGCCGGCCATGAAACGCATCACCCTCGCCGCGGCGCTCGCCGCGGCGCTCGCCCTTCCCGCCCACGCCGAGGTCACGGTGAAGGACCCCTGGGCGCGCGCCACCGTCGCCCAGCAGAGGGCCACGGGCGCGTTCATGCAGCTCTCCTCGCCGAAGGGCGCGCGGCTCGTGCAGGCGGCCTCTCCCGTCGCCGGACTCGTGGAGCTGCACGAGATGACGATGGAGGCGAACGTCATGCGCATGCGTGCGATCGCCGGCATCGACCTGCCCGCCGGCAAGGCCGTGGAGCTCAAGCCCGGCGGCTACCACGTGATGCTGATGGAGCTCAGGCAGCAGCTGAAGGACGGCGACACGGTGCCCATCACGCTCACCTTCGAGTCCGCCGGTGGCGCCCGGGAGAGCGTCGAGGTGAAGGCGCTCGTGCGTCCCCTGGGCGCCACGGGGCCTGCCGCGCACAAGCACTGAGCGACTCGGCGAAACCGGAAAAACGGTAAGCTTCGCCCGATGAGCCCCCGCAAACCGACCCGCCGGGCGGCGGCGCCGCCCGCGCACCGCGGCTTCACGCTGATCGAGATCACCGTGGTCCTCGTGATCATGGCGCTGCTGCTCGCCGGCGGCCTCGCCCTCACGACCTCGCTCATCGACGCGCAGCGCGTGAGGACGACCAAGCAGAACCTCGACGCGGTGAGGGATGCGATCCAGGCCTTCGTGGCCCGCAACGGGCGGCTTCCCTGCCCGGCGGTGGAGACGCTCGCGCCGACCGACGCCAACTACGGGCTCGAGGCGAACCCCGGCGGCAGCCCGCCCTGCACCAGCACGACGGACCTCGGCTCGGGGTCGCCCACGCCGGGCGCGCGCGGCGTCGTGCCGTGGAAGTCGCTCGGCATGCAGGCGGAGGTCGCCCTCGACGGGTGGAGCAACCAGGTCACCTACGCCGTCACGCGCGCGGCCGCGAGGAACACGACCACGAGCGCGAACGTGATGGGCATCCGCGGCGTGCTCACCGTCCACAGCGCCGTGCCCGTGGCGCTCGGCCTTCCGGCCACCGGCAACCAGCTCAACGCCTGCAGCACCACGGCGGGCGACAACACCTGCAACGCGGCGGCGGTCGCGGTGCTCATCTCGCACGGCCGAAACGTCCAGGGCGCCTTCAACCCGAGCGGCGCGCGCGCGCCCGTGCCGGGCTCGAACCTCGAGGTGGAGAACACGGACACGAGCACCGCCTTCGTCCTTACGGACCCGGTCACGGGCTCGGCGAACTCCTTCGACGACATCGTGGTGGCGCTCTCCCCGACCGACGTGCTCGGCAAGCTCTACCAGCAAGGCGTCATCCCGAGCGAGCAGGCGCTGATCCAGGCCCGCTTCCGGGAGGTCGTGCAGATGCTCGCCGCGGACGCCGTCCGCAACCGCATCGGCAGCACCCCGGGTGACCGGGAGTACCCGTTCGCGTCGCCCTCCGGCACCGTCGCCTACAGCTACGCGAGCTACGCCTCCTACTTCAACTCCAACTGCCAGCTCGGGAATCCGCCGAGCACCGTCGGCACGCTGCCCACGAACATGCAGGTGATCCGCGACCCGTGGGGCAATTCGTTCCGCTTCACGGTCGCCGAGGCCTACGACGGCGTGAACCCCGGCCTCGATGCGACCCAGGCCTGCCCGACTCCCGTGGTCGTCGTTTCGCTCGGGGCCGATGGGGCGCTCGGCACCGCGGACGACGTGCGCTATTTCGTCCCCCTGGGCGACTTCCAGGCGGTGTTCTCCTCGACGGGCTGGTGAAGGCCGGAACCGTCGCGCGGGATTCTTGAGGCGGAGCAAGGCCTCGCGGCTGCGGGGGAGGATGATCTAGCGATGACCCCGGCTCCCGCCAACGATCCGCTCGTCGCCGCCGCCACGGAAGCGCTGCGCGCCGTGGTCGATCCCGAGGTCGGCGTGAACGTGGTGGACCTCGGGCTCGTCTACCGCGTCGCGCGCGAGGGCGGCTCGCTCGCCGTGGACCTCACCATGACCAGCGCCGCCTGCCCGATGGGCGAGATGATCGTCGCCGAGGCGGGGGAGGCGCTCGCGAAAGTCATGCCTCCGGGGATGCGCGCGCGCATCGCGCTCGTCTGGGATCCGCCTTGGACGCCGGAACTCATGTCGGAGAAGGCGAAGTCCGCGCTGGGCTGGGAGGGCTGAGGCGGTGAAGGCCCTTCGCATCGCGATCTTCGCCGCCGTCCCCGTCGTGCTCCTGCTCGCGGTCTTCGGCGGGCTCGCCCGCGCGGGCGTAGCCGCCCCCACGACCGACACGATCGCGGCCTGGCACGGCCCGCTCTTCGTCTGCGGCTTCTTCGGCGCCGTGATCTCGCTCGAGCGCGCGGTGGCCCTGGGCCTGGGCTGGGCCTATGCGGCGCCGGCGCTCGCCGCCGCGGGCGGCCTCGCGATCCTCGCCGGCGCGGGGCTCGCCCTCGCCTCGGGGCTCTTCGTCGCCGCGGGCGCGGTGCTGCTCGCGGCCTCCGTTGCCGTGTGGCTGCGGCAGAAGGCGCTGCACACGCGCGTGCTCGCGGTCGCCGCGGGCTGCTGGGTCGCGGGCAGCCTCGCATGGGGCGCGACCGGGGAGGTGGCCGTGGCGCTGCCCGCCTGGGCGGGCTTCCTCGTGCTCACGATCGCCGGCGAGCGCCTCGAGCTCACGCGGCTGCTGCCCCGCAGCCCCTCGGCGAAGACGCTCTTCCTCGCGCCGATGGTGCTGCTGCTCCTCGGGATCGCGATCGGATTCGCGATGCCGGTGGCGGGCGGCAAGGCCGTGGCGATCGCGCTCGCGGGCCTCGCGCTCTGGCTGCTCGCCTTCGACATCGCGCGGGTGACGATCGCCCAGCCCGGGCTCGCGCGCTACATCGCCGCCTGCCTCATCACGGGCTACGCCTGGCTCGTGCTCGCGGCCCTGCTGTGGTTCGCGGCGGGCTTCCTCTTCCACGGGGCGCGGCCCTATTACGACGCGGCGGTGCACGCGGTGTTCGTGGGCTTCGTGCTCTCGATGGTCTTCGGCCACGCGCCCGTGATCCTGCCCTCCGTCGCGCGCATCCGCATCGCCTTCACGCCCTTCGCGTACGCGGCTCTGACGCTCCTGCACGCGACGCTCGCGCTGCGGATCGTCGGCGACCTCGCGGGCGAGGACGGCTGGCGGCGCTGGGGCGCGCTCGGCAACGCGCTGGCGCTCGCGCTCTTCGCGCTCACGATGGCGTTTTCCGCGCGGCGGATGAAGGCGGCGGCCACCCATGGGTGAGTCGGGGCTCTTCGCCGCCCAACCCTTCGCGGAGGAGTACCGCCTCACGTTCGCGTTCCTGACGAGCGTGGGGGTGGGCCTGCTCATCGGCCTCGAGCGCGAGCGGCACGCGGAGGCGAAGGCGGGCGTGCGCACCTTCGCCCTCATCGCGATGCTGGGCACGCTCACGGTGCTGATCGCGGAGCAATCGGGCTCGGCCTGGATCATCGCCGCGGGGCTCATCGTCGTGGGCGGCACCGTGCTCGCGGCCTACCTCGCGGACCGCAAGCCCTCCTGGGACTCGGGGACGACGACGGTGGTGGCCGCGGCCGTCACCTATTCGCTCGGGGTGGCGATCGCGTACGGGTTCGTGGAGACGGGTGTCGCGCTCGCGATCCTGGTGACGGCGCTGCTCTACTTCAAGACCGAGATCGAGGGCTTCCAGCAAAGCCTCACCCCGGTCGACTACCGCAGCCTCCTGCAGTTCGCGGCGCTGAGCCTCGTCGTGCTGCCGGTCCTGCCCGACGAGGGCTACGGGCCCTACGGCGCGCTCAACCCGCGCAACATCGGCTACATGGTGGTGCTGATCTCGGCGGTGAGCTTCACGGGCTACGTCGCCTCGCGGGTGCTGCGCGCGCGCGCCGACCCGGCGCTGCTCGGGGCCATCGGCGGCCTCGTGTCGAGCACCGCGACCACGCTGGTCTATTCGCGCGAGGCGCGCGGCAGGGCCGGGCTCGCGAGCACCGCGATCGTCGTGATCCTGCTCGCCAACCTCGTCATGGTGGTGCGGGTGGGGCTGCTGTCTCTCGCCGCCTCGCCCTCGCTCCTGCCCACGCTCGCCGTCGCGCTCGGCGCGACGCTCGCCGCGGGGCTGCCGTTCGCGTACTTCGCGTGGCGCCAGGGGCACGAACGCGGGGCGCTCGCCGCGCCGGAGTTCACCAACCCGACGAACCTTCGCGTCGCGCTCGGATTCGGCGCGGCCTACGCGCTGATCCTGCTCGCCTCGGCCTGGCTCTCGGAGGTCGTGGGCGAGCACGGCCTCTATCTCCTCGCCATCGTCTCGGGGCTCACCGACGTGGACGCGATCTCGCTCTCGGCGATGCGCCTGCACGAAGAGGGCCGTATCGCCGCTACGGAGGCGACCACCACGATCGCGCTCGCGATCGCCTCGAACTTCGTCACCAAGGCGGGCATCGTCTTCGCCACGGGCGGCGCCGCGCTCGGCCGGCGCTCGCTCGCCGCCTTCGGCGTCATGGCCCTCGCCCTCTTCGCCGGCGTCGCCCTCGTCCGCCCCTGAAAATGGGGACAGTCCCCATTTTCGCGCTGTAATCTGCGTTACAACGATTAAATGGGGACTGTCCCCATTTAAGGGTGGTAACAATCGGAAAGGTTCGGAAGGAAGCGTCACGGCTCCCCCGGGGGCGGCGCGTAGAGTATGCTTGCCTCGTTTCCCGGACGGACAGCCGATGATGCACGCCGAAACCGTGGTCCAGCGCCCCAGCGGCGTCGCTCCCGCGACGCGCCGCTGCCGCATCCTCCTGGTCGAGGACAACGCGCGGCTCGCCGCCTCGATCCGGGATTATCTCGAGGGCCACAACCTGGAGGTGTTCGTCGAGGGCGACGGCCACGGCGTCGCCGACCGCCTCGAGCGGTTGCGCCCCGACATCGTCGTGCTCGACCTCATGCTTCCGGGCAAGGACGGGCTCACGGTCTGCCGCGAGATCCGCCGCGTCGACCGCACGCCGATCCTCATCCTCACCGCCAAGGGCGAGGACATCGACCAGGTCCTCGGCCTCGAGATGGGCGCGGACGACTACGTGGTGAAGCCGGTCGAGCCGCGCGTGCTCCTCGCGCGGATCGAGGCGATCCTGCGCCGCGCGCGCAGCGCCCCGGCAGAGCCGCGCGACGCGAAGCTCGCCGCGGGCCGCCTGCTGATCGACGGCGCCCGGCGCGCCGCCACGATCGACGGGCGCGAGGTGGAGCTCACGACGGGCGACTTCGACATCCTGTGGCTGCTCGCCTCGCGCCAGGGGAGCGTCGTGTCGCGCGACGAGATCCTGCGCGTGGTGCGCGGCATCGACTACGACGGCCTCGACCGCTCGATCGACGCGCGCATCTGCCGGCTGCGCCGCAAGCTCCAGGAGGCGGGCGGCGCGGAGTCGATGATCAAGACCGTGCGCCTGAGGGGCTATCTCTTCACCACCGAAGGGTAGTTCCCGGCTTCTGCCCGTGTCCTCCGTGTTCATCGTCGGCGCCGGCTACGTGGGCCTGCGGGCCGCCGAATTCCTTGCCGCGAAAGGCGCCCGGGTCCGGGTGGGACGGCGCTCGCTTCCGGAGGGCGTGGCCGGGCACGCGATGGACGTGCTGCGGCCCGAGACCTTCCCCGAGGCGCTGCGCTCGGCCGACGCGGTCGTCTACTGCGTGGCTGCCGACAGCTCCACCGAGAACGCCTATCGCGCCGCCTACGTGACCGGGCTTCGCAACGTGCTCGCGCATCTCGCGGGCGGCGCCGCGCGGCGCTTCGTGTTCGTCTCCTCGACCGGCGTCTACGGGCAGTCGGACGGCTCCGTCGTCGACGAGCGCACGGACCCCGCGCCGACGGGCTTCACCGGGAAGATCCTGCTCGAGGGCGAGGCGCTCCTCGGCTCGGCGCCCTTCTCCGCGACGACGATCCGCTTCTCGGGCATCTACGGCCCCGGCCGGCACCGGATCGTGGACGAGGTGCGCGCGGGCTCGCCGGTGTCGCGCGCGCGCTGGGAGGCCTACACCAACCGCATCCACCGCGACGATTGCGCGCGTGCCCTCGTGCACCTCGTCGGGCGGGAGCAGGTCGCCCCTCTCTACGTCGGCAGCGACGAGAGGCCCGCCCCGCTCTCCGAAGTCATGACCTGGATCGCCTCGCGACTGGGTGTGGCGCCCCCGCCCGTGGTCGCCGAGGCGCCGGGGGAGCGGCGCATGCGCGGCGGCAGCAAGCGCTGCTCGAGCGCGCTGCTGCGCTCCGAGGGCTTCGCGCTGGAATTCCCGAGCTTTCGCGAGGGCTACGCGCTCGCCTGAGCGCGGCCACGCACCGGCAAGCCCGACCATGCTCCGCCTCTTCGCCCGCCTCTACCTCTTCCTGATGCTGCCGGCGACGGCGGCGTTCGTCTTCTTCATGTACGTCACCGACCAGGTGATGGCGCAGCTGCACGCCGAGCAGCAGCGCGCGCGCGCAGGCGTCGCCTTCGACCGCGCCGAGCGCATCATCGGCGACACGCGGGTGCCCGACTGGCAGGGGCGGCTCAAGGAGATCGAGGCGACCTTCCGCGTCGAGCACCAGATCATTCCGCTCGCCACCGCGCTCGACGACTGGTTCCTCTCGGCCTCCGAGAAGGAGATGCTGCGCACGGGCTCCATCGCGTTCCGCGACCGCCCGGGCGGCGGGCAGGTGTACCTGCGGCGCATGAAGGACTCCGACCGGGTGCTGCGCATCGAGTGGGTCGGCGCCTACGAGTACCTCACGCTCTACTACACGATCATCGTGGCGCTCGTCACGCTCGCGATCGGCGCGATCCTCTGGCGCTGGACCCGGCCTCTGTGGCGCGATCTCGAGGAGCTGAAGGCCGCGACTTCGCGCATGGGCGAGGGCGACTTCGGCGCCCGCGCGGCCATCCGGCGCGAATCCATGCTGGAGCCCATCGCGACGGCCTTCAACGTGATGGCCGGGCGCGTGCAGGCGCTGCTCAAGAGCCACCGCGACCTCGAGCAGAGCGTGGCGCACGAGCTGAGGACCCCGCTCGCGCAGCTCAAGTTCGACCTCGAGCTCGCGCGCACGAGCGCGGGCGGCGAGGATCGCGAGACGCGCTTCCGGGCGATGGACCGGGACGTGGCGGACCTCGAGGCGCTGGTCTCCGAGCTGCTCGTGCTCGCGAGCCTGCGCCACGCGCCGCCCTACGCGCCCGCCGAGGTGCCGGCGCGAAAGCTCCTCGACGAGGTGCTCGCCCGCGCGGGCGAGGAGATGCGCGCGAGCGGCCACGCGGTGGCGATCGAGGCGCCGAGGAACCTCCCCGAGACGCTCACCTGCGACCCGAAGACGCTCTCGCGGGCGCTCGTGAACGTGCTGCGCAACGCCGCGCGCTACGCGAGATCGCGCGTGGCGCTCACCGTGGAGCGGGAGGGGGCGCGCACCGTCATCAGCGTGGACGACGACGGGCCGGGCGTGCCGCCCGCGGAGCGCCAGCGCGTCTTCGAGCCCTTCACCCGCATCGAGGGCAGCCGCGACCGCGGCAGCGGCGGCGTGGGCCTCGGCCTCGCGATCGTGAAGAGCGTGGCCGAATGGCACGGCGGAGAAGCGCGCATCTCGGACTCGCCGCTCGGCGGCGCCCGCGTCTCCATCTCCTGGTAGGAAAATGGGGACAGTCCCCATTTTCGGTCTGTAACAATCTCCGCGCCGCCCGATTGTTACAGCCAGAAAATGGGGACTGTCCCTATTTTCTGGCGGGCTTCTTTTTCGGCGGGGGCTTCTTGCGGGCGGGCTTCGCGCGGCGCGCGGCGAGCCAGGCCTCGAACTCGGCGGCGGGCAGCGGCCGGCAGACGAGGTAGCCCTGGCAGGCGGTGCAGCCCTCGGCGACGAGGAAGTCGAGCTGGTGGGATTTCTCGACGCCCTCGGCGACGATCCCGAGACCCAGGCCCCGCGCGAGCCCGATCACCGCCGAGACGATCGCGGCACCGCCGCGGCCCGCCTTGCGGCGCGAGGCGGGCTCGATGCCCGCGATGAAGGCCTTGTCGATCTTCAGCGCGTCCACCGGAAGCTCGCGCAGGTGCGCGAGGCTCGAGGAGCCGGTGCCGAAGTCGTCGATCTCGATCCGCACGCCCAGCTCGCGCAGCCGCGCGAGCGTGTGGCTCACGTTCTCGAGGTCGCGCACCATGCTGGTCTCGGAGATCTCGAGGGTGATCCAGGCGGGCTCGCAGCCGGCGCGCGCGAGGATGCGCTTCAGGTCCGCGACCATGCCGGTGTCGCGCACCTGGCTCGCGGAGATGTTGATGCCCACGGCGATGTCGCCCAGGCCCGCGTCGCGCCACGCGCGCGCCTGGCGGGCGGCGGCGTTCATCACCCACTGGCCGACCTCGGCGCCCATCCCCACCTCCTCGGCCACCGGGATGAAGGCGCCGGGGAGCACGAGGCCCTGCCCGGGGTCGTTCCAGCGCAGCAGCGCCTCGGCGCGCGCCACCTCGCCGCTCGCGGCGTCGACGATCGGCTGGAAGTGCAGCAGCAGCTCGTTGCCCTTGAGCGCGCGGCGCAGCGCCGCCTCCACGCCCAGGCGCCGGGCGCGGCGCTCGGCGAGATCCGCCGAGAAGGGCCGGAAGCTGTTCCGGCCGAGCTCCTTGGCGTGGTACATCGCCTCGTCGGCGTTCTTGAGCAGCGTCTCGCCGTCGGCGCCGTCCTCGGGATAGATGGCGAGCCCGAGGCTCGCGCTCACGTGCACCTCGTTGTCGTCGATGCGGAAGGGGCGGCGCACCTCGTCGAGCACCTTGTGCGCGACGCGCTCGGGCACCTCGTCGGCCGCGAGGTCCTCGAGGATGACGACGAACTCGTCTCCGGAGATGCGCGCGAGGAGGTCCGACTGGCGCAGCGTCCCCCGCACGCGCCGCGCGAGCTCGCGCAGCAGCTCGTCGCCCACGCGGTGGCCGAGGGAGTCGTTCACGTCCTTGAAGTGGTCGAGGTCGAGGAACATCACGCCCACGCGGCGGCGGGCGCGCCGCGCCCGGGCGATGGCGGCCACGAGCCGGTCGCCGAGGAGCACCCGGTTCGGCAGCCCCGTGAGGCCGTCGTGGGTCGCCATGAACTGCAGCCGCTCCTCGGCCTGGATGCGCGAGGAGACGTCCTGCGCGAGCGAGAGGATCGAGATCACGCGCCCGGACTCGTCTCGGAGCGCCGAGTTGTGCCACTCGACCCAGATGACCGAGCCGTCCTTGCGGTAGTTGCGGTTGAGGATGGTCATGTGGCGCGCGGGCCCCGCCATGAGGCGCCCCACCAGGCGCTCGACTTCCTCGCCGTCCTCCTCGAAGACCAGGCGCCAGCCCTCGAGCGCGCGCCCGAGCACCTCGTCCGCGGACCAGCCGAAGATCGTCTCGGCCTGGCCCGACCAGCGCGAGACGTGCATTCCCGTGTCCCACTCGATCACGGCGAGCGGCGTGTTGTCGAAGTGCGCCGAGAGGATCGCGTTCGCGCGCCGCAGCTCCTCCTCGACCATCTTCTGCTCGTGGATGTCGCTCGTCGTCGCGTAGTGGCCGAGGTACTCGCCCGTGGCCGCGAGGCGCGGCGTGAGGCGCACGTTCATCCAGCGCCGGCGCCCGTCGGCGAAGTGGATGTGGCGCTCGACGGCGAGGCTCTCGCCCGCGCGCACGCGCTCGAGGATCGGCTCGAACTTCGGCCAGCGCTCCTCGCCGAGGAGATCGCGCACCGTGGCGCCGATGACCTTCTCGAGCGGCAGGCCGATGTAGTCGAGGAAGGCGTCGTTCACGTAGCGGTAGCGGCCCTCGGCGTCGCAATAGACCATCGGCGTGGGGATCGAGTCGATCACCTGCCGGAGCTCGCGCTCCTTGTCGGCGAGGGATTCCTGCGCGGCCTTGAGGTCGTGGATGTCGCTGCCGACGATGTAGTAGCCCCCGAAGCGCCCGTCCGCGTTCATGATCGGCGCGAGGCGCACGAGGAACCAGCGCCGCTCGCCGCCCGGCGGGCCGACGAGCCGCTCGTAGGCGCAGGTCTCCCCCCGCTTGAGCCGCTCGACGAAGGGGTCGAAGTACTCCGCCGTGAGCTCGGGGCCGAGGACCTCGGAGACGGGGCGGCCGACGACGTCCTCCCACGCCGCGCCGCGGATGGCGAGGAAGACCTTGTTCACGAAGCGGTAGCGGAACTGCGCGTCCACGAAGGCGATGGGCCCCGGGATGTTCTCGGCGAAGAAGCGCAGCTGCGCCTCCTGCGCGAGCAGCGCCTCGCGCAGCCGGTGGTCCTCGTCGATGTCGATCACGAGCGAATAGACGCCGCGCACGCGCCCGTCCTCGCCCCGGTCGGGGATGAGGTTCACGCGGATCCAGCGCTTGCGGCCCTCGGTGTCCCTCCCGCGGCGCTCGTAGACCACCTTCTCCCCGGCGAGCGCGCGCTCGAGGTGGGGCCGGACGGCGGCGACGACCTCCGGCGGGTAGGCCTCCTCGATGGTGCGGCCGACGACGCTCTCGATGGTCGTGCCGGGCATCCAGTCGAGTCCGGGCGTGTTCACGTAGCGGAAGCGCCCGTCGGCGTCGAAGTAGGCCATGGGCAGGCCGATGTTCTCGGTGACCATCTCGAGCTCGCGCTTGCGCGCGATCAGCTCCTGGCGCATGCGATGGTCGTCCTCGATGTCGAGGAGCACGACGAGGATGCCGCGCACCTCGCCCTCGGCGTTGCGGTCGGGGATGAGCGTGCCGCGGATGCGGCGGCGCTCGCGGCCGGGCCAGAGGGCCTCGCGCTCGTAGGTCACGGTCTCGCCCGCGAAGGCGCGCGCGAAGAGCGGCTGCATGAGCGCGTTGATCTCGGGGGTGGCGAGCTCGGTCATGCGCCGGCCGAGGACGCGGGCGGGATCGCTTCGCGACCACTCGCAGGCGGGGCGGTTGGCGAAGCGCACGGCGAGGTCCCGGTCGAGGTAGGTCACCGGGAAGCCGACCGAATCCATGATGAGCAGGAGCTGGCGCTCGCGCTCGGCGAGCGCGAGCTGAGCCTCCTTGAGGGGCTGGATGTCGACCACCGTCACGAGGATCGCCTCGAGGCCCTCGGCGCCCTTCATCGGGAAGTAGTGGGCGCGGACCCAGCGCCCGGTGTTGGGGCCTTCGCGCAGCACGCGGTCGAAGCTCACCGTCTCGCCCGCCTGGGCGCGGGCGAGGTGGCGCAGGTGCTCTTCCGTGAGCTCCCGGCCGAAGACCTCGGTGGGCGTGCGGCCGAGGAAATCCTTCGACTCGCGGGCGTAGGCGGCGCGGTACGCGGCGTTCACGTACAGGTAGCGCAGCCGCGCGTCGAACACGCACATCGGCAGGCCGACGCGGTCGAGGCCGGGCTCGAGCGCGCGGATGCGCTCGGCCAGTGACTCGCTCGACGGATTGGGCGTGGGGTCAGCCATTGCGGCCGCTGATTGTGGTGTGCATTGTGCCCTTTCGGGCAGGGCGCCGCACGGGATCGCCGCGCGGCGTTGCAGACGTTCATTTTCGGGTGGCGGGACGGTAAACTGCTGTGAGTCAGTCCACAGGCTTCGCGGGGGCGCGTTGCAGCTGTAATCTCCCGGAACCGCGCCCGGCGAAGGCCCACCTGCCCCCATGAACCTCCATCGCCTCCTCGAAAGCCGCGCCGCCGCCTCGCGCCCCGTGCGCGTCGCGCTCGTGGGCGCCGGCAAGTTCGGTTCCATGTACCTCTCGCAGGCGCGGCGCACCGCGGGCATCCACGTGCTCGCCGTCGCGGACCTCGACCCCGCGCGGGCGCGCGCCTCGCTCCTGCGCACCGGCTGGGATGAACAACGCCTCGGCGCGCGCTCGGTTGACGAGGCGGCGAGGAACGGCACGACGGCCGTCATCGACGACTCGGCCGCGGCGATCGCGCACCCCGCGACGGAAGTGGTGATCGACGCGACGGGAAGCCCCGCGGCGGGCATCCGCCACGTGCTCGCCTGCTGCGCGGCGAAGAAGCACGTCGTGATGGTGAACGTCGAGGCCGACGCGCTCGCCGGGCCCCTGCTCGCGCAGCGCGCGCGCGAAGCGGGCATCGTCTATTCCCTCGCCTATGGCGACCAGCCCGCACTGATCTGCGAGCTCGTGGACTGGGCGCGCGCGGCGGGCTTCACGGTGGTGGCCGGCGGCAAGGGCACCAAGTACCTGCCCGGGTACCACGCCTCCACCCCCGAGACCGTGTGGGGGCACTACGGCTTCGGCGAGGAGATGGTCGCGAAGGGCGACTTCAACGCGCAGATGTTCAATTCCTTCCTCGACGGGACGAAGTCCGCCATCGAGATGGCGGCGGTCGCCAACGCGACGGGCCTCACCCCCGACCCGGCGGGCCTCGCCTTCCCGCCCTGCGGCGTGGACGACCTCGCGCGGGTGCTGCGGCCGCGCAGCGCCGGCGGCAGCCTTCACCACGCGGGGCAGGTGGAAGTGATCTCGAGCGTGGAGCGCGACGGCCGCCCCGTGTACCGGGACCTGCGCTGGGGCGTCTACGTCACCTTCGCGGCGGAGCACGAGTACGTGCGCCGCTGCTTCCGCGAGTACGGCGTCGTCACCGACCCCTCGGGGGAGTACGCCTCGATGTACAAGCCGAGCCACCTGATCGGGCTCGAGCTCGGCATCAGCGTGGCGAGCGTGGCGCTGCGCGGCGAGCCGACGGGTGCGGCGACGGGCTGGCGCGCGGACGCGGTGGCGACCGCCAAGCGCGCGCTTCGCGCGGGCGAGGCGCTCGACGGGGAGGGCGGCTACACGGTGTGGGGAAAGCTCATGGCCGCGGCGGACTCGCGCGCGCGCCGCGCGCTGCCCATCGGGCTCGCGCACAAGGTGAAGCTCAAGCGCGACATCCCGGCGGGCGAATGCGTGTCCTGGGAAGACGTGGAGTTCGACGCGACCTCGGAAGCGGTGCGCTTCCGGCGCGAGATGGAAGCGACCTTCGGAGGCAAGGCATGAGAAGCCATCTTGCGGCCGCGCTCGCGGCCGCCCTCGCCGTCACGGCCGCGAACGCGGAGGTGACGGCGACCGAAGCCTGGGTGCGCGGCACCGTGGCCACCCAGATGTCCACGGGCGCCTACATGAAGCTCAGGAGCACGGAGGCGGCGAAGGTCGTCGCCGCGGCGTCCCCCGCGGCAAGCGTGGTCGAGATCCACGAGATGACCCTGAAGGACAACGTCATGCGCATGCGGGGCGTCGAGTCCCTCGCGCTGCCCGCCGGGAAGACGGTGGAGCTCAAGCCCAACGGCTACCACGTGATGCTCATGGACCTCACGAAGCCGCTGAAGGCGGGCGAGAAGGTGCCCATCGAGCTCACGATCGAATCGAGGGACGGCAAGCGCGCGAAGCTCCTCGTCCAGGCCGAGGTGAGGGCGCTCGGCTCGGGTGCGGCGAAGTGAGGGCGCGATGAAGACCGGCACGAAGCTCGCGCAACGCGGCCGGCGCGCGAAGGCCCCTCCCGGCACCGTGAACCTGCCCGTGGCGCGGGCCTCCACCGTCACCTTCGCGAGCTTCGCGGAGATGGAGGCCACGCAGAAGCGCTTCGACGCCGACGAGGTGGTGCCCACCTACGGCATCCTGAACATGCCGCTGCGCGCCGCCTTCGAGGAGCTGATGGTCGAGATCGAAGGCGGGCACCGCGCGGCGACCTACCCCTCGGGGCTCGCGGCGATCGCGGCGGCGCTGCTCGCCTGCCTCGGGCCCGGCGACCACGCGCTCGTCACCGACAACTGCTACGGCCCGACGCGTACGCTGTGCCGGCGCACGCTCGCGCGCCTGGGGGTCGAGACGACCTTCTTCGACCCGCTCGCGGGCGAGGGGATCGCGGCGCTCATGAGGCCCAACACCCGCGCGCTCTTCCTCGAGAACCCGGGCTCGCTTACCTTCGAGGTGCAGGACTTCCCGGCGATGGCCAGGGCCGCACGGGAGCGCGGCATCCCGGTGATCCACGACAACACCTGGGCGACGGGCGTCTTCTTCCCCTCGTTCGAGCACGGGGCCGACCTCGTGGTGCAGGCGGCGACCAAGTACCCGGCGGGGCATTCGGACCTGCTGCTCGGCGCCGTCGTCGCGAACGAGGCGTGGTGGCCGCGGCTTCGCGACACCTCGCGCGACCTCGGCCAGACCGCGAGCCCGGACGACCTCTTCCTGGCGCTTCGCGGGATGCGCACGCTCGAGCTGCGCCTGCGCCATCACGAGAAGAGCGCGCTCGCGGTGGCGAAGTGGCTGCAGGAGCGCCCCGAGGTGAAGCGCGTGCTCCACCCGGCGCTGCCCGGGCACCCCGGGCACGAGCTCTGGAAGCGCGACTTCCGCGGGGCCACGGGCCTCTTCGGCGTGGAGCTCGCGACGGATTCGAAAGCGAAGCTCGCCGCCTTCCTCGACGGGCTCGAGCTCTTCGCGATGGGCTACAGCTGGGGCGGCTTCGAGAGCCTCGCGGTGCCCGCGAACCTGCGCCACGGCCGCAGCGCCCGCCCCTGGGCCGGCGGCGCGCTCGTGCGCCTGCAGATCGGCCTCGAGGACGCGCAGGACCTCATCGCGGACCTCGAGCGCGCGCTCGGGCGGATGAGCGCCGCGTGAGGCGGCCCTCGACGAACGAATCGCTCGAGCGCGCGATCGGGGAGGCGACGGGGGAAGGGCTCGCGCTCCTCGCCACGGAGCCGGTCGGCGGCGGCTGCATCCACACGGCGCTCGCCCTCACGTTCGAGGCGGGCGACGGCACGAGACGCAGGTTCTTCGCGAAGGTGAACGACCCCGGCAAGGCGGCGATGTTCGCCTGCGAAGCCGAGGGGCTCGCGGCGATCCGCGCGGCGGGCGCGGTGCGCGTGCCCGCCGCGGTGGCGCAGGGCGACGACGGCGAGATCGCGTGGCTCGTGCTCGAGTGGCTCGAGCTCGCCGCGCTCGACGCGAGGAGCGGCGCGCGGCTCGGCGAGGCGCTCGCCGCGCAGCACCGCCTGCCGCAGGAGAAGTTCGGCTGGGGCCGCGACAACTTCATCGGTGCGACCCCGCAGGTGAACGGCTGGGGGGACGACTGGCTCGGCTTCTGGCGCGCCAGGCGCCTCGTCGCGCAGTTGCGGCTCGCCGCGCACCACCGCCTGCCCTCGCGCCTCATCGACCGCGGCGAGAGGCTCGCCGCCGATTGCGAGGCCTTCTTCCGCCACCACGCGCCGGTGAAGTCGCTCCTGCACGGGGACCTGTGGGGAGGCAACGCATCCGCGCTTGCCGACGGCACGCCCGTGGTGTTCGATCCGGCGGTGTACGTCGGCGACCGCGAGGCCGACCTCGCGATGACGGAACTCTTCGGGGGGTTCCCGAAGGACTTCCACGCCGCCTACCGCGCGGCCTGGCCGCTCGACGACGGATACGCGGTGCGCCGCGACTTCTACAACCTGTACCACGTGCTCAACCACGCGAACCTCTTCGCGGGCGGCTACGTGCGCCAGTCGGAGCAGGCGATCGAGCGCCTGCTCGCGCAGATCCGCTAGGCGGCGAGCGGCGCCTCGAGGCCCGCGGCGGAAGCGCCGGGCGCGCCCTTGCGGGCCATGATCCCGCGGACCAGCTCGACGGCGGACTTGTCGCAGGGCGGGAGGTCCACGTCGGTCGCGCCCTTCGGCGTCACGCGCTCGCCCCAGCGGATCACGTGCGCGCACCAGGTGAGGCCGCCGCCGAAGGCGGGCGTGAGGATCGTGGCACCGGGCTTCACGCGCCCTTCCTCGATCGCGTCGACCAGCGCCACGGGCACCGTGGCCGCGGACATGTTGCCGTAGCGCTCCACGGTGAGGTAGACCTTGTCCATCGGCGCGCCCACGTGCTTGGCGACGGACTCGATGATGCGCAGGTTCGCCTGGTGCGGGACCACGAGGTCCACGGCTTCCACGCCGAGTCCCGCGCGCCCGAGCGCCTCCCTGGTGGCGAGGGTCATCCCCGTGACCGCCTTCTTGAAGATCTCGCCGCCGTCGAAGTCCCATTTCGTGTCGCCGATGGTGACGTGGGCGTTCGCGTACGCCGCCCCCATGCCGCGCACGCGCAGGATGTGGCGCGAATCGGCGTAGCAGCCGAGCTTCTCCGCGATCACGCCCTCGGGCTTCTCGCTCGCCTCGATCACGACCGCCGCGCAGCCGTCGCCGAAGAGCACCGCGACGTTGCGGTTCGACCAGTCCATGAAAGGCGAGATCCCTTCCACGCCGATCACCACCGCGTTCTTCACCACGCCCGTGCGCACCATGGCGGTGGCACTGGAGAGCCCGTAGAGGAAGCTCGTGCAGGCGGTGTTCACGTCCATCGCCGCGGCGTGGTGCGCGCCGAGCAGCTTCTGCACGCCGGAAGCGGCGTTGGGCACCTGCTCGTCGTAGGAGCAGCTGCCGAAGACGATGAGCTCGAGGGCCTCGGGGTCCAGCCCCGCGCAGGCGAGCGCGCGCGCGGCGGCGACGTGGGCGAGCGTGGTGACGGGGACGTGGGAGACGCGCCGCTCGCGGATGCCGGTGCGGCTGACGATCCATTCGTCGCTGGTGTCGAAGAAGGCGGAGAGCCCGGCGTTGTCGAGCACGGCCGGGGGCATGCACTTGCCCCAGCCGGTGATGGCGGCGTAGGTCATGTTGTTATGATTTCGGGAGCGGGGAAACACAGTTTGCCCCATCCGCGACCGGAACGCATCACGCCCCCGGAGGGAACATGAGGATCGAGAAGCCGCGGCGCGCGACGCGCCGCTACACGCAGAAGCTCGCCGCCCCGGCCGCCGCCGTGGCCCCGCTCCTGTGCCCCGTGCGCGAGGCCGACTGGATCGAGGGCTGGGACCCGGCGCTCGTGGTGAGCGAGTCGGGCGCGGTGGAGGACGACTGCGTCTTCGTGACCGGCGCGGGCGCGCAGCAGGCGGTGTGGTACGTGACGCGCCACGACGCGCGCGCGGGCTTCGTGGAGATGGTGAAGATCACGCCGGGCGTGACCGCGTGCCGCCTCGACATCCGGCTTCGCGACGCGCCCGGAGGGTGCGAGGCGGAGGTGACGTACTCGCACACGAGCCTCGGCCCCGAGGGCGATGCCTTCGTGGCGGGCTTCACCGAGGCGTACTACGAGACTTTCATGCGGGACTGGGAGAAGCGCCTCAACCACTACCTCCTCACCGGGAAGCGGCTGTCGGCATGAGCACCGCGCTTCGCGTCCTCGGCTGGATCGCCGCCTTCGCGCTCGCATGGGTGGCGACCGTGTTCGTCTTCGCCGTGTGGGTGGAAGGCGCGGCGCGCGGGCTGGGGAGCACCGTGGCGAACACGCTGGCGCTCCTCGCACCGGCCTACGCGGGTCTCGTGACGCTCTTCCTCGGGTGGCGTTACGCCGTGCGGCGCCGGGCGGTGGTGGCGTGCGCGACGATCGCGGGCATCTGGTTCCTCGCGCAGGGCGCGCTCGTCGCCTTCCTCGCCTTCTGGCAGCGCGGGTTCGGCAACCGCAGCTCCTCGGACGCGTTCCTCGTGCTGCTGGCGATGGTCGCGATCGTGGGCTTCTTCACGATCGCCGCGTTCCTGAGCCGCAAGCGGGGGAACTAGCGGCCGTCAGGCCGCCACGTCCACGTAATCCACCTGGATCGACGGCGCTGGAATCGGGATGCCGTCTTCGCGCATTCCCGCCAGATGCAGGACGATGGCCTCGCGAATCGCCTGTTCGGCCTCGGCCACCGACGCGCCCGTGGCCACGCAACCGGGCAGGTCCGGCACCCAGGTGGAGTAGTTGTTCCCGGCCTTCTCGATCACGACGGCGTAGCGCATGGGACCCTCAGCGTTTCAGGCCTGCCTGCTTGAAGATGCTGTTCAGTGTACCCGGAGAAATGTCGTCCCCGGGCCTTCCGTGCACGGTGACCCGGCCAGCCTTCACCGGGTGCTTGAACTGGCGGTGGCTCCCCCGCGTCGCGACAAGGCGCCAACCGTCGTCGTGGAGCATCCGGAGAATGTCGGCGACCTTCGGCGGCATGGCGCCCTCAGCGGTCCAGTGGGCTCACCACGCCGCGCCCGCCGCGGTTGAGCACGTGGGTGTAGACCATCGTCGTGCTCACGTCCTTGTGGCCGAGGAGCTCCTGCACGGTGCGGATGTCGTAGCCCGCCTCCATCAGGTGCGTGGCGAAGCTGTGGCGCAGCGTGTGGGTCGAGACCGGCTTGGCGATGCCGGCCATCGCCACCGCCCGCTTGATCGCGCGCTGCAGGGTCTGTTCGTAGGCGTGGTGGCGGCGCCGGATGCCGGAACGCGGATCGACCGACAGCCGCGCCTGCGGAAAGACCCACTGCCAGCCCCAGGCGATGCCGGCAGCGGGGTTCTTTCGGGCGTATGCCCAGGGCAGTTCCACCCCCGGGAGGTTCGCCGCGCGGTCGCGCTCGTGAAGGGCGCGCACGCGCACGAGGTGGGCGCGGATCGGCTCCGCGAGCGCAACGGGCAGCATGGTGATGCGGTCCTTTCCGCCCTTCCCCTCGCGGATGAGGATCTCGCGACGGGCGAGGTCCACGTCCTTGACCCGCAGCTGCAGGCACTCCGTCAGCCGCATGCCGGTTCCGTAGAGAAGGCGCGCCATCAACGCGTGGGTGCCGGTCATCTGCTCGAGGACGCTTCGCGCCTCCTCGCGGGTGAGCACCGTGGGCAGGCGCCGCCCGCGCTTCGCCTTCGGGATCGCGTCCAGCCACGGCAGCTCCATCTCGAGCACTTCCCGGTACAGGAAGAGCAGGGCGGCCAGCGCCTGGTTCTGCGTGGCGGCCGACACGTGCCCCTCGGTCGCGAGCGAGCCGAGGAAGGCGGTGACTTCCGCCGCACCCATCTCGCGCGGGTGGCGATGGCGGTGGAACCTGAGGAAGCGCCGCGTCCACTGCACGTAGGCGCGCTCGGTCCTCAGGCTGTAATGCCGAAAACGGATGCGGTCCCGGAGGGCATCGAGGAGGCGGGTGGGGGGTGCAGTACCGACCATACAATCCATACCGGACAGTTCCCGAACCCCAGCAACGGCAATCAAGGACATGCCGTTGACCCGCCCACTTCACGGGTAGAAAATCCCCGCACTACCGGACGTTAAATCCACCAATACCCGTCCATCCAATTAAGAGTTAGACCGCTGAAAGAGGCACCGAGGCAATGTCCAGCGATACCTCGTACTACGTGTATGCGCTCAAGGATCCGCGGGAGTCGCCCGCGTTGCCCTTCTACGTCGGCAAGGGCACCGGCACCCGGTCACATGATCACTTGATCAAGCCTGACGAGTCGCGCAAGGGTCAGAAGATCAAAGACATCGAGGCCGCCGGATTCAAGGTGCTCGTAAGTCGGTTGGTTGATTCGCTGAGCGAACCTCAAGCAATCCGGCTAGAAGCTGAACTGATAGCCGCATTCGGTACCGTGGACACTGGAGGTGTCCTCACAAATTCAGTCCTTCCCACGGGTCTGTCCAAGAAGTCTCGCTCTTCAGTCGTAATCCCGTTCGGTGTCAAAGAGAAGGCGCAAGTCGCCTTGTCCTTACTCAAGGATGCCGTTCTCGAGCTTGCGAAAGCGAATCCTGGAGGAATATCAAACTCCGACACGGCTAGCCTCCTTGGCTTGAGAAGTGACTATGGAGGCGGTTCGAAGGACTATCTCTCGTACAGCGTGCTTGGCATCCTCATGCGCGAGGGAAAGCTCGAGCGATCCAAGACGAACAAGAAGCACGTTGCCCGTGTGGAGTGAGCGGTCTAACAACGCGTTGGAGCGGACCGTGATGCATCCGGGGCCGCGTCTCGCGCGGCATAGCGGTCGTTGTATGGCCGCTCAACTCGATCGTTAGACAGCATGGGTAGCGACGTCTCGGAAATCGCCAATGCGTGGCTAGCCGCGCATCAAAACCTATGGGCGCACCACGAACTCGGGAGGCTGTGCGAAGAAGAGCCAATGCGTGCATGGCGAGTCATCGAGGCAATGATTGAGCGCACCGACGATGTAGACACGCTGAAACTCCTCGGTGTTGGGCCTGTCGAGGATCTCGTGTCGGAACGTGGCGCCGAAGTCATCGACAATATTGAGCGCAGTGCCAAACGTCAGCCACGGGTCGCCGTCTGCCTGTCGGCCATGGCCAAGTCGACCACCGAGGAAGCAGTCTGGGCGCGCATCCAGCGTCTCGTAGGGGAAAGCCATGCTGTCTAACAACGCGTTGGAGCGGACCGTGGAACATAGTGGCGCGCCTCTCAGGCGTGAAGCGGCGGCGAGTGCGGCCGCTCAACTCGGTCGTTAGAAGTCATGGGATTCCTTCGCCGTAAAACACCCGCCGCAGCTTCCAAGGTCAGCAGCAAAGCGAAGGCACCACCTATCGCTAAGCCCCTGGCGCCCGCAAAGACGCTTGTGGAACAGCGACCGAAGCCGATTCAGGAGATTTTTGGGGATGCAATACTTGCGGCTGTCCATGCCTTTTGCGACGCGGATGTCGATTCCGTGCAAGATCTAGAAGCGAAGTACTTCTTGCACGTCGATGAAGCCAAACTACGAACGTCGCTCGCTGAAACGATGTACGGCGCGCGATGGATCTACAAGCTCGGTCTGGCGCTTCTTGTTCGGGATGAAAAGCAGGTGGCTCACGTTCGTGTACAGGTGATCGACTACGGCGCCGTGTGCGAGGGGTTGCTTTCGGCGATGATCCATCGTGGCCTGTCCCAGAGCCTGTTAGCGGGCGCCAAGTTCAGAGTCAACGACACGGTGCGCCTTCGCGATCCAATTGCTTGGAACCGCGGCAACATCGACCTCGAGTTGCCGAAGCGTAGCTTTCACTGGCTAATCGAGGTCGCTGCAGAGGAGCAGATGATCTCTGCAAAGTTGGCGAAGAATCTGCATGGCCTTCGGAAAGAGCGGAACACGATTCATGTGAGGACTCGGACCTACAAGGCATATATTGGAACGTCGAAGCATCTATTTACCGTATTGCACGACACGATCGAAGAAACGAAGGCTTGGCGAGCGGCCCATTAAGCATGACTTCTAACAACACGTTCGAGCGGTCCGGGGGGCATCGTGGGCCGCGTCTGACCGCGGCACGAGCAGCGTGGCCGGCCGCTCAACTCAGTCGTTAGATTGCTCCGTGCCGGATTCTCTCGACAACGTCGAATGGATTATGGCGCTCGAGGAAGCGCTCGACACAAACATCCCTGACGATGAGCTTGGGGCTGGCCTGGGTATTCCCGAGCAGCAGGCGGAGATACTGCGACGGATCCAGTGTTCACCGAAGCTCGTACTCTGGACGCCTCCACAGGGACCAGGTATCTGGCCGAAGATGGTGACTGTTTTCGGGCGGAAGGACCAGCTGGTGCTTTTTCACGCCGGCCTGAAGACTGCATTTGGTGTCGGCAAGCTGCGTGATGAAGCAATACTGCCAAGCGCGCGGGTATACCCATCGCTTGCCCGGGCTCTGTTCGCGTTCTCGCAAGAATCGGAAGACGCAATCTAACAATGCGTTGGAGCTGACCGTGGATCAACGTAGCGCGCCTCTCAGGCGCGAATCAGCGGCGTGCCCGGCCGCTCAACGCGATCGTTAGCCGTCGTTTGGTGGCTTCGATGCACATAGCGGATATGCTATACTGCAATCGTGGCCTGGTCAGTCACCTTCTACAGCGAGCGCGTCGAGGCGGAAATCCTCGATCTTGCGCCCGGGTTCGTCGCCCGGTTCATCCGTTACGCCGAGCGAATGGAGGAGTTTGGGCCAGACCTGGGAATGCCGCACACCCGCGCCATGGGTGGCGGCTTGTTCGAACTCCGGATCAAGGCCGCGGAGGGAATTGCGCGAGTGTTCTATTGCACGGTCGTGGACCGGCGCATCGTGTTTCTTCATCAATTCGTGAAGAAGACCGACAAGACACCGCTCAAGGAGCTCGAGATTGCGCGCCGACGAATGAAGGAAATCACATGAGTACCCTCAAGCAGTTCAAGCGGCGCGCGCTTGCGCGCCCCGAGGTGAAGGCGGCCTACGACGCGTCAGCCGATGAGTTTGCGTTCCTGGATGAGGTTCTTCGGGCGCGGGCCGAAGCTGGCCTCACGCAAGCGGAGGTAGCTGCTCGCATCGGGACAACCCAATCGGCAATCGCGCGGCTGGAATCCGCGGAGCCAAAGCACTCACCTTCTATTGCGACCCTGCAGAAATACGCCAAGGCGTTGGGGTACACGGTGGAACTTCGGCTGGTCAAGGAACGACGTCTAACAACGCGTTCGAGCGGACGAGTTGCCCGCAGCGCTTCGCGCGCGGGCCGCCGCTCAACTTAGTCGTTAGCCAGTCCCGATGATTCTGGAGGCAGCACCGCTACAGGTCAGGCCAGGGCAGTCGGACGCATTCGAAGCAGCATTTCGCGAGGCACAAGCGATCATTTCCTCAATGCCGGGGTATCGGTCGCACGAGCTCCAGCGCTGCCTTGAGCGCGAAGGTCACTATTTGCTTCTCGTGCGGTGGGACAGTGGTGCAGCCCACGAAGAAGGGTTCCGGAAGTCGCCTCAATACCAACAGTGGAAGAAGTTGCTGCATCATTTCTACGATCCATTTCCGACTGTCAATCACTATGAGCAAGTGTCAGGCGGGCCTGTCTAACAACGCGTTCGAGCGGGCCGTGGGCCAACGTGGGCCGCGTCTGTCCGCGGCCGAGGCATCGTGCCCGGCCGCTCAACTGGGTCGTTAGAGCGCACGAAACGCGAAATTGGAGGCGCCGCACTTTAGGAATTATGCTGCCGCAAGAATCGTGAGGAGGTGAGGCTATGCGCATTGCCGTCATGGGTTCCGGTGGTCTGGGCGGCTACTTTGGGGCCCGCTTGAGTCATGGAGGCGCAGAGGTCAACTTCATCGCGCGAGGGAGGCACCTGCAGGCAATGCGCAGTGAAGGCTTGCGCATTGAAGGGCCGGACGCCATTGTCCTTCCTCGCGTAAACGCGACAGACAACCCCGGCGAGCTCGGGACGGTCGATGTCGTGATGCTGTGCGTCAAGCTTTGGGACACAGAGGCTGCACTGCGCCAAATCCGACCTTTGGTCGGTCCTGCGACGACCATCATCTCTTTCCAGAATGGCGTGCTCAAGGACCACTACTTGCGCGCCGCCTATGACGAGTCGCACCTCATGGGGGGCGTAGGGTACGTCGCGACAACCATAGACAGGCCCGGCGTCATCCGCCAGACCGGTCCGATGCAACGACTGCTCTTTGGGGAGTTTGATGGCTCGCGCTCGACCCGAGGGCAGGCGCTTCTCGAAGCCTGCTTGGCGGGCGGCATCAAGGCCGAGCTCTCGGAGAACATCCTGCGAGAAATCTGGCAGAAGTATGTGTTTCTGGTGGGGCTGTCCGGAACCACGACGACGATCCGCAAGCCAATCGGTCCGATCCGGGAGAATCCGCAGACGCGAGCCTTCCTGCTTGACGTGATGAGCGAAGTGGTTGCAGTCGGCCGCGCACACGGCGTGGATCTGTCCGAGGACTACGCGCAGGTGCGCCTGCAGTTGGCGGACGATGTGGCCTATGACATGACTTCGTCCATGCACCACGACCTCGAACGGGGCAATCGTCTCGAGGTGCGTTGGCTTGCCGGTGGCGTAGTCGAACTGGGTCGCGCCAAGGGCGTGCCCACACCACTCAACCGGGCCATCGCGGACATCTTGGCACTCCACGCTGCAGGACAAGCGAAGTGAGTGACGTGCGCTCTAACAACGCGTTCGAGCGGTCCGTGGGTCATGGTGGACCGCGTCTGGCCGCGGCAAAGTGGTCGTGGCCGGCCGCTCAACTAGATCGTTAGAGCGCACTGAATCGGCGTCGGAAATGACAAATCGCGAGTTTCTCGAAGCAGTTCAGAGTCGGGCCGCCCGGGCCGCAGTGGGTACCTCAGCAGTGCGAGGCGGTCCCTCTGGAACAAAGGACGCGGCCAGAGATCATCTTCGCAGTATTGATCTCCGCAGATTCGCGGTCTCTCCTTCAAGGTTTCCGTCTGTCCTGAATCGAGAGACGAAGCAACTCCTCAAGGTGTTGCCGAGAGGTGCTCGTTGGGGGCTCGCCCGTAAGGTCCTCAACATATTTCTGCGCGACTGCCTGTACACGACCTATCTCGAAAGTCGATTCCGCCTGAGCAAGGCTGAGGCAGCGCTCGAGATTCCCCTCGACAAGCTCACCGCGACGGGCCTCCGCCGGTTCGCTGGACCACGGGCCCTTCCCGCGTGGAGTGGGGTAAAACACCTAACACCGCGAGTCAGTGCCAAGTATCAAGCGGCGGCAATGGCAATGTCCGATGCGCTCGGGATTCATCGCGTCCACGTGGATTCTGTTCTGTGGTCGCAAGAGAGAGACGCAAGTGCGATCTAACAACGCGTTGGAGCGGACCGTGGACTATCGGGGGCCGCACCTTGGTTGCCAACCAATAATTGGCTGCCTCTGCATGCGGCAAGCGGTGGGTCGCGCGGCCGCTCAACTCGGTCGTTAGCCAGTCCCGATGATTCTGGAGGCAGCACCGCTACAGGTCAGGCCAGGGCAGTCGGACGCATTCGAAGCAGCATTTCGCGAGGCACAAGCGATCATTTCCTCAATGCCAGGGTATCGGTCGCACGAGCTCCAGCGCTGCCTTGAGCGCGAAGGTCACTATTTGCTTCTCGTGCGGTGGGACAGTGTTGCAGCCCACGAAGAGGGGTTCCGGAACTCGCCTCAATACCAACAGTGGAAGAAGTTGCTGCATCATTTCTACGATCCATTTCCGACTGTCAATCACTATGAGCAAGTGTCAGGCGGGCCTGTCTAACAACGCGTTGGAGCGGACCTGGGGGCAGCGTTGGCCGCGTCTGGCCGCGGCCCACCCATCGTGGCCGGCCGCTCAACTCGGTCGTTAGGTGCCGAGGGAGATTGTTGAAGACCATGAGGCTGACGGGCTTATCCATCACCAACTATCGGGCGCTCAAGGACGTTTCGATCCCTCTTTCACGCTTCGGCTGCCTGATCGGGGAGAACAACGCGGGCAAGTCATCCTTCTTGCAGGCGTTGTCCCTGTTCTTCTCCGGCACCAAGTTGGCCGCCAGCCACTTCTTCGACGAGTCCAAACCCATCCGTATCGCAGTGACCTTCGAAGGCATCAGTGAGGCGGACCTGGCCCGGCTGGCCGACGAGCATCGCACGCGAGTGGCCGGGATAGTCAAGAATGGACGCCTCGTTCTCGTGCGTGCGTACGACACTACTGGCAAGAGTTCACTACTCTACAACACGCTCACGCCTGCCGACGCCCGCTTCTCTGCGGAGAACATCTCTGCCCTTCTGAAAGGCGGTCGTGCAGGGCAAGCATTCGTCGCCAAAGTGGTGCAGACGTTCCAGGAATTGGACGGCATCGTCGATACGACCATGAATCAAGATGCTGTCAGGCAGAAGATTCAGGAACTAGCCGACGCACTACCCGACGATCAGAAAACTGCCGCCGATCAAGCTTTGCCGACAGGCATCGACAAGAGCATCGAGCCGATGCTGCCTGACCCGATCTACATCCCGGCGGTGAAAGACCTCGCCGACGACATCAAGACAACCGAGAGTACCCCGTTCGGGAAGATCCTGGCCATCCTTCTGCAAGCCGTCGAGTCGAAGTTGCCGGATGCGCAACGGCTCTTCGAAGAACTCAACGCCAAGCTCAACCGCGTCCAGCATCCCGACGGAACGGTTGTGGACGGGCGGCTCGATGAGGTGAAGCTGATCGAGTCCACCGTCGAGAAGTACGTCCGCGAAAGTTTCGCCGACGTGGCACTCCGCATCACGATCCCGCCGCCGGAATTGAAGACCGTCTTCTCGTCCGCCCGCATCTACGCCAACGATGGTGTCGACGGCTTGATTGATTCCAAAGGCGACGGGTTGCGTCGCGCAATTGTCTTCTCCATCCTGCGGTCCTACGTGGAACTCAAGGCGAGACTCGCGCCAGTTGTGACGCCGGTGGAAGAACCGGCTCAGGATGCCGAACCGGCACAGCCACAAGTGGAACCCGCCCCGGCATCCTACCTGCTGATGTTTGAGGAACCGGAGTTGTTCCTTCACCCCAAGGCCCAGCACATCCTTTTCGATGCCCTGCGGGTCTTCGCCAAAGAGCATCACGTTCTCGTTACGACTCACTCCCCGATGTTTTTCGGCCCGGGGGCGACAGAGACGTTCGTAAAGCTGCGCAAGGTGACGAATGCCGCGACAGCGCCAAAGCCATTCACGCAGGTCCAGCCGGTTGACCTGTCCGACATGACCGCCAAGGACCAGTTCCAAATCATCTGCTTCGAGAACAACAACGCCGCCTTCTTTGCGGATACGGTCGTTCTGGTCGAGGGAGACAGCGATTACCTGCTCATGCCGCACATCGCCCGGACGCTTGATCCCTCGTGGGACGTGGCGAAAGTGCCGATTGTGTTCGCTCGGATCACGGGCAAGGGCAACATCCGGCGGTATCGAGGGTTCTTCACCAGGTTCGGGATGAGAGTACCGGTCATCGCCGACCTCGACCTGCTGGTCAACGGCTTCGACCACATCGCCCCCGAAAGTGCCGTCAAGACCGCAAGAGACAATCTCCTGGCAAAGGTCGATGAATTGATCGTGCCGGATGCGAACGGTCCATCCGCGAAAGAAGCCAAAGATGCCCACGATTCTGGCGAACTTCGTGGCCTGTGGCGAAAGGTCCGGGAGTCCCAGGCGAAACTCAAGGATGGTGCCTGCACGCAGGCTGAGCATGACGCCGCCGTAGAGGCGTTCTTCGCTTGGCAGCGAAAGGCCGATCGCCTCGCGGTCCTCAAGACCAGCACCGACGCACAGATGCTGCAGTTAAAACATCGCCTGTTGGAGATGCTGAGAGCGGTCGATGTCTATGTACTGGAACGTGGCGCGATAGAGCAGTACTACCCCGACACCATCACGGGGGCGGATAAGCCGTCGCGCGCCCAGGACTTCTGTGCCAAGGTTGCCGCGCGCGACGCGATCCTTGACTGTTGCGGCGAACAATCTGTCGAGCGCAACGGTGCGCCGCAGAGCATCAAGGAGTTCGATCTCATTTTTCAAGGCATCTTTGGAGATCCTCAAGGGCAAAGTAGCTGAGTGATTCGGCACCTAACAACAGCATGCAGCGGACGGCGCTGCGCGCCGCCGCTGATGCTGGGCGGTTAGACTGCACCATGAGAGTCCGGGGTCAACGATCAAGCATTGCTACGCAGGTACCTGGACTGAAGGAGGACTCCTTTCTATGGGGCGGAAAGGAGTTTCCCTACAGCTCAGTGCTAACGATTGAGCGATACGCGCGTAGCACTTCGGTGAATTGGATTCCGGTCGGCGAGTTTGTTGAACTCAAGATCTGGCTGCGCGGCGAACTGAACCCGATAGCATTGACGGCATCGTTTTCTGGAACCGCAGTTGCGCTCAACGACATCTATCGCCAGTTCGCTGAAAAGACTTTCGCGACAAGGGCCAAGATCTATTTGGACCAGCTTCAAGCCAGGGGTTTCATTGACTACGGGGGCGCCCGCTTCTTTGCAAACGGAGAAGTCGAAAAATCAGGGATTCGCACCGACCTCCGCAAGGCGCGATTGTCACAGAGTCCTTTTGAGTTGGTGATCGCAGGTTCGAGTAGTTTCGCCGTGTCCACCCGTAAGGATGTCGATGTGTTTGTGTCTCTACTCCAGCGCCTATTTGGGGTCCGTTGTGAGTAGGTGCCGTCTAACAACTAGTTAGAGCGCACAACAAATGGACCGACTGGGCACGTTTGAAGATGCCAAAGATAAGGTGCTTGCTGAAATCAAGCGCTGCCTAGCTACTGTGCGGTCTCTTGCAACCCAGCCGTTCAACTCGCCTAATGAGGGGGTGGGAATTCTCGATAGGCTGCGCAAGGAAACGTACGAAGACCTAAATCAGATTCAGCACGAACATCTAATCGTTCGCGCCGCAGAGTGGCTGATTTCGGCAAGCATTTGTCCTCGCACCACGCAGTGGTATTGGAACCCGCGCCAGACCGGCGACCATCAGGAGCCAGATCTCCGCGGCATACACAACAAGGAAATTGTGGTCTCAGCAGAAATCACCACCTCAGACAGCCCTAAAGGTGTCATCGACACACGCATGAGACACACGCTGGAAAAGTTGGCGCACATGGAGGGGGGCAAGTACTACTTTGTTCGCACCGACTCAATGCGGACAAGAGCCAACACAAAGATCTTGAAGCGTCGCTTGGCAATACAGGTTGTGAAAATCGATGTATAGCCAAGTGCGCTCTAACAATCCGTTCGAGCGGACGTGTGGGGTGAATGGGCCGCGTCTGTCCGCGGCCGAGGCATCGTGCCCGGCCGCTCAACTTGGTCGTTAGAGGTACTGCAGGAAGCAGTGCGCCATATGAACATATGGCTATGTCGCCATACCCGTGGTAGAGTATCCGCATGGTGCTGGCGACCTTTGAGTGGGATCCCGTCAAGGACCTCGAGAATCGGCGGAAGCACAAGGTCTCCTTTTCGGAAGCGCAGTACGCATTCGCCGATACAAGACGCGTCATCGCCGAGGATCTCGATCACAGCACCAGGGAAAAGCGGTACTTCTGCTTCGGCCGGGTGCAACGAGGCGTACTCACCGTCCGCTTCACTTACCGAAGCGGCGTCATCAGGATCTTTGGCGCTGGATTCTGGCGCAAAGGGAAAGCCATCTATGACCGCGAAAACCAAATACACCAATGAACCCATTGGGGAGTACCGGGTCGTTCCGGATTTTCTTCCCCCGCCCGACCAACTCGCCTTCCGCGATGAAGGGGTGAAGGTCACAATTGCCCTGAGCAAGCGGAGCGTCGACTTCTTCAAAGCGCACGCAGCAAGAAACCAGACGCAATATCAACGGATGATCAGGCAGTTGCTTGACGCCTACGTAGACGCCTTTGCGCAACCTCTAACCACACGTCCGAGCGGACGAACTACCCGGAGTGCTTCGCGTCCAGGCCGCCGCTCAACTTAGTCGTTGGACCGCATGAGAAGTCACGTCACTGGTTGCAAGGGAGGAACCATCGATGATCGCGGGAGCCCGATACGGACATACCAATCTGATAGCAAGGGACTGGAAAGCACTATCCCGTTTCTACCAGGAACAATTCGGCTGTGTACCCGTTCCGCCGGTCCGCGACTTCAAGGGTCCGGATCTGGAGCGCGGCACAGGCATACCAGGTGCCGAGTTGCGAGGTGAACATCTGCGTCTGCCCGGGCACGGTCCAGAAGGCCCCACACTGGAGATCTTCAACTACAACATCCTCGAGGAAAAGCCCGAACCAGCAGTGAACAGGCCCGGCTTCGGTCACATCGCATTCGTCGTGGACGATGTGGCGGCAGCGCGCGAAGCCATACTCGCCGCAGGAGGTCGTCCTGTTGGAGACATTGTCACGCTGACCAATGCACTCGGCAAGAAGCTCACCTGGGTCTACGTCACGGATCCAGAGGGCAATATCCTCGAGATTCAGTCACGGCCGAAATGACACGATATCGGCCATGGCATGCGGTCTAACAAGGCGCTCCAGCGGACCGACCCGCCTCGCTTCGCTCGGCTCGCGGCCGCCGAGCGCCGGCGTTAGGCCGCACAGAACATCCGCCGAGCGCCATCGTGCCGTCGACAAACCGCAGCGCTGAAGTTCGAGCAACGTATCCGCTTCTGACCTTCGACGGTTCAGTCGAACAATCCCCCGCTGTTGCTGCGTGGTTCGAGTCGAAGCCTCCTGAGCTGGAGGCCATCGCACGCCACTGGTTCTCCCGGTTCAGAGCTTGCGGGGCAGAGGTCACCGAGTTGCTGCACGACGGGTGCCCAGTCGCGTGCGTGCAGAACGCACCGTTTGGCTATGTCAACGCCTTCCGAACGCACGTCAATGTCGGGTTCTTTCATGGCGCCTCACTGCCTGACCCTTCGCGCGTTCTGGAGGGCACCGGCAAGTACATGCGTCACGTGAAGCTCAGGCCCAAAGAAGCGCGAGCCGCTTCTTCCCTCGAAGCGCTGATTGCAGCAGCGTACGAAGACATCCGCTCACGTTTGAACGTCGCCAGTCGAACTGGCACCGTTGAGTGAGCCAGGAGAGTGCGGCCTGGCCCTTCGCTCGAGCGGACCTCCACCGGCAAGGCGCCTTGCCGGTGGCATTCGCTCAGCTCAGACGTTGGAACGCACTTTCATTCATGTTCCGACCAGCATATGCAACACGATCCCCCGTGGCACAACCGTCCGCGGGTCGTGAGCGCCGAGGGCCGCGCGCAGCACATCGGCAGCAAGCTCGACTGCGCGAAATGCGCGGCGGGCGCGCCGGCCGATCCCGGGTCGCGGCACGGCGAGTGACCGGCCCGACGATCAGCTGACGAGCAGCTTGTCGAGCTGGCCGAACGTCTCGGACATCCCGTCGTACGCCCCCGAGGCCATCCCGGCATCGGCCGCCTCCTTCGACGCATAGCGATCGCGTAGGACCAGCAGCGTCTTGCCGGACTCGTCCTCGAAGGTGACTGTGGTGACAGCCCCGCCCTCGCCGCTTTCCTCGTTGGTCCACGTGAGCCGCGAGTGCGGCACGACCTCGGTATAGGTACCGTAAAACTCCATCGTCGAGTCGCCGCGGCGGAACACCAGGCGGTACTTGCCGCCGACGCGCACATCCATTTCGCAGGACAGCAGCGTCAGGCCGAGCGATTCCGGCACCCACCACTGCCTGAACAGCTCCGGCTTGGCGAACGCCTCGAACACGAGGCGCGCCGGCGCATTGATGGTGCGCGTGACGACGATCTCCCGATCGGAGGCGCGTTCCACGCTCGTGCGGTTCATCGGGACCGGCTCAGCCTCTCTTCTTGCGTCCATCGATCTTCTCCCTGCATTTCAATCCCTCGACGACCCGCTCCAGCGCATCGAACCGCGCATCCCAGAGCTTGCGATAACGCTCGAGCCAAGCCGCCTCTGCCTCCAGCCGGCGCGGGCCGAGCTTGCAGGTCCGCACGCGGCCGGCCTTCTCGGTGGTGACGAGCCCGGCCTGCTCCAGCACGCCGACGTGCTTCCTCATGCCGGTCAGCGTCATGCCGAATCGGTCGGCCAGGTCCGTGATCGAGGCGTCGGAACGACCGAGCTGCTCCAGCACGCCGCGCCGAGTGACATCCGACAGGGCGGCGAAGGTGTCGTCGAGGCGGGCTTGCGTGTACTGAACCATGTGGTTCAGTATGCATCACCCATCGAATCGATGCAACGGGCCTCTTGCGCTCCTTGTCGAACGCCAGTACGTTGCTGCGCGGGGGGCACAACGAGAATGAGAATCGAGGTACGCTCTAACCAGGCGTTGCACGGAGCGCCACTCGCCCTGGGGGCTCGTGGTTCCCTCGCTTCGTTCGCGCCCGTGAACGCCGGCGTTCGGGCGGACGAGTTGCCCGCGGCGCTTCGCGAGCGGGTCGCCGCTCAACGTAGTCGCTAGGCATTACTCCGATCTCGACCATGGCGAGCTCACGAAATCGTTTGACGTCAACGTCGCATCCAACCAAAGCGCGCTCATGACTGCGATCGCACACACCGGAACACCGCTTCTGTATGCGGGCTTCAGCCTGCTCGTTGTCCTGCTTCTCGCCATCGACTTCCTGTTGCTGCGTACACAAGGAAGTCACAAGGTGTCGATGAAGGAAGCGGCATGGTGGTCGGTGGTGTGGTTCGCGGCGGCTGGCGCCTTCGGTACATGGCTCTGGTGGCACCTGAATGGGCAGTTTGGGGCGGAAGTTGCCAACCAGAAGACGCTGGAGTACGCCACGGGCTATCTCATCGAAAAGGGGCTTGCGATCGAGAACGTGTTCGTCTGGATCACGATCTTCACGTACTTCTCGATACCGCCTGAATTCCAGAAACGCGTGCTTCTCTGGGGGGTCGTAGGCGCAATCGTGATGCGCGCGGTGCTGATCTACCTCGGCGCATTGTTGATCCAGCAGTTCTCCTGGATCTTCTACCTGTTCGGCGCATTCCTGGTCGCGACGGGGATCAAGATGTTCCTGTTCACGGGCAAGCAAAGCGACCTCGGTTCGAATCCCATGTTGCGCTGGCTTCGAAATCACGCACCCCTCACGGCTACGCTGCACGGTGAGCGATTCGTGGTTCTCGAAGACGGAAAACGTGTCTTCACGCCGCTGTTCCTGGTCCTGGTCCTGGTGGAGGCCACGGATCTCATCTTTGCGGTCGACAGCATACCGGCCATCTTTGCCGTGACGAGCGACCCTTTCATCGTGTTCACGGCCAACACCTTCGCAATCCTGGGGTTGCGCGCCATGTACTTCCTGCTCGCCGACATCGCTGAGCGCTTCCATCTGTTGGGGTACGGCCTTGCCGTCATTGTCGCGCTCGTGGGCGTCAAGATGCTGATCATCGACCTGTACAAGGTGCCCGTTCTGTGGATGCTTGCGACCGTCGCGGCCGTGTTGCTGATCTCCATCGCCGCGAGCTTGATGGTGCCCCGTCCAGCGTCTGAATCAGGAAAGACGCAAGCATGACGGGCGGTGCCATGACGCCCAGACACGGGCTGCAGGCGGGCCACAATAGCGGCGCTGCGCATGCCGTCGCGGGCGCCTGAGCCCGGACGCCGGCCGTCATGATCGACGTGGTGCCGATGGAGAAGACCGATGAGAGCTTCGAGTTCGCGCTCGCCGTGAAGCGAGATGCACTCGGACCCCATATCGCCGGGCGGTGGGGGTGGGACGATGGGCTTCAACGCAAACAGCAGTCCGACGGCTGGGACGCGCTCAACTTCTACCGAATCGTTCGCGACGGCGCCTCGATCGGCACTGCCTCTCTCGAGGAAGCGTCGGATCGCCTGACACTCGTCGGGCTCTACCTTCTTCCGTCATATCATCGAAAGGGAATCGGCACCGAGGTATTGGTGAGGATCCTCTCAGAGGCCCATGCGAAGCGCCTTCCCGTGCGCCTGCGCTGCCTGAAATGGAATCCGGCGCTTGCGTTGTACAGGCGTCATGGCTTCGTCGTGACGGGCGAGACCGACACCCACTTTCAAATGGAACGGGCGGCTCATGACCGGTGACAGCGCGGTGGAGCGGGCCGAGATGCACCGTGGGCCGCGTCTGCCCCCGTCATCGCCATCGTGGCCGCCCGCTCAACGCGGTCGTTGTGCGTCCAAACGCAGGACATGGTCTTGATTGAAGCGCTCATTGGAGTTGCGGTGGGTCTTCTCACGATATTCGTGGCACGGATAATTCGTGGGCAGCGTTGGCTGTATGCACTGGGTCTGCTCACGCTGCCCAGCTTGTACGCGTTCTTCGCTCTGCAAGCCGGCGAGCGGGCTGTAGGTGTCAAGGAAATGATCTACGGTGTTCCGTTTTTCGTAGCCGGGCTGGTGTTCGCATTTGTGAGCGTCCGTCACTCAGCGGTGGTGGTCGGTGCGTTCTGGATTCTTCACGGGCTGTACGACTTGACGCATGGTCAGCTCATCAAGAACGCTGGCGTTCCTGATTGGTATCCCGTGTTCTGCTTCTCGGTCGATGTTGTTGTCGGTGCCTACCTGCTATGGCTATCGCGTCGCATCCCCGGTGCCAACCTTCGACAGGCGTAAGTCGTGGCTTTGCCTTCCTCGGAAGTCAGCCGGAGCAGTGCAGGTTCTTGAAGACGACGCATGACTCCTCCATCAACCGGAGAGCTGATGCGTGGGCTGGCCAGGTGGCTCAACTCGATGCCGTTGGGCATCGAAGGACGCGTAGGAGGATTGGCAATGGCTCACAAGAGCGTGTCCGACACTTGGGAACGCGGAAGTCCCTATGAGCAGTACGTCGGCCGGTGGAGTCGTCGGGTCGCGCCGGCCTTTCTCTCGTGGTTGGGAATTCCGGCCGGCCGGAAATGGCTCGACGTGGGGTGCGGCACAGGGGCGCTGTGCGCGGCGATCGTGGACGGCTGCTCGCCCTCCTCGGTCGCTGGCGTCGAGCCTTCGGAGGGATTCCTCAGGACCGCCACGGAGAATCTCGCGGGCCGGGCGGCGTTTCACCAGGGCAGCGCGACGGCGATCCCCCTCGGTGACGGGTCGGTCGACGTGGTGGTCTCGGGACTGGTCCTGAATTTCGTTCCGGATCAGCGAGCCGCACTCGCCGAGATGGCGCGGGTGACGGCCAGGAGCGGCACGATCGCGGCATACGTCTGGGACTACGCCGGAAGGATGGAGCTCATGCGGTTCTTCTGGGACGCCGCGGTCGAGCTCGATCCGGACGCTTCGCACCTGGACGAAGGCGTCCGTTTCCCGCTGTGCCGCCCGGAGGCGCTCGAGAAGCTCTTCGCCGGCGCCGGACTCGAAGGAGTCGAGGTGACGCCCATCGACATTCCGACGCAATTCGCGAATTTCGACGACTACTGGAAGCCCTTCCTCGGCGGCCAGGGACCAGCGCCTGCCTATGCCATGTCGCTCGATGAGGCGGCGAGAGCGCGCCTTCGCGACCGCATACGGGAGCGCATCCCGACTGCGGCAAGCGGGGCCATCGTGTTGACCGCCCGGGCTTGGGCAACTCGCGCAATCGTTGCAGAATAGGCGGTGCCCAAACCGGCGCCGCAGCGGAAGCGCCGCCAGCGCCGCGCCACTGAGCCGGCACCTTGAGCCTCACACGCTGATCCGCAACCTGCACCCGGAGGACCGAACGTTGACGAAGTACCTGGTCTCCTTCCCCGGACCGGCGATGGACGTCCCCGCCGAGGAAATGGCTGCCGTCGGCGAAGCGGCACGCGCGGTCATACGCGAGGCGAAGGATGCCGGCGTCTACGTCTTCGGTGGCGGTATCAACGAGGGCGTCGCGCCGCTGATGGTCGCCGCCGACGGCGCCACCACGAACGAGACCTACCCGCAGACCCGGGAGTTCGATGGCGGCTTCTGCGTCCTGGAACTCCCGTCGCGCGACGCTGCGATCCATTGGGCCGCGAAGATCGCCAGAGCCTGCCGCTGCCCGCAGGAACTCCGCGAGTTCCAGTACGACCCCGAGAGCTAGACGGCGAGGCCGCGGCGCGATGCGAACGAGAAGAGCCTTACGCGTCACCCATCTCGCGCGTACGGTTTCCATCGCAGGCAGGGGTGGACCGACTGGAAGATCGAAAGACGCATGCGTTGGATGGAGCTCAGCCTTGCCCAATGACAGCTAACAGCACATTCGGGCGGACCGGGGCGCATCGTGGCCGCTCGACCGCTTGCTTCCTTGAGGAGACGCAGCATGGACCGATTCACCGGCAGTTGCCTGTGCGGCAACGTCCGAATCGTCGCGTCGGGACTTCCTTACCGGGTCGGGCTCTGTCACTGTCTCGACTGCCGCAAGCATCATGGAGCCCTTTTTCACGCTTCCGCGGTGTTCCCTCAGGATGCGGTGACGATCGATGGCGAGACACGCGACTACGCCGGGCGGCACTTCTGTCCCCGCTGCGGCTCGTCCATCTTCGGGCGCACCGCGGACGAGATCGAAGTGAACCTGGGATCGCTCGATGCTCCCGACCAACTGCGGCCAACCTACGAAAGCTGGATCATCCGTCGCGAGTCCTGGTTGCCGCCCTTTCCGCTCACGAGACGATACGACCGCGATCGTGACGCCACGAGCCGCTTTGAGGAGTAGGCCGCCGATGGCGGGTTCCATGACGAGTGCCGGATGGTCGGCCGCCTCGACGGTGCAGCCACACCCCTCGCTCGAGCGGACCGTTCACCGGCGGCGCCGCGCTTGCCGGTGCCTGGCCGCTCAGCTCGAAATTCGGGCCTCGGAGCCATAGCGTGGCGTACAGCGAACAGCTGGCTCGGCGCATCCGCGATGTCCTCGCCGGCGACCGGGCCATCAGCGAAAGGAAGATGTTCGGCGGAATCGCCTTCCTTCGCCACGGGCTCATGTTCGTGGGCGTCCTGGAGTCCTCGCTCATGGCGCGCGTGGGCAAGTCGAATTACGCCGACTCCCTGGCGCGCAAGCATGTGCGCCCAATGGACTTCACCGGCAAACCCATGCAGGGGTACGTGTTCATCGACAAACCGGGAATCGAGACCGAGGCTCAACTCCGCTTCTGGCTGAAGCGGTGCGAGCAGTTCGTGTCCACGCTTCCGCCCAAGGGGTCCGGGTGAAGCTCCCATGACGATGCGACCGAGGCCAGACCCGTCGTCGCACCCGATGGCCCATGGCGGGCTTCGCCCGCTTCCGTCCGCGGGTGACCTCAATCGTCGGGCCGCATGATTCCGGTCGTCGTGTCCAGGACACCATAGGGCCCATCGGTCGCAAGCATGCGAAGCCTCGCCTTGGCCGTTCTCGCTCTCGCTGCGTTGTCCGTGCTCGGGCAGTCGCAGCCGGAGCAGCGCTTCCCCGACGTCGTTTCGGTCGCCGTCAAGGCGGCGGGGCCGGGCGTGTTCGACTTCGATGTTACCGTTTCGTCGCCGTATGACACTCCCTCGAGGTACGCAGACGGCTTCCGCGTCTCGACCACGGAAGGCAAGGTGCTGGGCGAGCGGCGCCTGCTGCACGACCATCAGACCGAGCAGCCGTTTACCCGGGACCTTCACTCCGTGAGGGTTCCCGAAGGCATAGCAAAGGTCGTCGTCCAGGCCCGCGACCAGAGGTACGGGTATGGTGGACGGCTCGTCGAGGTCATGCTTCCCGGCAGATGAGGCACCATGAAGGCATTGCGAGCACTGCCTCCTGACCCCTTTTCCCCCAAACTCCCGAACGGACAACCCATGAAGCTTTCACGCTTGCTGGTCGCATCACTTCTGGTTTCGCTTTCTTCGCTCGTACAGGCGGCGGACGGCGTCATTGCAGTCAAGAGCCCACGCAACGCCAAGGACACGATGAATCGATTCGAGGAACTGGCGAAGAAAAGGGGCCTCAATGTCTTCGCGCGTATCGATCACGCGGCCGGTGCGGCCAAGGTAGGGAAGACCCTTCGGCCGACCGAGGTGCTCATATTCGGCAATCCGCAAGGAGGCACGCCCTTCATGGAATGTGCGCAGTCGGTGGGAATCGACCTCCCGCTGAAGGCGCTGGTGTGGGAGGACGCGTCGGGCCAGGTCTGGCTCGGCTACAACGATCCCGCGTACCTGGCACAGCGCCACGGTGCGGCTCAATGCCCCGCGGTCGGTGGTCTGGGCAAGGCGTTGTCCGGGCTTGCAGGCGAAACGGTCGCACGCTGATGCCATGGGGTCCAACCCATCGCTGCGGCCGACGGCGGTGCCGATGCACCGCCGCAGATTAGCGAAGCGCTAGACTTCGCCCCCGAACCGCCGGGATCGCGCGACCCATGCACCGCCCCTTGATCTGGCCGAGCGTCGTCGGGGCCCTGGCGTGGCTGATCGTCTGCGTCTCCGGAGGCTTCGTGGTGCTTGCACGGCTCGGCGAATACGGTTCCGTCGTCCAACTCTTGATCGGCGCGGTCATGGGGTTCCTCGGAGCGCTCACTCATGTTCTCCTGTCTCTTTCCGATCGCTTTCGCCGTCTTGGCTTCCTGCGCCGCGGCCTTCTGAACTGGCTTTTCGCGTATCTGCCGCTCGTCGCCATTGGAGCGCTGTTCACGAACTACGAGATCGCGCGGGCCAGCCCCGACTTCTGGCCGGAGGTGGCAAGGCTCCTGCTCCTCTATACGGGAATGCCAATGTTGTGCGTGGCACTGCTGGTCGCCTTGATCACGAGCACGAGGGGCGGCCCAAGAGAGGACTGATTTCGAGGCCAACCCGACCGCTCCCAGGCTGCGCAAGCAAACTCTCCTTGCGCTTCGCGCACTGGCAGCCGGTCACACCAAATGTTTGGCGCCAAGGAACCATTGGCAGGAATTCGAAGAAGACGCGGGATCCATTCAAAGGACCATCAGCCATGAGCATGACGAAGACGCAGGTTGAATCGCTGCTCGCCACGGTGAAGGCCCGCTTCGAGAAGAACATGAACCGGCACAAGGGGATCGAGTGGCCGGGCGTTCAATCGAGGCTTCGGTCCAGCCCGGAGAAGCTGCGTTCGCTCCACGAAATGGAGCGCACGGGTGGTGAGCCTGACGTGATCGGCCAGGACAGGAAGACGGGCGAGTTCATTTTCTGCGACTGTTCCGAAGAGAGTCCCTCCGGGCGCAGGAGCCTCTGTTACGACCGGGAAGGGCTGGAGTCCAGAAAGGAACACAGGCCGGAAGGCTGTGCAACGGACATGGCGGCTGCAATGGGCATCGACCTGCTGACCGAGGCGGAGTATCGCGATCTGCAGGCGCTCGGATGCTTCGATGCCAGGACGTCAAGTTGGGTGAAAACGCCCCCTGGAATCAGAAAGCTCGGCGGAGCCCTCTTCTGCGATCGTCGGTATGGCGCCGTGTTCGTGTATCACAATGGCGCGCAGGCCTACTATGCCGCCAGAGGCGTTCGCGGCTCGTTGCGGGTCTAGCAGGTCGTGTTCACGACCACCCATTCACCGCAAGCCGCCGCCCTTTCCTGTCGAGGAACTGGCGAAGCAAGAGGGCCTCGATGTCTTCGCGCGTATCGATCACGCGGCCGGCGCGCTACGGCTGCGGGAGGTCCTCGTGCAAGCAGAGATAGTTTCCCTCCGGGTCCTTGAACCACGCGGCCTTCTCCGCCCCGAGCACGCAGACATGGTCGACGGTCTTCAGCCCCGGGAAGTCGTAGTCCTCGAACACCACGCCCGCGCGCTTCAGCTCCGCGATGCTGGCCGCGATGTCGGCCACCTGGAAGCTGATCGCCGTATGGTCGGCCTTGGTCCCTTCCGGCTTCGGGAACAGCGCAAGCGTGCTGCCGCCGACCACGTAGACGAACTTCCCGTCGGGCCGAAAGCCGCCGGGTTTCAGCCCCAGGCGACCTTCGTAGAAGGCGCGCGCACGGGCCATGTCCTTGACGGGCAGCATTGTCGTGACGGTGCAATCGGTCAGCATCGGAAGTCCTTTCGTTCGAACGGGTCCTTGACGTTTCGCCTGGTGAGCACCGGGGCGTCCGGCTGGGGACACAGCTTAAGCTTCCGCCTGCCCCGGCACCAGCCCGGGCATGGCGGTCGGTAGCCAGGCGCCCAACCCGGTCGTTGGCCTTTCCAACAGGAGACCCGATGCTCGAACTCAGACCCACCTGCGAGCACTGCAACAAGCCGCTGCCGCCCGATTCGCCCGAGGCGCGCATCTGCTCCTATGAGTGCACGTTCTGTGCGACTTGCGTCGACACCTTCCTGGGAAACGTCTGCCCGAACTGCGGCGGCGGCTTCGTGCCCCGGCCGGTCAGGCCGTCGAGGAACTGGAAAGGCGACAACTACCTCGGCAAGGACCCGGCGAGTACGAAGGTCAAGCACAGGCCGGTCGACCCGGAAGCCCACGCCCGGTTCGCGGCCGCCATCCGGTCGATACCGCCGGAAGAGCGGTAATCGAAGGCGACGAGAACGGCTGGCAACGCCATGCACGGAAGCGCACGGTCGCCGAGCGCCCGGTGCCCACGGACCCGAAGCAAACGAACCATGGCACGGGGGAGGGGAAACGCGTGGCACTCGTGGTTCTCCTGAGAGGGGTCAACGTCGGCGGCCACAGGACCTTCCGGCCCGCGAGGCTCGCCGAGGAGCTGGAGCACCTCGATGCCGTCAACATCGGGGCGGCCGGCACGTTCGTGATCCGGCAACCGCTCTCCCGGGCGAAGCTCCGCGCCGAGCTCGCGCGCAGGCTTCCCTTCGATACGGAGATCATGATCTGCCGGGGCCGCGAGATCGCCGAACTGACCTCCGGGGATCGTTTCGCGGGCGAGCCCTTGCAGTCCGACGTCGTCCGCTTCGTGAGCGTCCTGTCCCGGCGCCCCCGCTCGGCTCCATCGACGCCCATCCGCATTCCATCCACCGGCGAGTGGCAGCTGAAGATCCTCGCGAGGGAAGGCCGGTTCGCCTTCGGCGTGTACCGGCGCCACATGAAGGTCATCGGCCACCTCGGCACGCTCGATCGGCTCTTCGGCGTCCCCGTCACGACGCGCAACTGGAATACCATCACCGCCATCGCCAAGGTGCTGGGCAAGGGCGGGCCACCGCCCACGATCATCGGGGGCCGCAGGTGAGGGACCACGGTCCTCTCCCACGAGCGAGTCTCCCGACCCCCCCTCGCATGCGTGGGCGGCAGCTCGGGGTTTCGCCTTCGATCAACCAGGGGTGCGATAGGGTCGTGCCTCCGTGATGGGGGGCGAGCCCGCCCTAGGCCGCGGCGGCAACCGTCGCCGGGCTCGCGAGCGAGCGGGCGAGGGCGCGCAGGAGCGAGGCGCCGTCGCCGCGCCAGGCGCTGCCGTGCATGCAGGCGAGGACCCGGGGCTGCTCCTGCGCGAGGCGCTCGAGGGTCGCGCCGGTTCGCGGCGTGTGCGCGTAGTAATCCATCGACCGGCGGAAGGCCTCGCTCGGGCCGAGGATGTCGCCCTCGGCGATCGGCACGGCGCCGGAGCCGCCCTGGGTGAAGAGATCGCCGCAAAGGAGCGTGCGGGTCTCGAGCTCCATCATGAAGCCGTTCTCCCACGCGTGCGGCACGTGCGGCGCGTCGAGCCACTTGAACGCGTGGCGGCCGGTGCGCAGCACCTCGCCGTCGGCCAGGGCCCGCGGCGGACGGGCGGCCGCATCCTCGACGGACACCATCGCGGCCACCTGGCTGCAGACGGCGACGGCAGCGGGCGCGGCGGCGAGGAGGTCGTTCAGCGCGCCGCACTCGTCGGCCTCGAAGTGCGAGAAGGCGAGGTAGCGCAGCCGCTCGAGCGGCAGCACCTTGCCGATCGCCCCGGCCGTGAGCGGGAACAGGCGCCGCGGCCCGGTGTGGAAGAGCAGCGGCTCTTCGTCGGCGACGAGGTACCGGTTGAAGTTGAACGCGCTGCCGTCGGGGAGCGGGACCGGCGTGTTGATGCGGTAGATGCCCGGGGCGATCTCGTGGAGGTTGGTGCCGCTCGAGGGGTCGGTGATCATGGACGTCTCCTGGTCGTGAAACGGGTGGGTGGTGCCGAGGATGTGTAACGAGGCGCCGGGCCGTTACACATCCCCGGGAAAGGATTGCTATGCTCGGCCCGTGCCCCAGGATGCCCACCCCGCCGCTCTCGACGACGGCGCGCTCGCCCGCCGCATCGCGGGGGCCGGGCGAGCCCCCGATTCGGCCGCCGAAACCGAGCTCTACCGGCGCCTCGCGCCGCGCGTTCGCCTCTACGGCCTGCGCCACCTGCGCGACCGGCACGCGGCGGCGGACCTCGTGCAGCAGGTGCTGCTCACGACGCTCGAGAGCCTGCGCGCCGGGAAGGTGCGCGAGCCGGAGAGAATCGCCTCCTTCGTGCTCGGCACCTGCCGCATGACGGTTCTCGAGCTGCGGCGCGGGACGCGGCGGCGCGAGGCGCTGCTCGAAACCTGGGGCGAGGCGGCCGAGGCGTTCGAGGCGCCGGAGCCGCTCGCCCTCGACCCGGGCCGCCTCGCCGGATGCCTGGAGGCCCTCTCCGAGCGCGAGCGCACGGTGGTCGTGCTCAGCTTCTTCGCCGACAAGCCGGCGGACGAGGTGGGCGCGCAGCTCGCGATCAGCGGCGGGAACGTGCGCGTCATCCGCCACCGGGCGATCGCCCGCCTGCGCGAGTGCCTGGGCACGGGGGAGGGCGACCGATGAGTTGCGCGAACCCGATCGGCTTCGAGACGCTCGTCGCCTACTGGCTGGGCGAGGAGCCGGAGGAGCGCGAGGCGATGCTCGAGGAGCACCTCTTCGGCTGCGCGCACTGCACGAAGCGGCTCGAGCAGCTCTCCGTCCTGGGCGCGGGCGTGCGCGCGGCGGTGCGCGACGGCAGGGTGAGCCTGGTGGCTTCCGGGCCGTTCGTCCAGGCGATGGAGCGGGCGGGACTGCGCCTGCGCGAATACCGGGTCGATCCCGGCGGCAGCGTGAACTGCACTGTTCGAGCGGACGACGACTCCGTCATCTCGCGCCTGCGCGCGCCGCTGGAGGGCGTGAGGCGAGTCGACCTCGTGCGCATCCCGGGTGGCGGCGAGCCGGAAGCGCGCGTCGCCGACGTGCCGTTCGATGCGCGATCGGGCGAGGTGCTCGTGGTCCATTCCGCGGCGTGGCTGAAGACGATGCCGGCGTTCACGATCCGCATGCGGCTGATCGCGGTGGGCGAGGCGGGAGAGTCGCCGATCGGCGAGTACACTTTCCTGCACTCACCCGGGTGAGGGAGTTGGAGGAGGTGATCTCATGCGTGCGATGAAACTGGGCAGGGCCTTCACCCTGGTCGAGCCGGGCCCCGTCGTGCTCGTGACGACCCACGACGGGAAGAGGAACAACGCCATGACCATCTCGTGGACCATGGTGGTGGACTTCACCCCGGTTTTCGCCATCACCACCGGCGAGTGGAATTACTCCTTCGCGGCGCTGCGAAGGAACAGGGAGTGCGTCATCGCCATTCCCACGGTCGACCTGCTCGACCAGGTCGTCGGGATCGGGACGTGCTCGGGCGCCGACACCGACAAGTTCGCCAGGTTCGGGCTCACGCCCGTGCGGGGCAAGGTCGTCAAGGCGCCCTTGATCCGGGAATGCCTGGCCAACATCGAGTGCAAGGTCGTCGACTTCGTCGGCAAGCACAACATCGTCGTGCTGGAGGGCGTGGCCGCGTACCTGGATACCGCACGGAAGGAGAAGCGCACGATTCACGCCGTCGGCGACGGGACCTTCATCGTCGACGGGCGCAGGATGGACCGGAGGAAGATGATGGCCTCGAAGATTCCCGGCGGCCTCTAGCTCCCGCCGGCCGCGCGACTGCCGGCCAGGCGTGCCCACGGCGCGGGGCGAGCGGGAACGCGCATTCCATTCTCGTCGTGAATCGACGGGCCCACCGGGTGCCGCCCGGGAGGCTCGCCGTCACGGCGCGTGCACGACGCTGGCGGCCCAGCCGGATGCGTACAGGCCGAGGCCGAAGATCGCGTGCGTGACGAGGCTCTGGAGCCGGGCCGCGGCAGGCCGCGGCGTGCGGCTGGCGGCGATGCCGGCGCCCATGCCGGGTTGCATCACGAGGAAGGGCGCCGCGACGGTGCCGATCCCGACGATCAGCGCGGGCGCGATCGTCGGATGGCGCAACCACGCGGAGCCCCAGATGCCGACCAGGATGGCGGCGAACGCGATGCCGACCAGGTAGTGGGCCGCCCACCCGATCAGGCGCTCGCCGCGCACGGCTGGCGCGGCCGCGATGGCGTCGTGGCGGAATCGCCCCCGCGGCATGTGGGCGAGCCAGCGGCCCACGAGCCCGTAGTCCGGCGCGGGGATGCCGAGCAGGCGCCTCCGGGCGATCGCCCAGAGGTCCATCGCCACCGTCGCGCCCACCCCGACGAGAAAAGTGCCTGCCAAGTCGTCCATGTCCGTCTCCCGAGGCTTGCCATCAAGAAGCACAGGCGGCACAGTGCCACTTGAAGTCGACTTGAGGTCAAGGAGGTGCGGGAGATGGACATTGCCGAGGTGGCCCAGCGGTCCGGCGTTCCTGCCTCGACGCTGCGCTTCTACGAGGAAAAGGGCCTCATCGCCTCCGTCGGCAGGCGGGGCCTGCGCCGCGTGTTCGGCCCGGGCGTGCTGGAACGGCTGGCGCTGATCGCGCTGGGGCGAGCGGCCGGCTTCTCGCTCGACGAGATCGCGCGCATGTTCGCGCCGGACGGGCGCCCGAAGATCGACCGGCGCTCGCTCGCGGCGAAGGCGGAGGAGCTGGACGGGACGATTCGCAGGCTGAGCGCCATGCGCGACGGACTGCGGCACGCCGCCGTCTGCCCCGCCCGGAGCCACATGGAGTGCGCGACGTTCCGCCGCCTGCTGCGCAGCGCCGCGTCCGGATCCCCTGGCGATGGAGGAAAGAAGGGGTCGCGAGGACAACGGCGGTCCGGCCATTCGCTGCGGGGTCGCGGGCCCGGGCGATCCACACCCTGAACTCGTGCGATCGGATCCGCGCGGACGGTGCCCGGTCCCGGGTCGAACGCAGCCCGCAAGCGCCTGCGCCCGATCGCCGCGGAACCTCGTCCCATGAGCATCGAGGCGATTCTCGGAGTGATCATCGGGCTCGGCTTCATCGCGGTCGGCGTGATGCAGGTCGCCGATCCGAAGCGATTCCTCGGCTCGAAGGCCCCCTGGTGGATGACGAGCCGGCGGCTTCGCGATCCCGTCGCCCTGCGCATCAATGGAGTCCTCCTGATCGCGATCGGCGCGGTATTGCTCGGCTCGATGATCGTCCTCACGCTCGCATGACGACAAGCGGTGGATCGGAGCGCGGACGCGAGGTCGCGCCCCGCGCCATGAGCCGATCGTCGCTTCGACTTCCCGGCGGCACCGGGCGTTCCACGGCCTTGAATCGGGGCGCGGCTGGCGAGGGCGGCGCGATGGTAACCTAGGGCCCGCCATTTCAACCGGAGGAGAAGTGCGATGAATCGTTCGACCCGGGCCGCCGCCCTGGGCGCTCTGGGCGCCGTGCTGGCCTTTCCCGCGCTCGCCCAGACCGTGAAAGTGACGCCGCTCGGCGGGATCGAGGGCGAATTCTGCCCGCAGGATCGCGCCCTGGTCTTCGAGGACCCCAACGGCACGCGCATCCTCTACGACCCGGGCCGCACCGTCGCCGGCGCCGCCGATCCGCGGCTCGGCAGGATCGACATCGTCCTCGTGAGCCACATGCACGGCGACCACGTGGGCAACGCGCACAACAAGGCGCCGAACTCGGGCAGCTGCGAAAAGCCCGACACGTCGGTCTCGGCGATGCCCAATTCGAGCGCGGTGAACATCGCGCTCGCCAAGAAGTCGAGGATCGTGACCGGCAGCGAGATGCCGGCCTTCTTCGCGGCCAAGCTCAAGGCGAACGGCGGCGATCCGGCCAATTCGATCCTCGTGCGCTTCGGCGGAAGCGTGACCGTGGGCGGGGTGCGGATCGCGACGGTGGCGGCGCTGCACAGCAACGGCCTGGATCCCGACTACATCGGCGGCGACCTCGGCAAGGCCATGAAGGAGGCGGGCATCGCCGGCGACGTGGGCCTCGCGACCGGCTACGTGCTGCGGTTCAGCAACGGCCTGGTCGCCTACCTTTCGGGCGACACCGGCATCACCGCGGACCAGGAGCTGGTCGTGCGCAACCACTACCACGCGAAGCTCGCCGTCATGAACATCGGCGACGGCTTCACCACGGGCCCCGTCGAAGCCGCCTACGTGATCAACGAGCTCGTGAAGCCCGCGTCGGTGATCGCCTCGCACGCGAACGAAGTCGGCACCGTCGGCGGCAAGGTGCGCGCGGGCAGCAAGACGGAGACCTTCATGAAGGCCGTCAAGGTGCCGGTGCACATCCCGCTCTCCGGCAGGGCCATGGAATTCGACGCGGCCGGAAAATGCACGGCGGGATGCTGACCGGCCGGGCTTGACGGCCCGGGCGGATGGGAGATCGAAGATGGCTGGCCTGGAAACGCACTACTCGGCCCGCGACATCGAGGCGCGAATCCTGGCGGCCCTCCGCGCGGCCGGATTGGATCCCGGGCAACGCCTGTCGCCCGAGGAGCTGGGGGCGCTCGACCATTTCCACACCGGCGGGATGCGCGCCTCGCGCGAATTGCAGGAGCTGGCGCGGATTCGGGCCGGGGATCGCGTTCTCGACATCGGGGCCGGGCTCGCGGGTCCCGCCCGGCTGCTCGCTTCCGCGCTCGGCTGTCGCGTCGATTGCGTCGACATGTCGCTCGATTTCTGCGCGGGCGCGCAGCTCCTGAACCGGCTGACCGGCCTGGACGACCGGATCGAAGTCCACCAGGGCAGCGCCCTCGACCTGCCCTTTCCCGACGATTCGTTCGACGTCGTCTGGATGCAGAACGTCGGCATGAACATCGCGGACAAGCGAAGGCTCTACGCGGAGATCGGCCGGGTCCTCAAGCCGGGCGGCCGGTTCGCCTTCCAGGAGATGGCGGCCGGGAAGGCGGCCACGACCCATTTTCCGCTTCCGTGGGCCGCCGACCCCGCCGACAGCTTCCTCGTCTCCGCCGAAGAGATGCAATCGGTACTCGGCGAGAGCGGATTCGTCATCGAAGTCTTCGAGGACACGAGCGACGTCCACCTGGGCCGGACGGCGGCGAACGCCACGCCCGCGGCACCGGGACAACTCAGTCTGGCGGTGTTCGTCGAGAACCTCGCGCAGAAGGCCGGAAACGCCCGACGCAGCCTCGAGGAGGGCCAGGTCCGGCTCGTCAGGGGCGTCTTCCGGGTGCAATGAGCGGCGGCACGGAATGCCGGAGCGTTCCGCCCCGCGGGCGTGACCTGCGCGAAGCGACGGCCGGCGATGCCCGCGGCCCGGCCGGCCGCCGTTCGCGCAGCCGGCCGGTCTTCAATCCGTCAACGAAAGGGAGTGCAGCAGAAATGTCGACGAGATCGTTGTGGCGTTCCATCGCCTCCAAACGCGTCCTGGCGGCTGCCGCCATTGCAGGCGGCCTCATGGGCCTTTCCGCCGCGTCCCTGGCCGAGGACCTGCCGGGGTTCCGGCCCGGCATGTGGGAATTCCGCCGCGTCATCAAGGGCGGAGATGGCAAGCCCCAGAACCTGGCGAACAAGAAGTGCACCAACCCCACCGACGACATGAAGAAGCAGAACGACATGCTCGGAAAGGCCGGCTGCACCTTTTCCCCGGTCACCCGGAAGGGAAACCTGTACACGTTCACCTCGGACTGCAAGATCCAGGGGATGTCTTCGCAATCGAGGAGCGTGATGACCGTGCACGGCGATGGGGCGTACAGCATCGACGTCGAGTCGCGGCAGGGCGCCCAGGGCACGAAAGAGCGGCTGGAGGCAAAACGCATCGGCGATTGCTAGGGCCATGCACGAGCCTGCATCCCCGGCGGCCGGATCCCGCGCCCTGACGGCCATCAAAGTGGCCCACACGGTCGTGTGGGCCTTCTTCGCCGGGTGCATCGTCGCCATTCCCCTGGCCTCGTGGCATGGCGAGCACCGGGCCGCCGCGGGGCTGGCGGCCCTCGTCGCCTTCGAGGTCGCCGTCCTCGCGCTCAATCGCTGGAGCTGCCCGCTCACGGCGGTCGCGGCCCGCTACACGAGCGATCGCCGCGAGAACTTCGACATCTACCTTCCCCTCTGGCTCGCCAGGAACAACAAGCTCGTGTTCGGCGGCCTCTACGTCGCCGGCATCGCGTTCGCGGCGGCCAACTGGGCGAGCTCGGGCGGAGCGTCGGTCCCGTGACCGCGGCGAAGCACGCCGACGGATGCTCCGCCCCGACCGCACCGCCCCAACCCCACGCTGAAGGAGATGCGGCATGAAGTTCATGATCCTGGTGAAGGCGAGCAAGGACTCCGAGGCGGGCGTGATGCCCGGCGAGCAGCGGCTCGCCGAGATGGGCCGGTTCAACGAGCAGCTGGTGAAGGCCGGCGTCATGCTGGCCGGCGAGGGCCTGCACCCCAGCTCGAAGGGAGCGCGCGTGCGCTTCTCGGGCAAGGAGCGCAAGGTGATCGACGGGCAGGACCGGGGCAATCCCTAGCGCAACGACGACCGTGACTTGCGAAAGCGGGCTCGGTCGCGTCGACGGCTTCGAAGGCCCGGGGCCACTCGCTTCCGGGCTGCGGGCGGCCGGGCCCGGGACTTCGCAAGGATCAGTTGCGGCTGAACAGGTAGTAGTCCGCCGTGTAGTCGACGCGGGCCGTCTTCCCGGCCTCGGGCTGCGAGCAGCCCTCCCTGGGCGCCACGCCGCCCGCGGTGTTCAGGCGCTGGATGCTCGCCACTTTGCTGAACGCGCCTTGCGAGCCCGCGGGCTTCGCCGAGAGCAGCAGCCAGGGAATGGCGCCGGCGGCCGGCGCATCGGCTCGCTCCTTCAGGGCACCCACGACCTTGCTGCCGTCGGCCGCCTCCCAGGAAGGCCCGGCATAGTGCCGTCCGACCCGGTTGCCCCGGGTGTCGAAGAGATCGGCCTCCGGCGCGACGAAGGTCCATTCGTAACCGGCCCGGTCCTTTCGGGCGCGGCACTGGTAGATCTGCACGCCCTTCGCGGGGAGGATCATCGCCAGCGATTCGTTCGCGCCGGGCTCGAGGTTGGCGGGAACGCGGGCGGTGGTGGCCGGGGACTGCGCGGCTGCGCAGGCGGCGACGACGGGCGTCACAAGGGCCACGATCTTCAGGTGTCGCAACATGGTGTTCTTCCTCGCGGATGGTGGTGGGACGGGCCGGATCGCCCGGCCCGGGAGCGACCAATCTAGGCGCTTCGTGTATCCGCCCGATTTCGCGCCCGATTCCCTTTTGTTTTCGGCGTGTATCTATCCGGTAGACTGGGCGCGATCCGGGCCGCCGCGACCGCGCGCCGCACCGGCGAACCCCGCCCCATGCCCCCGCTCCTGCGCGAGATCCAGCAGCTCGAGGCCGAGCTCCATCACCCGGGAGCGAGGTGCTCGCGCGAGCGGCTCGAGCGGCTGCTGCATCCCGGCTTCCACGAGGTCGGGAGGTCCGGGCGCCAATACGACCGCGAGACCGTCATCGGGCACCTCGCCTCGCAGCCCCAGCCGCCCTCCGTCGTCGCCGGCGACTACGAACTGCATGTCCTGGCCGAGGGCTGCGCCCTGCTCACCTACCACTCGGCGCATCGCGCGCCGGACGGGACGACCAGCGACCAAGCGCTTCGCTCTTCCATCTGGCTGCGCGACGATTCCGGCTGGCGGCTCTTCTATCACCAGGGAACTCCGGCTTCCACGCATCGGGCAGAGCCCGAGGCCTGAGCCTCGCGCGCCCGGCGGCAAGCCACCCGCGGCCACGCGCCGGCCATCCGCGGTACCATGCCGCCTTTCTCCTTCCCGTTCCCGAATGCGGGAGAGGTCGCCCGAATGATCGAGCTCTCGTCTTACCTGGTCTTCCTGCTGGCGTTCCTGCCCCAGTTCGTCGATCCGTCCCGCGGGGCGGTGCTGCCGCAGTTCCTGGTTCTCGGCGCGACCATCGCGTTGCTCGACACGCTCTACGAGGTGATGCTCGTCCATTTCGTGTCGGGCATGCGGGAGCTCTTCCTGCACAGCCCGCGGCTCCTCGCGCTGCAGACCCGGGTGTCCGGAACCGTGCTGGTCGCCCTGGGCCTGCGGCTCGCGGCCCAGGAGCGATAGGCGCGCGCTCGCGGAGGCTCGCGCTTGTTCGGCAAGGGCAGGAATCCCGCTTCCGACTGGCCGCCCGCCGGGCCGGCCCCCGCGCTGGACCTCGGGCGCAAGGCGGTCGGGCCGCTGCGGCTCGGCGATCCGTTCGAAAGCGCGAGAGCCCTCGGCCGGCCCGTTCGAGTGCGCGGCCCGGCGAGCGGGGGAGACCAGGTGCTCGAATACGCGGGCTTCGAGCTCGACTTCCGGGATGGCCGCCTCGCCTGCGCCAAGTTCGACCTCGATGGCCCCGGGAGCGTGAGCGTCGGCGACATCCGCCTGTCGCGTGCGACGAAGCCCCTCGATGCGCAGGTCTGGTTCGGCGAGCCGTCGTCGGACTCCACGGGCGCCGGCGACCTGCGCTGGATCGATTTCGAGCGCGATGGCGCGACGCTCGCGCTCGAGTTCGACGCGAAGGGACTCGCGTGCGTGCAGCTCTACGCGGAGGGCTACGCGTGATCCAGCCGCTGGGCGACCTCCTGCGGACCCAGCAGGTCGCGGCGCTCGGGACCCTTCACGAGGGCCACCCGTTCGTCTCGATGGTGCCCTTCGCGGCGCTCGCCGACGGCACGGGATTCGTCATCCATGTGAGCCAGCTTGCAACGCACACGAAAGACATGATCACGGACCCGATCGTGAGCCTCCTCGTGATGGCGCCGCCGGCGCCCCAGGTGATGCCCCAGGCCATCGCCCGCGTCACCATCCAGGGCGAGGCGATGCCGTGCGCGGAGCCGGACCCGTTGCACGCGCAGGCCAGGGCCGCTTATCTCGCGAGGTTCCCGCAGAGCGAGGAGATGTTCGGCTTCGCCGATTTCTCGCTTTTCGTGATCCGGCCGACGGCCGTGCGCTTCGTGGGCGGTTTCGCGCAGGCCAGGTCCCTTTCGCCCGCGACGCTCGCGAGTCTCCTGCGCGCAGACCCGGAATCCAGGTGAACCGATGGACCGACCGGAAGAGCCCGTCCAACGCCAGCTCGACGCCTACAACGCCCGCGACCTGGAGCGCTTTCTCGACGAGTACACCGACGACGTGCAGGTCTTCCGGCCTCCCGCCCGGGAGCCCACGCTCTCGGGCAAGAAGGCGTTCGGCGAGCACTACGCCAGGAACCGGTTCACGCTTCCCCGGCTCCACGCCAGGCTGGTGAACCGCATCGTCGCCGGCAACAAGGTCGTCGACCACGAGGAGATCACCGGCCTGCCGGAGGGCACGCTCACCGCCGTTGCCGTCTACGAGGTCGTGGAGGGGCGCATCCGCACGGTCTGGTTCTTCTGAGCCCGCTTGCCCCCTCGACCGCCTGCGCATCGCCTGCGAGAAACCGTTTCCTTCACCCAGTCCATCGCCATGCCCGCCCGAAAACCGCCAGCGCCACCCAACGGCCTCCCCGTCTACCGCATCCTCACCGGGCCCGACGACGCGGCGTTCTGCCGCCGGGTCAGCGAGGCCCTGGCACTCGGCTACCTGCTGTACGGCTCGCCCGCCGCGACCTTCAACGGACAAGCCGTCATCGTCGCGCAGGCGATCATCTGGCCCACCGCGCAGGCCTCGATCGCCCGGCCGGGCGTTCGACGCAGTCGCTAGGCCGCAACCGCCACCGGCGCCAACCATGAGGATCGAGCTCGACGACCTCACCCGCCCCGAGATCCACGCGCTGCTGGACGAGCACCTGCGGAGCATGCACGAGCTGTCCCCGCCCGAAAGCGTTCACGCCCTCGACCTCGAGACGCTTCGTCGCCCCGAGATCACCTTCTGGACCGCCTGGAAGGGATCGGTCCTGCTCGGCTGCGGCGCGCTCAAGGAGCTGGACCGAAGGCACGGCGAGGTGAAGTCGATGCGCACTCCCCGGGCGTTGCGGCGCCGGGGCGCCGGGCGGGCCATCCTCGCCCACATCGTCGAGGTCGCGAGGTCGCGCGCCTATGAGCGCCTGAGCCTGGAGACCGGTGCCGCCGCGGCGTTCCATCCCGCGCGGACGCTCTACCGGAGTTTCGGCTTCACCTTCTGCGGGCCGTTCGGCGATTATTCCGACGACCCCAACAGCGTGTTCATGACGATGCGGCTGTAGGACAATCGCGGCCACTCGTGCCGAATGTCGGGCTGCGCAGGATCGATACGCGGAGGACGCCATGCTGAAGACGTACAGGGGCAGCTGCCACTGCGGCGCGGTGCGGTTCGAGGCGGACCTCGACCTCACGCAGGGCACCTATCGCTGCAACTGCTCCATCTGCCGCAGGACCCGCTTCTGGCCCGCCGTGGCCCGGCCGGAGGGATTCCGCCTGCTCGCGGGCGCCGGGGAGCTGACCGAGTATCTCTTCAATACCCGGAAGAACCAGCACTTCTTCTGCAGGCGCTGCGGCGTGCGCCCCTTCGGCGTCGGCAACGAAACGCCGGTCGGCAGGATGTACGGGGTCAACGTCGGCTGCCTGGAGGGCCTCACCGAGGAGGAGCTCTCGAAGGTGCCGATCACCCCTGTCGACGGCATGAACGACCGGTGGCGGGAAAGGCCGGAATTCTTCGCGCATCTCTAGCGGAGGTTCCCGTGAGCGCCGCGCGCGCAACCTCGACACCCGCTCGCAACAACGGTGAAGCGCGGGGGCGGCCGTGAACCTCGCCAGGCGGCTGGTCGCGGGCTTGCTGAACCTGGCCCTGCTATCGGTCCTGTTCGTCGGTTCCTGCGCCGTGCCGGCGGTCGCGTACTTCCAGAGTCCCTGGTGGTTTCTCGAGGATGTCGGTCCCGAGGGGGCCGACACTTTCTTTGTCGCATCGAGATCCGGGGGCCCCGCGGGGCCCCTCCAGCTCCGGGTCGTGAAGTTCGATCCCCGCGAACCGCCCCGCCCGAACGTCGACTACCACCTGCCCGACGGACGCCTGGACTACAGCTGGGGTCCCGGGGAAGGCAGCGCGACGATCCACGCGACGACCGAGGGGAAGGGCGGCCAACTGGTCCGCGTGTTCGTGGCGGGCGACACGCCGTGGACGTCCCTTTCGGAATATCGGGTCATCGGGAACAAGGTCCATCCGCTCCGGCATTCCCGGTCGGCGACGTGGCTGCTGCTCGGGATTCCCGTCCTCCTCGTCGTGTTCGAGCGGCTCCGCAAGCCGATCGCGCGGCGCATCCGGGATTGGTCGGCCGGCGGGTCCGCGTGATGGCCGCCGCCAGCCTCGTCCGCCCGATCGGGGCCTCGCGCGGCAGGCGGCGCGCCGCTCAAGTAGGATGGCGGGCGAAACGGCTGCATCCGGCAACGGATGCGAAGACCCTTGCGTGCGGGGAATCCAACGACGCGCTTCAGTGACGCGGACAGGGAGGTCGGCATGGAACTCGGAGCGTTTTCCGTCAGCCTGGCGGTGAGCGATATCGAAGCCTCGAAGCAGTTCTACCAGAAGCTCGGCTTCACGGTGTTCGGGGGCGACCAGTCCCAGAACTGGCTGATCATGAAGAACGGCCCGCACGTCATCGGGCTGTTCCAGGGCATGTTCGAGAAGAACATCCTCACCTTCAACCCGGGCTGGGACAGCAATGCCCAGCCGGTCGGGAAGTTCACCGATGTCCGCGAGCTGCAGCGCGAGCTCAAGAAGCGCGGCATCCCGATGATCTCGGAAGCGGACGAGACTTCCGCGGGGCCCGCGAGCTTCATGATCGCCGATCCCGACGGCAACACGATCCTCGTCGACCAGCACGTGTAGCCCGAGGGACCGGGTTGTGGCCATGACGACTCGGCGTGGCGCGATCCTGGCGCTGCCGGCCTTCGCGGCGCTGCTGCTGGGGGGGTGCGCGGGCCTCGCGTTCCGCGAGCCCGTCCAGGTGCTCGTCGTGGGCATCGAGCCGCTCGAGGGCGAGGGGCTCGAGCTGCGGATGCTGTTGAAGCTCCGGGTGCAGAACCCCAACGACGCGCCGGTCGATTACGACGGCGTGTCCCTCGAAATGGACGTGCAGGGCAAGCGCTTCGCCACGGGCGTGAGCGACGCCGCCGGCACCGTGCCGCGATTCGGCGAGGCGATCGTTTCCGTCCCCGTGAGCGTCTCGCTGATCGGCCTCGTGCGCCAGGCCATCGGCGCGGCGAGGAACGAGTTCCGCGGCAAGATCGCCTACGAGATGACCGGGACGCTCGCCGGCCCGGGCTTCGGCGGGATGCGCTTCCGGTCGAAGGGCGAGCTCGCGTTGCCGGCGGAGATCTTCGAGAGGAGCCGGTAGGCCGGCCCCGCGATGAGCGTCGAGCCACTCACCTTTTCCGATTTCGACGACCCGCCGCAGGCGAGCGTGCTCGCCGTGGACGAGGGCCTCGATTCGCACAACCTCGCCGCGGCCCCGCTGTCCGATGTCCGGCCGCTCGCCTCGTTCGCATCCGACCCCGCCGGCAAAGTCGTCGGCGGCGCCGTCGGCAGGACCTGGGGCCGATGCTGCGAGCTGCTGCAGCTCTGGGTCGATCCGGCCTACCGCTCGCAGGGCGTCGCATCGCGATTGCTGCGGCAGTTCGAGCAGCGCGCGGCCGGCCGGGGCTGCGACGTCTTCTACCTCACGACGCTGAGCTTCCAGGCGCCGGCGTTCTATCGGAAGCGCGGCTATGCCTCCATCGCCGAGATCGCGGGGTACCCGGACGGCATCACGAAACACCTGATGTACAAGGAAACGACGAATCCCGCCGGATTGCCGCAACCCGATCCTCGAGGACGCGCCCGTGGCCATTGAGCTCGATCACGTCATCGTCTCCGCGCGCGACCGGCGCGCCTCGGCCCGGTGCCTCGCGCAGCTGCTCGGCGTTGCCTGGGCGGAGGCGGGGGCGGGGCCGTTCTCGCCCGTCTACGTCAACGACGGCCTGACCCTCGACTTCATCGACGACGACGGTCCGTTTCCCGTCGAGCACTTCTGCTTCCGCGTCGACGAGGGCACGTTCGATGCGGTCCTCGGTCGCCTCGAGGCCGCGGGCATCGCCTACCGCAGCTCCGTGCGCGGCCCCGAGGACCTGCGGGTCGACACGAGCCACGGGGGCCGCCTGGTCTACTGGAACGAGCCCGACGGGCACCAGTGGGAAATGCTCACGGTCAGCTACGCGCGCCCGGCCCGATGACGAAAAGCGCGCCGGGAAACGCCCCCATGCCGGCGAAGGCCGACCTCGCCGCACTGGCGCGCGAGATCCAGGATGCGCAGGACCGGGTGAGTCAGGTCGCACCATTCAGCTCGCGGTTCGGCGACTTCGACCTGCCCGCGGCGTACGCGGTCGCGGGCCTGGTGCATCGCGAGCGGATCCGGGAAGGTGCCGTGCCGGTGGGGCGCAAGATCGGATTCACCAATCCCGAGATCTGCGCGCTTTTCGGCGTGCGCGAGCCGATCTGGGCGCACGTCTACGACACCACGGTGGTCCGCGCGAGCGGCGCTCACGCCACCTGCAGTCTCGCGCGGTTCGCCGAGCCCAGGATCGAGCCGGAGATCGTGCTGCACTTCCGCGATCCGCCCCCGAAGGGCGGCGGCGTCGCGGAAATCCTCGCCTGCGTCGACTGGATCGCCCACGGCTTCGAGATCGTCCAGTGCCACTTTCCCGGCTGGAAGTTCCGCGCCGCGGATACCGTCGCGGACGGGTCCTTGCACGGCATGCTTCTGCTGGGCGAGCCGCGGCCGGTCGAGCGCCTCGGCCGGGGCCTCGCGCAGGCGCTGGAGCGCTTCTCCCTTTCGCTGTACTGCGACGCAGCGCTTCGCGAGACCGGCACCGGGGCGAACGTCATGGGCAGCCCGCTGCTCGCGATCGCGCACCTCGTCGCGGTCCTGGAGAAGCAGCCCGACGCCCTGCCGCTCCAGGCCGGGGAGCTCGTCACCACCGGCACGATCACGGCCGCCTTTCCCGTGACCGCCGGGCAGAGTTGGCGGACGGAAATCGGGGGGATCGGCCTTCCGGGGCTGTCGGTGGATTTCCTGGATTAGGCGCGCGGATACGGAGAGCTGGAACCATGCGACTGCGGCGACTGCTCGGAACGCAATTCCCCGTCATCCAGGCCCCGATGGCGGGGGTGCAGGTCGGCGCGCTCACGGTGGCGGTCTCCAACGCGGGCGCCCTCGGGTCGCTGCCCTGCGCCATGCTCGACGTGCCGGCCATGCGCCAGGAGCTCGCGGCGATCCGCGCGCGGACCGACCGGCCGTTCAACGTGAACTTCTTCTGCCACGAGCCGCCCGTGCCCGACGCCGCGCGCGAAGCCGCCTGGCGCAGGGCCCTCGCGCCCTACTACCGCGAATACGGGATCGACGCGGACGCCATTGCCGCGGGACCGGGGCGCATCCCCTTCGGGGCCGAGGCGGCGCAGGCGCTCGCGGAATTCCGCCCGCCCGTCGTGAGCTTCCATTTCGGCCTGCCTTCGGCCGAGCTCCTCGCGCGGGTGAGAAGCTGGGGCGCGAAGGTCCTCTCCTCGGCGACGACGGTGGAGGAAGCGCGCTGGCTCGAGGCGCAGGGCGTCGATGCCGTCATCGCGCAAGGGCTCGAGGCCGGCGGCCACCGCGGCATGTTCCTCACGGACGACCTCTCCACGCAGCTCGGGACCTTCGCGCTCGTCCCGCAGGTGGTGAAGGCGGTGCGGATCCCCGTGATCGCCGCCGGTGGCATCGCCGACGCGAAGGGTGTCGCGGCCGCGATGGCGCTGGGCGCGGCCGGCGTGCAGGTGGGCACGGCCTACCTGCTGTGCCCCGAGGTCACCACGAGCGCGGTGCACCGCGCGGCCCTGAAGAGCGACGCGGCCCGCGTGACGGCGCTGAGCAACCTCTTCACGGGCCGGCCCTCGCGCGGCATCGTGAACCGCCTCATGCGCGAGCTCGGCCCCATCGGCCGCGACGTGCCCGCGTTCCCGCTCGCCACCGCGGCCATCGCCCCGCTGCGCGCGAAGGCCGAGGGCGCCGGAAGCGGCGACTTCTCGCCGCTGTGGTCGAGCCAGAACGCGAGCGGCTGCAAGGAAGTGCCGGCGGCGGAGCTCACGCGGGAGCTGGCGAGCGGGGTGCCGGCGTGAGGCGCGGGGCCCGGGCGTGAAGGCTCGCGAGGACCATCCGGCCGCCGCGGTGCTCTTCGGCGGCGGTGCGGCCGCCACCCTCGACATCGTCTACGCATTCGCCTCGCTCGCGCAGTACGGCCGCTCGCCGCTGTGGGTGCTGCAATCGGTCGCGAGCGGCTGGACCGGGGCGGATGCGTTCGCGAGCGGGATCGCGGGCGGGGTCCTCGGCTTCGCGTCGCACTACGCGATCCTGTTCGTCGCGGCGGCCCTCTACCTGGCCGCGAGCCGGCGATGGCCGCTGCTGCACGTCCAGGCCGTGGCCTGCGGCGCGCTGTTCGGCGTCCTCGTCTACCTGTTCATGAACTTCGCCGTCATTCCCCTTTCGGCGTTCCCGTACAAGCTCTCCTACCCCGCACCCCGGCTGATCGAGGGATTCGCCTCCCATGCCCTGCTCGTCGGCATTCCCATCGCCCTCGCGGTGCGGCGGTTCGCCGGCCGCCCCGGCTCCCGTTCCGGCGATGACGGCTCCCATTGAGATCGAGACCCCGCGGCTCGTCCTGCGGCAGTGGCGGGAGCGCGACCGCGAGCCGTTCGCCGCGATGAACGCGGACCCCGCGGTGATGGAATTCTTTCCTTCCCTCCAGACCCGCGAGGCAAGCGACGCGAGCATCGACGCCTGGCAGGCGCAGTTCGCGCGGCAGGGATGGAGCAACTGGGCCGCGGAGCTGCGCGAGACCGGCGCGTTCATCGGCTTCGTCGGCCTCAGCGTGCCGCGCCGTGTCCTGCCGTTCAGCCCCTGCGTCGAGATCGGCTGGCGGCTCGCACGCGCCCACTGGGGCCGTGGCTATGCCACCGAGGGCGCGCGCGCGGCGCTTCGCATGGGGTTCGAGCAGCTCGGTCTCGGCGAGATCGTGTCGTTCACGACCCTCGGAAACCTCCGGTCCCGCGCGGTGATGGAGCGAATCGGCATGCGCAACGCGAACGAGGACTTCGAGCATCCGGCCGTGCCCGAGGGCCATGCGCTCAGATGGCATTGCCTCTATCGCATCGGCCGCGAGCAATGGCGCGCCGGCGTCCCGGTGGCGCTCGTCGATTACGACCCGTCGCGGATCGACGAGCTCGTGGCCCTGTGGCGCGAGAGCTTCGAGGCCGGCGTCGGCATCACCGATCCCCATCCCCTCGCCGAGCAGAAGGCGTACTTCCTCGAGAAGGTCCTCCCGCACCATGCGGTGCGCCTCGCGCTTTCGGGCGGCGAGCTCGTGGGCTTCGTGTCCGCGTCGCGGGAGTCGGTGGCCCAGCTCTACGTGCGCCGCGGGCTCGGGGGGCGCGGCATCGGTACCTTGATGCTCGACTGGGCGAAGGGCCGGAGCGGCGGCAGCCTCTGGCTGCACACCTTCGCCCGGAACGAGCGCGCCTGCCGCTTCTACGAGCGAAGCGGCTTCGTGGCGGTCGAGCGCGGCTTCGAGCCCTTCTGGCAGCTCGAGGACGTCAGGTACCAGTGGGTATCGGCGGGAACGGCCCCATCGCCGGTCGCAGGCGGCAGTGGCGCCCGCGGCCGCGCGGGCTGAGCGTCACCACGCCGCTCGCGAGTCCGGCTCCCGTCGAGAGAGGCTCATTGAAACGGGTCGGTCAGCGCACCGGCGCGTGGGCACCCGGCCTCGCGGCGCAGGCCACCACGAACTCGCCCGGGATGCGGTAACCCCGGCCGTGGCGCCAGGGCGCGATCGCCTCGAGGTAGCGGCGGCGGACCTTCGAGCGCGCCGCACCGTCGAATCGCGACCAGGCGAGCGCGACCGGGCCGCCGAGGAAGGCGGCGTCGCAGGCCTCCTCCTCGTCGGCGTAGCCGATGGTCGCGGAAACGCGGTGCGACTCGAACGCCACGAACCCGGCCTCCGCGCATGCACGCTCGAGCGCGTCGCGCGATCCCAGCCCGAAGAAGAGCGGACACACCTCGCTCGACACCTCGGAGGCGACGATCGTGAGCACCGGCGACCATCCGCAGCGGCCGCGCTCGCCCCAGACCGCGACCGCGAGGCGCCCGCCCGGGCGCAGGACGCGGCGCATCTCGCGCAGCGCCTGCGCGGGGTCGGGGACGTACATGAGGCCCAGGGCGCAGAGGGCGACGTCGAAGCTCGCCTCGGCGAGCTCGAGCTTCTCGGCGCCCATGCGTTCGAAGCGCGCGTTCGCCACCTGGCGCACGTCGGCGCGGTGGCGGGCGAACGCCACCATCCGTCCGGAGAGGTCCACGCCGAGGACCGCGCCGCGCGGCCCGACGGCGCGGGCGGCGGCGAAGCTCACGAGCCCCGTGCCGCACGCGACGTCGAGCACGCGCTCGCCGGGGCCGGGCGCGGCGCAGGCGAGCAGCCTCGCGTGCGCGGCCGCGACCTGCGCCTGCCACAGCGGCTCGTAGGCCTCCACGGCGAGGTCCCAGCCGTAGCGCTGGACCCGGCGTTGCACGCGTGCATCCATCAGTGCAGGGCGTACTTGCGCACCGACAGCGCGCCGATCCGGCGGCCCATCGCGAGGCCGGTGTCGGCGGAGAAGCGGTAGTGGATGCCCTCGTAGACGCGCGCGTCGGCCACTTCCTGCATGAAGTCGGTCACGCTCGTCCAGCGCCGCGTCGCGCCCTTCGCCGTGGGGCTCCGCGTCTCGAGGACGGGTGAGGGCCCCGCGCCGATCTCGGCCTGCAGCACCGCGCCGACCGCGCCCGCGAGGATCGCGTGGGCGCTCGGGTACTCCGGGTGCATCGGCGCCTCGCTGAAGGGCGTCCACGACGCGTCGATCGCGGTCGCCTCGTTGCCGTCGAGGTCCGCGTTGCGGATCGCCGTGACCGGGCGCCAGAAGTGGTAGTGGTACTTCGCCTCGAACACGGCGATCAGCGCGTCGTCCATCGCCTGGGAGGCCGCGGCGTAGAGGCGCGCGTTCTGCGTGGCCTCGCGTCCCGGCTGGCCCGCCACCGAGTGCACGACGCCGTGGTAGATCGCCGGCAGCGAGTATTCCCAGAAGCGCGCGATCTCGGTCTGCGCGGGGCTGCGCCGCGCGCTCGCCTTCGCGCCGATCTCGCGGACCTCGTTGTAGTCGCGCGCCCAGTCCCCGCTCGCGAGCGCCGGCGGCGGATCGGGGCGGACCTGCTCCGGGCTCGCGAGGAGCCAGGGCTTGCGCTTCGCCCAGTGCGGGACGGCCGGGGCCGCGGTCGGCACGTAGCGGCCCGGGGCGGCGTGGGGCCGGTAGGCGACGGGGGTGCCCGCGCCGTCGTCGGCGCGCGCGGCGAGCACCGCCTCGGCGGCCTTCTCGCCGGCGGCGATGCCCGCGGCTTTCGCGGGCCCGTCGGCAATGCGCCCGAGCGCGGCGCGGTACGCGCCCTCGATCGAGGCCTGCTGCGCGGGCATCAGCCGCGAGAACGCGACGCGGTGCGCGGCCGCGATGGCCGCGTCGACCGAGGCGTCCGCGGGCGCGGAAAGCGCGAGCCCGGCGTCGGGATAGCGGCGCGTGATCGCGTTCGCGGCCTCGTAGGCGGCGGTCTGGACGATCGCCATCACGCGGACGGCGGGCGGCGTGCCGAGCTTCGACTCCGCGACGATCTCGGCGGACCTGAGGTTCCAGTCCGTGACGGCGTCGGCGCGCGCGGGTTGGGCAAAGGCGGCGAGGAGCGAGGCCGCGAGGAGGGTTCGGGTGGCGTTTCGCATGGTCGGTCTTCCCGTGTGAAGGGCGGCTCAGCGCCGCGTGACGACGACTTCGAGGTATTCGCTCGGCACGACGAGCGAGCCGGGGCCGGCGCGATTGAGGCTCTGGAGGAGCTCCGCGAGCTCGCGGTCGAGGATCGCGGCCTTCTCGGCGGGGAGCGCGGCGAACGCCTTGTGCACCGGGCCGTACCAGGTGCGGAAGACCTCGATGAAGTGCGCCGCGGAGCGGTAGCGGAAGTTGAAGACGCGCTCGGTCGCCTCGATCTTCGCGGCGGATTTTCCGAAGAGCGTGTGCAGGTGCGCCTCGGTCCCCCAGAGCGCCGGGGACTGCACGCCCGGGGGCGGGGGAAGGTGGCGGCCGAGGATCTTGAACATCCGCCCGACGAGGCTTTCGGGCGTCCAGTTGGCGAGCCCGATGCGCCCGCCGGGCCGGCACACGCGCGCGAGCTCGGAGGCCGCGCGCGGCTGGTCGGGGGAGAACATCACGCCGAAGGTGGAGAGCACGGCGTCGAAGCTCGCGTCGGCGAAGGGCAGCGCCTCGGCGTCTGCCACCTGGAAGACGATGTCCAGGCCCTCGGCGCTCGCGCGCCGGCCGCCGCGGTCGAGCAGGGCGTCGACGTAGTCGGTGGAAGTGACGCGTCCGCCGCGGCGGGCGGCGGCGAGCGTCGCGTTGCCGTTGCCGGCGGCGACGTCGAGCACGCGCTCGTCCCAGCGCAGGTCGCAGGCCTCGGCGAGCAGCTCGCCGACGACCTGCAGGGTGGTGCCGATCACGGCGTAGTCGCCGCTCGCCCAGGCGGCCTGCTGGCGGGTCTTGAGGGCGGCGAAATCGGTCGGTGCGTTCATCGGGGTGTTCCTTTCGGGGGAAGTGGGTCGGGACGCCTTGTGGCGAGGCCGCAGTGAACCGCGCCGGGGCCGCGCGCGTCCTGTCCCGCCGTCGCCTTTGCCTGCCCGATCGTCCCCGATCGGCCCGGCGACCGCGCGGGGCTTGCCGCGCGTCCGGGATTGCTGTCCCGGCGTCCGGGACGCGCCCCGCGGAAGCGGCCGGCGCTTGGCCTCGCGCGGCAACGCGATCACAATGGGCGCCTTCCAAATCCCGGCGAGGCCCCGCGATGGCCCTCGAAGAAGTCGGCGCCGCCGTGCGGCGCGCAAGGGCGGTGCTCGAGCGGCGCCCCGACATGGGGCTGCACGACGACGCGCCCGCCTCCGCCCGCTGGGAGGGCGGCACGCGCATCGTCGCGAGCCATGCGAACGGAACCCAGGTGGTCACCGACATGCCCGCGGAGCTCGGCGGCGGCGGCGATCGCGTGACGCCGGGCTGGATGTTCCGCGCCGGGTTCGCCTCCTGCGCCGCCACGAGCATCGCCATCCACGCGGCGGAGGAAGGCATCGAGCTCACGGCGCTCGAGGTGGTCGCGGGCAGCCGCTCCGACACGCGCGGCCTGCTGGGGATGTCGGAGCCCTCGGGCGAGCGGGTGTACGCCGGGCCGGGCGACGTGCGCCTGCGCGTGCGCATCGCGGCCCGCGGCGCGAGGCCCGGGCGGCTGCACGCGCTCGTCGAGAGGAGCCTGCGCTGCTCGCCCATCCCCAACGCCGTGGAGCGCGCCTTGCCCGTGGCGATCGCGATCGACGTGGAGGCCGGTTGATGGACGCGCTCTCCGAGACGCTGCGCGTCGTGCGCCTGGTGGGCGCGATCTTCATCCGCGGGCGCTTCACCGCGCCCTGGTGCTACCACTCGCCGCCCGCGGACGCGGCCGCCCCCGTGCTCGAGCCGGGCGCCGAGCGCGTGGTGATCTTCCACCTCATCACCGAGGGCGAGTGCGTCGTCGAGATGCAGGGCCAGCCGCCGATGAACCTCGTCGCGGGCGACGTCGTCGTCTTTCCCCAGGGCGACGAGCACCGCATGGGCTCCGAGCCGGGGCTCGCGCCCGCGAAGGGGCAGAGCCTCGAGAGGCTGCTCAAGAGGCGCCCTCGCGAGCTTGTCTACGGCGGCGGCGGCAAGGTGACGCGGCTCGTGTGCGGCTACCTCGCGTGCGACGCGCGCCTCGCGCGGATGCTCCTCGGGGGGCTGCCGCCGATCGTGCGCGTGAACGTCCGCGGGTCGAGCGCGGGCGCCTGGCTCGAGGCATCGCTGCAATACGCGCTCGCCGAGGCGCGCTCGCCGCGCCCGGGCGGCGCGGGCGTGCTCGCGAAGCTCTCCGAGGTGCTCTTCATCGAGGTGCTGCGCCTCTACATGGACGAGCAGGGGCCCGGGCGCACGGGCTGGCTCGCGGGCGTGCGCGACCGCATCGTCGGCGCGGCGCTCGGCGCCATCCACTCCCGCCCGGCCCACGCGTGGACGATCGAGGAGCTCGCGCGCGCGGCCGGCAGCTCGCGCTCGGTCCTCGCCGAGCGCTTCCAGCTCCTGGTGGGCGCCGCTCCCATCCAGTACCTGACGCAGTGGCGCATGATGCTCGCGGCGAGCCTGCTGTGCCGCAGCGACGCGCCGCTTTCGCGGATCGCCGAGGACGTGGGGTACCAGACGGACACGGCGTTCAGCCGCGCCTTCCGGCGCGAGTACGGCGCGCCGCCCGCGGCCTGGCGCCGCAGCCGCGCCCGGCAGCCGGTGAATTGAGCGCCCGGCTCGCCGCGCTGCTCGCCGCGGCCGCCGTCGCGGCCGGTTGCCAGTACGCCTTCAGCGACGTGGCCACGCGCATCCGCTACGCGCTCGCCGAGGAGCAGGCGAGGCTGCAGTCTTCCCGCGACGAAACCGCGACGCTCGCCATCGACCCCGACCATTGGCCCGACGGCTGCCCGCGGGGCGCGGGCTACCGGCTGACGATCTCGCCCTACAAGGGCGGCAAGCAGGTGCCGGTCGGCGACATCGACGTGCGATGCAAGGGCGGCCGGCACTACTACACCGGGCTCGGCTCCGAGCAGATCCGCATCGCCCGGGAGATGGCCGTCGAGAAGAAGGCGGGCGAAGCGGTGCGGATCACGCTTCGCAAGACCGACTCGGGCGTCGAGATCGTGGAGCTGGAATGACGGCCGGCTCGGAGAGCGTCTTTCCCCTGGAAGGCGGCTGCGACTGCCGCTTCGTGCGCTACCGGATGGAGACCCGGCCGCTCTTCGTGCACTGCTGCCATTGCCGCTGGTGCCAGCGCGAGTCGGGCGCTTCCTTCGCGCTGAACGCGATGATCGAGTCGGAGCGGGTCACGGTGCTCTCGGGCGAGCCGGAGCTCGTCGACACGCCCTCCGCGAGCGGGCTGGGGCAGCGAATCGCGCGCTGCCCGAAGTGCCGCATCGCGCTGTGGAGCCATTACGCGGGCGCGGGCCCCGCCGTGCGCTTCGTCCGCGTCGGCACGCTCGACGAGCCCGACCACCTGCCGCCCGACATCCACATCTTCACGGCGTCCCGGCAGCCCTGGGTCGTGATCCCGCCGGGCGTCCCGGCGGTTCCCGGGTACTATGACCGCGAGAAATTCTGGCCCGCCGAAAGCCTCGAGAGGCGGCGCGCGATCCTGCCGCGGATCGAGGCGCACCAGGCGAAGCTTCGCGGCGCGAAGCCCTGACCCCGGGACCGGTTCCCGTTCGAACGCCAAAGGAGACGTCATGAAGCAAGCCATCGCCCGCGCCCGCCGGGCTCGCCAACTCGCCACGGGCTTCCTCGCGGCCGCCGTCGCGTTCGCGCCGGGCCTCGCGGGCGCCGCGGACGCCGCCCTCGCGGCCCCGCTGTGCGGCGCGCTGAAGAAGGTCCTGCCGCAGGTCCGCGGGTTCAAGCCCGAAGGGGCCCGCGCCCAGCTCGTGATGGAGGTCGCGGAGGTCTTCGATTACGACCGCGACAAGCTCCGGAGGGCGAGGCTGGAGGGCGACGCGGCGACGGCCGCCTCGTGCCCGAAGGAGCGCGAGTCGATGCTCGGCATCACGAAGGCGAAGTCGCTCGCCGAGGCGCTCGGCTGAGCCCCGGGGGCGCGTTGTCCTTCCGGGATCGCATCGAGGAGCGCATCCGCCGCCTCAAGCAGGAGACCTTCGCGCTCTACCTCGCCGCGCGCGATCCCGCCACGCCCTGGTACGCGAAGGCGCTCGTGGCTGCGATCGTGGCCTACGCGGTGAGCCCGATCGACCTCATTCCCGACTTCATTCCCGTGATCGGCTTCCTCGACGACCTCGTGCTGTTGCCGCTCGGAATCGCGCTCGCCATCCGGCTCATCCCCGGCGCGGTGCTCGCGCGCTGCCGCGAGCGCGCCGGCGAGGCCCTCGCGGAAGGCGCGGCGGGCGGGCGCGCGGCGGCCGCCGTGATCGTCGCGATCTGGATCGCGCTCGCACTGCTCGCCGTCACGTGGTTGCGCGACTTCCGGTCGCCGGTATGATGGGCGCGGCGAACCGGGAGGGCGGATGTTCCTAGGGCACTTCGGCGTGGGCTTCGGGGCGAAGGCGGCCGCGCCGAAGGTCTCGCTCGGCTCGCTCTTCCTCGCCGCGCAATTCCTCGACCTGCTCTGGCCCACGCTGCTGCTCCTCGGCGTGGAGCGCGTGCGCATCGCGCCCGGGATCACCGCGGTCACTCCCCTCGATTTCGAGCACTACCCGGTCTCCCACAGCCTGCTCGCGGCGATCGGCTGGGCCGCGCTCTTCGCCGCGACCTACCACTTCCTGCGCCGCCACCGGCGCGGCGCGATCGTGCTCGGGCTCCTGGTGCTCAGCCACTGGCTGCTCGACCTCGTCGTGCATCGCCCGGACCTCCCGCTCTGGCCGGGCGGCGCCGAGCGCGCGGGGCTGGGGCTGTGGTCGTCGCACGCGGCCACGCTCGCCGTGGAGCTCGCGATCTTCCTCGCCGGCGTCTGGCTCTACCAGCGCACGACCGCCGCGCTCGACCGGACGGGCCGCTGGGCGCTCTGGGGCCTCGTCGCCTTCCTGCTCGCCATCCACGCCGGCAACCTCCTCGGCCCGCCGCCGCCGAGCGTGGCGGCGATCGCCTGGGTCGGGCAGGCGCAGTGGCTGCTCGTCGCCTGGGGATACTGGGTCGATGCGCATCGCCGCGCCGTGCGCGATCCCGGTCGCGTCGCGCCGGCGGGCGGGACCTGAGGCCGAACCCGGGAGAACCGACGATGGACAACGAGCACCTGGTCGAGGGCATCGCGCGCATGGTGGAGCTGGCGGGCGTCGGCGTGCTGCTGCTCGGCGCGATGCTCGCCATCGCCGCCTTCCTGCGGCGGCTCGCCCGCGCCATGACCTTCAACGACGCCTACCACGGGCTGCGCGCCGACCTCGGCCGCGCGATCCTGCTGGGCCTGGAGCTGCTGGTCATCGCCGACATCATCGGCACCGTGGCGATCCAGCCCACGCTGCAGAACCTCGGCGTGCTCGCGGTGATCGTGGCGATCCGGACCCTGCTCAGCTTCACGCTCGAGCTCGAGGTGAGCGGCCGCTGGCCGTGGCAGCGCGGCCCGGTGCCGGAGCCGGGTGCGGCGCGCCATCCCTGAGGCCCATCGATGTTCGCGATGCGCCCGCTGGAGCCCCGCGACCAGGAAGTCCTCTGGGACCTCCTCCACGTCGCGCTCTGGGACCCGCCGCCCGCGGGCCTGCGGCCACGCGCCGTGCTCGAGCACCCCGGCGTGCGCATCTACGCGGAAGGCTGGGGCCGCGAGGGCGACATCGGCATCCTCGGCGAGTGGGGCGGGGAGAAGGCGCCCGTGGGCGCGGCGTGGATGCGGCTCGTCACCGGCGGCCGGGGACTCGCCTTCGTGGACGATCGCACGCCCCAGCTCGGCATCGCGCTCTTCCCGCCCTTCCAGCGCCGCGGCCTCGGCGCGCGCCTGCTCGCGGCGGCGCTCGAGGCGGCGCGCGGGCGCTACCCGCGCGTCTCGCTCACCGTGCACCCGGAGAATCCCGCGATCGCGCTCTACGAGCGCTGCGGCTTTCTCAAGGCCGGCGAGCGCAACGGCTACCACCTCATGGTGGCCGAGCTTCCTGCGCGGGCGGCTGCGGCGGTAGGATGGGCCCCGGATTGCGACGCGAAAGGCCCGCCGTGATGCGACCACCCGCCGGGAGATCCGGCCCGGAAGATGACTGAGACGCCCGCAGGCGACGAGGACCGGCCGCAATACACCTGGTCCGACGCCTGGGTCCTCGCGTCGGTGACGGTGGGCGGGGGCGACCACGGCGGCACGCTGCAGGACATCGTCGAGGCGGGCGACCTCATCAACCGCTCGGTGTTCACGCCCCAGGAGCTGCGCCGCGCGCTGGCGAAGCTGATGCACGACGGCCACGTGCGCCGCCAGGGCGACGTCTTCGCCGTGGCGGGGCGGGCGATGGCCGCCGCGGTGCAGGTCGCCCAGCGCAACCCCTCCTCCTACGACCTGCTCCAGCATTTCGAGGATTTTCTCGAGGCCGCGCCCTATCCCGCGGGCGATCCCGGCGAGGAAGACCCGCGCTGGACGCTTGCCGACCTGACCGACGCGAAGATCGCCGCCGCGGTCTCCGCGTATCGCAAGGAGCACGCGGAGATCAGGAAGGACGCGTCGGACGGCGGCGGGCGCGCCTGAGGCCGCCCGTCCTTGGACGACCTCCGGAATCCCGCATCGCCCGGCGCGCCATGATCACGCTCTTCGACTGCGCCTTCAGCCCCTTCGCGCGCAAGGTGCGCATGGTGCTCGAGCACAAGGGGCTCGCGTTCACGGCGGTGGACGGCCTGCACGCGTCGAATCGCGATGCCCTCGGGAAGGTCAACCCGCGCCGCGAGGTCCCGGCCCTCGTCGACGGCGACTTCGCCGTCGTGAATTCCGCGCAGATCGTCGCCTACCTCGAGGACGCGTATCCGGAAAGGCCCGTGATGCCCCGGGACGCGCGGGGCCGGGCGCGCGCGCGCCACTGGGAGCGCGTGGCCGACACGCGCCTCGACCCGATCGTGGTCGACCTCTCGATCTGGTCGTGGGCCAAGCGCGAGGACCGGCCGCCCGAAGGGCTCGTGGAGGCGGCGCGCCGCGACCTCGAGGCGCTCTACGGCGAGATCGAGGCGGCCCTCGGTCCCGGCGAGACCTTCCTGTGCGGCGAGCCCTCGCTCGCGGACTTCGCGCTCTTTCCGAATCTCTACGCGACGCGCTCGCTCGGCGTGGGCATCGACGCCGCCCGGTTCCCGGGGACGGCCGCGTGGCTGCGCCGCGTCGCGCACACGCCGCTCGCCCGCGCCGACCTCGGGCGGCTTCGCGACTGGCTCGGGAAGGCGAACGACCCCGGCTACGAGAGGGAACGGATCTTCTGGCGCGGCGAGCGCGTCGAGTGGCTCCTCGCCTCGGGATTCCACGACTGGTTCTTCCGGGAGATCCGCGAGGGCCGCGTCATCTGGCCGGGGCACTGAGGCCGTGCGCGGAGGCGGCACGGAAGGCTGGGACCGCGCCCTCAGGCGCATGCTCGCGGGCGGGGCGCTCACCGGCTGGCCCCGGCGGCCGTCGGACCAGGAGATCCTGATCGCGCTCGCCGCCGCGCGCTTCGAGCCGGGAAGCGAGTTCGCCGAGCGCGAGGTGAACGACCGGCTGCGCGAGTGGCTCGCGACCTTCAGCGCCCCTTTCGGGATCGACCACGTCACGCTGCGCCGCGCGCTCGTGGACCGCGGATACCTCGTCCGGGACCGCGCGGGGTCGACATACCGGGCGGACCCGGAGAGAATCGGCGAAACGGGCGCCGCCGCGCCCGGGACCCCCGACCCCGCCTCGATCCTGCGCGAGCTCCGGCGGGAACGGCACAGCCGGAAGGACCGGCGGCTCGCGGAGAATCCGAAGGAGGAAGCCATGCCCCCGAAGACGCCCGTGCACAGCCACGAGCATGCTCACGAGCACGAGCACACGCACGAGCACGTGCATCGCCATGGCGACCTCGTGCACAGCCATCCGCACACGCACAAGCACAGCCACGAGCACGGGCACTCCCACTCCCACGAGGGCGGGCACGGGCACGGCGACGCGGCGCACGCGCACGCGCACATCCCCGAGGCCCACGACCACGGCCACGACGAGATGACGGGCGAAGTCCACGAGCGCTCGCCGCACGACCACGAGCATCCGTGAAGGCTCGCGCGGCGGAGCTGCTTTCCCGCCTGCCGGGGCCGGCCAGCGCGAAGTGGCCGATGGGCGAGCGCTTCGCGCGCGCCTTCGCCCACGGATCGATGTCGGTGGAGCTCTACGCGCCCGTGGGCACCGACCCCCAGACGCCCCACGAGCAGGACGAGCTCTACTTCATCCACTCGGGGCGCGGCGAGATCTCGATCGGCGGCGAGCGCCATTCCTTCGCGCCCGGGACGGCCTTCTTCGTGCCCGCCGGCGTCGAGCACCGCTTCGAGACTTTCACGCCGGACTTTTCGACCTGGGTGGTGTTCTGGGGGCCGAGGGGCGGCGAGAAGCCGTAGTAGCATGAAGCGAGCACGAGCCGTCTCCGCGAACGACCGCAACCCGACATGACCCGCCTCGCCGCCGCCTTCATCCTCGCCTTTCTCACCGCCTGCGCCACCCCATCCATGACGCCTCACGCCGCCGCCGTCGCCGAGCTCGCCCCCACCGGAAAGATCCGCGTCGCGATCAACTACGGCAACCCCGTCCTCGCGAAGAAGGACGCCGCCGGCGAGCCCGCGGGCGTCTCCGTGGACCGTGCCCGCGGGCTCGGCCGCCGACTCGGCGTGCCCGTGGAGCTCGTCACCTACGACGCCGCGGGCAAGGTGGTCGAGGCGACGAAGACGGGCGCCTGGGACATCGCCTATTTCGCGATCGACCCGAAGCGCGCCGAGGAGGTCATCTTCACCGGCCCCTACGTGGTGATCGAAGGGGCCTACCTCGTCGCCGAGGGCTCGCCGCTCGGCGCGAACGAGGAGGTGGACCGCGCGGGGCAGCGCGTGGTCGTGGGCAAGGGCAGCGCCTATGACCTGCACCTCTCGCGCACCCTGAAGAACGCGACGATCGTGCGCGCGCCCACCTCGGCCGCGGTCACGGACACCTTCGTCGCGCAGAAGCTCGAGGTCGCCGCCGGCGTGAAGCAGCAGCTCGAGGCGGACTCGAAGCGCATCCCGGGGCTGCGCATGCTCCCCGGGCGCTTCATGGTGATCAACCAGGCGATGGCCACGCACCGCGGTCGCGAGGCGGGCGCGCAATACCTGCACGGATTCGTCGAGGAGATGAAGGCCTCGGGGTTCGTCGCCGAGGCGCTCGCGCGCCACGGGATCCAGGGAGCCGGGGTCGCTCCGCCCGCGCCCCGGTAGGCCGTCCGCGGGCCCCGCCGGCGGACCCCGGTAGAATAGGCATTTCCACGCTACCCCAAGGAGAACCACGACCGATGGCAAAACCCAACTACGCATTCCAGAAACGCCAGCGCGAGCTGGCCAAGAAACAGAAGAAGGAAGAGAAGAAGCTGCGCAAGGCCCAGGCCCAGGAAGCCCAGCCGCAGGAAGGCGCGCCGCCGCCGCCCGCGGAAGAGACCCCGGGCAGCTGACGCCCCCTCCCGGCCCGCGCGGTCCCGATGAAGACCATCGGCCTCATCGGCGGCATGAGCTGGGAGTCCACCGTTCCCTACTACCGGATCGTCAACCAGGCGGTCCGCGAGCGCCTCGGCGGGCTGCACTCCGCCCGGGCGATCCTCTACAGCGTCGATTTCGAGGACCTCGAGCCGCGACTGCGCGCCGGGCAGTGGGAGGAGATCGGCCGGTCGCTCGCCGGGGCGGCGCGCGCGCTCGAAGGCGCGGGGGCCGACTTCCTCGTGCTGTGCACGAACACGATGCACCGGGTCGCGGGCGAAATCGAGGCCGCGGTCGCCATTCCCCTGCTGCACATCGCGGAGCCCACGGGCGAGGCGGTCCGCCGCAGCGGGATCGCGAAGGTGGGCCTGCTCGGCACGCGCTTCACGATGGAGCAGGGGTTCCTGCGCGAGCGCCTGCGCGAGCGCCACGGCCTCGAGGTGATCGTGCCCGGCGAGGCGGACCGGGAGATGGTCAACCGCGTGGTGTTCGAGGAGCTCTGCCTCGGGCGCGTGCTCGACGCCTCGCGCGCGCAATACCGCCGCGTGATCGCCTCGCTCGCGGCCTCGGGGGCCCAGGGCGTGATCTTCGGCTGCACGGAGATCGCGACGCTCGTGGGCGCCAGCGATTCCCCCGTGCCCGTGTTCGACACCACGGTGCTGCACGCGCGCGCGGCAGTCGATCTCGCGCTCGCCGCCTGAGCCCGCCGCCATGCCCCTGGAAGTGCGCATCGAGCCCCGGCCCGACTACCTCCACGTCCGGGTGACGGGCGAGAACAGCGAGGAAAACGTGCTTGCCTACCTGCGCGCCGTGCGCGAGGCCTGCCGCGAGCGCGGCTGCGCGGCCGTGCTGATCGAGGAGCACCTCGACGGCCCGGGGCTGGGCGAGGCCGCGATCTTCTCCATCGTCTCCCGGGCGGCCCCGGAAACGGCGCCCCTCATCCGCTGCATCGCCTACGTGGACACGAACCCGGAGCATGCGGCCGGGCGCATGGCGTTCGCGGAGAACGTGGCCGTGAACCGCGGCGTCAACGTGCGCGTGTTCCCGGCGGTCTCCGAGGCCGAGGCCTGGCTCGAGCAAACCGGCGACAAACGGTGACACGCCCGGGCGGCCGCCCCGGCTACCCTTCGGCCACCTCGATTGGCGCCTCGCGCCCGTGAATCGCTCCCTCGCCCGCCTCCTTTCGCTCCTCGCCCTCGCGCTCCCGCCCGCGATCGCCGCCGCCGAGGCGCGCTTCGCCATCGAGAAGCTCGCCGAGGGCGTCTACGCGGCCGTGAACGCGAAGCCCCCGGGCCTCATGTTCGACGCGAACACGGTGTTCATCGTCAACGACGAGGACGTGCTCGTCGTGGACACGGGCATCACGCGGCAATCCGCGCTGGCCGCCATCGCCGAGCTTCGCCGCCTCACGCCCAGGCCCGTGCGCTACGTCGTCAACACGCACTGGCACGACGACCACATCGCGGGCAACGCCGCCTGGCTCGAGGCCTTCCCGGGCGCCGAGGTCATCGGGCACGCGCGCACGCGCGGGATGCTCGAGTCGGTCGGCGCGGCCAACCGCAAGGGCGTGCAGGAGGGCGGCCCCGGCTTCGTCGCCGAGATCCGCGCGAAGCTCGCGCGCGGCGAGAACCTCGCGGGCAAGCCCGCGACCGACGAGGAGAAGGCCACGCTCGCGGGCGACGCGGACGCGGCCGAAGCCTACATCGCGGCCTCGCGCGATTTCCGGCCGGTGCCGCCGACGATCCTCGTGGAGGAGCGGCTCACGCTCGTGCGCGGCGCGCGCACGATCGAGATCCGCTGGCTGGGGCGCGCGCACACCGGCGAGGACCTCGTCGTGCACCTGCCGAAGGAGGGCATCGTGGTCGCTGGGGACCTCGTCGTCTGGCCCGTGCCGCTCGTGGGCTCGACCTCGTTTCCCGCGGACTACGGCGCCACGCTCGCGAAGCTCGTCGCCCTGAAGCCCGCGATCCTGGTGCCCGGCCACGGCCCGGTGATGCGCGACGATGCCTACCCGAGGCTGCTTGCCGAGCTCATGGACTCGCTCGCCTCCCAGGCGCGGGCGGCCGTCGCGCGCGGCGAGAGCCTGGAGGAGGCGAGGAAGAGCGTGGACCTCGCGCGATTCCGCGCGGCGATCGCCGGCGGCAATTCGCTTCGCGAGATGCTCTTCGGCTTCTACGTCTCGGGGCCCGGGATCGCCCGCGCCTGGGGGCAGGCGAGCGGGAAGATCTGAGGCGCGCTCAGGCGGCGAGCGCCGGGACGCACACGCGGCGCGTCCCGCCCGGCGTCTCCACCTCGGCCACGCGCACCGGGATGCCGTAGAGCGTGGAGAGGTTTTGCGCCGTGAGCGCCTCGGCCACGGGGCCGAGCGCGAGCACCCGCCCGTCCTTCATGAGCAGCGCCCGGTCCGCGACCTGGAAGGCGTGGTCGGGATCGTGCGTGCACAGCAGCACCGCGATGCCCGAGGCCTTCAGGCTCCCGATCTCGCCGAGCACGCGCGACTGGTTGCCGAAGTCGAGGTTGGCCGTGGGCTCGTCCATCACGATGGCGCGCGCCTCGGTGGCGAGCGCGCGGGCGATGAGCGCGAGCTGGCGCTCGCCGCCGCTCACCGCGTTCACGGGGCGCTCGGCGAGCGCGGCGATGCCCATCCTCGCGAGCACGGCGGCGGCGATCTCGCGGTCGCGCCTGCCGGGGCGGGCGAAGGCTCCGAGGTGGGCGCTCCGGCCCATCTCGACCACCTCGAGGAGGCTGAAGTCGAAGTGGCTCGAGGCCGCCTGCGGCACGTAGGCGACCGCACGGGCGATCGCCGCGCGGTCGAGCGTGCCGAGGAGGCGGCCGTCGACGCGCACCTCGCCGCCGAGGGCGGGAAGCAGGCCGAGGAGCGTGCGAAAGAGCGTGGTCTTGCCGGTGCCGTTGGGGCCGAGCACGCAAAGGACCTCGCCCGGCTCGAGCGTGAGGTCGAGGCCGCGGCCGATGACGCGTCCCGGGTAGCCGAAATCGAGCGCGCGCGAGGAGATGCTCACGCGGGCCTGCGGAAGGTGAGGGCGAGCAGCCAGATGAAGACCGGCGTGCCCACGAGCGCGGTGAGCACGCCGGGCGGAAGCTCGGTGCGCGCGACCGTGCGGCACAGCGTGTCCACGACCAGCATGAACGCGCCACCGAGGATCGCCGACATCGGCAGCACGCGCGCGAACTCTGCGCCCACGAGCAGCCGCGCGGCGTGGGGGATCACGAGCCCCACCCAGCCGATGACGCCCGCGATGGCCACCCCCGCCGAGGTCATGAGGGTGGCGGCGGCGATCACCGCGAGCCGCAGCCGCCCCACGTCCACGCCGAGCGCCCGTGCCTCGTCGTCGGCCAGCGCGAGCAGGTTCACGCGCCAGCGAAGGAGGACCAGCGGCACGAAGCCCGCGAGGACGAGGGGAAGCGACACCGCGAGGTCGCGCGGCAGGACGCCCCCGAAGCTGCCGAGCAGCCAGAAGGTGATCGCGGGCAGCTCGTTGTAGGGGTCGGCCACGTACTTCGCGAAGGCGATGCCGGCGCCGAAGAGCGAACCCACGACCACGCCCGTGAGGACGAGCGTGAGCACGCGGTCGTGGCCGCGCACCCAGGCGCCGATCGCGAGCACGAGCCCCACGGCGCTGAGCCCTCCGGCGAAGGCGAGGCCCTGCACCGCGAGGATCGGCAATCCCGCGAGGATCGCGGCCACGGCGCCGAGCGCGCAGCCGCCCGACACGCCGAGGATGTCGGGCGAGACGAGGGGATTCCTGAAGAGGTTCTGGTAGGCGGCGCCGGCGGCGGCGAGCGCGGCGCCCACGGAAAGCGCGGCGACGACGCGCGGGCCGCGCACCTGCAGGATCACCGCGCGGACGTTGTCCGCAACGCCCGCATCGCCCCCCGTCGCCGCGGCCCAGAGGACCCGGATCACGTCGGCCACCGGCACGGGAAAGCTTCCCACGACCATGCTGAACGCCGTGGTCGCGGCGAGCACGGCCACCGACGCGGCGAGCCAGGCGGGGAAGCGCGCCCGGGAGACGATCATCGCGGCGCCACGCCCGCTTCGCCGAGCAGCGCCGCGAGCTGCGCCGCCGTGGGCTCGCGGTGGTAGAAGAGCCGGTAAAAGGCCGCGACTTCCTTCGCGAGGTCGTGGCGGAAGAGGTCGGGATAGAGGATCTCCGAGAGCCAGACGAGGCCGATGAGCCGGTTCGCCCCGGGCGGGTAGTCGAACCAGCCGAAGGGCAGGTGCGGCGAGAGGTAGACGCGCTTTCGCATCACCGCCGTGATGCCGTTCCACACCGGCAGCTTCCAGACGTCGCGGTAGAAGTTCGGGTCGTTGGTGACGATGACCTCCGGGTTCCAGAGGACGACCTGCTCGAGCCCGACGCCGGCGAGCCCGCCGGTCGCGGCCGCGGCGACGTTCGTGGCGCCCAGGAACTCGATCATCTCGACGTTGATCGAGCCCCGGAGGCCGGTGACGAGCCCCTGGGGCCCGCGCGCGTAGTACACCTCGGGGCGCCCGGCCGCGGGCACCGTCGCGATCCTCGCCTTCAGGCCCTCGAGCACGCGGCGCGCGTAGGCGGCGAGCTCGCGCCCGCGCCCCTCCTCGCCGAGCACCCGCGCGAGCTTCTCGATCTGCGCGGGCGTGGTCTCGAGCCGCCCGTCGAGGAGGATGTAGGGGATCCCGGTCTGCTGCTGCACGCGGTCGGCGATCGAGGCGAAGGTGGGCGAGGTGGAGCCGATGTCGACGATGAGGTCGGCCTTCGCGCGCAGGACCGATTCGACGTGGGTCGAGCCGCCGCGGCCCGTGAGGCGCCCGAGCTCGGGGAGCTTCGCGTACTTCTCCGGGATCCATTCGGCTTCATTCGCGCGGAAGGCGCGAGTCCAGCCGAGGAGCCGGTCGGGAGCAAGGGCGAAGACGAGGACGGAGGCGGGCGGGCCCGCGGCGAACACGCGCTCGACCTGGTCGGGGAGCCGGACGCGCCGCCCGGCGTCGTCGACGAACTCGCGCGCGGCCGCCGCCGCGCCCGGAAGGAGCAGCGCGAGGACCGCGGCGGCGAACCTCGTGCGGGCCTCGCGCTTCAACCCGGTCAGGCCTTGATCTCGCGCGCCGTGATGCGGTAGCGGAAATTGTCCGGGTCGAGGCTGTTCAGGCGCGTGCCGCCGGTTTCCGCCTGCGGGTACATGAGGAAGCCGATCGCGGGGCCCTTCGAGCCCGGCAGCTTCACGTCGTGCGCGTCGTTGTAGGCGAGCCAGTTCATCTCCCAGGCGCCGAAGAGCTTCTGGCGCACGGGCGGCACGACCGGGTCGGCGAGCGTCACGGGTTGCGCCTTTTCCTCGAGAACCACCTTGCGGACGTCCGCCGGGTCCACGGGCACCCAGCCGAACCCGGTGAGGAAGACCTCGGCGCGACAGTGCTGCGCCTTGGAGATCACCTCGCTGCCGGCGCCGAGGCTGCGGTAGCCGAAGTTGCTCTTCGCGACCCGGATGCCGTAGACGTCGCGCGCGGGCAGGCCCACGGAGCGCGCGAGCGCCACGTAGAGGGCGTTCAGGTCCGCGCACTTGCCGCCGAGGTAGCGGGTCTCGAGCATCACCTTCACGTCGCCGCGCCCGCAGCCCTGGGTCTTCGGATCGCGGAAGGTGTTCTCGACGATCCACTCGTAGATCGCGCGCGCCTTCTCGACGTCGGTCTTCTTCCCCTGCACGATCTCCAGCGCGGTCTTCCTCACGATGCCGTCGGTGGGCAGGAGCTCGGTCGCCTCGGTGTAGAAGGCCGCGGCCGTCGGGTCGAGCCTGAGCGCGGGGTTGGCGTTCACGAAGCTCGTGGCGCGGTCGCGCGTGGAGAAGCGGCTCGTGACTTCCATCACCGGCGCGGGCTCGTTCGCGCCCCAGGCGGCGTAGAGCATCGAAGCGCCGTACTTGCCGTCGCGCACGATGCGCGCCTCGGCGGCGTTGCCGGACCAGTGGTTGCCCAGGGGCTGCTGGTAGTCGGACTCCACCGAAGGCAGCGGCACCCAGGCGCTCGTCATCCCGGCGGGCTTCAGGACCTCGACGCGCGTGGTCACCTCGAAGGTGCGCCACGGGCCGGGGCGGGGATCGAAGGGCAGGTGTTGGGCGAGGGCGAGCCGGGGAAACGAGGCGAGGGCGGGGACGGCGGCGAGGGAGCTCAGGAAAGCGCGGCGTTTCATGGGGGATCTCCTCAGGGGTGGGGCAGGCGTTCGAACCGGGGATTTTCCGGGATCGCGGGCCGGAACGCCAGCGATTCAGGCCGACACGGCCGCGCTCCCTTCCTGCCAGACGCGCTCCGGATCCAGGGGGATGCACAGGTTCGGGGGGGCGAAGGCCACGAGGGCTCCGGCGACGAGGGCCGCGGCGCGCGGCTCAGCTCCCCGAGCCCGCGTTGGGGAAGAAGAGCTGCTCGCCGCCGATCTTGTAGCCGGCGATCGCGGCCTGGCCCGCGGGAGAGACGACCCAGTCGATGAACTTCTGACCCGCGGCCTTCTTCACGTGCGCGTGCTTCGCGGGATTGACGAGGATCACGCCGTACTGGTTGAAGAGGCGCTTGTCGCCCTCGACGACGATGACGAGATCGCCGCGGTTCCTGAACGAGAGCCAGGTGCCGCGGTCGGTGAGCGCGTAGGCGTTCATCCCGGCCGCCGTGTTGAGCGTGGGGCCCATGCCGGAGCCCGTCTCGCGGTACCACGGGCCCTTGGCGGCGGCGAGGTCCACGCCCGCGGCCTTCCAGTAGCGCAGCTCCGCCGCGTGCGTGCCGCTCTTGTCGGCGCGCGAGGCGAAGGGCGCCTTGGCCGCGGCGATCTTCTGCAGGCCCGCCATCACGTCGTTGCCCTTCGCGCCGGCGGGGTCGGACTTCGGGCCGACGATCACGAAGTCGTTGTACATGACCTCGAAGCGCTTCACGCCGTGGCCTTCGGCGATGAATTTCTCCTCCGCGACCTTGTCGTGCACGAACACCACGTCCGCGTCGCCCCGGCGGCCCATGTCGAGCGCCTGCCCGGTGCCCTGGGCGACGACGCGCACCTCGATCCCGGACGCCTTCTGGAACTCCGGCAGCAGGTGCTTGAAGAGCCCCGACTGCTCGGTCGAGGTGGTCGAGGAGACGGTGATGAACTCCGCGCGGGCGGGCGCGGCGGCCAGCGCGACCGCGGCGACGGCGGCCGCGGCGATCCACGTGGCGCTCAGGCGGGCGAGGAATGAGGCGATGCGCTGTTCCATGGCAACTCTCCTTTGAGGAAGGCTTCCGCCTCGGGGGATCCCGGGGCGGCGAAGAAGCGCTCGACCGCGGAATGCTCGGCGAGGCGTCCCTGGTGGAGGAAGAGGAGGTCGTCGGCGAGGCGCCTGGCGAGCCCGAGGTTGTGGGTGGTGAGCACGATCTTGGTGCCCGAGGCGCGGATCTCGCCGATCACGCGCTCGACCTCGTGGGCCGCGGAAGGGTCGAGGCTCGCCGTCGGTTCGTCGAGGAAGAGCACCTGGGGCCTGAGCGACCAGGCGCGGGCGAGCGCGAGGCGTTGCTGCTCGCCCCCGGAAAGCACGCGGGCTTGGCGCGCGGCGAGGTGGGCGAGGCCGACACGCTCGAGCGCCTCGCGCGCGCGGCGCTCGCGCTCGCGGCCGGCGATGCCGTTGACCGCGAGCGCGTAGGCGGCGTTGGCGAGCGCGGAACGGCGCAGCATCACGGGACGCTGGAAGACCATCGCCTGCGCGCGCGGGCGCTCGCGCGATCCCGCCCAGAGCACTTCGCCCGCGGCGGGCGCGACCAGGCCGTGGAGCGCGCGCAGGAGCACGCTCTTGCCCGCGCCGTTCGCGCCGAGGACGACCGTGCGCGTGGCCCCCTCGAGCCGGAAGTCGAGGCCGTGCAGGACGTCGGTGTCGCCGAAGCGCACTCGCAGGCCCCTCGCCTCGAGCGGGAAGATGGCGCGCTCAGCCATGGCGGCGGGCGCTCCACTCGCGCAGGGCGTAGGCGGCGAGGTTCATGGCGAGCACGAGGACGATGAGGATGACGCCCAGGGCGAGGGCGAGCGGCAGGTCGCCCTTGCTCGTCTCGAGGGCGATGGTGGTGGTCATCACGCGGGTGACGCCGTCGATGTTGCCGCCCACGATCATCACCGCGCCCACCTCGGAGGCCGCGCGCCCGAACCCCGCGAGCACGACCGTGAGCAGCGAGAAGCGCAGGTCGTGCAGGAGCGTGGGCACGGCGCGCGCACGGCTCACGCCGAGCGACAGGAGCTGCTCGGCGTACTCGCGCCAGGCGTCCTCGACGAACTGGCGCGAGAGCGCGGCGATGAGGGGCAGCACGAGGATCGCCTGCGCGATGACGATCGCCGTCGGGGTGAAAAGGATCCCGAGCTCCCCCAGCGGCCCGGCGCGGGAGAGCAGCAGGTAGACGACGAGGCCGACCACCACCGCGGGCAGGCCCAGGAGCGTGTTGAGCAGGACCACGACCGCGCGCCGGCCGGGAAAGCGGCCGACGGCCACGAAGGCGCCCACGGGCAGGCCGACGAGCGTCGCCGCGAGCGTCGCCCCGAGGCTCACCTCGACGGAGAGCACGACGATCTGCCAAAGCGCCGGGTCGAGCCCGGCGATCAGGCGGAGGGCGAGCCCGAGACTTGCAAAAATTTCACCCATCCCGGAATTTTTGCAGAATACGGCTCCCCGCGCCATCCGCGCGGATGGGACGGACTTAGAATCGCGGTATGAAGCGGGCGAAGGCGGCCGGGGCGCGATCCCGGGATCCGGGGCACCTGACCGTGCGGGAGGCGGCCGGTTTCCTGCGCATCAAGGAGCGCAAGCTCTACGACCTCGTGGCCCGGGGCGAGGTCCCCCACACGCGCGCGGGCTCGAAGATCCTCTTCCTGCCCGCCGAGCTCGAGCGCTGGCTCGCGGGGCGCGCCTCCGGCGGGGGCGCGCGCGCGCCGCTGCCGGCCACGATCGCGGGCAGCCACGACCCGCTCCTCGAATGGGCGGTGCGCGAATCGCGCTGCGGGCTGGCGCTGCTCACCCAGGGGAGCATGGACGGCGTCGAGCGGCTGCTTTCGGGCGGGGCCTGCGCGGCCCTGATCCACATTCCCGCGCCCGACCTCCTGGACTTCAACCGCCCGCTCGCCGAAAAGCGCTTCCGGGGACGCGACATCGTGCTCGTCGAGTGGGCGCGGCGCGAGCAGGGCCTCCTCGTCCGGAAGGGCAACCCGAAGCGCATTCGAGCGCTGGCGGACCTCGCGAAGCGGGGCGTGGAGGTCGTGCTGCGCCAGGAGGGCGCGGGCAGCCGCGCGCTCTTCGAGCGCCTCGCCGCGCGCGACGGGCTGGAGGTCTCGCGTCTTCGCGTCCCCCGCCCGCCGGAGATGACGGAGAGCGACCTCGCGGCGGCGATCCAGCGCGGGGAGGCGGACGCGGGCCTCGGCGCACGCGCCGCGGCGCGGATCTTCGGGCTCGATTTCGTCCCGCTCGCCGTCGAGCGCCTCGACCTCGCGGTCCTGCGCGCCGCGTGGTTCGATCCCCCGCTCCAGGCCCTCTGGAGCTTCGCGCGCGGCGCTCGCTTCGCGGAGCACGCGCGCGCCCTCACCGGCTACGACCTCGCGGGGCTGGGCGCGGTCACCTGGAATTCGGGCCCGGAAGTGAAGTAGGCGGCGGAAAAATGGGGACAGTCCCTATTTTTTCGTTGTAACAATCGACCGACACGGGGATTGTTACAAGGAAAAAATAGGGACTGTCCCCATTTTTCAGGTCAGGCGAAGCCGACGGCGTGGCGGTCGAGGGCGACCGCCTTGACGAGGGCGTAGGCGCGCACGCCGGGTGCGAGGCGCAGGCGCTCGAGGGAGCGGCGCGACAGGCGCGCGGGTGGTCGCAGGAGGAGCTCGCCGAGCGCACCGGGCTTCGACCCGGGCAGGTTCGGCGCTGGCGGCGCCGACACTCGGTGTCCGGAAAGTGCGGCGCGCGCTCGGCGGACGTGCGCTTGCGTGTGAGGGCTGCGGCACCGCATCCGTCGCCGCACGTGCTCGTGACGCTGCACAAGACGGTGAGCGGGGGAAC
>JBGAQP010000012.1:0-108049 GCA_044220635.1 Usitatibacteraceae bacterium
AGCCGCGCGTGTCGCGGTGGAACTTCGTGATCGCGAGGACGACGCCGGGCGCCTGCTCCTGCGTGTACTCGTTGGCGCTCTCGGTGTGGTGGACGACGCCGAGCTTCACCTCGCCGTAGGACGGGCGCGTGCGCGGCGGCACGAGGTCCCCACCCCAGGCGGCGCGCAGCACGAGGCGGTAGGTGCTCGACTCGATCGACTCCGCCGGCGGCGGGAAGGAGCCTTTCTCGGAGGCGCGGTCGCGCGAGGCGCCGCCCCCGATGCCCACGGCCGGGAGCTGGTCGGAGCGCGTGACCACGAACTGCGCGCGCGCCTGCTCGACGCGCTCGGCGGCGGCGGCGAGGTCCCGGTTCGCGGCGAGCGACTCCGCGACGAGGGCGTCGAGCACCGGGTCCTGGAAGAGCGTCCACCAGTTCTCCGCGATCGGCACGGCCGACTGGCTCGCCGCGAACTCCTTCGGAAGCTCCGTCTCGGGGCGCGCGTAGTCGGGACCGACGGCGCAGCCGGCGAGCGCGAGGCCGATGAACAGGGCCGGGAGGGCACGGGCGCTCACAGCAGGCCCTCCGAGCGCGGCGTCTGGCGGATCGCCTCGTGGGGCGCGGGATTGAGGGCGAGCTCGCGGCTGTGCGCGGCCTCGCGCTTGAGCTCCTCGGTCGAGCGCGATTCCCGGAGCCTGCGGTCGGTGATGAGCTTGAAGAAGAAGGGCACGAAGAAGATCGCGAGGAAGGTGGCCGCGAGCATGCCGCCCATGACGCCGGTGCCGACCGACTGGCGCGCGCCCGCGCCCGCGCCGGTGGAGATGGCGAGCGGCAGCACGCCGAAGATGAAGGCGAGCGAGGTCATGAGGATCGGGCGGAAGCGGATCCGCGCGGCCTCGAGCGCCGCCGCGGAGGTGCTCAGCCCCTCCTGCTTCTTGATGACCGCGAACTCGACGATCAGGATCGCGTTCTTCGCCGCGAGCCCGAGGAGCGTCACCAGGCCGATCTGGAAGTACACGTCGTTGGTGTGCCCGCGCAGCCACACCGCGGCGAGCGCGCCGAAGGTGCCGAACGGGAGGGCGAGCATCACCGAGAGCGGCAGCGACCACTTCTCGTACTGCGCCGCGAGGATGAGGAAGGCCATGAGCGCGCCGAGGACGAGGGCGAAGATCGATGCGCCGCCGACCTTCTTCTCCTGGTAGGAGGCGCCGCTCCAGGCGAGGGTGAAGTCGGAGGGCAGGACCTCGCGCGCGATGCGCTCGATCTCCGCGATCGCCTCGCCCGAGCTCACCCCCGGGTGCGCGTTGCCGATCAGCTTCACGGAGGGCAGGTTGTTGAAGCGCTCCATGGTCCCGGGCCCGCTCGCGTACTCGATGCGGGCGAGCGCGCGCAGCGGCACCATCTCGCCCTTGTCGCTGCGCACGTAGACGGCCCCCACGTCCTCGGGGCGTTTGCGGTAGTCGCGCTCCGCCGACAGGAGCACCTGCCAGTTGCGGCCGTACTTGGTGAAGTCGTTCACGTAGTACGAGCCGAGCGTGGCGGCGAGCGTGTTGAAGATCTCGTCCAGGGGCACGCCCAGGCTCTTGGCCTTTTCGCGGTCCACGGCGACGTTGAGCTGCGGCACGCCCGAGCGCCAGAAGGTCTGCACGAAGGCGAGCTTCGGGCTCTGGGAGGCGGCGCCGATGAACTGCTGGCTCACCTCGGCCATGCGCTGCGGGCCGCCGTCGCCGCGGTACTGCAGGTTGAACTCGAAGCCGCCGGTGGTGCCGAGGCCGAAGATGGCCGGCGGCGGGAAGCCGAGCACGAGGCCTTCCTTGATGTGCGCGGTCTTGCCGAAGAACTCTCCCACGAGCGCGCCCACCGGCACGGGGCGCTCGTCCCAGTGCTTCTGCGTCGTGAAGATCGTGGCCGCGTTCTCGCGGAAGACGAAGCCGCCGGCGAAGTCGAAGCCGGTGAAGGACATCACGTGCTCGTTGAACGGGTTCGAGCGGATCGCCTCGTTCACCTGGTCCACGACCTTGTCGGTGCGCTCGAGCGTGGCCCCGTCCGGAAGGAACGCGAGCGCGAGGTACCAGCCCTGGTCCTCGTCGGGCACGAGCGAGGTCGGCGTGACCTTCCACAGGCCCGCGGCGAGGGCCACCATGCCGGCGAAGAGCGCGAGCGCGATGCCGCCGCGGCGGATCATGAACGCCACGCCGTTCTCGTAGCGGTCCGTCGTGCGCCCGAACCAGCCGTTGAACCAGCGGAAGAAGCGCCCCGGCATCCTGTGCTCGCGCTTGAGGATCAGCACCGAGAGCGAGGGCGTGAGGGTGAGCGCGACCACGCCCGAGATCACCACCGCGATCGCGATCGTGACCGCGAACTGGCGGTAGAGCTCGCCGGTGAGGCCGCCGAGGAAGGCGATGGGGACGAAGACCGCGGTGAGAACGAGGACGATGGCGATGATCGGGCTCGTGACCTCGTGCATCGCCTTCACCGCGGCCTCGCGCGCGCCGAGGTGCTGCTCGTGCATGATGCGCTCGATGTTCTCCAGCACGACGATCGCGTCGTCGACGACGATGCCGATGGCGAGCACCATGCCGAAGAGGGTCAGCGTGTTGATCGAGTAGCCGAGCGCGAAGAGCCCGGCGAAGGTGCCGATGAGGGAGACGGGCACCGCGGCGAAGGGGATCAGGGTCGCGCGCCAGTTCTGGAGGAACACGAACACCACGAGGAAGACGAGCGCCATCGCCTCGGCGAGCGTGATCAGCACCTCGCGGATCGACACCTTCACGAACATGGTCGTGTCGAAGGGAATGGCGTGGGCGAGCCCCTTCGGGAAGCGCGCCGAGAGCTCCTCGAGGCGAACGCGCACCGCGTCGCCCACCTCGATCTGGTTGGCGCCCGGCTGGAGGAACACGCCCATGAGGGTGGCGGGCTTGCCGTTGTACTTGCCGATGAAGGTGTAGTCCTTGCCCGCGAGCTCCACGCGCGCGACGTCCTTCAGGCGCAGGCGCGAGCCGTCGGGGTTCGCGCGCAGGATGATCTCCTCGAACTCCTTCGCCTCGGAGAGCCGCCCCTTGGTGGTGACGCTGTAGACGAGCTCCTGCCCGCTCGCGGCGGGCGGCTCGCCCACCTTGCCCGCGGCGAACTGGGCGTTCTGCTCGCCGATCGCGCGGGCGATGTCGCCGGGCGTGAGCTTCAACTGCGCGAGCCGGTCGGGGCGGACCCAGATGCGCATCGCGTAGTCCTTCGCGCCGAAGATCTGCACGAGGGTCGTGCCGGGGATGCGCTTCACCTCGTCGAGGATGTTGAGCGTGACGTAGTTCGAGATGAAGATGTCGTCCAGGCTGTTGTCGGGCGAGTAGAACGCGAGCACCTGGAGGAAGGCGGACGACCCCTTCTCCACCGTGACCCCCTGGCGGCGCACCTCCAGGGGCAGCTTCGGTTCCACCTGCTTCACGCGGTTGTTCACGTTGAGCGCCGCCTTGTCCACGTCGGCGCCGATGTTGAAGGTGACCTGGATCTGCACCACGCCGTTGGCCGCCGAGGTGGAGTTCATGTAGAGCATGTCCTCGACGCCGTTGATGGCGTTCTCGAGGGGTGCCGCGACCGTGGACTCGAGCACCTGCGCGGAGGCGCCCGGGTAGATGGCCATCACGGTGACCACCGGCGGCGAGATCTCGGGGTACTGGGCGATCGGCAGCACGCGCATCGCCGCCGCGCCCGCGATCACGATGAAGATCGAGAGGACCGCCGCGAAGATCGGGCGGTCGATGAAGAAGCGCGAGAACATGGGTCAGGCCTTCTTCGTCTCGCCGGGTTTCGGCTCGCCCTTGGGCGGCGCGCCCTTGCCGGGGCCGCCCATGCCCGGCGGCGGGGCGTTGGGGTCGCCTACCTGCACCGGGGCGCCGGGGAAGACCTTCATGAGGCCGTCGACGATCACCTTGTCGCCCGCCTTCAGGCCCGAGGAGACGACCCACTCGCCCGCGGCCCACTCGCCCATGACGACGGGGCGGGGCTCGGCCTTGCCGTCGGCGCCGAGCACGTAGACCATCTTGCCCTGGGGGCCTTCCATCACCGCGCGCTGGGGCACGGCGATCGCCTCCGGGCGCACGGCGCCCTTGAGGATCACGCGCACGAACTGCCCGGGCTGCACGCGGCCTTCCGGATTGGGGAGCTCCGCCCTCGCGTCCGAGGTGCCCGTGGCGGGGTTCACGCGCACGTCGGTGAAGGCGAGGCGGCCGGGCTTCGCGTACACGGCGCCGTCCTCGAAACGGATCGCGACCTCGAAGCGGGCGTCTTTCGGGAGCACGAGCTTGCCGGCGGCGACTTCGCCGCGGATGCGCGACTGCTCGGACTCCGACAGGCCGAAGTTCGCGTAGACGGGATCGACCTGCGTGACGGTGGTGAGGAGCACGTCCGGGCCGCTCACGAGCGTGCCCTCGCTCTTGAGGGCGCGGCTCGTGACGCCGGAGATGGGCGACTCGACCCGGGTATAGGAGAGGTTGAGGCGCGCCTCGGCGAGCCGCGCGTTCGCGCCCTTGAGATCGGCGGCCGCGACTTCCTCCGCGGAGACCGCGTCATCGTATTCCTTCTGCGAGGTGGCCTTCGCCTCGAAGAGCGGCTTCAGGCGCCTGGCCTGGCGCGCGGCCTGCTGCAGGCGCGCTTGCGCGGCCGCGGCGTCGGCTTCCGCGCGGGCGAGCGCCGCCTCGAAGGGCGCGGGGTCGATGGTGAAGAGCGACTGGCCCGCGCGCACGCCCGCCCCCTCGGTGTAGTTGCGCTTGAGGAGGATGCCCGCGACGCGCGCGCGCACCTCGACCTCGCGCGAGCCCGCGGTCTGCGCGGGGTACTCGAACTCCACGGGCAGGACGCGGGGCTTCACCTCCTGGACGGCGACGAGCGCCGGGGGAAATCCGCCGGGGGGCGGGCCGCCGGGACCGCAGGCGGCGACGAGGACGACGGCGACGGCGGAAGCGACCGCCGTTCGGGCGATGCGGGGCGCGGGACGAGGCATCGACGTTCCTTGTGGGAGCCCCCGGGATACCCCGCCGGGGCACGGGTCTTTACAGCGGGTCGGGCGTGGGCGAGAATTTACATACAGCCGTGAATGTATGTCAAGTTGCGGATTGTTACAGCACCCGTCACACGCCGGGTGCCACGAGGAGCGAGATGGCCCGGAGCACGAAGGCCGCGGCGCAGGCAACGCGCCACCGCATCATCGACGCCGCCGAGCAGGTCTTCCAGGACCGCGGGGTGGCCCATGCCTCGCTCGAGGAGATCGCGGGCGCGGCGGGGGTCACGCGCGGGGCGATCTACTGGCATTTCCGCGACAAGGCCGAGCTCTTCGACGCGATGATGCAGCGCGTGACGCTGCCGGTGGAGGCGATGATCGACCGCGCCGAGGGCGCGGGCAAGGCCGACCAGCTCGAGCTCCTCAAGCGCTCCGCGACCGAGGTGCTGCTGCGCATGGCGCGCGAGAAGCACCTGCAACGCGTCTTCGACATCGCGCACCACAAGTGCGAGTACGTGGGCGATGCGGCGGCGCTCCGCGCGCGGCGCGTCGCGAGCCAGAAGGAGTGCCTGCGGGCGATCGAGGCGGGCTTCGGCGCCTGCCGCGCGCGCGGTCTCCTGCCGAGGACCGTGGACCCGAAGGTGGCCGCCATCGGCGCGCTCTCGCTCGTCTCGGGTCTCATCGCCAACTGGATCCTCGACCCGAGGAGCTTCTCGCTCGAGCGCCACGCCCGGTCCCTGGTCGACATCTACTTCCGCGGCCTCGAGGCCGCCCCAGCCCGAAAACCCCGGCGCAATCCGGCACGGTAGTCCTCGCCGTTCGACGAGCCCAGGGCGAGCCGAAAAGGTTTCGTTGACGACGCCTCCATCCGGGTCCCCTGCCCGCCGGGGTCGACCGGCGCCCTGGCGTCCGGTCCGACACCGTTCCCGCTGCCTCCCCTTGACACCCCCATCTCATTTATGTCACCGTTCGGTGACATTTAACGCCCGCCGCGATGAAGCCCGACGAGATGGATGCCGTGTTCCAGGCGCTCGCCTCCGAGCCGCGCCGGCGCATCCTCGACGTCCTCAAGAAGGAGCCGGGCTGCAACGTGAACCGCGTCTGCGACTTCTTCGACATCGGGCGCGTGGCCGTGATGAAGCACCTCTCGGTGCTGGAATCCGCCGGGCTCGTGCTCTCCGAGAAGGTCGGCCGCGAGCGCCAGCTCTGGTTCAACCCGGTGCCGATCCACATGATCTACGACCGCTGGACGACGGAGTTCAGCTCGTTTTGGGCCGGCAAGCTCGCGCGCCTGAAGTACGGGCTGGAGAACGCGCCCGTCCCGATCGGCAGGAGGAAGGGAGGACAGCGTGGCTGAAGCGAACAAGGCGGTGTTCCGCGTGGTCATCGCGGGCTCGATCGAGGCGATCTTCCGCGAGCTCACCAAGACCGACTCCCCGCAGGGGGCGGTGTTCAATTCCATGCTCACGCTCGACGGGCCGGGGCTCGTGCGCGGGCGCCGGATGCAGATGCGCACCGTGAGCGGCCGCCACGCCATCGTCGCGGGCGAGGTCGTCGAGTACGATCCGCCGCGGCGCTTCTCCCACACCCACCGCTTCACCCAGTACGACGATCCCGTGTGCACCGTGGTCTACGACCTGAAGCCCGTCGAGGGCGGCGTCGAGGTCACGCTCACCGTGGAGGGCATCCCCGCGGGCACCGGCACCGAGAAGGAGATGCGCAAGGGCGGCGACTTCATCCTCGGAAACCTCAAGGCGATCGTCGAGCAGGGCCGCCCGCCGCTGGGCACGAGGCTCATGTACCGGATGTTCGGCGCGCTCGAGTTCGTGCTGCCGAAGAAGACGAAATCCGAGAACTGGCCGCTGTGAGGCCGTCGTGACCCGAACTCCCGCGGTCCTCGCGGCCGCCCTCTCCCTCCTCGCGCTTCCCGCGGCCGGGGCCGCGCCCGAGGCCCCGGGCCTCGCCGCCTTCGGCTGGTTCGCGGAGCTCGCCGGCTCCTGCTGGACGGCGGAGCACCCGGACGGCAAGACCCGCGACACCCAGTGCTACGAGGCGCAGTACGGGAAGTTCGTCGTGGGCTCCATCGCCGTCGAGTCCGCGGGCCCCGGCGGGGAACGGCAGGGCTTCGAGGGCCGCGCGCTCTTCGCCTGGGACGCAAGTGCCCGGAAGATCGCTTACTGGCAGTGGTCCTCCACGGGCGCGTGGAGCGCGGGCGAGGCGTTGCGCGAGGGCGAGCGCTACCGCTGGCCCCACCCCTCGCGCGCCGACCCCGCGAAAGTCACGCAGCGCTCGATCTGGACGCGCCTCGATGCCGACTCCTTCCGCGTGGCGCGCGAGAAGCTCGAAGGCGAGACCTGGAAGGAGCAGTTCGCGGTCACCTACCGCAGGAGCCCGAGATGACGAAGACGCCCGACGACGCCCTGGCGACGATGATCGCCAACTACGAGAAGAACACCGGCAAGCCCCTCGAAGCCTGGATCGCGATCGCGAGGCAGAGCGGGATCGCGAAGCACGGCGAGATCGTGAAGATGCTCAAGGAGAAGCACGGCATGGGCCACGGCTACGCCAACGTGGTCGCCATGAAGACGCTCGCGGGCGACGGGGGCGAGGCCGCGGGCGAGGATCTCGTGGCCGCGCAGTATGCCGGCGCGAAGGCGGGGCTGCGCCCGATCTACGACCGGCTCGCGGCGGCGGTGGGGAAGTTCGGGGCGGACGCCGAACTCTCGCCCAAGAAGACCTACGTGAGCCTCAGGCGCTCCAAGCAGTTCGGCCTGATCCAGCCCTCGACGGCGGACCGGCTCGACGTGGGCATCAACCTGAAGGGTGTGGCCGCGAAGGGCCGGCTCGAGGCCTCCGGGAGCTTCAATGCGATGGTGAGCCACCGCGTGCGCGTGACGAGCGCGAAGGACGTGGACGCCGAGCTCCTCGGCTGGCTCAAGGACGCCTACGAGAAGGCCTGAAGGAGGATCCGACATGACGAAGACGCTCTTCGCCGCCGCGCTCGCCACCGCCTCGCTCGCCGCAACCGCCGGGGAGCGCGCGATCCAGAAGCAGGCCGTGGTGCAGGCCCCGGTGGACGCCGTGTGGCAGGCCTGGACCACGACCGAGGGCGTCAAGTCGTTCTTCGCCCCCGACGCGCGCGTCGAGGCGCGCGTCGACGGCCCCTTCGAGATCTACTTCGACCCCGACGGCAAGCCCGGCCTGAAGGGCGCGGACGACATGCGCTTCCTCGCGCTGCAGGAGAGGAAGATGATCTCCTTCACCTGGAATGCGCCGCCGCACCTGCCGGAGGCGCGGGGACAGCGCACCTACGTCACGGTGCGGATGAAGCCCGCGGCCGAGGGCGGGACGCTCGTCACGCTCCACCACGGCGGCTGGGGAGAGGGCGGACAGTGGGACCAGGCCTACGCGTACTTCGACGGCGCCTGGGGCCGGGTGCTCGAGAACCTGCAGAAGCGCTTCGTCGAGGGCCCGAGGGACTGGGCGCCGTGGCTCCAGCAGCTGCGGGAATACAAGGCGAAGGCTGCGGCGGACGCGGCCGCGAAGAAGTAGCGCGCCGCCCGCTCTAGCGGGCGAGGTCGACCACCTTCACACGCACCTTGCGCTCCTTGCCCTCGCGCACGACCGTGAGCTCGGCGGAGCTGCCGATGCCCGCGCGGTCGATCTCGGCCGCGAAGGTGGGGAGCGACTCGATGGGCCGGCCGTTCACCGCGACGATCACGTCGCCCACGGTGCCGGACTTTCGGTCGAGGGGCTTCAGGCCCGCCTCGGCGGCGGGCGAGCCGCGCTGCACGCCCTCGATCACGACGCCCGAGAGCCCGGCACGCGCAACCACGAAGGGGTCCACCGCCGCGATGCCGATGCCCGGCTGGGGCGCCTTGCCGCGGGCGATGAGCTGGGGCACGACGCGGTTCACGAGGTCCACGGGGATCGCGAAGCCCACGCCCGAGGAACCGCCCGAGGGAGACCGGATCGCGGTGTTCACGCCCACGAGGCGCCCGGCGCTGTCGAGCAGCGGGCCGCCGGAGTTTCCGGGGTTGATCGCGGCATCCGTCTGGATCGCGCCCGCGATCTCGCGCAGCTCCGAGGTGGGCAGGTGCCGGTCGATGGCGCTCACGATGCCCGTGGTGAGCGTGCGCTGCAATCCGAACGGGTTGCCGATGGCGAAGACCGTCTGGCCGATCCTGAGGTCGCGCGAGGTGCCCACGGGGATGGGTTTGAGCGCCGCCGGGGGCTCGACGAGCTTCACCACCGCGAGGTCGTAGTCCGGCGCGACACCCACGACCTTGGCGGCGAGGGGCTTGCCGGCATCGAGCTGCACGAGCACCTTGCGCGCGCCCTGCACCACGTGGAAGTTCGTGACGACGTGGCCCGCGGAATCCCAGACGAAGCCGCTGCCCGCGCCCTGCGAGACGCCGGCGGTGAAGAAGCTCGTGCGCTCGAGGCGCTCCGTGTAGATGTAGGCGACCGAGGGGGCCGTGGCGTCGAACAGGCCCACGATCGCCTGCTCCTGCGCGAGGAGCGGCCCGCGCGGGGCGACCGCGCGCGGCGCGGCGGGTGCGTCCGCCTTCTGGGCGAAGGGCGAGAAGGCGGCGACGGCGGCGAGCGCCGCCACGGGAAGGAGCAGGATCCTGCGCAGGTTCATGGGTGTTCGGCCTCGGGACGCATGTCGTTCGGACATCGTGGCGGCGGCCCGGTTCTTCAAGGCCCCCGCGCCGGGGCGAACTGTGCCATAATGCGTTCCGCAGTGATCAGGTCCGTTGAGCCGTAACTCCTAGGTACCGCCGGATTCCCGGCGCATTCTTACAGTTCCCCTCTTGCGTTCCTTTATTCGCTGGCCCCTGCCCGGGGGAACCGGGTCTTACATCAATCTTCAATCTGTAAAGGAACACGCATGAATACGGGTACCGTGAAATGGTTCAACGACTCCAAGGGTTTCGGGTTCATCAAGCCGGACAACGGCGGTGAGGACCTCTTCGCCCACTTCTCCGAGATCCAGGGCAATGGCTTCAAGACCCTGAAGGAGAACCAGAAGGTCGAATTCGAAGTGAAGATGGGCCCCAAGGGCAAGCAAGCGACGGCGATCAAGCCGATCGAGTAAGCCCGGTCCGTCAGGAACCAGGAAACGGCAGCCTCCGGGCTGCCGTTTTCATTTGACCGGAAAATGGGGACAGTCCCCATTTTTGGTCTGTAACAATCACCTCGCGGACGATTGTTACAAGCAGAAAATGGGGACTGTCCCCATTTTCCGTTCGCTAATCGAGGGGCGTTTCGAGGAACTCGGGGAGGGCCTCGGCGCGCGCGGAGTAGGCGACGAGGGCCGGGTGGCGGGCGGCGGGGATGCACTCGGCATTGTAGTACTGGCCGAAGCGCCAGGCCACCGCGACCGCGACATCCTCGGCGCCGAAGCGATCGCCCTGAAGCCACGGGGTCGCCTTCGTCGCCGCGCGCTCGAGCTCGCCGTAAGCGGCGTTCGCCTGCTCGGTGACGCGCTCGAGCCAGGGCGCGTGGCGCTTCTCCGCCGGGCGCTGCTCGAACTCGTAGACGATCTGGACCGCCTTCTCGCAGGCGGCCATCGCGAGCCCGATGAGGCGAAGCGCCTCGCGCCGGGGGGCGCCCGCGGCGGGCATGAGGCGCCTTTCGGGCGCCACGAGCCCCTCGAGGTAGTCGAGGATCAGCGTGGAATCCATGAGCACCGTGCCGTCCGCGCACACGAGGGTCGGCGCCTTCACCACCGGGTTGATCGCGCGGAACTCGGCGTAGTTGCGGAACACCGAGAGCTTGCGGTGCTCGTGGGCGATGCCCATCCGGCGAAGCGAGATCGCCACGCGCCGGACGTAGGGCGAATCCATCATGCCGATCAGCGTCGGGTTCATGCCGGCGCGTCCATCGTGACCCCGAGGTCGCGCAGCAGCCCGTCCTCGAGCCCGTAGATCCAGCCGTGGACCGCGAGCTTCTGGCCCCGCGCCCAGGCGTCCCTCACGATCGTGGTCTGGCAGACGTTGGCCACCTGCTCGCGCACGTTCAGCTCGCAGAGCCGGTCGACGCGCTCGCGCTCGCCCGCAATGTCCGCGAGCTCCGCCGCGTGCTTGTCCCTCACGTCGTGGACGTGGTGCAGCCAGTTGTCGGCGAGCCCGACGCGCTCGCCGAAGAGCGCCGCGCGCACCCCGCTGCAGCCGTAGTGGCCGCAGACGATCACGTGGTCCACGCCCAGCACGTCGATCGCGAACTGGATCACCGAGAGGCAGTTGAGGTCGGTGTGCACCACCACGTTGGCGATGTTGCGGTGGACGAAGAGCTCGCCGGGCTTGAGCCCGACGATCTCGTTTGCGGGCACGCGGCTGTCGGCGCAGCCGATCCACAGGAAGCGCGGCGACTGCTGCGCCGCGAGCTGCGGGAAGAAATCCGGGTCGCGGCTGCGGATCGCCTCCGACCAGCGGCGGTTGTTGTCGAAGAGCTCGCGCAGAAAGCGCATCTCAGCCCCGGGCGCGCAGGCGCTTGAGGCGGTTGCGCGCCGTCTTGATGTCGGCCATCTGCTGCTGGAGGTCCGCGTCGACCGCGGCGAGCGAGCGCTCGAGGGCGATGGCCTCGAGCCTCAGCCGGCGCAGCTCGAGCGGGTCCCCGGCGGCGTCCTCGGCGCGGCGCTCGAGGTCGTCGACCTGGAGCCGGAGGTGGGCGAGCTCGGTGGGCAGCATCGCGCCTCAGTACCGCGCGGAGCCGGGCGTGCGCGGGAACGGGATCACGTCGCGCACGTTCGCGAGCCCCGTCGCGTAGGCCACGGTGCGCTCGAAGCCCAGCCCGAAGCCCGCGTGGGGCACGGTGCCGTAGCGGCGCAGGTCCCGGTACCAGCCGTAGGCGCCCTGCTCGAGACCGAAGGCCGCGATCCGCTCGTCGAGCACCGCGAGGCGCTCCTCGCGCTGGCTGCCGCCGATGATCTCGCCGATGCCCGGGGCGAGCACGTCCATCGCCGCCACCGTCTTCCCGTCGTCGTTCAGGCGCATGTAGAACGCCTTGATCTCCTTCGGGTAGTTCATGAGGATCACGGGCTTGCCCACGTGGGTCTCGGCGAGGTAGCGCTCGTGCTCGCTCTGCAGGTCCATGCCCCACTTCACCGGGTACTCGAACTTCTGCTTCGCGCCCTCGAGCACGCGGATCGCCTCGGTGTAGTCCATGCGCACGAACTCGTGGTCGACGATGCCCGTGAGCTTGGCGATGACGCCCTTCTCGATGCGCTCCTCGAAGAAGGCCATGTCGTCGGCCCTCTCCTCGAGCACCGCCCTGAAGACGGACTTGAGGAGCCGCTCGGCGAGCGTGGCGTCGTCCGCGAGGTCGGCGAAGGCGATCTCGGGCTCGATCATCCAGAACTCCGCGAGGTGGCGGCTCGTGTTCGAGTTCTCGGCGCGGAAGGTGGGCCCGAAGGTGTAGACCTTGGAGAGCGCCATGCAGTAGCTCTCGACGTTGAGTTGCCCCGACACCGTGAGGAAGGCCTCCCGCCCGAAGAAGTCCTGCGCGAAGTCGACCTTGCCCTCGGGCGTGCGCGGCAGGTTCACGAGGTCGAGCGTGGACACGCGGAAGAGCTCGCCCGCGCCCTCGGCATCCGAGGCGGTGATGATCGGCGTGTTGACCCAGAGGAAGCCGTTGTCGTGGAAGAAGCGGTGGATCGCCATCGCGAGCGTGTGGCGCACGCGCGAGCAGGCGCCGATCACGTTCGTGCGCGGCCTCAGGTGCGCGACCTCGCGCAGGAACTCCAGTGTGTGGGGCTTGGGCTGGATCGGGTAGGTGTCGGGGTCGTCCACCAGGCCCACGACCTTCACCTCGGTGGCCTGCATCTCGAAGGGCTGGCCCTTCGCGGGCGAGGCGACGATCGTGCCCGTCGCCTCCACGGCGCAGCCCGCGGTGAGGTGCATCACCTCGCTCTGGTAGTTGGCGAGCGTGCTGGGCGCGACCACCTGCACCGGGTGGAAGCACGAGCCGTCGGAGACGTGCACGAAGGAGATGCCGGCCTTGGAGTCGCGGCGGGTTCGCACCCAGCCGCGCAGCCGCACGGGCTCGTTCGCGGGCGCGGCGCCGGAGAGGATGGCCTTGCAGGAAAAGGAGTTCATTCGGGCGTTGCGAGGCAATGCGTGGCCGGAATTCTACCGCGTCCGGCGGGAAGGCTTCCCGGGGAGCGCGTGATACCATCGATTCGCCCTCGCGCGGTGCCGCGCCGGGCGCACTCCACCGACGAGAAGAGGAAGACCGCCATGGCCGCCGAACGCTACATGACCCTTCATTTCATCGACGGCTCGAAGCTCGACTTCGAGTTCCCGGAGCAGGGCCCCAACGCCGCCGCGAAGCAGATCAAGCTCGCCGAGTTCATGACGAGCAAGCACCTCGTGGTCGAATCCGGGGGCGACATCCTCGTGTTCCCGGTCGCGAACATCAAGTACATCGCGCTGCACGGCGCCATGACGGGCACGGGACGCGGCGCGGGGCTGCCGAAGCACGCGATCGCGGGCGCCCGCATCCGGGACTGAGCTCAGAAGCGATAGATCGCCTTGAGCTCCCCGCGGGTGCCGTAGGTGCCCGGCACGCCCTCGCCCCACAGGATTCCCCCCGCCATCGCCGCGAGGGTCCACGAGCGGCTCAACACCCATCCGCCCTCGATCTCGAGCACGGCACCGGTCTTTCCGCCGCCCACCCAGTCCACCACGGGCTTCGCCGTCGCCTTGCCGTAATGGCCTCCGGCCCAGGTCTCGCGCCATTCGAGCTCGAACTTCGTCTGGTTGACGTCCTTGCGCGTGGCGTCGCCCCCGAAGGACACCACCTGCTGGAGCTGGACCGAGAAAGACCGGCGCGGCGAGCCCCACGCCGCGAGCCCCGGCGAGAGAACGAACGCCGACTTCATCCCCGCCGAGAGCTGGTACTTCCCGGTGCCCTGGCCTTCCGGGTCCGCCGTGGGAAAGGTGATCTCCGCGAACGAAGTCCACGGCCGCCCCGACAGCTCGACCGCGCGGAAGCCGGCGCGGATCTTCGCATCGCCGAAGTCCGGGTCGAACGGGCTGCCTGCGAAGTCCGAATTCTCGTCGGGAAACGGCAGCTCCAGCCGCAGGAGCGACACCGGGCCCTCGGGGAACTAGTCGAGCTTGAGGTTGGTCTTCGTCGTCTCCTCGGGCGTGCCGCGCGAGGTCGCCTGGCGCTTGAGCTCGACGAGCCAGTCCCGGCGCGCCGCACCCTCTTGCGCGGCTTGCGCCGGGAATGCCGCGCCGGCAAGCACCGCCACGAGGCCGGCCGAAGCGGCCGGAAGGCGCGGTGCCATTCCCCTCAGCTCTGCGGCGCGGTGACCACGTGCTCGCCGCGCTCGAAGATCACCTGCGCGCGGCCCACCAGCAGCGCGTCCACCGGGCCGATCTGATCCGGGTTCTTCCTCGTGTAGGGAAGCTTGTGCAGGAGGTAGCGCATGGCGTTCAGGCGCGCCCTCTTCTTGCAGTCGCTCTTGATGACGATCCAGGGCGCATCCGCGGTGTCCGAGTGGAAGAACATCGCCTCCTTCGCTCTCGTGTACTCGTCCCACTTGTCGAGCGAGGCCATGTCGATGGGCGAAAGCTTCCACTGCTTGAGCGGATGCACCTCGCGCTCCTTGAAGCGGCGCCTCTGCTCGCGCCGGCTCACGGAGAACCAGAACTTGAAGAGGTGGATGCCCTGGCGCACGAGCATGCGCTCGAACTCCGGCGCCTGGCGCATGAACTCCTGGTACTCCTCGTCCGTGCAGAAGCCCATCACGCGCTCCACGCCCGCGCGGTTGTACCAGGAGCGGTCGAAGAGCACGACCTCGCCCGCGGTGGGCAGGTGCTCGACGTAGCGCTGGAAGTACCACTGGCCGCGCTCCTCCTGCGTGGGCTTCTCCAGGGCCACCACGCGGGCGCCGCGGGGATTCAGGTGCTCCATGAAGCGGCGGATCGTGCCACCCTTGCCCGCGGCGTCGCGCCCCTCGAAGAGCACGACGACGCGCTGCCCGGTCTCCTTCACCCAGGCCTGGAGCTTCAGCAGTTCCACCTGCAGGCGGTACTTCTGCCGCTCGTAGCTCTTGCGCGAGAGCAGGTTCTTGTAGGGGTAGCCGCCCTCCTGCCAGTTGTCGGCGAGCTCGCGGTCGGCCGCGCGGCGCGCGAGCTTGTCGAGGCCGCGCTGCTGGTCGAGGACCGAGCGCAGGATGCGCGCCGCATCCCCCGGATTCACGCCCTCGAGGAGGTCGCGGATCGCGCCCGCCGTCACCTCGTCGGCCGCCGCGCCCGCCTGCTCGGTCGCGTAGGCCTCGATCGCCGCGGTCTCGAGGACCGGGGCGGTGTCGCCTTCGATCGCGCGACGGGGGCCGCCCGCGCGCTTCGCGCGCCGGCGGGCGCCGCTCGCGGGGATTTCGCGCGCTGCGGACGGGTTCGCGGAAGTCTTCTTCGCGGTCGGCATCGGGCTCTCCGGATTCCTGCGGATGGTGAAAAGCCATCATTACCACCGGATGGCGGCCGCGCGTCTGATCGGCGTCAAACGCGACGGGGCTACTCGGCCGGCGAGGGCTCGGGAACCTCGCGACCGGCCGTGACGGGGCCGCGGCCCGAGTAGCGGTCGAGCCAGAGGAAGATCACGGGCGTGATGTAGAGGGTGATGACTTGCGAGAAGAGGAGCCCGCCCACGACCGCGAGGCCGAGGGGCTGCCGGAGCTCCGCCCCTGCACCCAGGCCCGTGGCGATGGGCACGGCGCCCATGAGCGCGGCGAAGGTCGTCATCATGATCGGCCGGAAGCGAAGCAGGCAGGCGGTGCGGATCGCCTCGCGCGCGCCCAGGCCGCGCGTGCGCTGCGCGTCGAGGGCGAAGTCGATCATCATGATCGCGTTCTTCTTGACGATGCCGATGAGCATGAGGATGCCGATCACCGCGATGAGCGACAGGTCCATCCCGAAGGCCCAGAGCGTGAGCAGCGCCCCCACCGCGGCCGAGGGCAGGCCCGCGAGGATGGTGAGCGGGTGGATGAAGCTCTCGTAGAGCACGCCGAGCAGCACGTAGATCACGAGGAGCGCGCCCACGAGCAGCCACACCTGGCTCGCCTGGGAGGACTGGAAGGCGGCCGCGTCCCCGCCCCAGCTCGTGAGGATGGAAGGCGCCAGGCTCGACTCGCGCTTGAAGCGCTCGATCCTGTTCGAGGCCTCCCCGAGCGAGGCCCCGGGCGCGAGGTTGAAGGAGATCGTGATCGCCTGCAGCTGCCCCTGGTGGTTGATCGCCACGGGTCCCACGCGGCGCTCGACGGAAGCGATGCTGGAAAGCGGCACGAGAGCGCCCCCCTTGCCGCGCAGGTAGATCTTGTTGAAGGCGGATTCGTCCTTCCGGTCCGGGTCCGCGGCCTGGAGGATCACGCTGTAGGAGTCGGAGGCCGTGTAGATGGTGGAGACCTGGCGCTCGCCGAAGGCCGAATAGAGCGCGGTGCGGATGTCCTGGATCTGCACGCCCAGGGCGTTCGCCTTGTCGCGGTCGATGTGCAGCTGCGCCTGCAGGCCGCGCAGCTGCGCGTCCGTGGTCACGTCGCGGAAGATCGCGTCCGCCTTCATGAGCGCGGCGATGCGGTCCGCTCCGTCCTGCAGGTCCCGGTCCCCGACGCTCCGGAGCGAGTACTGGTAGCGGCTCTTGGAGATGCGCCCGCCGAGGCGCAGGTTCTGGATCGGGTTGAAGTACACGGTCACGCCGGGAATCTTGCGCACCTCGCGGCGCAGCTCCTCGATCACCTTCTCGAGCTTGGGCCGCTCGCCGCGGGGCTTGAGCGAGATGAAGATGCGCCCGGCGTTCGAGTCGAAGGCGTTCACGATCACGGTGTCCATCGCGGGATGCGCGCGCAGCGTATCGCCCACCTGTTGCAGGAGCGTGACCATCGCCGGAAACGAGATGTCCTCGACGGCCTCCGCCGTCACGATCGCCTGGCCGATGTCCTCCGTGGGGAAGAACCCCTTGGGGATCGCGACGAAAAGGCCGACGGTGGCCGCGAGCGTGGCGAAGAAGACGCCGAGCACGGCGCGGCCCCGGGCGAGCGAGGCGTCCAGCGTCCTCTCGTAGGCGGCGAGCATCCGGCGGTAGAGGCGCTCGAACCACTCGGTGTACTTCATCGCCGCCGCGTCCTCGTCGGCGCGGTGGAGGAACCGCGCGGCGAGCATGGGGATCAGCGTGAGCGAGACGAGCGCCGAGACGAGGATCGCGAGCGACACGACGACCGCGAACTCGTGGAAGAGCGAGCCGATGACCCCCGGCATGAAGAAGATCGGGATGAAGACCGCCACGAGCGAGAGCGAGATCGACACGATCGTGAAGCCCATCTCGCGCGAGCCCACGAGCGCCGCCTTGAAGGGCGCCATGCCCTCCTCCACGTGGCGCGAGATGTTCTCGAGCATCACGATCGCGTCGTCCACCACGAGGCCCACGGCGAGCGTGATCGCGAGGAGCGAGATGTTGTCCAGCGTGTAGCCCATCCACTTCATCAACGCGAGCGTGCCGATGAGCGAGATGGGGAGCGAGAGCGTCGGGATGATGGTCGCCGTGGGGTGGCGCAGGAACAGGAAGATCACCAGGATCACGAGCGCGCAGGTGATGGCGAGCGTCACCTTCACGTCGTGGATCGAATCGCGGATCGACTGCGAGCGGTCGTTGCGCACCCAGAGGTTCACCGAGGCCGGGACCTGCGCCACCAGCCCCGGGACTGCGGCCTTCACCGCGTCCACGGTGGCCACCGTGTTGGCGTCGGGCTGGCGCAGGATCGAGAGCGTGATCGAGCGCTCGCCGTTCGCCCAGCTCGCGGTCTTGATGCTCTCGACGCTGTCCTCGACGTCCGCCACCTCTTCGAGGCGCACCGTGCCCCCGCCCGGCAGCGTGGCGACGATGAGCTTCGCCCACTCCGCGGCGTGGACCATCTGGCGGTTCGCCTGGATGGTGAGCGTCTGCCGCGCGCCCTCGAGCGTCCCCACGGGGGTGTTGGCGTTGGCCGCGCGGATGGCGGCGGCGACTTCGTCGATGGTGAGCCCGCGGGAGGCGAGCGCGTCGGGCTTCACGCGCACCCGCACCGCGAAGCGCTTCTGGCCGAAGATGTTCACCTGCGCCACGCCCGGAATCGTGGAGAGCGTGGGCGAGATCAGGTTCTCGGCGAAGGCGTTCAGGTCCGACAGCGGCATCGAAGGCGAGGTGAGCGTGATGAAGATGATCGGGGCATCCGCGGGGTTCACCTTTCGGTAGGTGGGCGGGTTCGTCATCTCGTCGGGGAGCGCACGCTGCGCTCGGAAGAGCGCCGCCTGCACGTCCACCGCGGCCTTGTCGATGTCGCGATCGGGGACGAACTCGAGCGTGATCGAGGTGTTGCCCAGCGTGCTGGTGGAGGTGGCGACCGCCACCCCCGCGATCGTCGAGAACTGCTTCTCGAGGGGGGTCGCGACGGAAGCGGCCATCGTCTCCGGGCTCGCCCCCGGAAGGCTCGCCGTCACCTGGATCGTGGGCGTGTCGAACTGCGGGAGCGCCGCGATCGGGATGTCGTCGTAGGCGATCAGGCCCGCCGCGACGAACGAGGCGGAGAGCAGCACCGTCATCACCGGGCGGCGGATGAAGGGCTCGGAGATGTTCACGGCGCCTTGCCGCCCTTGCCGCCCATGCCGGACTTGCCGCCCTTGCCCTCGCCCGCCTCGCGCGCGGCCTCGACGACGGCGCTCCCGGGCCGCAGGTTCTGCGCGCCCTCGACCACGACCCGCGCGCCGGCAGCCACGCCTTCCACCACCGCGATGCCTTCGTCGAGGTAGGCGAGCGAGATCGTCTTCGCCGCTACCTTCTGGTCCTCGCCCACGACGTAGAGGAAGCGGTTCTCGGGGCCGGTCTGCACGGCTTGCACGGGCACCACGGCGCCCTGGGCGATCGTGCGCGGCGAGAGCTCGACGTTCACGAACATGCCGGGCCACAGGCGCCCCGCGGCGTTGTCGAACTCCGCCTTCACGCGGATCGTGCCCGTGGCGGGATCCACCGTGTTGTCGAGGAAGACGACCTTGCCCTTCGGAAGCCCCGGCACGCCCTCCTGCTTGAGGCCGACCTCGACGGTGCCCGCGGAAAGCGCCGCGCGCAGGCCCGCGAGCTCCTTCTCGGGAACCGTGAAGCTCACCTGGATGGGATTGACCTGCGTCACGGTGACGAGCGCGGGACTCGTGGCCGCGGGCTGCACGAGGCTCCCGGGCCGCACGCTGATCGCACCCGTGCGCCCGGCGAAGGTGGCGCGGATCTCACCGAAGCTGACCGCGACCCGCGCAGCCTCGGCCGCCGCCTGGTCCACGGCGAGTTGGCCCTTGAGCGTATCCACCCTGTTCTGCGCGGCGTCGAGCGCGGACTGCGAGACGAACTTCTGCGCGAAGAGCTCTTTCTGCCGATCGTAATCGCGGAGCGCATTCGCGAGGTCCGCCTTGTCCTTCTCGACCTGCGCGAGCGCTTTCCGGAGGTTCGCCTCGTCCGCGCGCGAATCGAGCGTGAAGAGGAGCTCGCCCGCCTGCACGCCCTGCCCCTCGCGGATGTGCACCGTGCGCACGATGCTCGTCACCTGCGGGCGGATGTCCACGGATTGGAGCGCGACGACGGTGCCGTTCGCGCGAAGCCGCACGGGGACATCGCGGCTCTCGACGCGCGTGGTGACCACGGGAACCGGTGCCGGACCCTTGCGCGCGCCCTGCGCCTCCCCGGAGCGGCTGCCCGCCCACCACCAGCCGCCCGCGGCGGCCGCGGCGACGAGGACGGCGACGGAGGCGACGAGGAGCCTTCGCTTCGAGCGGGGTGAGTGCGCCAACGGGTCTCCGGACATGGGCATAGGACCCATTCTACGCAAGAAGATTCGCGCGCCCCGGCGCGGGGGCAGTGGTTCCGGCCTGTGGAATCGCCGCTTTCAGCGCCCCGCCGCGATCACCATCGCCGTCGCCGCGGTCACCTTCTTCGCGTAGGGGATGTGGAGGAACTCGTTGGGGCCGTGGGCGTTCGACTTCGGCCCGAGCACGCCCGTGACGAGCATCTGCGCGCGGGGGAACCTGACGCCCAGCATGCCCATGAACGGGATCGTGCCGCCCTCGCCCATGTAGGCGGCGGCCTGGCCGAAGCAGAACTGGGAGGCGCGGTCGAGCGCGGCGGCGAGCCAGGGCGCGGTGGGCAGCGCGTTCCATCCGGTGGCGGCGGAATCGCACTCGAACTTCACGCTCGCGGAATAGGGCGCGTCGGCCTCGAGCACCTTCTTCAGCTCGGCCGCCGCCTTGGGCCCGTCCACGAGAGGCGGCAAGCGAAGCGAGAGCTTGAGCGCCGTGCGCGGGCGCTGCACGTTGCCCGCGGATTCGAGGGCGGGCAGGCCATCCGCGCCGGTCACCGCGAGCGCGGCGCGCCAGGTGCGGTTGAGGACGACCTCGTACGGGTCCTTCGTCACGGGCTCGGCGAAGAGGCGCGCGCTCGCCTGGTCGTCGCAGCAGCTCGCCCAGGGAAAGCGCTTCCACACCGTGTCGCCGAGGATCGCCGCGGCGGCCCTCGCCTGCTCGAGGCGCCCGGGCGGGATCGCGCAGTTGAACGCCGCGGGCTTCACCACGCCGGTGCGCGAGTCGTCGATGCGGTCGAGGAGCGAACGCGCGATGCGGAAGGACGAAGGCACCACGCCGCCCGCGTCGCCCGAATGCACGCCCTCGGTGAGGATGTCCACGGTGAGCGTGCCGTTCACGAGACCGCGCAGCGACGTCGTCGCCCAGAGCCGCTCGTAGTCGCCCGCGCCGGAATCGAGGGCGACGACGAGGTCCACCGCGCCCATGCGCGGGGCGAGCGCCTCGAGATAGGCGGGCAGGTCGTAGCTGCTGCTCTCCTCGCAGGTCTCGATGAGGCCCACGCAGCGCGGCCTCGCAACACCTTCCGCGTCGAGCGCCTTGATCGCGGCGATGGCGGCATAGACCGCGTAGCCGTCGTCCGCGCCGCCGCGGCCGTAGAGCTTCCCGTCCTCGATCACCGGCGTCCACGGGCCGAGGCCCTCGCGCCAACCCGTCATCTCGGGCTGCTTGTCGAGGTGGCCGTAGAGGAGCACCGTGCCCTCGCCGCCGCGCCCACCCGTGGCGGGGGCGTCGAAGAAGAGCACCGGGGTGCGGCCCTCGAGGCGCACGATCTCGAGCGCGAGGCCCGCGATGCCCTGCCGCGCCACCCAGGCTTGCGCCTGGCGGATCGCCTTCTCGATGTGGCCGTTCTTCTTCCATTCGGGATCGAAGTGCGGCGACTTGGCGGGGATGGCCACGTATTCGACGAGCTGGGCGACGATCTCGTCGTCCCAGTGGCGGTCGATGCGCGAGGCGATGCGCGCGGGATCGAGGTTCGGGGCGGGGGCGAGGGGCTCGCGGGCGGTCATGGGGCGGATTCCTTCGAGGCGATGCCGCCATTTTACCCGCCGCGACCCTTTCGGTAGGCTTGCGGCACCATGCCCGCGCTGCCCTGGATCGAGATCGCCTTCGCGCTCTACGCCGTGTGGATCGTCGCCGCCTCGGGGACGATCCTCATGCAGCGGCGCTCGCCCGCGGCAACCCTCTCGTGGATCTTCGCGTTCGCCGCGCTGCCCGTGGTCTCGGGCCTCTACTACGCGGTCTTCGGCCCGCGCAGGCTGCGGCGCCGGAAGCTGCGCTACGGGCTCGCGCGGCGGGCCGTGGCGGACGAAGTGGCCGAGTACCTGCGCGGATCGTGCTGCCAGCTGCGGCCCGCGCTTTCCGCGGAGGCGGCCGCGCTCGCCGCCGTCGTGGGCCGCCTGGGGCAGGGGCAGCCGACCTTCGCCACGCGCGCCGAGTTCCTCGAGGACGGGGATGCATGCATCGCGGCGATCGAGCGCGCGATCGGCGAGGCGAAGCACCATGTCCACTGCGAGTACTACATCTGGGAGCCCGACCACGTGGGCACGAGGATCCGCGACGCGCTCGCGGCGGCGGCGAAGCGCGGCGTCGAGGTGCGCGCGCTGCACGACGCGCTGGGATCTTCCTCCGCGAACTCCGGCTTCTGGCGTCCCATCGTGGAGGCCGGGGGCGAAGCGCTCGCCTTCAACCCGCTGCGCTTCTCGGTGGCGAGCCTCAACTTCGCCAACTTCCGCACGCACCGCAAGATCGTGGTCTGCGACGGCACGACGGGCTTCGTCGGCGGAAACAACCTGCACGACGCCGTGAGCGCGGAGGTCTCGGGCAAGGACGCCTGGCGCGACCTCCACGCACGGATCGAGGGCGAGCCCGTGCGCAGGCTCCAGAGGCTCGTCCTCGAGAACTGGGTCTACTCGGGCGGCGCGTTCTCCCTCGACCTCGACACCGTGCGCCGGTACTTCCCGCCGGCGACCGAGGGGCGGGGGCTGGGCGTGCAGGTGCTCGCTTCCGGGCCCGATGACGAGGGCGCGCCGATCCACGCGTTCTTCCTCGCCGCGCTTTCCACCGCGCGCACGCGCGTGCTGATCCAGACGCCCTACCTCATTCCCGACGAGCCGCTCGAGAGCGCGCTTCGCATTGCCGCGCTGCGCGGGGTGGAAGTTCAGGCGATCGTGCCGCGCGAGGGGGATTCGCGCATCGTGAACCTCGCCTCGCGCACCTATTGCGAGGCGCTCAAGCGCTCGGGGATCGCGGTGTACGAGTACGGGCCGCCGATGCTGCACGCGAAGACGCTCGTCGTGGACGATACCGTGGCGGTGGTAGGGACGGCGAACATGGACAACCGCAGCTTCCGGTTGAACTTCGAGGTCGCTTGCGCGTTCTACGACCAGGGGCTGGTGGAACGGCTCGCGGCGCGGTTCGAAGAGGACCGGGCCGCCGCGCGGGATTTCCGCGGCCGGCGCGAGGGGTCGCGGCTCGCGCCCTTCCTCGAGTCGCTCGCGCGGCTCGCCTCGCCCGTGCTCTAGGAGACGCCGTGCCCCTCGCCTCGCGCCTCGCCCTCGCTCTCCTCGCCCTCGCCCTCGCGGGTTGCGGGCCCTCGGTGCCGAAGGTCGAAAAGCTCGACGCCTCCGCCGTCGTGCTCGCCTTCGGCGACAGCCTCACCTTCGGCACGGGGGCGGGTGCGGCGCAATCCTATCCCGCGGTGTTGGAGCGGGTGATCGGGCGCAAGGTCGTGAAGGCGGGCGTGCCCGGAGAGGTGAGCGAGGAGGGGCTCGCGCGGCTTCCCGAGGTCCTCGACGAGGTGAAGCCGAAGCTGCTGCTGCTCTGCCACGGCGGGAACGACTTCCTGAGGAAGCTCGACGACGCGAAGGCCGCCGCGAACGTGCGCGCGATGGTCCGCGCGGCCCGCGACCGGGGCATCGCCGTCGTGCTCCTCTCGGTGCCCAAGCTCACGCTCGGCATCACGAAGCCGAAGTTCTACGCCGAGATCGGCCAGGAATTCGCCATCCCCGTCGAGAACGACGTCGTCGAGTCCGTCCTCACCGACCGCAGCCTCAAGTCCGACCTCGTCCACCCCAACGCCGAAGGCTACGAAAAGATCGCCAACGCAGTGGCCCATCTCCTGAAGAAATCCGGCGCCATCTAAATGGGGACAGTCCCCATTTAAGGTCTGTAACACAGGTTACAGAGCAAAAATGGGGACTGTCCCCATTTTCAGAGCCAGCCGCGGCAGCGGGGGGCGCCGCAGGTGCAGGGCAGGCGTCCGCCGTGGTGGCTCGCGCCGTAGTCGACGGTGAGCTCCTCGCCGGCGCGGATCGGGCGCAATGCGTAGAACTCGGCGCGGTCCTTCGTGCAGCGGATGAAGGTGTTGGGCGCGCAGGAGTGGTTCATGAACCGGAAGCCCCGCTTCGAGCGCGTGGCGTCGAGCGCGTACTTGTCCAGCTCGACGATGGCGATGACCGCGCGGCCCTTCGCGCGCCGCCGGCCTTCCATGAGCCCGACGACCTCGCCCTCGAACTCGCCGATCTTCGCGCGCGCGGCGATCGCCTTCGGCGTGAAGAGCCCGCGGCCCTTGATGCGGCTCTTCGCGACGAAGAGCGAGAGGTAGAGCGATCGCCAGTCCCGCGCTTCAGCCACCACGCACGGCCTCCCCGCGCGGCCGCGTGGCCGTCCACCCGATGATCCCCGCCGCGGCGATCATCGCCGAGGCGACGAGGAACGGCGCCCCGGGCAGGTTCAGGTCGGCCCGCGGCCCGATGGCGGCGGCGAACACCTGCGTGAAGATCCCGGGCCCGAGGAGCCCGGCGATCGCCATCATGCTCGCGTTCGCCCCTTGCAGCTGCCCCTGCTCGTTGGGCGACACGTGCCGCGTCATGAGCGACTGCGAGCTCGGCCCCGCGAAGCCCCAGAGCGCCATGACCGGAATGCCGAGCAGGAACATCCAGCCCTGGGGCGCGAGGCCGTAGATCGCCATCCCGACGGTGCCGCAGGCGAGCCCCGTGGCGAGCGCCCGCCGCTCGCCGATCGCCTGGATCACCGGTCGGATGAGCCCGCCCTGCACGATCATCGAGCCGATCCCCACCGCCGCGAGCACGAGCCCCACCGCCATCTCGTTCCAGCCGTAGCGGTAGCCCATGTAGAGCACCGTGACCGCGGGGAACACCACGTGCGCGAGCTGCATGAGGAAGTTGGTCGCCGCGAGCCCGAAGAGCTCGTGGTGGGAACGCAGCAGCACGAGCGAGCCCACGGGATTCGCGCGCTTCCACGAGAACGCGCCGCGCCGCTCGGGCGGGAGCGACTCCGGCAGGATGAAGAAGCCGTAGGCGGCGTTCGCCACCGCCATCGCCCCGGCGACCCAGAACGGAAGCCGCGGGTCGATCCCGCCCAGCACGCCGCCGAGCGCGGGACCCAGCGTGAAGCCCAGGCCGAAGGCGGCGCCCACGATGCCGAAGGAAGCCGCGCGCTTCTCCGCAGGCGCCACGTCGGCGATGTAGGCGAACGCGGTCGAGAAGCTCGCCGCGGTGATGCCCGAGATCACGCGCCCGACGAAGAGCCACGCGAGATTCGGCGCGAGCGCCATGAGGAAGTAGTCGAGGCCGAGCCCGAGGCAGGAGACGAGGATCACGGGCCGGCGCCCGAAGCGGTCGGAGAGCGCGCCCATCACCGGCATGAAGACGAACTGCATCAGCCCCCACGCGGTGCCGAAGACGCCGTACACCTGGGCCGCGGCCGCGGTGTTGCCGCCCTCGAAGGTTTCCACGAGCTTCGGCAGCACCGGGATGATGATGCCCATCGCGATCACGTCGATCACGACGGTGACGAAGATGAAGGCGATCGCGGCCGAGCGCGTGGCCATGGCGCCGGCTCCGGGAGCGGCTCAGCGCTGGTAGGTGCCCACGAGCTGGGCCTCGGCGATCACGTGCCCCTTCATCGCCTTCTCGAGCGCGGCCTTCGTCGGGCGCCCGAGGTCGGGCAGCACGCAATCGAGCGCGTAGAGCTTGTGGAAATAGCGGTGCCGCCCGATCGGCGGGCAGGGGCCGCCGTAGCCCGTGCGCTTCCAGTCGTTCGTGCCCTCGAGCGTGCCCGGCGGGAGCGCGCGCGGCGCGATCGCCTGCGCGAGCCCGGCGGTGCCCGGCGGAATGTCGTAGAGCACCCAGTGCACCCAGGTCATCTTCGGCGCCGCGGGATCGGGCGCGTCGGGATCGTCGACGACGAGGGCGAGGCTCTTCGCGCCGGGCGGGACCTCGGCGAAGGCGAGCGGGGGCGAGTGGTCCTTGCCGTCGCAGGTGTATTCCCGGGGAATCGGTCCCTGGTGAGCGAATGCGCTCGAGGCGATCTTCATCGCGGCCTCCTTCGGGCGGCGGGGCGGGGGCTGCCAGTCTGCCCGATGTGCCCGCGCCGTGTCATGCCTTGACAGGCGTCGCGCGGCCCGGAGCATGGGCGGGACCATGGGCGCCGCCACCGACATCGCCGCCGCCGCGAAGGCGTGCCTCGCGCGGGGCTGGTCGGTGATCCCGATCCAGCCGCGGGCGAAGCGCCCGATCGTGAAATGGCGCGGCTTCGAGGAGAAGCCCGCGACCGAGGCGGACGTGGACGCGTGGTTCGCGCGCTGGCCCGATGCGAATGCCGCGGTCGTCACCGGGCGCCTGTCGGGGCTCGTCGTCGTGGACGTCGACCCCGCGCACGGCGGCGCGGAGAGCCTCGCGGCGATCGAGCGCGAGTTCGGGGCCCTGCCGGCCACGGTGGAATGCCTCACCGGAGGCGGCGGGCGCCACCTCTATTTCCGCCATCCCGGCGGCACCGTCTCCAACCGCGCGGGGCTGCGCCCCGGGATCGACCTGCGCGGCGACGGGGGCTGCATCGTGATCCCGCCCTCCGTGCACCCGAGCGGGCGGCGCTACGCGTGGGCGAAGGGCCGCTCTCCCTCGGAAACCGACCTCGCCGCCCTCCCCCGCTGGGTTCCCCGCCACTAGCCCGCCCCGGAGCGACCGAGCGGCGGTTTGATCCCGGGCAATTCGCCCCCCCGCCATCGGCGTAGCGTTAGAGACGACGCTTGTCGTCAGTGTGTCCACGGAGAAGATCATGAAACCCCGTAGAGCCGGAACCCGGATGGTGCAACAGCAACACCGGTTCGGCGAGCCGGTGTACGACGCCTATCATTCCGACGAGAAACTGCCGGAACCGACCCGTTGCCCGGAGTGCGGCGCGAGCTTCATGGAGGGGCGCTGGTCGTGGAAGGCCGCGCCGAAGGATGCGTTCGAGCACTTCTGCCCGGCCTGCATGCGCATCAAGGATGCGTTCCCGGCCGGCTACGTGACGCTCAAGGGCGCGTTCGTGAGCGAGCACCGCGACGAGCTGCTTTCGCTCATCCACGCGCGCGAGGAACGCGAGAAGGCCCAGCATCCGCTCGAGCGGCTGCTCGCGATCCAGGACACGGCCGAGGGGATCCAGGTCACCACGACGGGCAACCACCTCGCCCGCGGCATCGCCCACGCGCTGCAGGAGGCCTACAAGGGCAAGGTGAACCTGCGCTACAGCCAGGAAGACAACCTGATCCGCGCGACCTGGACGCGCTGAACCCGAAAGTCAGGGCCCGTCGCGCTTCGCGAGAGCGAGCGCGACGTTGCCCGATACCCGCCCGGTCGCCTCGATCTGGTGGCGCGCGAGCTCGCTCCAGTCGCGCTCGACCACGGCGTGCTGCAGCCGGTCCGCGAGGCGCGTGGCCACGTCCATGAAGGGCTTGCCCGCCCCGGGCTCGAAGAGGCGGTCCACTTCCTGCGTGAAGAGCGCGAGCCAGCGCGCGAAATGCTCCCGCCCGATGTCGGGCAGCTTCAGGTGCGCGGCCATCAGGTTGCCCGAGTAGCGCCCCGCGCCCTGCGTGGTTGTGGCCCAGAAATCCACCATCTTCGCGAGGTGCCCGTCCCAGTTGCCGATGGCGCCCTCGAAGACCGGGCCCAGCAGCGGGTCCTTGCGGACCTTCGCGTAGAACTGCGTGACGAGGCGCCGGATCGTGCCCTCGTCGATCGCCGCGTAGCGCCCGGAGCGCCCCGCGCAGCCGCAACCGCAACAACCGCCTTCCGCCATCTCCCGCTCCATCGTCGTTCGCGATGCGCCTTTCTAGCGTTTCCGGGCGCCGGGCGACTTGTCCTGGAACAAGGAAACCCCGTCCTCGGCGTAGAATGCGCGTTTCGCGAGACCCACGGAGCCTGCGCAAGTGAAAAGTGCCGATCTGGAGAAACTGAAGGGACGCGCCATCGAGGGGCGTCCGGGTCCCGGGACCCCGGACCGGTTCGGGAAGGATTCCGCGGCCCCCAACGACCGGCGCGAGCAGCGCCGCCGCGACCAGGAGGCCGGGCTCGTGCCCTTCGCGGTGAAGCTGCACGGAGAGCTCATCAAGGAGATCCGCGCGCTCGCCGAGAAGCGCGGCGCGGGGCTCAACGAGATCACCGCGGAGCTCATCCAGAAGGGCCTCAAGGCGAAGTAGTGGCGCTGAAGGCCACGATCTTCAAGGCGGAGCTCACGGTCTCCGACCTCGACCGCCACCATTACGCCAGCCACTCCCTCACGCTCGCGCGGCACCCCTCGGAGACCGACGAGCGCCTGATGGTGCGGCTCCTCGCCTTCGCGCTGAACGCGGACGAGGCGCTCGAATTCGGCCGCGGGCTCTCGGCGGAGGGCGAGCCCGACCTCGTGAAGAAGGACCTCACCGGGGCGATCGAGCTCTGGATCGACGTGGGCCTGCCCGACGAGCGCGAGATCCGCAAGGCCTCGGGGCGCGCGCGGCAGGTCCTCGTGTACGCCTACGGCGGGCGCTCCGCGCAGCTCTGGTGGAACCAGAACCGCGCCGCCCTCGAGCGGCTCGCGAACCTGCGCGTCTTCGAGCTGCCCGCGCAAGCCACCCAGGCGCTCGCCGCCATGGCCGGCCGCAACATGCGGCTGAGCGTCACGCTCCAGGAGGGGCACGCCTGGATCGCCTCGGGGGACGCGGCGGCGGAATTCGCGCCGGTGGCGCTTCGCTAGCCGCCGCGCCCCCCGGGCCGGCTCACGCCGCCTTCGCCTCCGGCACCGCCGGGAAGTCGACCTCGGTTCCCGCGATGTGGTTCGTGTAGTTCGTGAGGATGTTGACCACGACCACGGCGAGCGTCTCGAGGATGTCGGCGTCCGAGAGACCGCGCGCCTTCCAGCCCGCGATCTCCGCGGCGGGCAGCTGGCCTCTCGCCTCCACGATCCGGCGGGCGAGCGAGACGATCGCGTCCTCGCGCGATTGCGGCGCGCGCCCCTGGCGGGCGGCGGCGATCTCGGCGGGCGTGAGCCCCACCAGGCCGCCGATGGCCGAGTGCGCGGCGAGGCAGTAGCCGCAGGCGTTCGCCTCCGCGACCGCGAGCGCGACCTGCTCGCGCTGCTTCGCGCTGAAGGCGCCGGTCTCGAGGGCCTCGCCCAGCCTGACGTAGGCCTGCAGCGCCGCGCTCGAGCGCGCGAGCGTCGTGAAAAGGTTGGGGATCCGGCCGAGCTTGCGCTTCACGGCCGCCAGCGTTTCGGCGGTGGCGCCGGTGGCCTGGGCGGGATCGAGGGGCTGGATGGCGGGCATGGGAAATCCTTTCGGGTGATGGCGTGCGGGATTGCACGGTGGCCACGATAGCCGCCGCGGTGATACGATAAGTGCCTATCCGTCCCGCTTAGTTGATTCATCGTCCCACCATGCCCATCGACCGCCTCGACGCCCTGCTCTCGCGCTTCCACCTGGAGGCCCGCGTCTTCCACTCGGGCCTGCTCTGCGGCACGCACGAGTTCGACACCGGGGACGGCGCGGGCCACATGCACGTCGTGCGCCGCGGGCCGCTCACGATCGCCAATCCCAGGGGGCGCCCGGTGCGGGTCGAGGAGCCCAGCCTCGTGCTCTACCCCGGGCCCATGGCGCACCGCTTCATCTGCGACCCGAAGGTCGGCGCCGAGATGGTCTGCGCCACGGTGCGCATCGGCGAAGGCGGCTCGAACCCGCTCCTGCGGTCCCTTCCCGCCTTCGTGGTGATCCCGCTCGCGGCGATGGAGCCCCTCGAGCCGACCCTCGAGCTCCTGTTCGCGGAGGCCTTCGCCGCGCGCTGCGGCCGGCAGGCGGCGGTGAACCGGCTCTTCGAGGTGGTGATGATCCAGGTGCTGCGATTCGCCATGGTCGAGGGCCGCACCAGCACGGGGATGCTCGCCGGGCTCGCCCATCCCGCCCTCGCGAAGGCGATCGTCGCGATGCACGAAAGGCCGGGCTTCGAGTGGACGCTCGAGAGCCTGGCGGCCAGGGCCGGGATGTCGAGGAGCCGCTTCGCAGCGGCGTTTCGCGAGACCGTCGGCGTCACGCCGGGGGCCTACCTGGCCGACTGGCGCCTCGCCGTCGCCCGCGACCTCCTGCGGCGCGGCAAGCCCCTCAAGGTGGTCGCGAACGAAGTGGGCTATGGAAGCTCCGTCGCGCTCTCGCGCGCATTCCGCTCGCGCACCGGCCGGTCGCCGCGCGCGTGGAAAGCCCTCGCCGCCGGGGCGGGCCCGCCGCCCCGAGACGCGAGCACGGCGGCCGGGGCTTGACAGCCCGCCCCCCGGGGGGTTTACCATTCGGTTAACTAACCGATTGGTTAACTGTGCCATGCCCGCCGACCGCCTCAGCGCCACCTTTGCCGCCCTCTCGGACCCGACGCGCCGGGCGATCCTCGCGCGCCTCGCGAGCGGCGAGACCACCGTCACGGAGCTCGCGGAGCCCTTCGACATGAGCCTGCCCGCGGTCACCAAGCACCTCAAGGTGCTCGAGAACGCGGGCCTCATCACGCGCGGGCGCGAGGCGCAGTGGCGCCCCTGCCGCCTCAACCCCGCGCCGCTCAAGGATGTCGCGCGCTGGGTCGAGGAATACCGCCGGCTCTGGGAGCGGCGCCTCGACAACCTCGAGGCATACCTGCAGCGGCTCCAGGCGGGCGGCAAGGCCCGGGGACGCCGGAAATAGCCCCGTCGCCGCGGCCCTCGCGGGGGCCCGCGACGGATTCGACCGCCTCGACGACGACCGGGAGACCCACCCATGAGCCCTTTCGACGCCACCACGCTCGCCGACACCGGGATCAGCGCCACGCGCCTGCTCGACGCGCCGCGCGACCTCGTCTTCCGGGTCTTCACCGACCCGAAGCACCTCGCCGAGTGGTGGGGCCCGCTCGGTTTCACCCTCACCACGCGGCACGCCGAGATGAAGCCCGGCGGCGAGTGGCGCTTCGTGATGCACGGGCCCGACGGGCGCGACTACGACAACCTCGTCACCTTCCTCGAGATCGAGAAGCCCGCGCGGCTCGTCTACAAGCAGGGCGGAATCGTGGACGGCGAGCCGGTGGAGTTCACGGTCGAGCTGAGGTTCGAGGAGGACGGCGGGAAGACGCGCCTCTTCTGGCGGACGAACTTCGCCTCGCGGCACGCGCTCGATTTCGTGGTCCGGGAGCACGGCGCCTTCGAGGGGCTCAAGCAGACCCTCGGCCGGCTCGCCGAGCACCTCGCCTTGCAGGATGCGCTGGTCATCACGCGCCTCCTGGACGCCCCGCGCGACCTCGTCTGGCGCGCGCACACCGAGATCGGGCACCTGAAGAAGTGGTGGGGCCCGAAGGGCTTCGACATCTTCCACGCCACGCAGGACCTGCGCCCCGGCGGGATGTTCCACTACGGGATGCGGACCGCGAGCGGGCAGGAGATGTGGGGCCGCTTCGTCTACCGCGAGATCCTCCCGCAGCGGCGCATCGTCTGGGTCAACTCGTTTTCCGACCCGCAGGGCGGGCTCACGCGCCACGTGATGAGCGCCGACTGGCCGCTCGAGATGCTCATCGCGATGAGCTTCGAGGAGGCGGGCGGCAAGACCACGCTCACGCTGCGCTCGGCGCCGATCAACGCGAGCGACGACGAGCGCCGGGTCTTCAAGGACGGCTACAAGTCGATGGAGGGCGGCTTCGGCGGCACCTACGACCGGCTGGATGCCCACCTCGCGGGCGCGCCGCGCTGAGCCTCGCCATTTCGCCCCGTCCCGTGGTCGCGACGCTCTTCCTCAACGCCATCGCCCGCGCGGGGGCCTGCACCCCGCGGTCCCGCCGGGCTCGTGCTATCAGAGTCCCGCGCCCCAGCGAAACTGCCACGCGATGCCGAGGAGATCGTACTTGCTGCCCGTGCGCGAGGCCACGCCGGTGCTCGCGTAGATCTTGATCGAGTTGCGGGCGTCGACGGGAATGGCGTAGGTGCCCCCGAAACGCCAGTTGCTCTGGTAGTCGTTGTTCCGCTTGCCGCCCACCGTGGTGCGGGCCCCGGCGAAGTAGACGGCGTCCACGGCGAGCCAGGCTCCCGAGTCGAAACCGTAGATCGCGTGCCCCTGGAGCGAATAGAGCGGATCCTGGGAACGCGTGGTGCCGCCGTAGAACTCGTCGTTGTCCGTGTAGAACGTGGCCGAGGCGGTGGCCTCGAGCGTCCACGGGCCGCGGGACTTGGAGATGCCCACCTCCGGGCGGAAGGTCCAGCGGTTGGTGCCGATGTTGACGAGGCGGTCCGCGTCGTACTGGCCCCAGGGCGCGCTCACCCGCAGGCTCGCCCCGACGATGAGGTCCTGCCGGTAGCCGCGGAACCGCTTCAGGTCCAGGGCCGGCGCGCCGATGAAATTGACGCTGACCCGGAACGCCGGGTCGTTGGGGCCGTCGACCACGCGCTCGATGGGATCGCCCAGGTACTTCGCCGTCCCCGAAAGCCAGGTGTAGGGCAGCACCGCGTCGAACTTGCCCGAAAGGCCCCCGAAATCGAGCACCCGCGCGTAGGCGACGACGGGGCTCGTGTTGCGCAGCTTCGCGTCCGTGATCGGCACGGCCGGGTCGAAGGAAAGCGCGCCGCGCGTTTCCACGTCGCCCACGATCAGGAAGTTCATGCCCACGGGCGCGTTGGAGTAGGTCCTAGGCTCCATGTCCTGCGCACTCGCTGCGGGCGCGCCGCAAAGCGCCGCGAAAGCCGCGAGCGCGCCGATGGCCCGCGCAGGCCGGGTCACGGATCGCGAGGCGGGACGGCGCAAAGCGAGGCGGCGGGGACGCAAGGAGGCGGGCCGTCGCGCTGGCTAGCCCGCGAGGATCGCGGCGATGCGCTCCGATCGCACCGCCGCCGCGCCGAATTCGCCGAAGGCGGCGAGGTCCGCCGGCGGCCAGGCGAGGCCCTCGCAGTCCACGCCGCCGCCGTGCGGCGCCCAGACGCGCCGCTCCGAGAGGACGTAGACGCCCCAGGCGGCGCGCAGGTCCCGGTGGTCGGCGTCCTGCAGCTGCTGCTGGAGCATGTGGGCGGAGAGCGCCGCGTTCGAGGCGACGGCGAGCTCGAGCAGGGCTTCGCGATAACCGGGACGGCGCACGACCTCGGGCCCGTGCACCTCGCGCAGCTTCCGGTCGCTCGCGTGGACCACGAGCAGCAGCTTGTCGAGGATGCCGCGAAGGGCGGGCTGCGAGACCAGCTCGAGGTAGGACTCGGGATGGAGGAAGACGTCCACGGCGGCCGAAACCGCGCCGCAGCCGCTGTGACCGAGGACCACGACGAGCTTCAGGCTCCCGCCGAGGTGGTCCACCGCGTACTTGAGGCTGCCGAGCACCTCGGCCCCGAGCCCGTTGCCCGCGACCCTCACGACGAAGAGGTCGTTGGGCCCCTCGTTGAAGATGAGCTCGATGGGAACGCGCGCGTCCGCGCAGCCGAGAATCGCGGCGAAGGGACGCTGCGGGGGCGCGACATCCTCCCCCGGCTGGATTCCGAGGTCGCGGGGATCGACCGGGATGATGCGCTTCGCGCTGCCCGTTCCCTCCTCCAGGTTCCCGAGGAGCGAGGCGATGGCGCGGCTTCCCGCGTCCAGGCGCTGCCTCGCCTCTTCGGCGCCTCCGGGCCGCGGGCGCGCCGAGGCGCCGGCGATGTCGTACCGGTAGGTGATCTCGACGATCTTCATGAATGGCCTCGAGCGCGCGTCCGTGGAGCTGGAAGGAACATAGCCGCCTTCCGCAGGGGGCGCAACGACCGGGCGAGACCCGGGACCCCTGCCCGGCGTAGACTCGGAAGCACCCGCAACGCGCGAAGGAGGCAACGATGGCCTACGTCGATGGATTCGTCCTGCCGGTCCCGAAGAGGAAGGTGAAGGATTACGCGAGGATGGCGCGCGCCGGCGGCAAGATCTGGCGCGAGCACGGCGCGCTCGAGTTCCGGGAGTGCATCGGCGACGACCTCGCGGTGAAGGGCATGGCCCCCTTCGGACGGAGCGTGAAGGCGAAGGCCGGCGAGACCGTGTTCTTCTCCTACATCGTCTTCAAGTCGCGCCGCCACCGCGACGCCGTGAACCGGAAGGTGATGAAGGACCCGCGACTCGCGAAGATGATGGCCGGGAAGGCCATGCCCTTCGACGTGAAGCGCATGTGCTACGGCGGATTCAAGGTGCTGGTCGCGGCCTGATCCCGCCCCGGGCGGCTGGGCCGCGCCGCGGGCACGGGGCGCGTTCGGGGCGGCGATGTCGCGTTTCATCCCCCCCGGCGCGCTTTCCATCCCTTTCCCGTGGAGGGCGATCCTCGATTCCTCGACACTGCCGGGCAATAGCCATGGCATGGACCCGGATGGGAGGACGCATGAGGAAGGACGACCGCAACGACTACGGCCCGGTGCTCTCCGTGGCGCTCGTGCTGATCCTGCTCTACATCGTGGCGCGGGTCTGAACTTCCGAGGCGACGAGCGCCGCGATCGAGCGCTTCCGCGACATGGGCATCGGCGGAAAAATGCCGTAACCCACGGCAACGCGGTTCTCCCCTAGGATCCGGGGAGTCCACCCGCGCAGGGAATCGCCCATGCTGAAGCTGCTCGTCGTGCTCATCGCCGCCGCCGTCGGCCTCGTGCTGGTCTTCGCCGCCACGCGGCCCGACACGATCCGGGTGGCGCGCTCCGCCACCATCAAGGCGCCCCCGGAGAAGGTCTTCGCGCTCGTGAACGACCTCACGGCGTGGCTGGCCTGGTCCCCCTACGAGAAGAAGGACCCGGACATGAAGCGCACCCACTCGGGACCCGCGGCCGGCAAGGGCGCGAGGTACGCCTGGGCGGGAAACAAGGACATCGGGGAAGGCAGCATGGAGATCACGGAGGCCACGCCCTCCTCGAGGATCGTCATGCGCCTCGACTTCGTGAAGCCGTTCGAGGCGCACAACACGGTGGAGTTCACCTTCGAGCCGGAGGGGGACTCCACCAGGGTCACCTGGCTCATGCACGGCCCCGCCGCCTACCTCTCGAAGGTGATGGGGATCTTCATCGACATGGACGAGATGATCGGCAAGGACTTCGCCGCGGGGCTCGCGAGCCTGAAGGCGCGTGCGGAAGCGGCGGCCTGATATCGGGGAAGGGGGCGCCCTCCGCTGCGCGCGAGGCGCCCCCCTCGGCCTAGCCGGGGAACTGGACCACCGGCCCGACGGGCTGTTTGCCGGGCGGGACGAACGCCGGGGCGGGCTCGCCGCCGGGGCCGAGCGCCTTCACGTAGAGGTGGATCGCGCGCAGGTCCCGCTCGGTCATCGCGCGCACGTTGAACCAGGGCATCGGCGGGCGCGGCTGCATGGCCTTCGCGTAGGCGACCCACTGGTCCTCGCTCATCGAGCCGATCACCGTGCGCAGGTTCGACGGGTAGGTCGTGCCCCAGGGGCCCTGCCAGCCGAGCCCGTCGCCGACGAGGAGGTCCTTCTCGGGCACCTTGCCCGCGTTCTGGATGTAGCCGGGCGTGTGGCAGTCGTGGCAGCCGCTGGTCTCGAGGACATAGCGGCCCCGCTCGAGCTTTTCGTAGTCGGCGGTGCCGTAGGCCTTCGCGGCGCTCGCCGCGGCCGAGGCGGTCGTCGCCACGGCGCCGGGGGCGAGCGGCACGCCGGGCGGGGCGCGGTCGGACGAGGCGAGGACGAGCGTGACGGTGAGGGCGGCCGCCGCGGCGCCGAGCGCCAGCAGCGGACCGGTGTTGGCTTTGCGCGGATTCATGGCCATTCCTTCCGGAACCGGGTTGTGGGGAGGCGGCATTGTTCGCCATTGACTCCCCCCGGATAAATGGGATGATCGCGAAAACATCGTTCGCCGGAGCCGAACAATGGACCGCTTCCTCGCCCTCACGGTGTTCGCCAAGGTGGTGGAGAAAGGCAGCTTCGTGCGCGCCGCGGAGGAGCTCGACCTCGCGCCCGCGACCGTCACCGAGCAGGTGCAGGCGCTCGAGCGGCACCTGAAGACGAAGCTCCTGCACCGCACGACGCGGCGCATCGCGCTCACCGACGAGGGCGCGGCCTACATCGCCCACGCCCGCCAGATCCTCGCCTCGATGGAGGAGGCCGACGGCCTGCTCGCCTCGCACCGCGTCTCGCCCCGGGGGACGCTGCGGGTGATGCTGCCTGCGCTCCTCGGCACGCGGGTCGTGATCCCGGCGATGCCGGCCCTCCTCGCGCGGCACCCGGAGCTGCGCGTGGAGTTCACGCTCTCGGCCGCGCCCCCGGACTTCGCCAACCAGAACCTCGACCTCTGCCTGCAGATCACGCTCGACCCCGACCCCCGCCTCGTCTTCCGGCCCCTGGGGCTCGTTCGCATCTGCACCTGCGCCTCTCCCGCGTACCTCAAGCGCCGTGGCCGGCCGAGGACGCTCGAGGACCTGGACCGCCACGACATCATCGGCGTGCGTGGCCCCGGCGTCTTCCTCGCCGCCATGCGCTTCCAGGTGGACGGGAAGATGGTCTCGAAGGAGCCCCCGAGCCGGCTCGTCGCCGATTCCGGCGAGGCCCAGAGGGCCGCCGCCCTCGCGCACGGCGGGATCATGCAGGGCGCGGAGTACGCGGTGCGCGACCTGCTCGATTCGGGCAAGCTCGTGCGGGTCCTGGAGAAATACGACTGGAGCGGGCCGCCGATAGGAGCGGTGTATCCGCCCAACCGGTTCCTGTCGCCGAAGGTGAAGGTGTTCCTCGATTACGCGAAGGAGCTGCTGAAGGGAAGGATCTCGGCGTACCGGGAGGATTGGGACAACCGGTAGCCCCGGGCGCCATGCAACGGCTCCTGCGGCGGGCGCCCGGGTGGTGGCGGCACCTGCCCCCCGGGAATTTCCGGCGCGCTTTCCTGTTGACTTCCCAGTCCGCCCCAATGGGAGCCCGCCGATGCACCCCGCGCTTCGCCCGTGGTTGTTCCCGCTGCTGCTCGCCGGCTTCCCGGCCCCGGCGCAGACCGTCGTCGAGTTCACGCAGGCCGTCGCCTCCGACTCCCCCGAAGGGTGGGCAATGCGCTACTTCGCCGGGACCACGCTGATGACCTCGCTCGGCGCCACGCCGAGATTCGCGCCCTGGCGCGGCCGCCTCGCCGCGGACCTGGGCGGGATCCCGAGGCTCGACGAACGGCAGCGGCAGGCGGGCTTCGGGGGCTTCAAGGAGGAGGACTTCAACAAGGCGCCGGTGTTCGGCCGGCTGCGCGGCGCGCTCGCGCTTCCGGGCGAATGGATCGCGGAGCTCGGCTATACGCCCTCGGTCGAGGTCGACGGCGTGCGCGCGCGCAACCTCGTCTCGCTCGCCCTCGGCCGGCGCGTCCTCGAGGAAGGCCGGTTCTCGCTCTCCCTGCGCGCGCTGGGTCAGACCGGAAGGATCGAGGGCGACATCACCTGCCCCGCCCGGCTCGCGGGCAACCCTGATCCGGCCGTGAACCCCTACGGCTGCCGATCGCCCTCGAAGGACGCGTTCACGACGGACCACTACGGCGCCGATGCGACGCTCGGCTGGGACGCGGGCGACTGGAAATGGCACGCGAGCGCGGGGCTCGCGCGTGCGCGCCTTTCCGTCCAGGTCGACGCGGAGGTCTTCACCACGCGCGACCGGACGAAGCTCACCTCGGAGGGCAACATCGCCTGGCTCACGGCCGGCGTGCGCTACGCCTTCGACCCGAAGTGGAGCGTCGCGGCCGAGGTGCTGCACGTGCCCCTCGAGGTGAAGCGGCCGCCGGACTACGCGGCCGAGCGGGATTCGCTGACCACGTGGCGGTTGCAACTCGGCCGCGAGTTCGAGTGACCGGCGCGGCCCACCGCGTATAGTGGAGGGCATGAAGGTCCCGAAGCGGTTGCAGCCGCTCATCGAAGACGGCGCGATCGACTCGGTCGTGCGCCAGCTCATGAGCGGCAAGGAGGCGATGGTCTTCGTCGTTCGCTGCGGCGCCGAGACGCGCTGCGCGAAGGTCTACAAGGAGGCCGACCGGCGAAGCTTCCGGCAGGCCGTCGACTACACCGAGAACCGCAAGACGAAGAACAGCCGCCAGGCGCGCGCGATGGCGAAGGGCACGCGCTTCGGCCGCGAAGCCCGGGAGCAGGCGTGGCGGAGCGCGGAAGTCGACGCCCTCTACCGCCTCGCCGCGGCCGGCGTGCGCGTGCCCCGGCCCTACAACTTCCACGAAGGCGTGCTCCTGATGGAGCTCGTCACCGACGAGGAGGGCCATGCCGCCCCTCGCCTGAACGACCTCGAGTTCACGCCGGAAGTCGCCGCCGAGCTGCACGGACGCCTCATCCGGGAGGTCGTCCGCATGCTGGGCGCGGGCGTGGTCCACGGCGACCTGAGCGAGTTCAACATCCTCCTGGGCGCCGAGGGGCCCGTGATCATCGACCTGCCCCAGGCGGTGGACGCGGCCGGGAACCATCACGCCTCGCGCATGCTGGTCCGCGACGTGGACAACCTCCGGCGATTCTTCGGGCAGTTCGCCCCGGCGCTCCTCGCCACCGACTACGGCAAGGAGATCTGGGCCCTCTACGAGACGGGCGCACTCCACCCGGAGGCGGAGCTCACGGGGCGGTTCGAGCGCGACGAGCACGCGGCCGACCTCGACGGCATCATGCTCGAGATCGACGATGCGCGGCGGGAAGAGGCCGCGCGGCAACTGCGCATGGCGCAGCGCGAGTAGGCGGGCTTCGCGCGCCGGGTCAGAACTGCCTCGCCGTCAGGCGCGCCCACGCGCCCGTCGGCTGGCACTGGCCGCCTCGCAGCGCCTCGGTCCCGAAGCCCGCGAACGCTGTGGCACCCTTCGCCCCGAGCTCGGCCGGCGGGACCTCCGCCTTCACGCGGCCGGCCACGCAGCCGCAGAACGCCTCGGCGGACGCCTGGAAATCCTGCGGGGGAAACGGCCCGGCCCGCGGATTCGAATGCGCCACGCGCTCCCACGTCGCCTTTCCGTCGCGCATCACGCTCTCGATGCAGGCGATGCGCAGGCCTTCGACCGGGTCTTCGCTGGCGGCCGCCGGGGCGGGCGCGGCAGCGGGCTTGGGCGCGCTCGGCGCCTCCGCCGGCTGGGCCTGCGAAGGCGTGCGCACCGTCTCGGCCTTCGCGCTGGGAGGGCACGCGACCTCCTGGTAGGTCACCCGGCCGTTCGAGTCGACGCACTTGAAGACCTCGGCGTGGGCCAGGGGCGGGACGAGGAGCAGGAGGGAGAAGAGGAGCCGCGGGGTAGGTCGCATGGCCTTTAGGCTACTACCTTGCGCGGGGGCGGGTCCATACGGGGCGAGGCGGCGTTGAGCGCGGGGCCGGGTTCCGGAATACTCGGGTCCCGTGCATCACCACTTTCCGGGAGGCTCCCTTGAAGATGGCATCCACCGCGCTGGCCCTCGCCATCGTGCTCTCGCCGTCGCTCGCCGCGGCGGCGGGCGAACCGGCCCTCGAGCCCCTCGCGTTCCTCGCCGGGCATTGCTGGAAGGGGACGATGCCGAACGGCCAGGACACCGACGAGCATTGCTTCTCGTGGGTCTTCGAGGGCCGGTACCTGCGCGACAGGCACGTCGTGCGCAGCGGCGAGAAGACGGTCTACGAAGGCGAGTCCATCTACTACTTTAATCCCGCCGCGAAGCAAGTGGAGTACCTCTACATCACGGCCCACGGCGGATTCAGCATCGGGCGGATGGTGCCCGATGGCGATGCCATCGTCTTTCCCGCCGCCGTGCTCGTCACCGCGACGCAATCGTTCGGGTTCCGCGGGCGCTGGAAGCGCCAGGGCGACGACGCCTACGAGGTGCTGCGCGAATACGAGACCGGGAAGGGGTGGGTGCCGGTAACCCTGCAGATGCGGAAGGTGGCGCGGTAAGTCCGGCCGCCGCCGCGCCGCGCCTACCGGAAGACCTCGCGCGGGAAAATCTCCGCCACGAAGTCCGCGAAGGCACGCACCTTCGCGCTCAGGTGCCGGTTGCTGGGATAGACCACCTGGAGCGAGGGCGCGGGCGCGATCTGGTCCACCAGCACCGCGCGCGCGGTGCGATCGCGAAGCGACGCCGAAACGAGGGGCTCCGGAACCTGCGCGACCCCGAGGCCATGCACCGCCGCCGCGGCCGCGGTCTCGAGGCTCGTGACGCCGAGGTTGCCTCTCGGCGTGAAGGTCGAAGCCTTCCCGCCCTTCTCGAAGCGCCAGTCGGAAGTACGCCCGGTGGAGGGCGAGATGAAGCGGATGCAGTTGTGCGCCGCGAGGTCCTCGATTCGGCGCGGCGTGCCGTTCGCCTTGAGGTAGGCGGGAGAGGCGCAGGTGATCCAGCGCACGTGCGAGATGTGCCGCGCGACGAGGGTGGAATCGTCCGCGATCGGGGATGCGCGGATCGCGCAGTCGATGCCCTCCTCCACCAGGTTCACCGCGCGGTCGGTGACGACGACCTCGAGCTCCAGCTCGGGGTAGCGGCCGAGGAAGCGCTTCAACTGCGGGAAGAAGACCAGATGCGTGAAGGACTGCGGCGTGCTCACGCGAAGCCTCCCGCGCGGACGAAGCCTCGCGCTCGAGAGCGACTCCTCGGCTTCCGCCATCTCGTCGAGGATCCGCACGCAGCTCTCGTAGTACGCGCGGCCGTCCTCGGTGGGGCTGAGCTTTCGCGTGGTGCGGTGCAGGAGCCGGACGCCGAGGCGATTCTCGAGGCGCGCGACGCACTGGGTGACGGTCGAGCGCGAGACCTCGAACTCCTCCGAGGCCCGGGCGAAGGAACCCTGCTCCACCACGCGCACGAAGATCCGCATGCAGTCGATGTGGTCCATGGCGATTGTTCGGGGTACGAAAACAATAAATTTGAGCCAAGTCCCTTTATTCGGCAAGCGGTTGCGAATAGAGTGCGCCCCTCGACTCATTTCCTGGAGGGGCGACGGACATGGCGGACAAGAAAGTGATTGCGGTGGTGGGGGCGACGGGCGCCCAGGGCGGCGGCCTCGTGCGCGCCATCCTGGCGGACCCTGCGGGCGGGTTCGCGGTGCGCGCCGTCACGCGGAAGGCGAGCTCGGACAAGGCGAAAGCCCTGGCGGCGCTCGGTGCCGAGGTGGTCGAAGCCGACCTCGACGACGCGACGAGCCTGAAGCGCGCCTTCGCCGGCGCCTACGGAGCGTTCTGCGTGACCAACTTCTGGGAGCACTTCTCGCCCGAGAAGGAGCAGGCCCAGGCGCGCAACATGGCGGACGCCGCGCGCGCGGCAGGCCTCAAGCACGTCGTCTGGTCCACGCTCGAGGACACGCGCCGCTGGGTGCCGCTCTCGGACAACCGGATGCCCACGCTCGGCGGCAAGTGGAAGGTGCCGCACTTCGATGGCAAGGGCGAGATCGACCACGTCTGGAAGGACCTGGGCGTGCCGACCACGAATCTCCTGACCTCCTTCTACTGGGACAACTTCATCCATTTCGGGATGGGACCGAAGAAGGGCCCGGACGGCACGCTCGCCATCGGATTCCCGATGGGCGATCGCAGGCTCTCGGGCATCGCCGCCGCGGACATCGGTGGCTGCGCCTACGGGATCTTCAAGGCGGGCGGCGAGTACATCGGCAAGACCGTCGGGATCGCCGGCGACCACGTCTCCGGCAGGGACATGGCGGCGGCTTTCACCCGCGCGCTGGGCCAGAAGGTCGCCTACATCGACATGGCGCCCGAGGCCTACCGCGCGCTCGGCTTCCCAGGCGCCGACGACCTCGGCAACATGTTCCAGTTCTACCGCGACTTCAACGAGGACTTCGTCGCCGCGCGCAGCCTGGAGCGCTCGCGCAAGCTCAACCCGAAGCTGCAGTCGTTCGAGCAGTGGATCGCGGCGAACGCGAAGAAGGTGCCGATCGCCTAGCCCTCGCCTTGCCGCCTTCGGGGCGGCGGGTTCCCGACCCCACCCCGGGCATGGCTTTCGCGGCCATGGCCCGGGGTTTCGTCTTCGGACTTGACCTTCCCATGATGGGAGAGTTCAGGATGCGCTCCAGGCCCACCCCTGGAGGAGACGATGAAGACCCGCCGACCCACCCGCCTCACCTACCGGCTGCTCGAAGCCGCCCTCTCGCTGGAATTCGTCGCGGTGGTGGCGCACCACGTGGTCAATGACGATTTCCGGCCGCTCGCCGCCCTGGGCGCACCGATCCTGCTCGTGTACTACGGGCTTTCGTCGCTCCTCTTCGCCCGAGGCAGGGCGCTCGCCGCCGGGCCGTGGCAGGTGCGGTCGCTGCACGCCGCCGAGCGCGCCATGCAGGCGACCCTCTGGCACATGCTCGGCATCGTGCTGGGCGTGAGCGCGTATGGGTTGCTGCGCTTCATCGACGTCCCCGCAGATTCGGCCGATACCTCGCAGGTAGCGTTGCGGTTGGTGCTTTTCGCTGCGCCCTATGCGCTGATGCAGGCGGGGCTGCTCTCGTTCCTGCGCGCGATCTGGCTGCTCGCGCCGCATTTCACGAGGGGGGTAAGTGCGTTTGAAGTGACGCGAAGGGTGCTGGCGAGAAACTAGTCGTGGCGCCCAAGCATGTCTTACGTTTTCTCACGATAACCCGCGAGCCAATTGTTCCTATAGCGCCAGGCCAAGTCTTCGCCAAGCCCCGCCAAGTCTGGAAAGAGCGATCTCTTGTTTACTCCCGCAGCGTCAAGTCGCTTCCTAAGCTCAAACTTGAAATCGTGTGGAACAACCGCCTTGAATACGTCCTTTGTCTTGAGCCCCTTTGTTGGACTTGGTTGAAGAGTGAGCGCGCTCTGCTGAGCGGCAATCCTCCTATCAAAGTGCGCAGGTCGATACACACCAATTGTTCGCGCACCAAACGGACGCTGGAGCGCGCTCACCGAAACGTTGGGTATGTCCCAAGCGCACCAGAGCGCTCCATTCCGGCGAACCCTCCTGCCACTTCCTTCCTTGATCCTTTCTACATCCCAATGATCTTCGGCAGCAAACCAGAGTGCAACTAGCATCCCCTCTGTCCAATCAAGCAATCTGGTTGGCACGCCGTGATGCTGTGCCAGTGCCATCCATTCCAACTCCGCCTGAGGGGCGTTGTACACGTGGGCCCGCGCCCTCAGCTTGAAAATCGACAGTACGGCCTGCTCATCTCTCGATGAATATGGAATTCGAACTCCCCCACGCTTCTGCTTCCTTTCGTCTCTCCCGATCTTCGGAACAAGTTCAAACTGCTCACTCGCAACCCCTCGAAACAACCATGCATGTCCATTGAACTTAGATGTAACAACAAGCAACTTCGCGACATCGCTCCAATTGCCGAGGACCCCTTTAGGTAATGCATTGATCAGTTCAGCTCGAAGGTCCGTTGCCAAGAGTCACCCCATTCCTGGATCTTATTGCCGACTCCACATCACGGCCGACTCCGCACCTACGTCGCCAGCCATTTCCCTTTCGTACTTGGTACTAGGCGCCTGGACGCGGGGCAACAAGGAACTATTCGCGATCGCGAACATTATCGAAGGGCTACGCCCCCCTACACTCTACTGCCATGACAAACCATTGAATCATCGCTTGCCGCTGTAACCGCGTGGTGACTCGAGCAATCTCAACTGTAAGTCTGCATGGCCCTTACGCAAGGCTACGTTATGTCGAGAGTTCTCTTCGACATCTTCATTTCCCCATTGCCTCCACCCAGGTCTACAAAACCTAGCGAAAACCTCCAAGTACGGTCCCGGGGAGCACGCCTCGATAATTTCATACACTTCATCAGGCTTCCGTGAGTGCTCTCGCTTTCTCGTCGCCATCACGTTTACTTGCGATCTACCAGGACCAAGGGTTCGCATACTCCCTCGAACGCCAAAAAGTAGCATCTCTGTCACGTTTCGAAAGTAGAAGCCGACTCCGCGGCCATCTGGTCCACCATCCTTGCGCACCTTCAGCCAGACCATGTTCGTCTTATACGTAAAGCCCCACGCCTCCATTACCCGTAATCCCTCTTGTAGCAGTGCATTCGGAACCCACAGGTAAAGATGGGACCGCGCCGCCGCCAAACGGCCAATGGGGAGTTGCATGATTTCCTTCAGCTCCATTGTTGGATACCGCAGAAGTCTGCGATGTTCGGGAGCCACCTTTCCCGTTCTGTTCTGGAACTGCCACGGAGGATCAGCAAGTATCGTCGAGAACTGTCCTCCTACCTTTGTAGAAAGATCCTCCGACGGATTGGGTTCTGCGACGGCGAATATCTTTGCAGCCATAACGTGCTCCACGAGACTACAACGTGACAACTTCTCTCGGAATGCCAATCAGCAGGAGAGGGCAAGGATTGCCAACACCGCGGTCCACACGATCTGCGAGCTTCCTCCAGTGCGTCGTTGCTTCACCAAACTTGTCCGATACGAAGACATTTGCCCACCCAGCGGGGAACGAACCGCGCGCTTCCACCGATGCCCTAATGAGTCTCTCCTGTCGCGCAGTCGGCGCGTAATATTTCTTTAAGTCCTCCAACCCACCAATTCCATTCTTCGATGCAAACTCTGCAATCAGTGGCCGAAGGTTTTCTTGAAGGGACTCTCCTCGCGTTACGATCACGCCGACCGAAATGGCTCCATCCGCGTGGAGTCTCTTGAAATTCTCAAGATCACGATCAAAGAATGGGTCCTTGTTGTTCCATTCAATCTCGAGCGCCACGGTGCCTTTGTCGAATGCCTTCACATGGTCGATCTCATGTGAAACCGACTCCCTTTCCTTGCCATCTACGATCTTCTTGATCTCAAAACTGTGTTTGATCCACCCAAGCTCCTCGGAAAGAGCCCTTCGAAGACGTTGCGTCAGTTCGCCCTCTCCTCCACCACCTTCAATCAACTCAACGACTGGCAATTCAATGCCGACCAAGGCGCGCTCAAGCTCTTCCGCCGCCTCTGGCATGTCATAGCTGAGAATCGCTTCAGCGTGGTGAAGCGTAAGAACCTGGAACCCTTTCTCTATCAGGTTCTTGAACATGACAACCGCTTCACGTGGGACATGACGATTCGTTGACAGGCTTCGGTTCGAAAGCTACCTCATAAGATGCGCAGGCATCAGCAACCAGCGGCGTGTCGGTTCGTTGAACATGTTTGATTACTGTGTCGTCCAATCAGAGCGAAAACGGCCACCACGAGGTGGCCGTTGCGATTCCATCAAGCCGTCCTCGTCCTCAGTCCCAGCTCAGCGCCCCCCCCGTCTGATACTCGATCACCCGCGTCTCGAAGAAGTTCTTCTCCTTCTTGAGGTCGATGAGCTCGCTCATCCAGGGAAACGGGTTGCTCGCCCCCGGGTACATCTGGTCGAGGCCGATCTGCTGGGCGCGGCGGTTGGCGATGAAGCGCAGGTATTCCTTGAACATCGCGGCGTTCAGGCCCAGCACGCCGCGCGGCATCGTGTCCTCGGCGTAGGCGTACTCGAGCTCGACGGCCTTGCGGAAGATCTCGGTGAGCTCCTTGCGGAAGTCCTGCGTCCAGAGGTGCGGGTTCTCGAGCTTGATCGTGTTGATGAGGTCGATGCCGAAGTTGCAGTGCATCGACTCGTCGCGGAGGATGTACTGGTACTGCTCGGCCGCACCCGTCATCTTGTTCTGGCGCCCGAGCGAGAGGATCTGCACGAAGCCCACGTAGAAGAAGAGCCCTTCCATGAGGCAGGCGAAGACGATGAGGCTCTTCAGGAGCTGCTGGTCCGCTTCCGGCGTGCCCGTCTTGAAGGTGGGGTTGGTGAGCGTCTCGATGAAGGGGATCAGGAAGTCGTCCTTGTCGCGGATCGACTTCACTTCCCGGTAGGCGTTGAAGATCTCGCCCTCGTCGAGGCCCAGCGACTCGGCGATGTACTGGTAGGCGTGGGTGTGGATCGCCTCCTCGAAGGCCTGGCGCAGCAGGTACTGGCGGCACTCGGGCGCGGTGATGTGGCGGTAGGTGCCGAGCACGATGTTGTTCGCGGCGAGCGAATCGGCCGTGACGAAGAAGCCGAGGTTGCGCTTCACGATGAGCCGCTCGTCCTCGGTCAACCCCGCGGGGTTCTTCCACAGGGCGATGTCGCGGTTCATGTTCACTTCCTGCGGCATCCAGTGGTTCGCGCAGCCCGCGAGGTACTTCTCCCAGGCCCACTTGTACTTGAAGGGGACGAGCTGGTTGACGTCGGTCTTGGCGTTGATGACGCGCTTGTCTTCGGCGCGCACGCGCGAGAATTCCCCCTCACCCCGCCCCTCTCCCGAGGGAGACGGAGAAGGCGCCGCGGGCTTCGGGGCGGCGGGCTTGGCGGAGGGGGTGGAGAGCTGCAGCCCGAGGGAAGGGGAAACGGGCGTGTCGTCTTCGAAACTGAGCATCTTTCAGGACTCCTTCAGCTTGGCGCTGGGGTCGCGCCACTTCTTGTGAAATGGATCCCCGCCTTCGCGGGGATGAAATCGGTACTGCAGGTATGTCAGTGATGCGGTGCTGCGGTATCGCTCAACCCAGCGCGAGCGCGCCCGGCTGCTGGCCGCCCAGCAGGCCCAGGGGCACGTTGTCGCTGCGCGCCGCGTTCGCACGCCAATGCAGGGCGCGGAGGTTTTCGGGATCGTTCGTGCCGCCCATGGCGCGGGGCACGATGAAGTCGAGCTCCCAGCCGAAGGGGGAGTTGCGCTTGCCGTAGTCGGCGAAGCGCACGAGGTTTCCGAAGCAGTCCTTTCGGAATTCCCAGGAGGCGGGCTGGCCCGCGACGGGGCTGGTGCGCCCCCAGGCCAGGCGCTTCAGGTCCTCGAGAAGGGTCATGTGCTCGTGCTGGGACATGGCTCTCTCTCCTCAGTCTGGGACGGCCCTTGAGGACCGCCGCGCAAGCCGTTGATTGTTCGCGTTTTTTGTGAGCCCCGGAACTGGTGTTTCCGCCGCCTCCGCGCGGCCCCGGGGCCGAAAATCAGGATGCATCAACTGCCCGGGGAGGTCAAGGAAAAAGCACAAGCTGTTGTGGCACCCCCCTTGCTTGGGGCACACATATGGGGGAAGCGGGGGATTTCCTGTGGATAAGGCGGAATAAGGGGTGGATAACCCACAATCTGGGGCGTTTCGTGGGCAGCGTGGGACTTCGGGCGCATGGGGTCAGACCCCATTTCGCAAGAGGCGCGAAATCGGGGTCAGACCCCGGCCACAAACGGGCATCGGACCCGGCCACAAATGGGCGTCGGACTTGGCGACAAGGGGAAGATCCGGCCACGAACAAGAAAGGCCGGTCGGGTGTGTCGCTCCGACCGGCCAAAGTCCTGCCCTGGGGGGGCAATACGAGCAGGAGTCCTTGCAACCTGGTGCTGCCGGGCGGGGCCGGGCCCCGCCCGCTCGTTCACGCCGCGAGGCGCAGTCCCCCGTACTCCTCGCTCTCGCGCACGCGCTCGCTCTTCATGAGGCCGGCGAGGCTCGACAGGTCGGCGGCGAGCGCATCGACCACGTCGTCCACCGACAGGATGCCGGCGATGCCGCCCTCGGGCTTGGTCACGAGCAGGCGCCGCACGCCCGCCACGCGCATCGTCTCGAGCGCCGCGTGGAGGTCGGAATCCTCGGTGATGCTCGCCACTTCCGGGGTCATCACTTCGCCGACGGTGATCTCTTCGGGCGCATAGCCCTCGGCGACCGCCTGCATCACGATGTCGCGGTCGGTGAGGAAGCCGACGATCTTGTTCTCGTCCGGCGGCTCACCCATCACGACGAGCGCGCCGACGTGGTACTTGCGCATCATCTCCGCGGCTTTCTCGATCGTGCTGGCACGCGGGATGCCGATGACGCTGCGGGTGTAGAACCGTTCGACTCTCATTGCTGCCCCTCCTTTCCGGCACTCTTGGCGCCGAAGCCTCGCGCGATGGGTAACGCGCAATTCCATGCTGCGCCGGGGCCGCGCGGGCGTGTTGACCCGGGTCAACGGATCGTCCGGCAGGGGCAATGGGAAGCGTTCTCAGCCCTTCACGCACACGAGCGGGCGGAGCGCCGCCACGCGCCGGGCGAGGCCCGCGCGCTCCGTTGCTTCGGCCACGGCTTCGACGTCCTTGTAGGCGCCGGGGGCCTCTTCCGCCACGCCGCGCATCGACCGTGTGCGGATGATGATTCCGCTCTCGGCGAGGGCATCGACGAGCTCGCGCCCGTGCCAGCGCTTGAGCGCCGCGTGCCGGCTCATGGAGCGCCCCGCGCCGTGGCTCGCGGAGCTGAAGGCGCGCGCCTCGCTCGTGGCGCTGCCCGCGAGGATGTAGGAGCCCGTGCCCATGCTGCCGCCGATCACCACGGGCTGGCCCACGGCGCGATAGCGCGCGGGCAGGCTCGGGTGGCCGGGTCCGAAGGCGCGCGTGGCGCCCTTGCGGTGCACGTAGAGCGTGCGCGGCTTGCCGTTCACCTCGTGCACCTCGGGCTTGCAGATGTTGTGCGAGACGTCGAAGAGCGTCTCGAGCGCCGCGTCGCGGAAGTGGTGCGCGAAGACCCCGCGCGTGAGGTGGGCGAGGATCTGGCGGTTGGCGAGCGCGCAGTTGGTGGCCGCGTTCATCGCGCCGAAGTACTGCTCGCCCTCGGGGGACCGGATCGGCGCGCAGGCGAGCTCGCGGTCCGGGAGCCGCACGCCCAGGCGCGCGGCGGCCTTCGCGAGGCTCAGCAGGAACTCGGTGCCGATCTGGTGACCGAGGCCGCGCGAGCCGCAGTGGATGGAGACGACCACCTGCCCCTCGGCGATGCCGAAGGCCTCGGCCGCCTCCGCGTCGTCGATGCGCTCGACCCACTGCACCTCGAGGTAGTGGTTGCCGGAGCCGAGCGTTCCCATCTCGCCGCGCTGGCGCGACTTCGCGAGCGGCGACACGGCGGCCGGGTCCGCGCCCTTCGCGCAGCCGTGGTCCTCGATGAATTCCAGGTCCTCGGGCGTGCCGAAGCCTTCCGAGACCGCCCACTTCGCCCCCCCCTTCAGCACGCAATCGAGCTCCGGCGGCGTGAGACGGATGTCGCCGCCCTCGCCCACGCCCGCGGGAATGTCGCGGAAGAGGCCGTCGGAGAGCTTGCGCGCCACGCGCAGCACCTCGCCCTTCGTGAGGCTCGTCCTGAGGCAGCGGATGCCGCAGGAGATGTCGAAGCCCACGCCGCCCGCGGAGATGATGCCGCCCTTCTCGGGGTCGAAGGCCGCCACGCCGCCGATGGGAAAGCCGTAGCCCCAGTGCGCGTCGGGCATCGCCATCGCGGGACCGACGAGGCCCGGGAGCTGCGCGACGTTGCCGATCTGCTCGAGGACCTTGTCGTCCATCGCCGCCACGATCTCGCGCGTGCCGTAGAGCCGTGCCTCGGCCCGGCCCTGCGCGGGGGGGAGCGAATACGTCCAGGGGTCGATCTCGACGAGTTGCGAGAGGTCCATCGCGCCTCCTAGACGTCCACCACGCAGCGCGCGTCCCACGCGCCGCCTTCCTGCCTCACCGAGAGCATGGTGAGGGTCGCGCCCTTCACCCCGGTGCCGCGCTCGAGCCCCTCGCGCCAGGGCTCGCCCCAGGCCTCGGCCTTCCAGCGCGTGCCCTCGCGCGCGAGCGCGAAGCGCCCGAGCGCGAGGCCGCGATCGCCGGCGGCGGCAAGCAGGCCGTTGAGGAACGCGACGAGGGCGAGCTCCGGATCGGCTTCCTCGAACTCGAAGGCCACGCGCTCCCGGTCCTCGATCGGGGTCGTCGAGCACATGAGTCGAAACGTCGCCTCGGCCGCCGCCGCGAACGCCGACTCGACGCTCTCGCCGCGCCCGTACACGCCCACGTCCGCCCCGTGCTCGAAATAGCCCGATTCCACCCTGTGATTCTCCTTCCCGCCCGGCCCGGTCCGTTGACTCCGGTCAAGCCACTTCGCTGCGCACAGGCATAGCGTAATCCGCATGTACTTCGAGGACCGCCTCGACGCAGCCCGGCGCCTCGCCAGGGCCCTCGCGGCCTACCGGGGCAGGAATCCCCTCGTGCTCGCCATTCCCCGGGGCGCCGTGCCCATGGGGCGCGCGATCGCCGACGCCCTGGAAGGCGAGCTCGACGTGGTGCTCGTCCACAAGCTGGGCTCGCCCTTCTCGAGCGAGTTCGCCGTGGGCGCAGTGGACGAAACGGGCTGGACCTACGTCGCGGACCACGCGCGCGCCTCGGGCGCGAACGAGGCCTACATCGCGCTCGAGAAGGAGCACCAGCTCGCGGTGCTGAAGAGCCGCCGCGCGCTCTACACGCCCGAGCGCGCCCCGGTCGATCCCGCGGGCCGCGTGGCCATCGTCGTCGACGACGGCCTCGCCACGGGCGCGACGATGATCGCCGCGCTGCACTCGGTGCGCGCGCGCGGGCCCGAGCGGCTCGTCTGCGCGGTGCCGGTGGCCGCGCCCGAGAGCCTCGAGCTCGTGCGGCCCTACGCGGACGAGGTCGTGTGCCTCTTCGCGCCGGACGATTTCGGCGCGGTCGGCCGCTTCTACGCGGTCTTCGACCAGGTGCCCGACGACGACGTGGTCGCGATGCTGCGCCGCCCCGTGTCCCTCGCCGAGGGAGGTTCCCCATGAACGCGAAGGTCGCCGAGCGCCTCGTTCGGATTCCCGTCGACGGCGTGCAGATCGAGGGCCTGCTCGCGGTGCCGGCGAAGGCGAAGGGTGTCGTGCTCTTCGCCCACGGCAGCGGCTCGAGCCGCCACAGCCCGCGCAACAACTTCGTCGCCTGCGCGCTGCACGCCGCGGGGCTCGCCACACTCCTCGTGGACCTCCTCACCCCGGTGGAGGACCGCGACTACAGCGTGCGCTTCGACATCGCCTTGCTCGTGGAGCGCCTGCGCTCGGCGCGAGATTTCCTCGCCACCGACGCGGAGACGAACCGCCTCGCCCTCGGGCTCTTCGGGGCGAGCACGGGGGCGGCGGCGGCGCTGAGGCTCGCCGCGAAGCTCCCGAAGGACATCGGCGCCGTGGTCTCGCGCGGCGGGCGGCCCGACCTCGCGGAGCCCGAATACCTGGCGGGGGTGCGCGTGCCCACGCTGCTCATCGTCGGCGGCAACGACTTCGAGGTGATCGAGCTGAACGAGGGCGCCTACGAGGTGCTCTCCTGCGAGAAGGACCTCGCCATCGTGCCCGGCGCCACGCACCTCTTCGAGGAGCCGGGAACGCTCGAAGCCGTGGCCAAGCTCGCCGCGGACTGGTTCGCGCGCCACCTCGGCGCGAAGGCCTGAGCCCTCAGGAATCGCGGCGCGCGGCCGCGTCGCTGCGCCACACCTGCCGGCCCTTGCCGCTCAGCGCGTGCGCGCGCTTCAGGCCGCGCCGGATCGCGATGGAGACGTTCGCGAGCCCGTGGCGGGCGAGGTAGTTGGCGAGCACGCGGCGCACCTTCTCGCCGAGCGGCCTCGCCTCGCGCGCACCGCAGGCGAGGCGCACGAGCAGTTCCGCAGCGGCGGTCTGCTCGACCTGGAAGCGGTGCACCTCCGCGCCCTCCTCGATCGCCGTGGTGATCGCGAGCGGCAGGATCGCCACGCGGCGCTTGCGCGCGTCCGACAGCCGCAGGATGTCGTCGCGCCGCCCCTCGACCTTCACCACCGGGAAGGCGCTGCCGCAGGCGCAGGGCCGCGCGGGCATCATCACCGAGTCGCCGAGGTCGTAGCGGATCCGCGGCTGCACGCGGTTGGCGAGGTTGGTGAGCAGCACCGTCGCCGAGGGCTCGCCCGGGGGCACGGGCCGGTACTTCTCGTCCACGGGCTCGAGGCACAGCCAGTCGGCGTTCACGTGCAGCGCGCCTTCCGGGCACTGCCAGGCGATGTTCATGAATTCCGAGGCGCCGTAGTCCTCGACGAGCGGGCAGTCGAAGGCGCGCTCGATGACGGCGCGCGCGGCGGGCGCGCACCACTCGCCCCCGGCCCAGAGCGCGGCGGGCTCGACCTCGAGGCGGCCCGCGAGCCGCTCCTCGGCGAGCAGGCGCAGCATCGTGGGATAGGAGGCGATGAAGGCGGGCTCGAATGCGGCGATCCCCCGGCAGGTCTCCTCGATGGGCGCGGTCACGGGGAAGACGCGCGCGCGCGCCGCGACCCAGGGATAGGTGGCGCGCAGCCGCTCCCAGGTCGAGACGCCGGCGAAGTGGCCCTCGGTCGCCGCGACCAGCGCGAGGCGCGAGCCCGCGGCGGCGAGGCGCACGAAGGGGTTCCAGGCGTCGACGCGCCCCAGCTTCGCGAAGCGCGTGGTGGACAGCGCGTCGTAGACCGCGAGCGCGTCCGGGTCCTCGACGAAGAGGCCGTGAACACCCGTGGTCCCGGAGCTCGTCCACACGCCGTAGCGCCCGAGGAAGGGCTTGCCGATGAGCCGCGGGTCGTCGGCGAAGGCTTCCACGCGCTCGCGCGTGCACTGCGGGTCCGTGACCCAGGCGTCGAAGTCCGCCATCAGCTCGCGCTTGGTCACGGGCTCGAGCGCCTCGAGCGGGACGGGTGCCGCCCCGAGGCGCCCGTAGCGCCGGCGGTAGAAGGCGGAATTCGCGGCCGCGTGGCGCACGAGGCTCTCGAGGCGCCCGGCGCGGATCCCGGCGAGCATCCCGGGATCGGCGGCCGCGCTCCACCACGCGTCGCGCGCGTAGAACATCCAGCGCGCGTAGGCGTCGACGAAAGACCACTGCGCCTCGCCGCCCGGGAACGCGGGGCGGGCGGATCGATGTGATTGTCGGGCCATGGCAATCCCGATTCTAGGCCGGTCCCCCACCCGACCATGTTCTCCCCCGGGCCCGCGCCCTCCGTTGACTCCCATCAACACCCGCGGCATCGGCGGGACTAGTGTTTGTAACAGGGGCCGTGGGTCCGGGTCCCCGAAAGGATTGGTGGATGGACAGGGTGACGCTGCAGCCCGGCGACGCGCTGCTGGTGGTGGATGTGCAGAACGATTTCGTCACCGGGAGCCTCGCGGTTCCCGGCGGGGCGGAAGTGATCGAGCCGCTGAACGAGTGGATCGCCGCGTTCGAGGCACGGGGCCTGCCGATCGTCGCCACGCGCGACTGGCATCCCGTGCGCCACGCCTCGTTCCGGGATCAGGGCGGTCCCTGGCCGCCGCATTGCGTCGCGGGCACGCCCGGGGCGCAATTCGTTCCGGGCCTCGCCATGCCCGCGGCGGCGCTGCGGGTGTCGAAGGCCACGCGCGCCGAGGCCGACGCCTATTCGGGCTTCGAGGGCACGGAGCTCGACGCAGCCCTCAAGCGCCTGGGCGTGAAGCGCGTCTTCGTCGGCGGCCTCGCCACGGACTACTGCGTGCGCCGCACGGTGGAGGATGCGCTCGCCCGCGGCTACCGCACCTTGGTGCTCGTCGATTCGATCCGCGCGGTCGAGGTGCACCCGGGCGACGGCGAGAAGGCGCTGCGCTCGATGCTCCGCGCGGGCGCGACCGCCATTTCCCTCGTCGAGCTCGCCGAGGCGGCCGAAGCGAATGGATGACCTGCGCCCCGGGGTGAACGGCCGGGTGGCGGAAGTCCCCGCCCTCCTGACCGACCTCTACGAGCTCACCATGCTCCAGGCCTACTTCGAGCGGGGCATGGGATCGCTCGCCTCGTTCGAGTTCTTCGTGCGGGCGCTGCCCCCGGCGCGCAACTTCCTCCTCGCCGCCGGGCTCGAGCAGGTGATCGACTACCTCGAGACGCTGCGCTTCTCGCCCGCCGAGCTCGAATGGCTCCGGGGATCGGGGCGCTTCTCGGCGAAGTTCGTCGACTCGCTCGCGGGCCTTCGCTTCACGGGCGACGTGGACGCGATGCCCGAGGGCACCGCGTTCTTCGCCGACGAGCCGATCCTCAGGATCACGGCGCCGATGCGCGAGGCCCAGCTCGTCGAGAGCCGCGTCATGAACCTGCTGCACTACGGGACGCTCGTCGCCTCGAAGGCGGCGCGCTCGGTGATCGCCGCGAAGGACGGGCTGCTCGTGGACTTCGGCCTGCGGCGCGCCCACGGCGCGGAAGCCGCGCTCCTCTCCGCGCGCGCCTGCTACCTCGCGGGCTTCACGGGCACGGCGACGGTGGAAGCGGGCCGGCGCTTCGGCATTCCCGTCTTCGGCACGATGGCGCACTCGTACGTGCAGGCGCACGGCGACGAGACCGAGGCCTTCCGCGACTTCGCCCTCGCCCAGCCCGAGAACACGGTGCTGCTGATCGACACCTACGACACCGAGCGCGCGGCGCGCCGCGTCGTGGCCCTCGCCCCCGCGCTCGCCTCGAAGGGCATCGCGATCAGGGGCGTGAGGATCGACAGTGGCGACCTCGGCTCGCACGCGCGCAAGGTGCGCGCGATCCTCGACCGCGGCGGGCTCGAGTCGGTCACGATCTTCGCGAGCGGCAACCTCGACGAGTGGCGCCTCGCACAGCTTCGCGCCGAGGGCGCTCCCATCGACGGCTTCGGCATCGGCACGCGCATGAACACCTCGGCCGACGCCCCCTACCTCGACTGCGCCTACAAGCTGCAGGAGTACGAGGGCAAGCCCCGGCGCAAGCGCTCCGAGGGCAAGGCCACCTGGCCGGGTCGCAAGCAGGTCTTCCGACGCTACGGCGCCGACGGGTGCTTCCACGAGGACGTCCTCGCGCTCGCGCAGGAGCCCGCGTTCGGCGAGCCGCTGCTCGTCCCCGCCATGCGCGGCGGGCAGGCGCTCGCCCCGCGCCCCGCGCTCGGCGAGTCGCGCGATCACGCGGGCCGCCAGATCGCGCGCCTTCCCGCGCGCCTGCGCTCGCTGGAGGCGGCCGAGCCCTACCGCGTCGAGGTGAGCGAGCCGCTGCGCTCGCTCGCCGCCGAGATCGACGCGCGCAGCTGAGGCGCGGGCCTTCCGCCCGGGGAGATCCGACGGCGATGGGCAAGAGCGCGCTCGAGGCGAAGGTCGCCTTCCTCTCCTCCCCCGAGGGCTATCCGGACGGGACCACCGCCGTCGCGACGGTGGAAACGCACATGTCCTGGGTGTTCCTCACGGACTCGCACGCCTGGAAGCTGAAGAAGCCCTTCCGCCTCGATCACCACGACCTGTCCTCGGCCGCCGCGCGCCGCGAGCACTGCCTGCTCGAGGTGCGCCTCAACCGGCGCCTGAGCGAGGGCGTCTACCTCGACGTGGTGGCGCTCGCCGAGGACGAGGCGGGGCGCCTCGCGCTCGGGGGCCCGGGAACCGCCGTGGACTGGCTCGTGAAGATGCGCCGGCTCCCCGCCGAGCGCATGCTCGATGCGCTGGTCCGAGCGCACGCGTTGCGCGTCGACGACGTGAAGCGGGTGGTGCGCCTGCTCGGGCACTTCTACCGGCAGGGGCCGCGGCCCTCCGTCGAGCCGCGCGATTTCCGTGCGCGCATCGCCGCGGGCATCGAGGAGAACTGCCGCGAGCTCGGGCTCGCCGAGTACCGGATGCCGCGCGGGCAGGTGGAGGCGATCGCCGCGCTCCAGCGCGCGTTCCTCGCGCGCGAGGGCTCGGTCTTCGACGAGCGCGCCGCCTCCGGGCGCATCGTCGAGGGCCACGGCGACCTCCGGCCCGAGCACGTCTGCCTCGAGCCCCGGCCGCAGATCATCGACTGCCTCGAGTTCTCGAAGGAACTGCGCACGCTCGATGCCGCCGAGGAGCTCGCCTTCCTCGCGCTCGAATGCGAACGTCTCGGCGCCCCGGGGCTTCGCCACGTGATCTTCGCGGCCTACGCGGAGGCCACGGGCGACCGCCCGCCCGAGCCGCTCGTCGACTTCTACCAGGCCTACCACGCGATGGTGCGCGCGAAGCTCGCGGCCTGGCACCTTCGCGACCCGCACCTGCGCCTGCTCCCGCGCTGGCCCGCGCAGGCGCGCCAATACCTCCTCCTCGCCCGCGACCACCTCGGAAAATAGGGACAGTCCCCATTTTTTCTCTGTAACAATCGGGCGCCCACCGGATTGTTACAAGGCAAAAATGGGGACTGTCCCTATTTTCCGAGCAGGTCGACGAGGGAGCCGCCGGAGTGCAGGCGCGCGATGGCTTCGGCGAAGAGGGGTGCGGCCGGGAGGGTGACGAGGCGGGAGGCCGCCTTCGGGTCGCCGAGGCGGCCCGCGGCGATGGTGTCGGTCACCACGAGACTCTCGAGCGGGCAGTTCGCGAGCACCGCGTTCGCCTCGCCCGCGAATACGCCGTGGGTGGCGGCCGCGTGAACGGCCTTCGCGCCGTGCGCGAGGCAGGCGCGCGCCGCGCGATCGACCGTGTGGCCCGCGCTGATGAGGTCGTCGACGATGATCGCGACCCTGCCGTCGACCTCGCCCACGAGCGCGTCGCCGCTCACCACGCCGCCGGCGCGGTACTTCTCCGCGAAGGCCGCGGCGACCGGCCGGCCGAGCTTGCGCGCGAGGCGCTGGCGGAAGGCTTCGGCTCGCTTGATGCCGCCCGCGTCCGGCGAGACGACGGCGATCTCCTCGCCCGGGAGATGGCGTGCGGCGAAGTGCTCGACGAAGAGGGAATTCGCCTCGAGGTTCTCCGCGCGGATGCGAAACGCGTTCTGGTAGGCGGCGAGGTTGTGCACGTCCATCGTCACCACGCCGTCCGCGCCCACCGCCTCGAAGAGCCCCGCCACGTAGCGCGTGGTCACCGGATCGCGGCTCTGGCTCTTGCGGTCCTTGCGCTCGTAGGCGAGGTAGGGGACGACCGCGGTCACGCGCGCCGCGCCGGCGTCCTTCAGCGCGCCGAGGAAGAAGAGCAGGCGCACGAGCTTGTCGTTCACGCTCGCCCCGGGCTCGGCGTAGAGCGAGTGCACGGCGAACACGTCGCGCCCGCGGACGCTCGCGAGCGGCCGCGCCTTGTGCTCGCCATCCTCGAACTCGCGCTCCTCGTGGGGCGCGAGCCCGATGCCCAGGTGCGCGGCGATCGCCTCGCCGAAGCGCCGGCTCGCGCCCAGGGCGAAGAGGAGCGGCTCAGTGGACCTCACGGGCCGCCTCCGCCCAGAATCGGTGATACTCGCCGAGGAATTCCTCGATCCGCGCGGGGTCCAGGTGGTCGATGCCCGCGGCGAGCGCCCTGCCCCCGCCGGTCGGGTACCTGCGGCACAGCGCCGCGGCGGAGCCCCGGCCGCGCGGCGAACGCACGCTGATCGTGTAGCCGCCCGCGCCGTTGGGCACCAGCACCGCGTGGGCGCGCCCGGCGTCGTCGGTGGCGAGCGCGTTGGCGTATTCCCCGATCACGCGCCGGCCCCAGGGCGCGTCGGGCAGGAGCCAGGCGTCGCCGCCGTCGTGCTCCCGCAACGGCGGCACGGCCCGCGCGAGGGCGAGGTCGGTCTCGCGGCCCTTGGCGAGGCGCGCGACGAGCGGCTCCTCGTCGAGCAGGCGCAGCGGGTCCTCGTAGCGGTGGATCACGTGGTAGAGGTCGATGGGCTGGACGAGCTGGTCGTCGCTGCGCTCGCCGTAGGCGTTGTAGTTGAGGCACTTGCCGAGCAGCCGCAGGCGCGCCACGCGGCCGGCGTCGAGGCCCAGGCCCGAGGCGAGCGAGCGCGCGGAGTCCTCGAGGTTGTCCCCGAAGGCGGCGACGACCGCCCAGGGGCGGTAGCGGCCGCCGAGCTCGCGGTCCACGAGCATGCTCGTGCACACCTCGCCCGACTCGTCGATCGCGGCCCGCAGCCCCGGGTGCGAGGGAATCGCGCCCGCGTAATGGTGATCGAACCAGCGCAGCTTCACGCCCCGGGCGAGCAGCGATTCGAGCGCCGCGCGGTTGCGCTCGAGCGAGATGTCGAGGACGGTCACCTCGTCGCCCGCGCCGGCCTGCACGCGCTCGAGCAGCGCGATCTCGCGCTTGAGGCCCGTGACGAGCTCGGTCGCGGCGGGCTCGGCGAGGCGCAGCTGGTGCAGCGCGCACAGTCCGTCCGCGTCCCCGTTGAAGACATCGATGCGGCGCATGGTCGCTCAGCTCGCGGCGAGACCCAGCCGCGCGGCGAGCGAGGGCACCGCGCCCGGGGGAAGCGCGCCCTCGGATTCGGTCTCGATGAAGACCGTGGACTCGAGCTCGTCCTCGGCGAGGGGCTCGAGGCGGCCGAGCTGGTTCTCGAGGATCGCGAGGCCCGCTTCCGAGGCATCCGAGCCCTCGCGCTCGCGCCTCTCCACGCGCCGGCGAAGCTCCGCCTCCGGGGCCCCGCAGGCGACGATCGCGAAGGCCGCGCCGTGGTCCCCGGCGATCTCGCGGAAGAATTCCCGCCGCGAGCGCTCGAGGAAGGCCGCGTCGACGATCGCGGGATAGCCCTGGGCAAGCACCTCGCCCGCGATGTGGGCGAGCTGCGAGTACGTGCGGTCGGTCTCCTGCGCGCCGTAGAGGCCGGCGCCCGTGGGCGAGGCCGTGCGCGCGAGGGCGTCGAGCCCGTGCAGGCGCTTCCTCTCGACGTCCGAGCGGGCCCGCACGGCGCCGAGGGATTCGAGCAGCGCCTGCGAGACCGTGGTCTTTCCCGAGCCCGAAAGCCCGTGCATCACCACGAGGGCCGCGGGCTGCGGCTGGCCGAGGTGGCGCGCGAGCTTCAGGTGCGCGCGGTACGCACGGGCGCTGCGCTCGCGCTCGAGGGCGTTGGCGTCGGCCTGGTGCGCGCGGATGCAGTCGACCTTGGCGCGCACCATGGCGCGGTAGACGAGGTAGAAGCGAAGCACCCCGAGGCCGCCGTAGTCGCCCGTCGCCTCGAGGTAGCCGTTGAGCAGCCGCCAGGCGAAGCGCGGCAGCGAATGGTGCTCGAGGTCCATCACCGGGAAGGCGAGGTCGGCCATCACGTCGATCCAGCGCAGCGACTCGTTGAACTCGATCGCGTCGAACACGACGGGCTCGCCCTCGACGAGGGTGACGTTGCCCAGGTGGAGGTCGCCGTGGCACTCGCGCACGAACCCCTCGCGCTTGCGGCGCGCGAAGTCCCCGGCGAGCGAGGCCCCGGAGTAGCGCGTGCGCTCGCGCAGCTCCCGGCGCAGCGCCCGCGTGGATTCGGAATCGTCGAGCGCGTCGACCTGGGTGAAGTTCGCGAGCGCGTCGGCGAGCACCTGCTCGGCGGAGCCGAAGGCGAGCGAGGCGCCCGCGCGCTCGACCCGCGCGTGGAAGCCCGCGACCGCGCGCGCGAGCCGGTCGATGTGGCCCGCCTCGAGCCGGCCCTCGCGCGCCATGCGCCCGAGGAGCGCCTCCTGCGGGAAACGGCGCATGCGCACCGCGTACTCGATCGCCGGGCCCGCGCCGCCGAGGACGGGCGAGGCGGCCGTTCCCGTGATCGCGACCACGTCGAGGTAGAGCGCCGGGGCGGTGCGGCGGTTGAGCCGAAGCTCTTCCTCGCAGAAGTGGCGCCGCGCCTCGAGCGTTGCGAAATCGACGAAGCCCAGGCTCACGGGCTTCTTGACCTTGTAGGCGAAGTCGCCGGCGAGCAGGACCCAGGAGATGTGGGTCTCGAGGAGCTCGACCCGAGCGACGGGATGGGGATAGGCGGCGGGATTGAGCAGCCCCTCCACGAGCCGCGCGCTGGCGGACGGGGGGACCGGTGCGGCGGCGGCGGGCGCCGCCTTCTCGATGCTCATGGCCAAGCGATGCTCCGCCGGGCCGGGGGCGCGTGCGCGCGCCCCGGGCCTCGACTCCTAGTGCTCCTCGATGCGGGGGACGTTGTCCTCCGCGGGGGCGGCCGTGTCCGGGTCGATCCAGTCGGAGAGCCCGATCTCGGCCTCGGCCTCCTCCAGGGTCTCGCCCGGCTCGATCGCCTCCTCGTCGACCGAGCGCTGGTCCTCGATGGCCTCGACGTAGGTCGCGTAGGGCCCGCGCTCGCGCCCGTCACCGTACACGAGGTAAATCCCGTCGGGCCGCTCGACGACGCGCGCGTCCTCGATCTCGGCCGTGGTCTCGGGGATGGCTTGGGGATTGTGCCGCGCTCCCATGTCTCTCTTCTCCCGTTGTGCGTTCATAAGGCCTCCATCGCGGCTGCCGGCTCGCGCCCGCGTTCGGGCAGCTGCGCGATCATCACGTCGGTGGTGAGGATGAGTCCCGCGACGGAGGCCGCGTTCTGCAGCGCCGTGCGCGTGACCTTGCAGGGGTCGAGGATCCCCATCGGGACCAGCTCGCCGAACTCGCCCGTGAGGGCGTTGAAGCCGAAATCGCCCATGCCGCCGACCACGCGGTCGAGGACCACCGAGGGCTCGGCCCCGGCGTTGTCCGCGATCTGCCGCAGCGGCTCCTCGAGCGCGCGGCGCACGATCGCCACCCCCCAGTCCTGGTCGGTGTTCTCGCCATGCAGGCCGGCGATCGCCTCGCGTGCCCGAAGCAGCGCCACGCCCCCGCCGGGGAGGACGCCTTCCTCGACCGCGGCGCGCGTGGCGTGCAGCGCGTCCTCGACCCGGGCCTTCTTCTCCTTCATCTCCATCTCGGTCGCCGCGCCCACCTTGACGACGCCCACGCCGCCGGCGAGCTTCGCGATGCGCTCCTGGAGCTTCTCGCGGTCGTAGTCGCTCGTCGTCTCCTTCACCTGCTCGCGCAGCTCCGCGACGCGCGCCGCGACCTTCGCCGGGTCGCCCGCGCCGCCGATGAGCGTCGTGTTGTCCTTGTCGATCTCGACGCGGCGCACGCGGCCCAGGTGGGAGAGATCCATGTGCTCGAGGTCGAGGCCGAGCTCCTCGGCGATGACCTGGCCGCCGGTGAGGATCGCGATGTCCTGGAGCATCGCCTTGCGGCGGTCACCGAAGCCCGGGGCCTTCACCGCGCAGGCCTTGATCACGCCGCGCAGCGTGTTCACCACGAGGGTGGCGAGCGCCTCGCCCTCCACGTCCTCGGCGATGACGAGCACCGGCTTCACGGCCTTGGCGACGAGCTCGAGCGCGGGCAGCAGCTCCGTGATCGAGGAGACCTTCTTCTCGCAGATGAGGATGAAGGCGTCCTCGAGGACCGCGCGCTGCTTGTCCGGGACGGTGATGAAGTAGGGCGAGAGGAAGCCGCGGTCGAACTGCATGCCCTCGACGACCTCGAGCTCGCTCGTGAGGCCCTGCGCGTCCTCGACGGTGATCGCGCCCTCCTTGCCGGCCTTCTCCATCGCTTCGGCCACGATCTGGCCGATCGCGCGATCGTTGTTCGCGGAGATGGTGGCGACCTGGGCGATCTCGGTGGGGGTGGCGCAGGGCTTGGCGAGGCGCTTGAGCTCCTCGACGACGCGGGCGACGGCGAGGTCGATCCCGCGCTTGAGGTCCATGGGGTTCATGCCCGCCGCGACGTGCTTCATGCCCTCGACGACGATGCGGTGGGCGAGCAGCGTCGCGGTGGTGGTTCCGTCGCCCGCCACGTCCGAGGTCCTGGAGGCGACCTCGCGCACCATCTGGGCGCCCATGTTCTCGAGCGGATCGGCGAGCTCGATCTCCTTGGCGACGATGACCCCGGAGTTGATGACCACGGGCGAACCCCAGGAGCGCTGGATCACCACAGTGCGCGCCTTCGGCCCGAGGGTCCCGCGCACCGCGTTGGCGAGCTGGCTCACCCCGGCGACGATCCTCTCGCGCGCGGCATCCCCGAAAACGATCTGCTTGGCGGCCACTTTTCCCGACCCTCCAAGGGTCAGGCTACGCCGCCACGGCCTGCATCACTTGACCCGCGTCAACGCCCCGCAAATGCCGTAAATGGGGACAGTCCCCATTTAAGCGCTGTAACCTGGATTACAGGGATTAAATGGGGACTGTCCCCATTTTCTACTGGCAGGCTTCGCACTCGGGGTTGTCGATGGAGCAGAACTTGCCCGCGGACTCCGCCGCGCCCTCGCCGGCGCCCTCGGCGCCGCCCGAGGCGGACACCGCATTGAGCTCGCCGCCCTTGCCCGTGGACTTCTCCGCCGAGGTGGCCGCGAGCGTCCGGAGGTAGTAGGTGGTCTTCAGGCCCCGCAGCCAGGCGAGCTTGTAGGTGTCGTCGAGCTTCTTGCCGGAGGCGCCGGCCATGTAGATGTTGAGCGACTGGGCCTGGTCGATCCACTTCTGGCGGCGGGCGGCGGCCTCGACGAGCCAGTGCGGCTCGACCTCGAAGGCGGTCGCGTAGAGGCTGCGCACCTCGGGCGGGATGCGGTCGATCTTGCCGATGGAGCCGTCGAAGTGCTTGAGGTCGGCGACCATCACGTTGTCCCAGAGCCCGAGCTTCTTCAGGTCGCGCACGAGGTGCTCGTTCACCACCGTGAACTCGCCCGAGAGGTTCGACTTCACGTAGAGGTTCTGGTAGTTGGGCTCGATCGAGGCCGACACGCCGATGATGTTGGAGATCGTCGCCGTGGGCGCGATGGCCACGCAGTTCGAGTTGCGCATGCCGTGCTTCCTGATGCGCAGCCGCAGCGCCGCCCAGTCCATCGACTCCGAGGTGTCCACCTCCACGTAGCCGCCGCGCTGCTCGAGCAGGAGCTTGAGCGAATCCTGCGGCAGCACCCCGCGGTCCCAGAGCGAGCCCGCGTAGGTCGAGTAGCGGCCGCGCTCCTCGGCGAGCTCGGTCGAGGCCCAGTAGGCGTAGTAGCACACCGCCTCCATGGAGCGGTCGGCGAAGTCGACCGCGGCGTCGGAGGCGTAGGGCAGGCGCAGCTCCTGCAGGCAGTCCTGGAAGCCCATGATGCCCAGGCCCACCGGCCGGTGCTTGTAGTTGGAGTCGCGCGCCTTCTTGACCGCGTAGTAGTTGATGTCGATCACGTTGTCGAGCATGCGCATGGCGGTGGCGACCGTGCGCTTCAACTTCGCGTGGTCGAGCGCCTTGCCGCCGTGCCCGTCGTCCTTCATGTGCGCGAGCAGGTTCACGGAGCCGAGGTTGCACACCGCGATCTCGGAGGCGTTCGTGTTCAGCGTGATCTCGGTGCACAGGTTCGAGGAGTGCACCACGCCCACGTGGCCTTGGGGCGAGCGGATGTTGCAGGGGTCCTTGAACGTGATCCAGGGATGCCCCGTCTCGAAGAGCATCGTGAGCATCTTGCGCCACAGGGTGAGCGCCGGGATGCGCTTGTGCAGCTTCAGCTCCCCGCGCAGCGCCTTCTTCTCGTAGATCGTGTAGGCCTCCTCGAAGGCGCGGCCGACCTTGTCGTGCAGGTCGGGCACGTCCGAGGGCGAGAAAAGCGTCCAGTCCCCGCCCTCCATCACGCGCTTCATGAAGAGGTCCGGGATCCAGTTCGCGGTGTTCATGTCGTGGGTGCGGCGGCGGTCGTCTCCCGTGTTCTTCCTGAGCTCGAGGAACTCCTCGATGTCGAGGTGCCAGGTTTCGAGGTAGCAGCACACCGCGCCCTTCCTCTTGCCGCCCTGGTTCACCGCGACCGCGGTGTCGCTCACGACCTTGAGGAAGGGCACCACGCCCTGGCTCTTGCCGTTGGTGCCCTTGATGTAGGCGCCGAGCGCGCGCACCGGCGTCCAGTCGTTGCCCAGGCCCCCGGCGAACTTGGAGAGCAGCGCGTTCTCCTTGATCGCCTCGTAGATGCCGTCGAGGTCGTCGGCGACCGTGGTGAGGTAGCACGAGGAGAGCTGCGAGCGCTGCGTGCCCGAGTTGAAGAGGGTCGGCGTCGACGACATGAAGTCGAAGGTGGAGAGCACGTCGTAGAACTCGATCGCTCGCTCCTCGCGGTTCACCTCGTTGATCGCGAGCCCCATGGCGACGCGCATGAAGAAGGCCTGCGGGAGCTCGATCTTGTGGTCGTGGATGTGCAGGAAGTAGCGGTCGTAGAGCGTCTGCAGGCCGAGGTAGTCGAACTTGTTGTCGCGCGCGGAGTCGAGCGCCTCGCCCAGGCGCTTGAGGTCGTAGGTGCCCAGGCGCTCGTCGAGCAGCTGCGCCTTGATGCCCCGGTTCACGAAGGTGGGGAAGTACTCCGCGTAGCGCGCCGCCATCTGCTCGTGGGTCACCTCCTCGCCGAGGACCTCATGGCGGATCGTGTGCAGCAGCAACCGCGCGGTGACGTAGGTGTAGGCGGGGTCGGTCTCGATCAGCATGCGCGCGGCGAGGATCGCGCACTTGTGCACCTCGTCGAGGGGCACGCCGTCGTAGAGGTCCCTGAGCGTCGCCTCGATGATGCGCCGCGGCTCCACGTCGGAGCCGAGCCCCTGGCAGGCGGAGGCGACGAGCGCCTCGAGCGCGGCGAGGTCGAGGGGCTGCTTCGCGCCGTTGACCGTGACGTTGAGGCTGGGGCTGCGGGCCTCGGCCGCCTCCTGGGCGCGCTTGGCGCGCTCGCGGGCGCGCTCCTCGCGGTAGAGCACGTAGGAGCGCGCGACCTGGTGCTCGCCCGCGCGCATGAGCGCGAGCTCGACCTGGTCCTGGATGTCCTCGATGTGGAAGGTGCCGCCCGCGGGGTGGCGCCGCAGCAGCGCGTTCACCACGGACTGCGTGATCGCCTGCACCTTGTCGCGCACGCCCGCGGAGGCCGCCGCCGTGCCGCCGGCGACCGCGAGGAAGGCCTTGGTGACCGCGACCGCGATCTTGTCGGGCTCGAAGCCGACGACGGCGCCGTTGCGCCGGATGACCTTGTGATCCGCGTACCGCTCCTGCGGGACCTCCGCGCCTTCCGGGCTCGTGGGGTTCTGGAGGGGGGCCGCGGGATGGATGTCGGATGCAAGGCGCATTGCTCGTCTCCTGGATGAACCTGTTTTCGGGCCGCGGGACTCGGGGGTCGCGACGCGGCGGTCTTTTGGACGGGCAGCCTCGTGGGCTGCACTAAGTTCCTGAAACTTTGTGGATAAGCGCCGGTTTTCCCCGGCCTTCTCAACAGCTTGTTCCACCCCCATTCCACAAGATGTAGTGCCTTGTGGAACGGCAGGCCACAAAGTCTAGTAAAGCGCGAGGGGCAACGCAAGCAATGGTTGAGACTATTTTTTCGCCCGCGCAATCAGGGGCTTGGGAGGCCTTCTTGCGCAACAATTGAGCAATGTCCGCGCGGCATGAAAAACCGCGCGGCCTTGCGCCTCGCCTCCCGGGGGAGACGGGGCGAAAAGCCGCGCGGCGCGGGCCCTGCGGGGATCAGAAGTCGAGGCGGGCGGTACCGCGCCAGGACACGAGGCGGGTCACGGGGTCGATGCGCAGGCGCGCGGTCCGGCCGTTGATGAGCCGCATGTCGACGTGGTAGTGCGGGTTCGTCGCGTCGCTGCCGTCGAGCTCGGCGAGCATCACCTTGCCGGGAAACTGCGTGGAGATGAAGGCGATCGTGTCCGTGAGGGACATGGCGCCATCCTCGGGCTCGACCGGGGGCTGGCGCGAGGAGATCTTCCTGGTGAGCGCGTCCAACTCGAGCCGCGCGAGCGCCCCGTGGGGGAAGCGGATGTCGACGTGGTAGTGCGGGGACTTGTCGCCCGTCGTGTCGAGCTCGGCGGCGACGATGTCGCCGGGGAACTGCGAGTGCATGAAGGCGACGGCCTCGGTGAGGTTCATGGGCGTGCTCGCCAGGGCGAGCGCGGGCGCCGCGATCAGGGCGCCGAGGACGGGTGAGAGTCTGCGAAATTTCATGGTCGGTTCTCCTTGATCCGGGGCGCCGTCCGGGACCCCATGTCCCGTCCTCGCGCCATGCCCCCCAATCTACGGACGCTTCCTTAACGCATCCTTATCGGCCGCGGGAAAGCGCACGGTCACCGCGAGCCCCCCCAGCTCCGGGCTCGCCGCGGCGGCGATGCTCCCCGAGTGCAGCTCCACGACGCGGCGCGCGATCGAAAGGCCCAGTCCGCTGCCCCCCGCCGACTCGCCGGCCATGCGGAAGAAGCGGTCGAAGATGCGAGCGCGGAACTCCTCCGGGACGCCGGGGCCGGAATCCTCGACCGCGAGGACCACCTCGTCGCCCGCGCGGCGCACCAGGACCCGCGCGCGGCCGCCCGGCGGGGTGTAGCGCACGGCGTTCTCGGCGAGGTTGCGCACCAGCGCGTGCAGCATCGCGCTCTCGCCCCGGACTTCCCGGGGCCCTTCCCCGGACTCGGCGAACTCGAGCGCGACCTGGCGCTCCTCGGCCTCGGCGGCGAGCTCGGCGAGCGCCTCGCGCGCGATCGCGCCGAGGTCCGTGGCACCGGCCGCCGCCCCGCGCTGGCCGTCGAGGCGGGCGAGCGCGAGCAGCTGCGCGACGAGTCGCGTCGCGCGGTCCACCCCGGCGACCACCTGCCCGAGGGCCCGGCGCCGGCGTTCGTCGCTTTCGGTCGTGAGCGCCACCTCCGCCTGGGTGCGAAGCGCGGCGAGCGGGGTGCGAAGCTCGTGGGCCGCATCGCCCGTGAAGCGCCGCTCGTTCTCGAAGGATCGCTCGAGACGCGCGAAGAGCTGGTTGAGGGCCTCGATGAGCGGGACCACCTCGCTCGGAGCCTCCGGGGCGACGACGGGCTCGAGGCGCTGCGGGTCGCGCCCCCGGATCTCGGCGGTGAGCCGATCGAGGGGGGCGAGCGCGCGCCACACCGCGAGCGCGATGGCGAGCGCGAGCAGCGGCAGCCCGACGACCACCGGCAGCGCGAGCCGCCAGGCGATGCGCCCGGCGAGCTCCTCGCGCACCTCGAAGCGGTGGGCGACGATCAGCACGAGCGCGTTCTCCCGGTCCACGCGGCGATGCGCCCGCCAGCGCGCTCCCGCCACCTCGACGTCGCTGAAGCCGTCGGCGGTCGCGAGGACCGTGGCGGGCGCGGCGTGGGAGCGCATCAGCAGGTCGTTGGTCGTGGACCACACCTGGTAGGTGAGCGCCTGCGCGTACTCGTGCTCGATCACCGTCACCTTGCCCTCGATCTCGTAGACCTCGTGTCCGGCGATCGCCGTGAGCACCTCGGAGTACTCGGTGAGCTGCGCGTCGAAAAGCAGGTCCGCCTGGTGGCGCGCGTCGATGAAGGTCGCCACGGCGACCGCGACCCAGACGATGCCCGAGGCCGCCACGAGAAGCGCCACGAGCCGGCCGCGAAGCGAGGTGCGCCTCTCAGCCATCGTCGTCGATCACGTAGCCGAGCCCCCGCACCGTCCGGATCAGCCCGGCGAAGAGCTTGGCGCGCAGGTGGTGCACGTGGACCTCGATCGCGTTGGACTCGACCTCCCGGCCCCAGGCGTAGGTCTCCTGCTCGAGCTGGGCGCGCGAGTGGACCCGCCCGGGGTGGGAGAGCAGCGCGACGAGCACCGCGTACTCGCGCGGCGTGAGCTCCACCGCGCGGCCCGCGTGGGACACGCGGCGGTTGGCGAGATCCACCGTCACGCCGCGGCGCTCGAGGACATTGGAGGCTTCGCCCGCGGTGCGCCGCACGAGCGCGCGCACGCGCGCCTTGAGCTCGGAGAGCTCGAAGGGCTTCACCAGGTAGTCGTCGGCGCCCGCGTCGAGCCCCTTCACGCGGTCGGGGACGGTGTCGCGCGCCGTGAGGACGAGCACCGGCGTGCGATCGCCCCGGGCGCGCAGGGCCTTCAGGATCTCGATCCCGTCGAGCCGGGGCAGCGTGAGGTCGAGCACCACGGCGGTGAAGCCCTCGGCGGCGAGGGCTTCCCGGGCATGCAGGCCATCGCGCACCCAGTCGACGGCGTGACCCTCGTCCTCGAGGCCGGCCTTCACCCCGTCGCCGAGCAGCGCATCGTCTTCGACCAGGAGGATCCGGCTCACGGCATCAGTCGTCCCCGGGCCGGGGCGCGCGCTTGCGGCCCGTGAGCATCGCGGCCACGAGGTTCTCGCCGTGGCGCAGGCTCGCCCAGGCCACGCCCGCGAGGTGCACGACGAGCGCGCCGATCAGACCGTTGGCGAGCCCTTCGTGCAGGTCCTCGATCCACTCGAACTCGTCCTCGCCGAGGATCGCGAGCGCCCAGCCCGTGACGCCGGTGGCGGCCACGAGAGCGAGCATCACCACGATCCACGCGCCGCCCAGCGGGTTGTGCCCCAGGTGGCGGGGCTCGCTCCGGGCGATCATCCGGCGCGTGTAGTCGAGCACCTCGCGCGGCGAGCGGACGAAGTCCGCGAAGCGCGCCCGGGCCGGGCCGACCCAGCCCCAGGCGAGGCGGATCGCCACCACGCCGAGCGCGACGTAACCCAGGCGCTCGTGCCACTTGCCCCCGTCGTCGCCCGTGGCAATAGCGGCGAGCACCGAGAACGCGAGCGTCCAGTGGGCGAGGCGCAGCAGCGGGTCCCAGACCGGGACCCCGCTCGGCGCCCTGGCGGGAACCGTCGCGCTCACGATTTCACCTTCTCCTTCACGACCGTGCCGTCGGCGGGATTCACGTAGGCCTCCACGCGCTTGCCGTCCTTGTTCTTCGCGTAGACCTCGAGGCAGTTGCCCTCGCGCTTCACCTTGTTCACGGTATAGCCGCGGCCCTCGAAGCGGGTTTGGACCTCCTTCTCGGAGAGCCACTGGTCCTTCGGGGTCTCGGGGCAGTTCGCGCCCGCGTACGCGAGCGGGGCGGCGGCGAGGACCAGCGCGGCGAAGATCGTCTTCATGTCGGTTTCCTTTCGGTGGGGGGCCGGCGCCCATCGCCTGCCCAGACCGCACTGTAGGGAGCCCGGCTTAACGCTTCCTTAGCGACGATTCTGGGCCCGCCGGGCGGGGTGCCTTCTGACGCGGGTCAACAACGCGGCGGGGGGCCGAGGGGGTGCGGGACCTTCAGGCGACGAGGCTCGCGCGGTAACGCGCCCAGTCGAATCGCGGCCCGGGGTCGGTCTTGCGCCCCGGCGCGATGTCGCAGTGCCCCGCGAGCTCGAGGCGCCCGTAGCGCTCGAAGATCGCCTGAGTGAGCTCGGCGAGCGTGGCGTACTGCGCGTCGGTGAAGGCGACCTCGTCCGTGCCCTCGAGCTCGACGCCGATGGAGAAGTCGTTGCAGCGCTCCCGGCCCTTCCAGGCCGAGGCGCCCGCGTGCCAGGCGCGCAGCTCGCAGGGCACGAACTGAACGAGCTCGCCGTCGCGGCGCACGAGGAAATGGGCCGACACCTCGACGCCCGCGAGCCCCGCGAAGTAGGGATCGACCGCGGGGTGCAGGCGATTCAGGAACAGGTCCTCGATCCACGGGCCGCCGAAATCCCCGGGCGGGAGCGAGATGTTGTGGATCACGAGGAGCTCGATCGCCGCCCCCTCGGGACGCTCGTCGCAATTGGGCGAGGGGGTCCAGCGCGCGCCCGAGCAGACCCCGGCGATGTCGAGGATGAAGCGCGGCGGGGCTTCGTCGGGACCGGGGAACATCGCGGGGCCACGGGGCGCTCGCGCGCCGCCGCGCTCAGGGCAGCACGTGGTAGAAGAAGGTCGTCGCGTGGGCCGTGCCGTCGCGCTCGACCGTGTAGCCCGGGACCTGCCCGGCGCGCACGTATCCCATGGACTCGTAGAGGCGCTCGGCCGCATCCCCGGTGCGCGTGTCGAGGATGAGCAGCGTGCGGCCGCGGTAGCGCGCCTCGACGTGGGCCGCGGCGAGCAGCGCCCGCCCGAGCCCGTGGCCGCGGCGCGAGGTGTGGACCATGAGCTTCTGCACCTCGGCGCGGTGCGCGCCGTTCTGCCGGTTCGAGAGCACGACCTGGACGCTGCCCACGACCTCGCCCGCGTCCTCGGCCACGATCAGTACCACGCGGGCCTCCACCAGCCACTGCATCACCTCGCGCCAGTAGAGCAGCGCCTCGCCCTCGGCGAGCGGCGCCCAGAAACCGACGGATCCGCCGGAATCGACGGCGTCGCGCAGCAGCCGCGCGAGGCCGGGCAGGACCTGCGCGAAGGCGTCGAGGTCGACGGTGCGCACCCGCGCGCTCATCGGACCACCCGACCGCCGAAGGCGATGCGCCCGCGCGCGGAGGTCTCGACGAGCACGTGGACGTTGTCGGGATCGCGCCCGGTGAGCCGCGCCACCTCCGCCGTGATGCCGGCCACGCGCTCGGCGAGCCGATCGCCCTCGGGCGCGGCGGAAGCGAGCAGCGTCACGAAGGCGGGCGAGGGGCGCGCGGGCCCGGCGCCGTTCTCCGCGTAACGCTCCGGCGCGAGCTCCCGCAGCCGCACCCAGACCTTGCCGGGGGCCGCGCCCATCACCGCGCCGAGGGCCTCGGCGAGCCCCGCGGCGAGGGCCTCGGGCAGCCGCTCGCCCTCGCGGCGCACCACTTCCACGTCGAAGATCGGCATCAGTCGAACCCCAGCCGGTCGAGGCGGTAGCGCAGGCTGCGGAAGGTGATCCCGAGCAGCTTCGCCGCGGCGGTCTTGTTGTAGCGGGTGGTGTCGAGCGCCTTCTGGATCGCCTCGCGCTCGACCTGGTCGAGGAACTCGTGCAGCGGAAGCCCCCGCGTGCCGAGCGAGCCGTCGAGGACCGCGGCCTTCTCGCGCGTGGTGGCCTGGGTGAGGTAGAGGTCGCTTTCGCGCACCACGTTGTCGCTGCACAGCGCGAGCGCGCGCTCGAGGATGTTCTCGAGCTCGCGCACGTTGCCCGGGAAGTCGTAGCGCCGCAGCCGCAGCATCGCCTCCTCCGAGATCACCGGGGGCGGCGCGCCGCTTTGCCGGGCGAGGCGCTCGACCACGGCGGCGACCATCAGGGGGATGTCGTCGGGGATCTCGCGCAGGCTCGGCATCTTCAGCTCGATGACGTTCAGCCGGTAGAAGAGGTCCTGGCGGAACTCGCCCGCGTCCACCTGCTCGGCGAGCGAGCGGTGCGTGGCCGAGATGATGCGCACGTCGATCGGCTCCTCCTGCGTGTCGCCCAGGCGCCGGACCTTCTTCTCCTGGATCACGCGCAGCAGCTTCACCTGCATCGCGAGCGGCAGGTCCCCGACCTCGTCGAGGAAGAGCGTGCCCTTCTGCGCGGCCTGCAGGTAGCCCAGCTTGTCGTTGTCCGCCCCGGTGAAGGCTCCGCGCTTGTAGCCGAAGAACTCGCTCTCCATGAGGTTCTCGGGGATCGCGCCGCAGTTGACCGCGATGAACGGGCCCTCGGCCCGGGAGGAGCCGACGTGGATGAGGCGCGCGGCCACCTCCTTGCCGCTGCCCGACTCCCCGGTGATGTAGACCGGCGCCTGGGAGCGCGAGAGCTTGGCGATCATCTCGCGCGCGCGCTGGATCGGCGCGGACTCGCCCAGGAGCTTCGGCACGCCCGGCAGGGGCGTCTCGCCGATCGACACGCGCCGCGAGTGCACGGGGCGCGGCAGCTTGAGCGCGCTCATGACGAGCGGGCGCAGCTGCTCGATCTTGATGGGCTTCGCGAGGTAGTCGAACGCGCCGGCCTTGAGCGCGGCCACGGCGTTGTCCGTCGAGCCGTAGGCGGTGATCACCGCCACGGGCGTGTTGCCGTAGTGCTCCGCGATGTGGTTGAGCACCTGCAGCCCGTCGCCGTCGGGAAGCCGCATGTCCGTCAGGCACAGGTCGTAGCTCCGGGCCTTCAGCGCCTCCTCGGCCTCCTTCACCGAGGCCGCGCTGTCCGCGTCCGCGCCCATGCGCGTGAGCGTGAGCACGAGCAGCTCCCGGATGTCGGCCTCGTCGTCGACCACCAGCACCGCCTTGCGGCTCATCAGGCCCCCTTCATCGTGACGCGGAACTCGCCGCCGCCCGCATCGCCCGTGTACTCGATGCGCGCGCCGTTGCCCTCGCACAGCTCCCGGGCGATGTACAGGCCCAGCCCCGTGCCCTGCGCGTCGGTCGTGAAGAACGGCTCGAAGATGTGGGCCTGCACCTCGGGGGCCACGCCCGGACCGTCGTCGCGCACGGCGACCACGGCCGTGCCCGGCGCGGCGCCCGCGGAAACGACGATGCGGATCGAGCCCGGGAGCTTGCGCCCGTGGCGCCAGGCGTTGCGCGCGAGGTTCCAGAGCACCTGGTCGAGGTGCTGGCGGTCGAACCACAGGCGCTGGGTGGTGCGCACCTCGAAGGCGAGCGTGGCCTCGGGCACGCGCTCGCTCGTGGCGAAATCGTGGATGAAGTTCGCGAGGTGCGAGCGCGGCTCGACCGCCTCGGGCTGCGCCCGGTCGCGGCGGTTGAGGTAGAGCACCTCCTGCACCATGCGGTCGAGGCGGAAGACGTTGTCGCGGATGATCGCCACGAGGCGCCGGTTCTCGCCCCCCTCGCCCGCCTCCTCGCCCAGGAGGTCGGCGGCGTGGCCGATGGACGAGAGCGGATTCCTGATCTCGTGGGCGATCGAGGCGGTGAGCCGCCCGAGGGCGACGAGCTTCATCTGCCGGGCCTCGCGGCGCGCGCGATCCGCGTCCTCGACGAACACGACGACGGGCGGGGGCTTGCCGGTGCCGATGGCGACGAAGTGCACCTGCAGCTCCGCACCCGAGCGCGGCGAGCGCAGCGGCGCGAAGGGGTTCTCCGAGCCCCGGCGCCAGCCCTCGAGGAGCTCGGCGACCTCCGGGGCGTAGTCGGCGAGCATCGGCCGCTTGCCCGGCGGCAGGGTCCCGAGGAGGGCCGCCGCGCGCGGGTTGTGCTGGCGGATGGCGCCCGCGCCGTCGACCACGAGCAGGCCGTCTTGCATGTCGCGGATCACGAGCTCGTTGATCTGCGAGAGGTTGTCGAGGTCGACCTGGCGCTCGGCGGCGATGCGCTCGCTCGTGCGCGCGTAGCGCGCGAGCGTGAAGCCCAGGCCCGCGGTGGCGAAGAAGGCGAGGCTCGTGAGCCCGGCCTGCACGAAGTCGCCCGGCGCGCCGTCGTAGCGCCAGAGCTGGAAGGCCTGCTCGAAGAGCACGGCGAGGGCGGCGACCGCGGCGTGGAAGAACGCGAGCCGCCCGCGGGAGATGAGCCCCGCCGCGGCGAGCGAGACGAGGAGCGCCACCCCCAGGCCCGAGCGCACCCCGCCGCTCGCGTGCATGAGCAGCACGATCGCGAAGACGTCGACCACCACGCCCGCGGTCACCTGGATCGTGAGGCTGGGCTCGCGCAGCCACGCCGGGATCACCAGCAGGACGGAGGCCACGAGGTAGGCGACGAGCGTGGGCGCGACCGCCCCGGGCAGCTGCGCCCCGAGCTGGATGTAGTTGTTGAGGAAGACGAAGCCCGCGGCGACGAGCAGCGCGAGGACGATGCGGTAGCCGCAGAAGACGAAGAGCGTCTTCCAGGTCGTGTCGTCGACGGCGCCGACGAGCGGCATGCGCGCTCCGGGCCCGCGGCCCGGGATCGCGATCCGGCCCTCGGCCGCGGAGCTCATGGGCCGGCCCTGCAGTTCGGGTTGTCCCGGCACAGGAAGCGCCCGCCCTCCTCGCGGGCCTCGCTCCGGGGCAGGTTCACGCCGCAGCGCGCGCAGCTCACCATGTCCTCGCCCTTCGCGGTCGTCGCGGGCGGGGTCTCGCGCTTCACCTGCGAGCGGAAGAACCCGCGGAACAGCAGCCAGATGACGAAGCCGATGACGGCGAGCAGCAGGATGCGGGCCAATTTCGCGGTTCCGGTGGAGGTTCCTGCGCTGAGTTTACCGGATCGGGCGCTCCCGGCCGGCCGCGAGCGGGACGGCGACCTCGAAGCGCACGCCCGCCCCGCCGGGAAGGTCCGCGGCGCGGATGCGCCCGCCGTGGAACTCGGCCACGAGGCGGGCGATGTAGAGGCCGAGCCCGAGGTGGCCCTCGCGCCGGCCCGGGGCCTCGCGCAGCGACACCATCGAGTCGAAGAGCCCGCCCGCCATGGCGCCGGGAAGCGCCGGCCCCGGGTTCTCCACCGCGAGGGTGGCCATGCGCGCGTCGGCCGCGAGCGCCACGCGGATCGCCGCGCCCGGCGGGGCGAAGTCCTCGGCGTTCTCGACGAGCTTGTCGAGGAGCTGCGCGAAGGCGTCGGGCGAGCCGCGCACCGGCACGGGCCCGGCGGGCGCGCTGAGCTCGAAGCGGCGCGCGGGCGAGGCGCCGCGGTAGCCCTCGACGCAGCCGGCGACCACCGCCGCGAGGTCGAAGTCCTCGCGCTCGGCGCCTTCGAGCAGCCGCTCGAGGCGCGTGCCCTCGGAGAGCCGCGCGATGAGGCGCGAGAGCCGCTCCACGCCCTCGCCCGCGCGCTCGAGGTAGACGCGCGCCTCGGGCGCGAGCGGCTGCGCGCGCAGGTTGTCGAGGGAGGAGCGCACCACGGCCACGGGCGTGCGCAGCTCGTGCGACAGGCGCCCGGCCATCGCCTCGAGGTAGGCGTTGTAGTCCTTGAGGCGCGCGAGCACGCCCGCCATGGTGCGCGAGAGCTCGCCGATCTCGTCGCGCGCGCCGCCCGGCCGGATCGTGCCGCGGATGCGCCCCTGGGGATCGATGGCCGCCTCGGCCTCGCGGTGCAGCCTGCGGATGCGCGCGGCGAGGCGCGAGGCGAAGAAGAGCAGGATCGCGAGGGCGGTCGCCACCACCGCGAGCGTCACCGCGAGGAGGTCCTCGAGGGCCGACTCCTTGAGCAGCTGGATCGAGGCCGTGGTCTCCTCGACCACCGCCGCCCCGACGATGTCGTCGCCCACGAAGATCGGCTGCGCCGCCGAGAGGATCGCGACGTCGCGCTCGCGCGTGCCGCGCCAGTGCGTCGAGGACACGCCGATGAGGGCCCGGTCGATCTGCGCGCGCACCGGCTTCGACTCGTCGCCCGCGGGGACCGAAGGCGTGGACACCACGAGCGCGACGAGCGGCTTGAGCCACCCGGTGGTGGCCGGCCCCATCGGGCGCTCGGCCGCGACCGCGTCGAAGCGCAGGCTCCCGGAGGCGCCGCGCAGGCTCCCCGAGAGCCCGCGCACCCGCGAGCGCGTGTCGACGACCCAGACGCGGGAGGACCGGCGCCCCATGATGTCGAGGAAGCGCTCGACCTCCTCCGAAGGCGCGTAGGCCGCGCCCAGGCTCGCGGCGGCGTCCGGGTCGGCGGCGGCGAAGAGCGCGACGATGCGGCGGCGCTCCTCCGCCTCGGGGTCGTCGGCCGAGACGCTGCGCTCGAAGAGCGCGGGCCGGTCGGAGAGCGCGGAGGCGACCGCGCGCGCCGTGCCCCGGATCGCCTGCTCCTGGCTCGCGCGCAGGAACGATTCCATGCGCTCGATGAACTGCGCGGCGAGCCAGGGGATCGCGAGCAGCACCGCGGAGGCGAGCAGCAGCCGGAAGCGGATCGAGAACAGGAACCCCGCCGGCCCCCGGGGCCGTGGCGCGCTCATCCCTCGGTCCAGCGATAGCCCATGCCGTAGACCGTCTCGATCGCGGCGAACGCGGGGTCGAGCGCGAGGAACTTCCTGCGGATGCGCTTCACGTGGGAGGTGATCGTGCCGTCGTCGACCACCATCTCGGCGTCGCGCATGAGCTGGTCGCGGTCCTTCACGTGGCCGGGGTGCTTGGCGAGCGAGTGCACCATCCAGAACTCGGTGATCGTGAGCCCGAGCGGCCTGCCCTCCCAGGTCGCCGACATGCGCCGCGCGTCGAGCGCGAGCTTGCCGCGGTTCAAGACGTCCTCCGCGGCCGGCGCCTCGGCGGCGGCCTCCACCCGCCGGAAGAGCGCGGCGATGCGCGCGAGCAGGTGCGGCAGGCTCACGTCCTTGGTGAGGTAGTCGTCGGCGCCCAGGCGCAGGCCCGAGACGATGTCGAAGTCGGAATCCCGCGCCGAGAGGAAGACGATCGGCAGGAGCGCGCTTCTCGCGCGCAGCTCCCGGCACAGCGCGAAGCCCCCGTCGATCTCCGCGCCCAGGCCCACGTCGATGATCGCGGCATCCGGCAGCCGCGTGGCGAGCGAGCGCGAGGCCGAGGCGCGGTCGGCGAAGGCCGCGACCTCGTAGCCGGCGCGCGCGAGCGCGTCGGCGTAGTTCTGGCGGATCGTGGGGTCGTCCTCGACGAGGGCGATGCGGCGGGCCATGGCGGCGATTATAGGTGCCCTCCCCCCCGCGGGGCCTCCCGGGGGCCCCTTGCCATCGTTTCGCCACAATTGCTCGCCGCGGCGCCCGCATTCCTCCCCTTACCCCGCCCCGCCCGCGCGCGCAATGGGACCTGCCCTAAGGGCGGAAAGGGGATGGACGGATGGCGGATGGCGGCAGCGGCAGGACGCGGGGCGTGCGGGTCTCGGCGGCGGATCTTCTGGGGCTCCTCGGCAAGGCGATCGCGAGCGGGGTGGCGGCGAGCCTCGTGCTGGCGCTCGCCGCCCTGGGGCTTTCGCAGGCGGCGCAGGCGGCCACGCCGAACGACGCGAAGTCGGGGGCGCTGCTGCTGCGCACGGCGACTCCGGGGCAGTACGCCGCGGCGCCCACGGTCTCCACGCAGGTGGCGATCGTGGTCTCGGGCATCGTCGCGCGCACCCGAGTGACCCAGGTCTTCCACAACCCCGGCGCGGAGCACGCCGAGGGCGTCTACGTCTTTCCGCTGCCCGAGAAATCCGCCGTGGACCACCTGTGGCTGCGGATCGGAAGCCGCGCGATCGAGGGCCGCATCCAGGAGAAGCAGGAGGCCCGCCGGACCTACGAGTCGGCCCGGCGCGAGGGCCGCAAGGCCGCGCTCGTCGAGCAGCAGCGCCCCAACCTCTTCACCAACGCGGTCGCCAACATCGGCCCCGGCGAGAGCGTGCAGGTGACCCTCGAGTACCAGCAGGCGCTCGCCTGGGACCAGGGCGAGTTCCGCCTGCGCTTCCCGCTCGCGGTCACGCAGCGCTACGTCCCCGCCCCCGGTGCGCTGCCCGACGAGCCGAAGGACCGCGAAGCCCTGTCCGCGGGCGCGCGACTCGCGGCGAACGGCGCTTCCGCGAGTGACGCGTTGCACGAACCCCTGTTGCAGCCGGCCTACGCCGCCCCCGGCAGCCCCGTGAACCCGGTGGAGATCGCCGTCGTCATCGACGCGGGCACGCCGCTCGCGCGCATCGCCTCGTCCTACCACGAGGCGGTGATCGAGAAGGCGGGCGAGCGGCGCACCGAGATCACCCTCGTGAAGGACCAGGAAAGCGCGGACCGCGATTTCGAGCTCGTGTGGACGCCCGCGGCGGGTGCGGAGCCCCGCGCGGCGCTCTACACCGAGTCCGTGAACGGCCGCGATTACGCCCTGCTGATGGTGATGCCGCCCGAGCCCGCCGCGGCCGGGCGCGCGGGCGACTCGCGCCTGCCGCGCGAGACGATCCTCGTGATCGACACCTCCGGCTCCATGAGCGGCTCGCCGATGGAGCAGGCGAAGGCCGCGCTCGCGGTGGCGCTCGACACCCTCGGCGCGGGCGACCGCTTCAACGTGATCGAGTTCAATTCGCGCGCGCGCCGCCTCTTCGCCGACGCGCTCGAGGCGAGCGCACAGAACCTCGCCATCGCCCGCGAGTGGGTGGCGCGGCTTCGCGCCGACGGCGGCACCGAGATGGCCGCGGCCCTCGCCCTCGCGCTGCCCGGCGGCGAGACGCCGGGGCTGCTGCGCCAGGTGATCTTCGTCACCGACGGCGCCGTGGGCAACGAGGACGCGCTCTTCTCGCTCATCCACGCGCGGCTCGGCGCCTCGCGGCTCTTCACGGTGGGCATCGGCTCCGCGCCCAACGGCCATTTCATGGCGAAGGCCGCGCAGTTCGGGCGCGGCACCTTCACCCACGTGGGGGACCTGCGCGAGGTGCGCGAGAAGATGTCGCGGCTGTTCGCGAAGATCGAGGCGCCGGTCCTCAAGGACGTGGCGATCCGCACCGCCGCGGGCGAAAGCGTCGCGACGTTTCCCGCGCGCGTGCCCGACCTGTACCTCGGCGAGCCCGTCGCGGTCGCGGCGACCCTCGAGGGCGCGCGCGGCCCGATCGTGGTGAGCGGCCTGCGCGGCAACGAACCCTGGAGCGTGGCGCTCACGCCTTCGCCCGGCCCCGCGGCGAACGGCGTGGGCGCCCTCTGGGCCAGGGCGAAGATCGCCGAGCTGATGGACGCGATGCGCCTGGGGGCGGACGCCGAGGGCACGCGCCGGCAGGTGGTCGAGGTCGCCCTCGAGCACCACCTCGTGAGCGCCTTCACGAGCCTCGTGGCCGTGGACGTGACGCCCACCGCACCCGCGGATGCGGCGAAGACCGCGCTCGTGAATGCGAGCCTGCCGGCAGGCCTTGCGTTCGAACGCAACATCCCGCAGACCGACACGGCGGCCACGATCCAGGTCGTCCTCGGGCTCCTTGCGCTGGCAGCCGCCGGGATGGTCGTCCTCATCGGGCACGCCATCCCGGCGAGGAGGCCGGCATGAGGACCTCGGGCTTCGGATTGCGCGGCCGCGTGATCCCCGCGCAGGCGCCGGAGCTCCCGGAGCGCGCGATTCCCGCCGAGCGGCTCTTTCCCGCAAGACGCCGCGCGCTATGGGCCCTCGCCGCGCTCCTCGTCGCGGCGGCGGCCTCCCAGTTCGCCGCGGCGGGCTGGATCCATGCGAAGGCGATCCTCGCCCAATGGCTCATCGCGGGTTCCTGGTCGCAGGCGCGCGCCACGGGCGAGGCGATCCGCCCCTGGCCCTGGGCGGACACGCGCCCGATCGCACGCCTCACGGTTCCTTCGCGCGGCATCGTGCGCTACGTCCTCGAGGGCGCGAGCGGTCGCTCGCTCGCCTTCGGCCCGGGGCACCTGAGTGGCACCGCCTCGCCGGGCGGCTGGGGCAACGCGGTGATCGTCGCGCACAAGGACACGCACTTCGCGTTCCTGAAGGACCTCGAGCCCGACGAGGAAATCGTCGTCGAGACCGCGCGCGGGGGCCTCGCGCGCTACCGCGTGAGCGAAGTGGCCGTCGTCGGCCGCGAGGACTCGCGCGTGCTCGACCCCGCCGATTCGCCGCAGCTCACGCTCATCACCTGCTATCCGTTCGAGGCCGTGCGTCCGGGCGCGGTGCTGCGCTACGTGGTGGTCGCCGGCCGCGTGGCCTGAAGCGGAAGAATCCGCCCGCGAAATGTGCGCTGCGTCATTTCAGCGCCACACAATCGGGGTATCCTGCGCGCCATATGCATCTCTTCGACACGCCCGCGGGTTTCGAGGACCCGCTCGAGATGCTCCTCGGCTGCCACCGGCGCATCGAGAAGCAGCTCGCCACCCTCGGAAAACTGCCCGTCTACCTCGCCGCCAACGGCGTCGACCCCGAGGCGAGCTCGGCCGCGCAGGCGGTCCTGCGCTACTTCGCGAAGGCCGCGCCCCACCACCACGAGGACGAGGAGAAGGACCTCTTCCCGCTCCTCGAGCGGCGGATCACGGACCCCGCGCAGCTCCAGCGCTTCCGGGAGCTGCGCGCGAGGCTCGAGGCCGACCACGAGGAGATGCTCGGCCGCTGGCCACGGCTGCGCAAGTCCCTGGAGGGCATCGCCGAGGGGCTGCCGAGCCCGCTCGCGGCCGACGAAGTCGAGGCCTTCCGCGCGATCTACGCGCGCCACATCCCGCTGGAGGAAGCCGCGTTCCCGGAGCTCTTCGCGCGCTGGGTCCGGGAGGCCGACCGCCACGCGCTCGGCCGCGCGATGGCCGCGCGCCGCGGCGTGGCCTATCCCGACTGAGGCGCCTCCGGCGGCCCGGGGCCGCGCGCCGTTCAGCAGGTATTCGAGGAGCTCGCGCACCGGGCGGATCGCGTCGCCGAACGGCAGACGCCCCCCGCCGCGGAAGAAGAGCCCGCGCTCGAGGTCGCCCTTCAACGCCGCGGCGAGGTGCAGGTCGATGCAGAACTGGCCCACGCGCTGCAGCCCGTCGCGCAGCCCGCACACCTGCAGGCAATCGAAGGCGAGGGTGCATTCGGCACGCTTCTTGATGCGCCGCTCGAGCGCCGGAAGCTTGGCGAAGTAGCGCTCGAGCCAGGGCGTGCGCACGGCGCGCGCGGGCAGGCCCGCCACGCTCATGAACTCCACGATGTCCTCGGGTTTCGCCTCGGCAAGCACCTTCTTGAAGACCGGGTGGGCGTCGCCCTCCTCGGTGACCGCGAACGCGGTGCCGAGCTGCACGCCCGAGGCGCCCAGGCGCAGGAGCTCGAGCACCCGCTCGTGCGTCTCGATGCCGCCGGCCACGACGAGCGGGATTCTCTCGCGCTCGAGGCCGAGCTCGGCGAAGAGCGCGAAGGTCTCCTCGAGCACGCGCGGGAACTCGAAGCGCGCATCGTGCAGGTCCGCGATCTTCGCGGCCCCCAGGTGCCCGCCCGCGTGACCCGGGTGCTCGATCACGATCGCGTCGGGAAGGCGCCCCTTGCGCATCCACTTCTTGACGATCACGGCGATGCCGCGCGCGTCCGAGAGGATCGGCACGAGCGCGACGTCCGGGAAGTCCGCCGCGAGCTCGGGCAGGTCGAGCGGCAGCCCCGCACCCACGACGATCGCCTGGGCGCCGCTTTCGCAGGTCTGGCGGACGTAGTCGGCGTATTCGCTCACCGCGCGCATCACGTTGACGGCGATGAGGCCGTGGCCATCGGCGAGTTCCAGCGCGGCGCGGATCTCGCGGTCGAGCGCGACGAGGTTCGCCGAATCGATCGCCGCCTTGTCGCGCGACTTCCCCGTGGCCTCCATGAGGTCCGGGTGGTGCCGGCGCAGGTCCACGCTGGAGAGCGTGCCCACGGCGCCGAGGCGCGCGACGCTGCCCGCGAGCCGGTGCGCGGATACGCCCACGCCCATGCCGCCCTGGACGATGGGCAGGAGCCTGCGGCCGCGAACGACGAGCGGCGGGAGATCGGTGCGGATTTCCTCGGGCATCACGCGATCATCCCTTCCGGGGCTCGCGGCCGCTTGACCGAAGTCAAATGGGGCCGGGGTATCCCCTACCCCGGCCGGCCGTCGGCCCGCGGCGCGAGGTAGATCGGGACGTAGCGCAGCCCCCAGAGCGCGAAGAGCGCGATCCAGCCGAGCGCGGTCACGCCGACGAGCGCACCGCGGGCCGCGCCGGGCAGGACCTCGGCCAGCGCGCGCAGGGCCGCGAGCGCGAGCAACGCGAGGAAGCAGGCCCAGGTGAGGCGGTCCGCCTCGAGCGCGCGCCCCGAGTGGCCGAGCGAGACGCGCGAGACCATCGCCACCGTCATCGCGGTGAAGTAGCCGATCGCGAGGGCGTGAATCCCCGCGAGCCCCAGAAGGCCGGGACGGCCCGCGAGGGCGGCGAGGCTCGCGCCGCCGAAGAGCGCGAGCGAGACGGCGAGCGCCACCAGCGCGAGGTGCAACATCGCGAGCAGCCGCGCGCGAAAGCTCTGCGCGAGGCCCCAGCGCAGCGCGAGCCAGCCCACCCACGCGGCCATGGGCGCGTCCGCGAGCCAGGTCCAGGCCGTGAGCCCCGCGGTCTCGAGCGCGAAGTGCGCCACGCAGGCGGCGGCGAGGAAGGGGAACGAGGCCCGCGGTCGGTACATCGCATAGCCCGCGATGATGCGGCTCGAGAAGAAGGGGATCATCCGGTGGCTCACCACGAGGAAGAGCGGCAGCAGGAAGAGCCAGAGGCCGGCGTCGCGCGCCGCGGCCACGAGTTCCGCCCGCTCCGTGGCGATCGCCCATCCGAAGAGCGCCGCGCCCGCGGCCCCGACGGCGAGCAGCACCACGATCGCGGTCGCCTGGGCGTCGCGGAACCGGTCCGCGAGGACCAGGCGCGCGAGAACGCTGGCGCCCACGACCCAACCCCCGGAATAGAGCGCGAGGCCCGCGACGGCGAGCCCGGTGCCGAGGTAGAGGCCGGCGTGGAAGGCGAGCATTCCCGCGGCCATGGGAAGCGCGGTGGCGAGCCAGCGCGAGCGGGGAATCGGGCGCCCGGTCCAGTTGGGCATCGCGGTCATCGCGAAGCCGAAGATGAACCAGGGAAAGAGGCCGTAGACCATGAGGAAGCCGTGGCCCCAGGCGGGCGGAAAGGCGGAAGCGACGGGCGCCCAGAGGCCCGCGTGGCGCGCGCCCACCTCGACCGCCCAGCTCGCCATCACGGCGAGGGCCTGGAGGGCGCCGAGGAGAAACAGCACGCGGTGAGGCGCCGAGGTCCAGACCTTCCAGGTCGGCGGCGAGGAGGGCGTCATGGAAATCGCGGCGGGATCGGACATCCGCCCATGATGGGCGCCGGGCGCGGGGCCCGCCTTGAAAGGGTTCAAGGATTTGGTCGGGGTGAGAGGATTCGAACCTCCGGCCTCTACGTCCCGCGGGGTCCCCTCCGGGGCAGGATCTTCACAGTGAGGGGAATGGTCGGGGTGAGAGGATTCGAACCTCCGGCCTCTACGTCCCGAACGTAGCGCTCTACCAGGCTAAGCTACACCCCGAGGCCAGGACAACCGGGGGCCGGGGCCCCCTGAAACAACGGGGCGCTGGCGCGCCCCCGGGACAGTCGTCGCGCTAGTAGTTCCGCTCGACGGAAAAACGCGCCAATTGTAGCAGACTGTCGCGGTACGCGGAATCGGGAATCGCCGCGAGGCGCTCGGTGGCGACCGCGGCCTCGGCGCGGGCGCGCTCGCGGGTGTAGTCGAGCGCGCCCGTGCGCCGGATCGCGGCGACGACCGCCTCGAGGTCGGCCTTGCCGCCGGCCTCGATCGCATGGCGAACGAGCGCGCGTTCCTCCGCGGTCCCCGTGCGCATCACGTGGATGAGCGGCAGCGTCGGCTTGCCCTCGGCGAGGTCGTCGCCCACGTTCTTGCCGGTCTCGCCGAGCTCGCCCGAATAGTCGAGAACGTCGTCGACCAGCTGGAAGGCGGTGCCCAGGTGCATGCCGTAGTCGGCGAGCGCGGCTTCCGCCGCGGGGGAAGCGCCGCCGAGGATCGCGCCGGCCTGGGTCGCGGCCTGGAAGAGCTTCGCGGTCTTGTAGCGGATGACGCGAAGGTAGCTTTCCTCGTCGGTGTCGGGATCGTGGATGTTGAGCAGCTGCAGCACCTCGCCTTCGGCGATCACGTTGGTCGCGTCCGCCATCACCCGCATCACCCGGAGGCTGCCCACGTCGACCATCATCTGGAAAGCGCGCGAGTAGAGGAAGTCGCCCACCAGGACGGAGGCGGCGTTGCCGAATTCCGCGTTCGCGGTCTTGCGCCCGCGGCGCAGGCTCGACTCGTCGACCACGTCGTCGTGCAGGAGCGTGGCGGTGTGGATGAACTCGATCACCGCGGCGAGCTCGTGCTTGGCCGGGCCCGCGGCCCCGAGGGCGTCGGCGGCGAGCAGCACGAGGGCGGGGCGCAGGCGCTTCCCCCCGCTCTCGACGATGTAGTGGGCGATCGTGCGGATCAGCACGACCTCGGAGTCGAGGCGGCGGCGGATCACGGCGTCGACGGCCCGCATGTCGTCGGCGATGGGCGCGCGGATGGCCTCGAGGCTGGCGGGGGCGGTGGGACGGTTCATGCGCTGCGGCGCGCCGCGAAAAGGGGCTGCGGCCCGCCCGGGTGGTCGCGGGTCAAGTCTTTGACGATACGGGGGAATTCGCGTATTATAGCCCGTTCGCTTGGCGCGGGTGCCGGCGAATTCATCTCACGGAGCATCCTGACAATGTATGCGGTCATAAAAACCGGCGGCAAGCAGTACCGCGTTGCCCCCGGCGAAAAAATCAAGATAGAACAGATACCGGCAGACGTTGGCGCGCAGATCGTCCTCGACCAGGTCCTCATGGTCGCCGAGGGCGACGCGGTCAAGGTCGGCAATCCCACCGTTTCCGGCGCCAAGGTGTCGGCCACGGTGATCGCCCACGGCCGCGGCCAGAAGGTGCGCATCTTCAAGATGCGCCGGCGCAAGCACTATCAGAAGACGCAGGGCCACCGGCAGAACTACACGGAGATCCGTGTGGACGCCATCAACCAGTAAGCGAGACGCACCATGGCACACAAGAAAGCAGGCGGGTCTTCCCGCAACGGCCGCGACTCCCAGTCGAAGCGCCTGGGCCTGAAGGCCTTCGGCGGCGAGATCGTCACGGCCGGATCCATCCTCGTCCGCCAGCGCGGCACCCAGTTCCACGCCGGCATGAACGTCGGCACGGGCAAGGACCACACGCTCTTCGCGATGGTCCCGGGGCGCGTCAAGTACGGCGTGCGCGGCCCGGCGAAGAAGCCCACGGTCACGATCGAGCCGTCCAAGGCCTGACGGCTCCTTTCGCTTCGCGAATGGGCCCCGTCGTCGCACGGGGCCTTTTCGTTTCTGCCCCCGGTGAACCGTGCCCGACCTCGCCCTCTTCCTCGCCGCCTCGGCGCTGCTCACGATCGCGCCCGGGCCCGACATCGTCACCGTCCTCGCCCGGGGCCTCGCGCAGGGGCGCAAGGCCGGGCTCGCGGCGGCGGCGGGATTCGCCACGGGCTGCATCTTCCACACGCTCGCCGCCGCGCTCGGCGTGGCCGCCCTCATCCGCTCCTCGCCGCTCGCCTTCGACCTGGTGCGCTACGCGGGCGCGGCCTACCTCGTCTGGATCGGCGTGCAGGCGCTGCGCCACCGCGACACCTTCGCGCTCGCCGGGGCGGGCGCGCCGAAGGCGCTCGCGGCGATCTACCGCCAGAGCGTGGTCGGCAACGCCCTCAACCCCAAGGTCACGCTCTTCTTCCTCTCCTTCCTGCCCCAGTTCGTGAACCCCGCGGCCGGCCAGGTCGGCTGGCAGATGGCGCTGCTCGGCGCGATCTTCATGGCGCAGACGATGCTCGTCTTCGGCGCGGTCGCGCTCTTCTCGGGCTGGATCGGCGAGCGCCTCGGCGCGCACCCGCGCGCCGGGACGGCGCTCGCCGTCTTCGCGGGGCTCGTCTTCATCGCCCTGGGTGTGCGCGTGGCGCTGCCCGACCTGGCGGCGCGCTAGCTCCATGAAGTTCTTCGACGAGGCGCGCATCGAGGTGGTCGCCGGCAAGGGCGGCGACGGCTCCGCGTCCTTCCGCCGCGAGAAGTTCGTCCCCCGCGGCGGGCCCGACGGCGGTGACGGCGGGCGCGGCGGCAGCATCTGGGCTGTCGCGGACGCGAACCTCAATACCCTCATCGACTACCGCTACACGCGCATCTTCCGGGCGAAGGCGGGCGAGAACGGGCGCGGCGCGGACTGCTACGGCAAGGGCGCCGACGACGTCGTCCTGCGCGTGCCCGTGGGCACCGTGATCCGCGACGCCGACAGCGGCGAGACGCTCGCCGACCTCGCGAAGGACGGCGAGCGGGCGCTCGTGGCGAAGGGAGGCAAGGGCGGGCTCGGGAACCTGCACTTCAAGTCGAGCGTGAACCGCGCCCCGCGCCAGTTCACCCGCGGCGAGCCCGGCGAGGCGCGCCTCCTGGAGATGGAGCTGCGCGTGCTCGCCGACGTGGGACTGCTCGGCATGCCCAACGCGGGCAAGTCCACCTTCATCCGCGCGGTCTCCGCGGCCCGGCCCAAGGTCGCCGACTACCCGTTCACGACGCTGCACCCGAACCTCGGCGTGGTGCGCGTCGGACCCGACCGCTCTTTCGTGGTCGCCGACATCCCGGGGCTCATCGAGGGCGCGGCCGAGGGCGCGGGCCTCGGGCACCAGTTCCTGCGCCACCTCTCGCGCACGCGCCTGCTGCTGCACATCGTCGACTTCGCGCCCTTCGACGCGCAGGCCGACCCGGTGCGCGAGGCCAGGGCGATCGTGCGCGAGCTCAAGAAGTACGACGTGGCGCTCTGGAAGAAGCCGCGCTGGCTCGTGCTCAACAAGGCCGACCTCCTCGAGGGCCCCGAGCGGGAGCGGCGCGCGCGCGCCTTCGTGAAGAAGCTCGGCTGGAAGGGCCCGTGGTTCGTGGTCTCCGCGATCAAGGGCGAGGGCTGCCGCGAGCTCACGGTCGCGGTGATGGATTTCCTCGACACCGCGCGGCCCGGAAAGGCGGCGACCCGGTGAGCGTCCTTCGCGACGCGCGCCGGGCCGTCGTGAAGATCGGCTCGAGCCTGCTCACCAACGCCGGCGCGGGCCTCGACCGCGAGGCGATCGCCGACTGGGCGCGGCAGATCGCGGCGCTGCGCGAGCGCGGCATCGAGGTGCTCGTCGTCTCCTCCGGGGCGATCGCCGAGGGCATGAAGCGCCTCGCCTGGACGAGGCGCCCGCACGCGGTGAGCGAGCTGCAGGCGGCGGCGGCCGTCGGCCAGATGGGGCTCGTGCAGATGTGGGAGTCGTGTTTCGCGCAAGTGGGGCTCGGCACCGCGCAGGTCCTGCTCACCCACGAGGACCTCGGCGACCGGCGCCGCTACCTCAACGCGCGCACGACGCTGCGCACGCTCGTGGCGCTCGGCGTGGTGCCGATCATCAACGAGAACGACACCGTGGTCGTCGACGAGATCCGCTTCGGCGACAACGACACGCTGGGCGCGCTCGTCACCAACCTGGTGGAGGCCGACGCCTTCGTGATCCTCACGGACCAGAAGGGGCTCTACAGCGCCGACCCGCGCAAGGACCCGGGCGCCACCCTCGTCGAGCGCGCGACCGCGGGCGATCCCGCGCTGGAGGCGATCGCCGGGGGCGCGGGCAGCGCGCTCGGCAGCGGCGGCATGATCACCAAGGTGCTCGCCGCCAAGCGCGCGGCGAGGAGCGGCGCGCACACCGCGATCGTGTGGGGACGCGAGCCCGACGCCCTGCTGCGGCTCTTCGACGGCCAAGCCGTGGGCACGCTCCTCGTGGCCCAGACCGCGCCGCTCGCCGCGCGCAAGCAGTGGCTCGCCGACCACCTGAAGCCCGCGGGGCGCCTGGTCCTCGACGCGGGCGCGGTGAAGGCCCTCGTGCAGGACGGCAAGAGCCTGCTCGCCATCGGCACGACGGCGATCGAGGGCGAATTCGAGCGCGGCGACGTCGTGAGCCTCCTGGCGCCCGACGGCCGCGAGATCGCCCGCGGGCTCGTCAACTACGGCTCGGCGGAGACCGCGCGCATCCTCCGGCGGCCCACTTCGGAGATCGAGTCCATCCTCGGCTACCTCGCCGAGCCCGAGCTCGTGCACCGCGACAGTCTCGTCGTCCTCTGAAGTTCCGCGGGTTGTCGCCCCGGGTGTCGCAGGCTATGCTTCACGCCGTCCTGACCACGGGGAGGCCGTGATGAACATCGTCGAAAGAGCCAAGAACATTCTCCTGCAGCCGCGCCAGGAGTGGGACGTGATCGCGGGCGAGACGCATTCCGTCTCCGGCCTCTACACGGGCTACGTGATGATCCTCGCGGCGATCCCGGCGATCGCCGCCTTCGTCGGCTTCTCGCTCGTGGGCGTGGGCGGCTTCGGCCTGTCGTACCGCATCCCGGTCGCGAGCGGTGTAGCGCACATGGTCCTTTCCTACGCGCTCTCGCTCGGGATGGTCTACGTGCTGGCGCTCATCATCGACGCGCTCGCGCCCAACTTCGGCGGCGAGAAGAACTTCATGCAGGCCTTCAAGGTGGCGGCGTTCGCGCCCACGGCCTCGTGGCTCGCGGGCATCTTCTCGATCGTGCCCGCGCTCTCGATCCTGGGGCTGCTCGGCCTCTACAGCCTGTACCTGCTCTATCTGGGGCTGCCCAAGCTCATGAAGTCGCCCGAGGAGAAGGCGATGGGCTACACCGCGGTCGTGATCGTGGTGGCGATCGTGCTCTCGGTGATCGTGAGCGTGGTGGCCGGGCTCGCGATTCCCGGCCGGATGCGCGGCTTCTAGCTCAGTCGGAGGCCGCCGGCGCCTCGCCGGCGTCGGGGATCGGCGCCGGGCGCACGCGCTCGCGCCCGCCGCGGCGCCGGCGCCCGTAGGGCGAGAGCCAGGCCGGCCCCACGTCCGCCTGCAGGTAGCCGGCGAGCTGCTCGAGTGCGAGGCGGTAGACCTCGCGCTTGAACTCGATCACGCCCTCGAGCGGCACCCAGTAGTCGTGCCAGCGCCAGGCGTCGAACTCCGGGTGGGTGCTCGCGCGCAGGCTGATGTCGCTGTCGCGCCCGACGAGGCGCAGCAGGAACCAGATCTGCTTCTGCCCCCGGTAGGTGCCGCGCCACTCGCGCTTCACCCAGTGCGTGGGCACGTTGTAGTGCAGCCAGTCGCGCGTGCGCCCGAGGATGCGCACGTGCTGCGGCGCGAGGCCCGTTTCCTCGTTGAGCTCCCGGAACATCGCTTCCTCGGGAGATTCCCCGGGCTTGATGCCGCCCTGGGGAAATTGCCAGGCGTGCTCCTTCACCCGTTTGCCCCAGAAGACCTGGTTCTTCTGGTTGACGAGCACGATGGCGACGTTCGGGCGATAGCCGTCCCGATCGATCATGGCGGTCACCATCCAATCCGTTGAGTTGCAGCCATTTTTTCACAGATCGGCGGCGCCCGCCAGACGCCGGCGGCGGCCCCGCGGCGTGTAGAATGGCTGGACGCAAGCCGATGATTTGATTTCGAAAACAACCATTCGACCCCCCGAGATCCGGAGAGTTCATGCGCGCCAGCCAGTTCTTCCTCGCCACGCTCAAGGAAGCCCCCCAGGAAGCCGAGCTTCCGAGCCACAAGCTGATGCTGCGCGCGGGGCTCATCCGCAAGCTCGGCAGCGGGCTCTATTCCTGGCTGCCGCTCGGGATGCGCGTGCTGCACAAGGTCGAGCGGATCGTGCGCGAGGAGATGGACCGCGCGGGCGCGCTGGAAGTGATCATGCCGCCCGTGCAGCCCGCGGAGCTGTGGCAGGAGACCGGGCGCTGGGAGCTCTACGGGCCGATGATGCTCAGGATCAAGGACCGCGGCGAACGCGAGTACTGCTACGCGCCGACGGCGGAGGAAGTGATCACCGACATCGCCCGCAAGGAGCTCAGGAGCTACCGCCAGCTCCCGGTGAACTTCTACCAGATCCAGACCAAGTTCCGCGACGAGATCCGGCCGCGCTTCGGGGTGCTGCGCGCGCGCGAGTTCTCGATGAAGGACGCCTACTCGTTCGACGCCGACGAGGCCGCGATGCTCGTCTCCTACCGCAAGATGTTCGACGCCTACGTGCGCATCTTCACGCGCCTGGGGCTCGCGTTCCGCCCGGTCACGGCCGACACCGGCGAGATCGGCGGCAGCGCTTCCCACGAGTTCCAGGTCCTCGCCGACTCCGGCGAGGACCTCATCGCCTACTCCGAGGGCTCGGACTACGCGGCCAACGTCGAGCAGGCCGAGGCGCTCGCGCCCGCCGCCCCTCGCGTCGCGCCCTCGCAGCCCATGAAGAAGGACCCGACGCCGGGCACCTCGACCTGCGAGGCCGTGGCGAAGCTCTGGAACGAGCCCCTCGCGCGCACGGTGAAGGCGATCCTGCTCTACGCGAACCACCGCGTGCACATGCTGCTCATCCGCGGCGACCACACGGTGAACGAGGTGAAGGTGGGCAAGGTGCATGGCCTCAAGGGCTGGCGCTGGGCGAACGAAGAGGAGATCCTCGCGGCCGCCGACGGCCCGGCGGGCTACCTGGGCCCCGTGGGGCTCGACCGCTCGAAGATCACGGTCGTGGCCGACCGCACGGTGGCCGCGATGTCCGACTTCATCTGCGGCGCCAACGAGAAGGACTTCCACCTGCGCGGCGTGAACTGGGGCCGCGACTGCCCCGAGCCGGACCTCGTCGCCGACATCCGCAACGTCGTCGCGGGCGACCCCTCTCCCGACGGCCGGGGAGCGCTCGCCATCGTGCGCGGCATCGAGGTCGGGCACGTGTTCGCGCTCGGCCGGCGCTATTCGGAGGCGATGGGCGCGACCTTCACCGCGGAGGACGGCACGCAGAAGCCCTTCGAGATGGGCTGCTACGGCATCGGCGTGACGCGCATCGTCGGCGCCGCGATCGAGCAGAACCACGACGAGCGCGGGATCATCTGGCCCGACCCCATGGCGCCCTTCGCGGTCGCCGTGGTGCCGCTCGGCTTCCACAAGAGCGAGGCGGTGCGAACCGCCGCGGAAAGGCTTCACGCCGAGCTCCTCGCCCTGGGCGTGGAGGCCTTCCTCGACGACCGCAACGAGCGTCCCGGCGTGCTCCTCGCCGACCAGGAGCTCGTCGGCATCCCCCACCGCCTCGTGATCGGCGAGCGCGGGCTGAAGGAGGGCATGGCCGAGTACCAGCATCGCCGCGACGCCGCGGCCACGCGCGTGCCGCTCGCCGAGGCGGCGGCTTTCGCGGCATCGCGCCTGGGCGCATGAGCCGCTGGCCCGGGGCCGCCGTCTTCCGCGAGGGCGCCACGCTCGAGACGGGGCGCCTGCGACTGCGCGTGCCCGAGGAGCGCGACCTCGAGGCCTTCGCCGCGATCTACGCCGACGCCGAGACGATGCGCTACATCGGCGAGGGCCGGACCTTCAACCGAGCCGAGACCTGGCGCTCGATCGCCAACATGCTCGGCCACTGGCTGCTGCGCGGCTACGGGATGTGGACGGTCGAGCGCAAGGACACGGGCGCGGCGATCGGCCGCGTGGGCTACCTCGACTCCGAGGGCTGGCCCGGCTTCGAGCTCGGCTGGCTCCTCGCGCGGCCCGAATGGGGGCGGGGCTACGCGACGGAAGCCGCGCGCGCCGCTCTCGCCCACGCGACCGGAGCGCTCGGGCGCGAGCGCGTGATCAGCCTGATCCGTCCCGGCAACGCGCCCTCGGCGCGCGTGGCGGCCAAGCTCGGATTGCGGCGCGAAGGCGAGATCGAGCTCCTTGGCGGCCCGGTGGACGTCTATGCGAACCGACCGGCGCCTTGAGCGAGCCTTCGCGGCCGCGTGCGCAGCCCTCGCGATCGCCGCGGCCCCGCCCGCGCTCGCCGGCGCCCAGCAATACGAGGTGCTCTCGGCCTCGGTGCGCGCCTCGCTCGCGCGCGCGGTGAGCGACCGCCACGGCGTGGACTGGAACGACCTCGACACCCGCGCCTGGGTGCGCGCGATGACGCGGCGCATGGCGGGGGTGCTCCCCGACGAGGAAAGCGCGCGCCTGTTCCTCGGCCTGGTGCGCTACGAGGCGATGCGTGCGGGCCTCGACCCGCACCTCGTGCTCGCGGTGATCGACGTGGAAAGCCGCTTCCGCAAGTACGCGGTCTCGCGCGCCGGCGCCCGGGGCTACATGCAGGTGATGCCGTTCTGGGTGAAGGAGATCGGCGAGCCCGCGCACAACCTGTTCCACGAGCGCACGAACCTGCGCTACGGCTGCACGGTCCTGCGCTACTACCTCGACCGCGAGAACGGAAATCTCGTCAACGCCCTGGGGCGCTACAACGGCTCGCTCGGGCGCCCCGAATACCCGAACCGCGTGCTCAAGGTGCTGAAGAGCCGCTGGGCGCTCGACGCCCGGCTCTAGGTCCGCTCGGGCGCCTTCCCGGTGACTTCCTCGAGGGATTTCTTGGTCACGGGTCCCAAGCGGTCGTAGACGCGCCGGCCTTTCGGGTCGTAGATCATCGTGGTGGGCAGCCCCCGGACCTTCCCGAACTGCTTCTCGGCCACCGCGTCGCCGAGCACCAGCGGATAGCTGTGGCCGACCTTCGCGGCGAACTGCTTCGTCTTTTCCGCATCCTCGACGTCGAGCGCGATGCCGATCACCACGGCGTCGCGCCCGCCGCGCTCGCGGCTGAAGGCGGCGATCTCGGGGATCTCCTTGATGCACGGCGGGCACCAGGTCGCCCAGAAATTCACCACCACCCACTTGCCCTTGTAGTCGGCGAGCCGGTGGCTCGCGCCGGCCGTATCGCGGACTTCGAAAGCCAGGGCCGGGGAAGCAAGCCCGAGCCAGGCCGCCGAGACGAACCCCAAGGTTAACTTTAAGCAGTTGGTTTTCAAGGGCTTTTCCTCTATCCTTGGGCGACGCACCGGAGGGACGCGGCAGCGCCCCGGCGAAGAATGCGAAAACACCATCAAAATCAAAGCTTAGCAAACATTTCCCGCGTATGGCCCTCGAGCTGAGCGTCCCGGCCGGACGCAGCGCCCCGCCCAAAGACCTCGAAATTCGCCCGAAACAGGCGAAAGCGTGGATCGAGTCGCTGCCGCTCGCGCAGTGCATCGACTCGGGTCGCAAGATCGCCGCGAACCTCGCGGCGATGAACCGCTCGAAGCTCGAGCTCGACGACCGGCTCGCGCTCGTCGAGGTCTACCGGCCCATCGCCGCGGTCGCGATCGACGAGCTCGACGCGATCTACAGCAAGTCGACGCTGCCGCTCACCCCGAAGGCGCGCGAGGCGCTCGCCGTCGCGCGCTCGCTCGCCGCCGAACTCGCCTGCAGCTACAAGATCGCGATCCTCGAGAAGACCGGGCGTCTCATCGCCTTCGGCGCGAAGAAGCAGCTTCCGCCCCTCATGTTCCGCGCGATGGAGTACCTCGGCGAGGGCATCCGCGCCTCGTACCGCTCCTACACCCCCATTCCGGCGGGCCTGTGGAAGGAGATGCACGCGCTCTTCCTGCACGCCGTGAAGGAAGGCATCGCCGGGGAGATGGCCGATCCCGAGACCAAGTCCTCGATCGGCGACCTCTACATCGAGCAGCTGCTGCTCTCGCTCGCCGATCCCTACCGCCTCGTGCAGGGCGAGCTCGACAAGGTCCTCGCGCAGATCCGCGCGCACCGCGGGCTCGCGGACCTCGGGCAGGGACGGCCCGCGACCAACCCCAACGGCCACTTCATCGTCCCCTGCGACCTCGACCGGCCGCCCAAGCCCGCGCTCTCGGCGAGCGACGACACGGGCGGGCCCAACTGGCGCCTGCTCGACGCCAATCCCGTCGTGGAGAAGCTCCGCCAGCGCAAGCAGGCCTTCGAGACCGGCAATGTCTCGGCCACCACGAGCCGCATGATCGGTCCCGACGGCGTGGCGCTCATCGCCAAGCTCATGGTGCTCTGGGGCGACCCGCCCAAGAGGTCGTCGCGCCGCGACCCCATGGACACGAGTGTCGCGATCTGCGCGGGGCTGCGCGCGCTCGGCCACTTCCTCGCGCTCGCGCCGCACACGGACCCCGCGGCGGAGGCCGAGACGATCAAGAAGGGCATCACCGTGCCGCTGCTCTCGCTGCCCGACGACGACGTCTCCAAGGGCTTCGGCGTGTGCGAGTGGGAGGTCGTCAACCAGAGCGCGGGCGGCCTCAAGGTGCGCCGCGCCGGCGTGGCGACGCAGCCGATCAGCGTGGGCGAGGTGGTGGGGATCAAGTTCATCGGCCGCGCCGAGTGGACCATCGGCGTGGTGCGCTGGCTCACCGCGCTCGACGACGGCGGGATGGAGTTCGGCATCCAGTTCCTCGCGAACTCCGCGCGCCTGGTGTCGGTTCAGCCCACGGTCGGCACGGGCACGCAGCCGCGGCTCGGGCTCCTGCTCGCCGAGTCCGACGGTTTCGGCGCCGCCGACACCGTCCTCACGGCTCCCGCGACCTACGCGGACCTGCGCGAGTTCGAGATCGAGGACGAGGGCCTGGTGAGCTGCGTGCGCGCCACGAGCCTCGTCGAGAAGACGGCGCGCTTCGAGCTGTTCCAGTTCTCACCGTCCTGAGGGCGGCTCGCGCGCTCCGGCGCCGAGCGCGGCCATCGGCCGGCCGAGCTCGGCTTCCATTTCCGCCGCCACCCGCGCGAGCTCCGGCGTGTAGGCCGCCCAGTCCTGCGGCGACATCGCGCCCGCGGAGGCGAACGCCGCCCGGTAGAGGTCGCCCAGGGTCACCTCGTCGGGCGTGCGGGCGAGCGCGTAGGCCGCGCGCCGCACGCGCCGCACGATGCCGCGGGCGGCCAGGCCCTCGAGCATCGCCTCGAGCTCGTCGGGCGGAATCGCGGTCTCGCGCCACAGCCTCTCGACCGTGACGGAGGCGCCGCGCGCCTCGACGAGGCGCCGGCCGACCTCGAGCGCGTCGCGAAAGCGCATGCCCGGCGATTCGGCGCGGCGCCAGAGGCCGCCACGCCAGTAGGCGCAGGCCGCGGTGAATTCCGCGCCGAAGAGGACCACGAGCCAAGACAGGTAGATCCAGACGAGGAAGAGCGGGATCGCGGCGAACGCCCCGTAGATCACGTTGTAGGTGGGCACCGCGCGCAGGTACTGCCCGAAGAGCTCCTTCATCGTCTCGAAGAGCACCGCGGCGAGCGCGCCCCCGAGGGCCGCGTGCCGCCAGGGCACGGCGCGGTGCGGGGCGACGCGATAGACGAGGAAGAACGCGCCCGCGCTCACGAGCACGGGCGCCGCGCGCGCGGCGAGGACCTCCGCGCCGCCGGGGACGTCGGCCATCTGCGCGGTGAACGCGATGACCGCCGCGGTCACCGTCACGCCGAGACCCGCGAGGACGGGCACCAGCGCGAGCAGCGTCAGGTAGCCCGCGACCGAGATCCAGAACGGGCGCCGGCGCTTGACGCGCCAGATCACGTTGAAGGAACGGTCCACGGTGAACACGGTCGCGAGCACCGTGAGGAACAGGCCCGCGAGGCCCACGCCCGTGAGCCGCGCGGCGTTCTGCGCGAACTGCTCCATGTACACGGTGATGATCTTGCCCGCGATCTCGGGTACGAGGTTGAGGAGAAGGAACACCTTCACCTGCACCATCGCCTGCTCGAAGAACGGCGCCGAGGAAAGGGTCGCGATCGCGACCGCGAAGACCGGCACGAGGGCGAGCAGCGTCGTGAAGGCGAGGCTCGCGGCGATCTGGGGACAGCGGTCCTCGGCCCAGCGCCGCAGCACGAAGCGCAGGAATCCGCTGAGTTCGAGGAGCTTTCGCAACGCGGGCCCGTCCGGCAAGGGCGGTATCATAGCACCCGCCCCATGGCCGACATCCTCGTCCTCTACTACAGCGCGACCGGCTCGGTGCGCGCGCTCGCGCAGTCGGTCGCCCGCGGCATCGACGGCGTCGAGGGCATGCGGGCGCGCGTGCGCACCGTGCCGCGGGTCGCGCCCGTCACCGAGCGCGCCGAACCCCCGGTGCCCGCCGAGGGCGCGCCCTTCGTCGAGCGCCGCGACCTCGCCGAATGCGCGGGCCTCGCGCTCGGTTCGCCCACGCGCTTCGGCAACATGGCCGCCCCCCTCAAGCATTTCCTCGACGGCCTCGGCGCCGAGTGGACGCGGGGCACGCTCGCGGGCAAGCCCGCCGCGGTCTTCACCTCGACCTCGGCGATGCACGGCGGGCAGGAAGCGACGCTGCTCGCGATGTCGCTGCCGCTGCTGCACCACGGCATGCTCCTCGTGGGACTCCCCTTCACGGAGCCCGACCTCAACGCCACCCGCTCCGGGGGAACGCCCTATGGCGCCTCGCACGTCGCGGGGCCCGGCAACGACCGGCCGCTGACGGACGAGGAGAGCCGGCTCGCCGTCACCCTCGGGCGCCGGCTCGCCACGATCGCGAAGAAGCTCGCGGCATGAACGCCGAGGCTCGCGCGCGCGCGGCCTGGCTCGCCGCGGTGGCCGCGCTCCTCGCGCTCGTCTTCCTCGGTCTCGCCTGGGAACTGTGGCTCGCCCCCCTGCGCCCCGGCGGCTCCTGGCTCGTGCTGAAGGTCGTGCCGCTGCTCGCTCCGCTCCCGGGGCTGCTGCGCGGACGGCGCTACACCTTCCAGTGGAGCGCGCTCGCGATCTGGTTCTGGTTCGCCGAAGGGGCGACGCGCGCGGTGTCCGACCGCGGGGTTTCCGCGGCGCTCGCGCTCGCCGAGGCGCTCCTCGCCCTGGGCTTCTTCGCCGCGGCGGTGGCCTACCTGCGCGCCTCGCGCCCGGCCTGATCCGCGGGTGGAAGCACGGGGTGGCGCACGGCGAGCACCGCGACGAACACCTCGCGCAGGAAGAGCAGCAGGCAGCCGGTGAGCGCGACCATCGCGGCGATGAAGAGCCCGGCCACCGTGCGCGCGAGGTCGAGCGTCACGAAGGCGCCCACGAACGCGAAGCCGATCAGCAGGCACACGAGGAGAGCCGAGAGCACCGCGAGCGCGATCGACCACAGGATCAGGCGGCTCCTGCGCGCGAGCGCGCGCAGCTCCTCGACCATGTCCGCGTGCTTCGCGCCCTCGTAGGCGGGCAGCAGCTCCTCGAGCATGCGGCGCCGGTCGATCGCGCGCCCGAGCCGGCCGGTGAGCGCGTTGATGATCGTGCCGATCGCGGTGAGCAGGAACACCGGCGCCACCGCGAGCTGGATGATGCGCGCGATGTCGAAGACATGGGATTCGATGTCGGGCATGGGCGGGTTCCGCAGGCGCTCGGATCGCTCAGGGCGGGGGCGCGCGGCGGGCGCGCCACGCCGCGGCGGCCACGGGCACGAGGCTCGCGACGATGATCGCGACGATGATGAGCGAGAGGTTCGCCTTCACCCAGGCGATGTTGCCGAAGAAGTAGCCCGCGTAGGCGAGCGAGCCCACCCAGAGCACGGCGCCGGCGACGTTGTTGAAGGTGAAGCGCGCGTAGGTCATCGCGGCGAGGCCCGCCACGAAGGGCACGTAGGTGCGCACGATCGGCACGAAGCGCGAGAGCACCACCGCCCAGCCGCCGTGGCGCTCGTAGAAGGCGTGGGTGCGCTCGAGGTAGGCGGGGTTGAGCCAGCGCGCGCCCCGGTCGGTGAAGAAGCGCCGCCCGAGCCAGCGGCCCACCGCGTAGTTCACCGTGTTGCCGAGGATCGCCGCGGCGGCGAGCGTGGCGGCGAGCAGGTGCACGTCGAGGCCGCCCAGGGCCGCGACCGCGCCCGCCACGAAGAGCAGCGAGTCGCCCGGCAGGAAGGGGGTCACCACGAGCCCGGTCTCCGCGAAGATGATCGCGAAGAGGATCGCGTAGACCCAGGCGCCGTGCGACTGGACGAGCGCGGCGAGGTGGACGTCGAGCCTCAGGACGAGGTCGGCGAAGGCGGCGAGGAGCTCCAAGCGGCCGCGGTCCCGCGCTAGGGCGTCTGCGGCTCGGCCGACTTCTTCTCGGGCTTGACGAAGTCCTCGCGCGAGGCCCCGAGGTACTTGGCGAGCGGGCAGGCCACGAGCACCGAGGAGTAGATGCCGAAGAGGATGCCGATGGTGAGCGCCAGCGCGAAGTAGTACAGGCTCGCGCCCCCGGCCACGAGGATCGAGAGCACCATCGCCTGGGTCGAGCCGTGGGTGATGATGGTGCGCGAGATCGTCCCCGTGATCGAGGCGTCCATGATCTCGTCGACCGAGGCGCGGCGCATCTTGCGGAAGTTCTCGCGCACCCGGTCGAAGACGACCACCGACTCGTTCACGGAGTAGCCGAGGATCGCGAGCACGGCGGCGAGCACCGGCAGCGAGAATTCCCACTGGAAGAGCGCGAAGAAGCCGAGGATGATCACCACGTCGTGGAGGTTGGCGATGATGGTGGCCACCGCGAAGCGCCACTCGAAGCGGAACGCCAGGTAGATCACGATCCCGAGGCAGACGAAGAGCAGCGCCAGCGCCCCGTCGGTCGCGAGCTCCTTGCCCACCTGGCCGCCCACGAACTCGACGCGCTTGAGGTTCGCGGACTTGTCCGAGGCCGTGAGCGCCGCCATGACGGCGTCGGACTGCTTCTGCATCTCGACGTTCTGGCTCGCGCCCTCCTTCGTCCGGAGGGGAAGCCGGATGAGGACGTCCCTCGAGGTGCCGAAGTTCTGCACCGAGATGTCCGTGAGGCCGATGGCGTTCAGCGCCCCGCGGATCCTCTCGGGCTCCGCGGGATGATCGTAGCTCACCTCCATCACCGTGCCGCCGGTGAACTCGATCGACAGGTGCAGCCCTTTCGCGGCGAGGAAGCCCACGGAGAGCAGGAACGTGATCAGCGAGATCACGTTGAACACCAGCGCATGGCGCATGAAGGGGATCGAGCGCCGGATCTTGAAGAATTCCATGGTTTGTCGCCCGTTCGCGGCGCGGCCTCAGGCCGCCGCCTTCTTGTGCCAGTCGGTGTTGCCGATGGAGATCCGGGTGACCTTCTTGCGGCCGCCGTAGACCAGGTTCACGACTCCGCGCGAGACCACGACCGCGCTGAAGATCGAGGTCATGATCCCCAGGCAGTGCACGACCGCGAAGCCGCGCACCGGCCCCGAGCCGAAGGCGAGCAGCGCGAGGCCCGCGATGAGGGTCGTCACGTTGGAGTCGAGGATCGTGCCGAAGGCGCGCTCGTAGCCCGCCTGGATCGCCATCTGCGGGCTCATGCCGCTCCTGAGCTCCTCGCGCACGCGCTCGTTGATCAGCACGTTCGCGTCGATCGCCATGCCGAGGGTGAGCGCGATGGCCGCGATGCCCGGCAGCGTGAGGGTCGCCTGCAGCATCGACAGGATCGCCACGAGGAAGAGCAGGTTCGCGGCGAGCGCGAACACCGAGATCAGCCCGAAGAGCACGTAGTAGGCGACCATGAAGATCGCGATCGCGACGAACCCGAAGAGCACCGCGTTGTAGCCCTTCTCGATGTTCTCCGCGCCCAGGCTCGGGCCGATGGTGCGCTCCTCGATGATGTCCATGGGCGCGGCGAGCGCGCCCGCGCGCAGCAGCAGCGCGAGGTTCCTCGCCTCGGTGGCGTCGGGCATCCCCGAGATCTGGAAGCGGTTGCCGAACTCCTCCTGGATCACCGGCCAGGTGAGCACGGTCACGTTGTTGCGCTCGATCAGCATCATCGCCATGCGCTTCTTCAGGTTCTCGCGCGTGGTCTGGCGCATGATCCGCCCGCCCGTGTCGTCGAGCGCCATGTGCACGACCGCGCCGCCCGTCTGCTGGTCGAAGCCCGGCTGCGAATCCTTGATGCGGTCGCCCGTGATCACGAGCGCCTTCTTCACGAGGACCGGGCGGCCCTCCTGGTCGAGGAACTTGTCGGTGCCGAAGGGCGCGCTCTGGTCCTTGTAGGCGATGAACGCGTCCTGGCCGGGGCCCGCGGCGTGCTCCTCGGCGACGAGGCGCACCTCGAGCGTGGCGGTGCGGCCGAGGATCTCCTTCGCGCGCCCCGGGTCCTGCACGCCCGCGAGCTGCACGACGATGCGGTCGAGCCCCTGCTGCTGGACGATGGGCTCGGCCACGCCCAGCTCGTTCACGCGGTTCCTGAGCGTCTGGATGTTCTGCTGGAGGGCGAACTCCTGGTCGCGCTTGACCACCTCGGGCCGGATGGTCGCGACGACCTGCGCCTCGTCGCCCGACTCTTGCTCCCGCACCGCGAGGTCGGTCATCTGGCTCGCGAAGAGCTTCATCGCGGCCGCGCGCTGGTCGCGCTCGCGGAAGCGCACGACGATGCGCTCGCCCTCGCGCGAGAGCCCGGAGTAGTAGACCTTCTTCTCCCGCAGCAGCGTGCGGATGTCGCCGAGGTAGCGCTCGACGCTCTTGCTGGCCGCGGCCTTCATGTCGACCTGAAGCAGGAAGTGCACGCCCCCGCGCAGGTCGAGGCCCAGGTACATGGGTTTCGCCCCGAGCGCCTGCAGCCAGGCCGGGGTGCTCGGCACGAGGTTCAGGGCGACGACGTAGCCCGGCCCGACCTTGCCCTGGATCACGTCGCGGGCCTTGATCTGGGTGTCGGTGTCGGCGAAGCGCACGCGCAGCGCGCCCTCGGCGAGCTCGACGCCGCGGGTGGCCACGCCCGCCTCCTTGAGCGCGGCCTCGAGGCCCGCCTGCATGGCGGCGTCCACCTTCACCGAGGCGCGCTGGCCCGAGACCTGGACCGCGGGCACCTCGCCGAAGAGGTTCGGCGCGGCGTAGATCGCGCCCACGAGGAGCGCGGCCGCGATCAGGATGTACTTCCAGAGGGGGTACTTGTTCATGTCGCTCGGCGGCGGGCGGCCGGCGGGCCGCCGCGGCGGTTGCTGCGGGCGGTCAGCCCGCGTCCTTGAAGGTGCCCTTGGGCAGGAGCGTCGTGACCGCCTGCTTCTGGACCTGGATGGTGACCTTGTCGGCGATGAGCAGGCTGATCGTGTTGTCGCTGATCTTCTCGATGCGCCCGAGGATGCCCACGGCGACCACCTCGTCGCCCTTCTGCAGCGCGTCGAGCATCTGCTTGTGCTCCTTCGCCTTCTTCATCTGCGGCCGGATCATGAGGAAGTAGAGGATCACGAACATCAGGATGATGGGCAGCAATCCCATCAGCGTGTCGCCGCCCTGGGGCGCGCCACCGGCGGCCTGGGCGTATGCGGTACCGATCATGGACGGGTTCTCCGTGCGGAAAGTCTTGATGCGGCAGGGTTTTTCCCTGCGGCGGAAGCCCGACATTCTACCACAGGCCCCGCGCCCCGAATGACCCCGGGCCTACCCCGGATCGGACTCGCCGCTCGCGCGCCCGGCCGCGAAGCCGCGGCGGAACGCCGCGAAAGCGCCCGCGGCGACCGCCTCGCGCATCCCGCGCATGAGTTCGAGGTAGTAGTGCAGGTTGTGCAGGGTGTTCAGGCGCGCGCCCAGGATCTCGTTGGCGCGGTGCAGGTGGTGGAGGTAGGCGCGGCTGAAGTGGCGGCAGGTGTAGCACGCGCACTCCGGGTCGAGGGGGCCCGTGTCGGCGCGGTGGCGCGCGTTCCTGATCTTCAGGTCCCCGAGGCGCGTGAAGAGCCAGCCGTTGCGCGCGTTGCGCGTGGGCAGCACGCAGTCGAAGAGGTCGATGCCCTGCGCGACCGCCGCGACGAGGTCCTCGGGCGTGCCCACGCCCATCAGGTAGCGCGGCCGGTCGGCGGGAAGCCGCGGCGCCGTGTGCGCGACGATCCTCTCCATGTCCTCCTTGGGCTCGCCCACGGACACCCCGCCGATCGCGTAGCCGTCGAATCCCAGCGCCGCGAGCGCGCCGAGGGACTCGTCGCGCAGCTCCTCGTGCATGCCGCCCTGCACGATCCCGAAGAGGGCGTTGGGATTGCCCTCGTGGGCGCGCCTCGAGCGCTCCGCCCAGGCGAGCGACAGGCGCATCGAGGCCGCGGCCTCGTCCTTGGTCGCGGGCCAGGCCGTGCACTCGTCGAAGATCATCACGACGTCCGATCCGAGCGCGCGCTGGATGCGCATCGACTCCTCGGGCGTGAGGAAGAGCCGGTCGCCGTTCACGGGCGACTGGAAGGCCACGCCCTCGTCGCTCACCTTGCGAAGCGGCCCCAGGCTGAAGACCTGGAAGCCGCCCGAGTCCGTGAGGATGGGCCGGTCCCAGCCCATGAAGCCGTGCAGGCCCCCGTGGGCCGCGATCACCTCGGTGCCGGGGCGCAGCCACAGGTGGAAGGTGTTGCCGAGCACGATCTGGGCGCCGAGCGCGGCGAGCTCCGCGGGGCTCATCGCCTTCACCGTGCCGTAGGTGCCCACCGGCATGAACGCCGGGGTCTCGACCGCGCCGTGCGCGAGCGAGAGCGTCGCGCGCCGCGCCGCCCCCTCGGTGGCGGAAACCGCGAACCTCATCGCCAGTGGGGCGGGAAGGTCTTGTCGAAGTACGGCAGCGATTCGATGCGCTTCGCCCACTCGACGATCGGCCCGGGCAGGAGCGCGGCGAGGCGCGTCTCGGGCTTTCGGAAGTCGATGCGCTTCACGTAGGCGACCTCCGGATAGAGCACGAAGTCGGCCGCCGTGGGGGCATCGCCCGCGAGGAACGCCCCGCGCAGCTCCCGGGCGAAGTACGCGAGCTCCTCGCCGAGGCGCTTGCGCCCGCGCTCGATGCGCGCCGCGTCGGGCGCCTCGTCCCCGGACTTGTGGAAGACCTCGTCGTAGACCGGCGTGAGGCCTTCGGCGTCGAGGTACTGCTCGTCCTCGCGCGCGAGGCGCCGGATGCGCGCGCGCTCCGCGGGCGTCCCCGGGTAGAGCCGCCGGGCGCCGCCCGGGCCGGGGAAGCGCTCGTCGAGGTACTCGAGGATCACGGTCGACTCCCACAGCGCGAAGCCGTCGTCGACGATCGTGGGCACCTGGTGGCGCGGGTTGAGCGCGAGGAATTCGGGCTTCAACTGGTCCTTCGCGGAAAAGGAGACGACCTTCAGCTCGTAGGGCACGCGGAGGAATTCGAGCGCGAGCCAGACGCGCCAGGAATACGGCGAGCCGTGGCCGTGGTGGAAGACGAGGGACATGCGCGATCTCCGGAAACGGCGAAAGAAAAGGCCGGCGTGACATTATCACGCCGGCCTCGTGCGGCTGGGCCCGCGCCGCGCGCGGGATGGCGCTCAGAGCAACGGCACGATCAGCAGCGCCACGATGTTGATGATCTTGATGAGCGGGTTCACCGCGGGGCCCGCCGTGTCCTTGTAGGGATCGCCCACGGTGTCGCCGGTCACCGCGGCCTTGTGGGCGTCCGAGCCCTTGCCGCCGTGGTGCCCGTCCTCGATGTACTTCTTGGCGTTGTCCCAGGCGCCGCCGCCGGTGCACATCGAGATCGCGACGAACAGCCCCGTCACGATCGTGCCCATGAGCATGCCGCCGAGGGCCTGCACGCCCGCGTCCCGGCCCATCGCGAGGCCCACGACGAGCGCGACCGCGATCGGCGAGAGCACCGGGAGCATCGAGGGGATGATCATCTCCTTGATCGCCCCGCGCGTGAGCATGTCCACGGCCCGGGAGTAGTCGGGCTTCGCCTTGCCCTCCATGATCCCCTTGATCTCGCGGAACTGGCGGCGCACTTCCTCCACCACCGAGCCCGCGCAGCGCCCCACGGCCTCCATCGCCATCGCGCCGAAGAGGTAGGGGATGAGCCCGCCCACGAAGAGGCCGATGATCACCGCCGGGTTCGAGAGGTCGAAGGTGAGGTGCCGGCCGCCCTCCTCGAGCTTGTGCGTGTAGTCGGCGAAGAGCACGAGCGCGGCGAGTCCCGCGGAGCCGATCGCGTAGCCCTTGGTGACGGCCTTGGTCGTGTTGCCCACGGCGTCCAGCGGGTCGGTGACGTTGCGCACCTCCTTGGGCAGTTCCGCCATCTCCGCGATGCCGCCCGCGTTGTCCGTGATCGGGCCGTAGGCGTCGAGCGCCACGATGATGCCGGCCATCGAGAGCATCGAGGTCGCGGCGACCGCGATCCCGTAGAGCCCGGCGAGCGCGTAGGCCGCCCAGATCGCGAGGCACACCGAGAGCACCGGCCAGGCCGTCGAGCGCATCGACACGCCCAGGCCCGCGATGATGTTGGTCGCGTGGCCCTTGGTGGAGGCCTCGGCCACGTGCTTGACGGGGCTGAACTGCGTGCCGGTGTAGAACTCGGTGATGAAGACCATGAGGGCGGTCAGCACGAGCCCGACGACGGCGCAACCCCAGAGGCGGGCGACGGTCATCCCGGGATAGGCCTGGACCACGTCCTTCATCATCCAGTCGGTGACGAACCAGAACGCGGCGAGTGCCAGCACCCCCGAGACCGCGAGGCCCCGGTAGAGGGCGTTCATGATCTTGCCGCCCTCGCTCGTCTTCACGAAATAGGTGCCGATGATCGAGGCGATGATCGACACGCCGCCGAGCACCAGCGGGTAGGCGACCACGTTGCCCGCGATGGCGGGGCTCTGCAGCAGGAGCGTGCCCAGCACCATGGTGGCGATGATCGTCACCGCGTAGGTCTCGAAGAGGTCCGCGGCCATGCCGGCGCAGTCGCCCACGTTGTCGCCCACGTTGTCGGCGATCACCGCGGGGTTGCGCGGGTCGTCCTCGGGGATGCCGGCCTCGACCTTGCCCACGAGGTCCGCGCCCACGTCCGCGCCCTTGGTGAAGATGCCCCCGCCCAGCCGCGCGAAGATCGAGATGAGCGAGGAGCCGAACGCGAGCCCGATGAGGGGTTTCACGACGTCGCTCATCTTCGCGCCGTGGGTGCCCGAGCCCTGCAGGAGCAGGAAGAAGCCCGCGACCGACAGCAGCCCCAGGCCCACGACGAGCAGCCCCGTGATCGCCCCGCCCTTGAAGGCGATGTTGAGCGCCGGGCCGATCCCGCGGCGCGCGGCCTCGGCCGTGCGCACGTTGGAGCGCACCGAGACGTTCATCCCGATGTAGCCCGCGGCCCCCGAGGCGATGGCGCCGATCGCGAAGCCCGTGGCGGTCATCCAGTCGAGGACGAAGCCGATGATGACGAAGAGCGCCACGCCCACCATGCCGATGGTGGTGTATTGCCGGTTGAGGTAGGCCTTGGCGCCGGCCTGCACGGCGGCGGCGATCTCGCGCATCCGGTCGTTGCCGTCGGGCTGCGAGAGGATCCACTTGGCCGTGATCGCCCCGTAGGCGAGCGCCACGGCGCCGCAGGCGAGCGCCAGCATGATTGCGTTGTTCAACATCTGCTTCTCCTTGCTTCGTGAGTGCGTCGGGTGGTCAGAGCGTGAAAGCGGTCTTGGTCTTCTTGCGCACGGCGGGGTTCCTCAGCCGCACGTACTTCGGCAGGCCCTTCTCGTAGGGCGGGTACGCCTCGCCCGCGACGAGCGGCTCGAGGTAGCGGCGGCACTTCGCCGTGATGTGGAAACCGTCGGGCGTGATGAAGTCGCGCGGCAGCTTCTTCTCGACGTTGGCGACGTCCTCGAGCTTCGCCACGCCGATCTTCCAGCGGTACGGGCGGCCGGAGACGCGCAAGATGGTGGGCATCACCGCGCTTTCGCCCTTCACGGCGAGCTCGACCGCGGCCTTGCCCACGGCGTAGGACTGCTCGAGGTCGGTCTTCGAGGCGATGTGGCGCGCGGCGCGCTGCAGGTAGTCGGCGACCGCCCAGTGGTACTTGTAGCCGAGCTTGCCGCGCACGAGGTTCGCGATGAGCGGCGCGACGCCGCCCAGCTGGGCGTGGCCGAAGGCGTCCTTGAGGCCCGACTCGGAGAGGAAGCGGCCCTCGCGGTCCTGCAGCCCCTCGGAGACGCCGATCGCGCAGTAGCCCCAGGACTTCACGGCCTCGGCCACCTTCGCGAGGAAGGCGGCCTCGTCGAAGGCGATCTCGGGAAAGAGCAGCACGTGGGGGGCCTCGCCCGCGCGCGACTGGGCGAGCCCCACGCCCGCGGTGATCCAACCGGCGTGCCGGCCCATCACCTCGAGCACGAAGACCTTGGTCGAGGTGCGCGCCATGGAGGCGACGTCGAAGCCCGCCTCGCGCATGCTCGTGGCGACGTATTTCGCGACCGAGCCGAAGCCGGGGCTGTTGTCGGTGACCGGCAGGTCGTTGTCCACGGTCTTGGGCACGTGCACCGCGACGATCGGGTAGCCCAGCGTCTCGCTGATCCGCGCGACCTTGAGGCAGGTGTCGGCGGAGTCGTTGCCGCCGTTGTAGAAGAAGTAGCCGATGTCGTGGGCCTTGAAGACCTCGACGAGGCGCTCGTACTCGTGGCCGCCCTTCTCCACGCCCTTCAACTTGTAGCGGCAGGAGCCGAAGGCGCCGCCGGGCGTGTGCATCAGCGCGCGGATCGCCGCCGGGGACTCGCGGCTCGTGTCGATGAGGTCCTCGGTGAGCGCGCCGATGATGCCGTCGCGCCCGGCGTACACCTTGCCGATCTTCGCGCGGTGGCGGCGCGCGGTCTCGATGACCCCGCAGGCGCTCGCGTTGATCACCGCCGTGACGCCGCCCGACTGGGCATAGAAGGCGTTTCTGGGCATGGGAACGCGGCCCCCCTTCAGCCGAGCGCCGCGAAGATGCGGTCGCGGACCTCGTCGACGCTGCCGTGGCCGTCGATCCTCACGTGGCGCGGGGCGGCGGCGTCGCCGCTCGCGGCCCACTTCGCGTAGTACTCGACGAGCGGCTGGGTCTGGGCGTGGTAGATCTCGAGGCGCTTGCGCACCGTCTCCTCGCGGTCGTCCTCGCGCTGGATGAGGTCCTCTCCGGTCAGGTCGTCCTTGCCCGCGGCCTTCGGCGGGTTGTGCACGAGGTGGTAGGTCCGCCCGGAGGCGAGGTGCACGCGCCGGCCCGACATGCGCTCGATGATCGCCGCGTCGTCGACCGCGATCTCGATCACGTGGTTCACGTGCACGCCGGCCTTCCGGAGCGCCTCCGCCTGGGGGATCGTTCGCGGGAAGCCGTCGAAGAGGAAGCCCCTCGCGCAGTCGGCCGCGCGGATGCGCTCGGTCACCAGGCCGATGATGATCTCGTCGGAGACGAGCTGCCCGGAGTCCATCACCTTCTGCGCGGCGATTCCCAGCGGCGTGCCCGCCTTGACCGCGGCCCTCAGCATGTCGCCCGTGGAGATCTGCGGGATCCCGTATTTCCGGGTGATGAAACCCGCCTGCGTGCCCTTGCCGCAGCCCGGCCCCCCCAGCAAGATCAGGCGCATCGGCCCACCCCCCCTTTGTAGACAGGCACTGAGTCGCTCAAAGCGTCGGATTATCGCCGCCCGCCCCCGCGCGGGTCAATTTCGGCGAACGGGGCGCGCGGTCACGCGCCCGCCTCAGGACGCGCCGCCCAGCACGCGGCGCACGCGCTCGAGGTCCTCGCGCGTGTCCACGCCCGCCTCCACCGGCCCGTTCCAGAACGCCACGGCGATCCGGTGCCCGTGGCCGAGCGCCCGCAGCTGCTCGAGCGCCTCGAAGCGCTCGGCCGGCGTCTGGGAGAGCGAGGCGTACTCGCGCAGGAACCGCACCCGGTAGGCGTAGATGCCGATGTGCCGGTAGGCGGGAAGGCCCTCGGGGAGGCGCTCGCGCGTCGCGGCGAAGGCGTCGCGCGCGTAGGGAATGGGCGCGCGGGAGAAGTACTGGGCGTAGCCGTCGGTGTCGAACACCACCTTGACCACGTTCGGGTCGAAGAAGGCCGCGGCCGATTCGATCGGGTGCACCGCGGTCGCGATCGAGGCGTTGGGGCGCAGCGCGAGCTCCCCGGCGACCTTGCGGATGAGCTCCGGGTCGATGAGCGGCTCGTCGCCCTGCACGTTGACCACGATCTCGTCGTGGCCGAGGCCGAGCAGCGCGACCGCCTCGGCGAGGCGGTCGGTCCCCGTGGGATGCTCGGGCGAGGTCGTGCAGACCTTCCAGCCGAGCGCGCTCACCGCGTCGGCGATCTCCTGGTGGTCGGTGGCGACGACGACCTGGTCGGCGCCGCTCGCCGCCGCGCGTTCGGCGACCCAGCCGACGAGGGGCTTGCCGGCGACCTCGGCGAGCATCTTGCCCGGCAGGCGCGTCGAGCGCATGCGCGCCGGGATGATCACCTTGAAGGCGAGGCGCTCCACGCGGGCCCGCCCTAGACTTCCTCTTCGGGCGGAAGGGCGCGCGCCTCCTCCTCGAGCATCACCGGGATGTCGTCCTTCACGGGGAAGGCGAGCCGGTCGGCCTTGCACACGAGCTCCTTCGCCTCCTTGCGCCACAGGAGCGGGCCCTTGCACAGGGGGCAGACGAGGATTTCAAGCAGCTTGGGATCCATGGGCGGAAGGGGAGGCGGCGGCGAGGCGGGAAAGCAGGAAGTCCTCGAAATCGGGCGGCAGGATCGCCTCGACCCGCAGGAACCACATGCGTTGATCGGCGAATGCCGCGCATTTTACGGCATCCTTCTCCGTCATGACGACGAGCTCCGCGCCCGGCAGCCTCAGGTCCGCGGGCCGGAAGGCGAAGTGGTCGGCGAAGGCGTGGGGCTCGGCGTCCACGCCCAGGCGCGCGAGCTGCGCGAAGAACCGGGCGGGATGGCCGATGCCCGCCACCGCGGCCACGCGCCGGCCGCGGGCGGCGAGCGCGAACGCCTCGGGCGGGGCCTCGGCGCCACCGGCGAAGGCGACGAAGCGCTCGCGGCCGAGCTGCATCGCGAAGCGGCGCGGCCCGGGAACCGTGTCGGACCAGCCGCCGTTCATCACCACCGCGTCGACCTCGGCGAGCCGCGAGACGGGCTCGCGCAGCGGCCCCGCGGGCAGCATCAGGCCGTTGCCGAAGCGCCGCTCGGCGTCGACCACCGCGAGCTCCAAGTCGCGCTCCAGGGCGTAGTGCTGCAGGCCGTCGTCGCTCACGATCACGTCCACCTCGGGGTGCGCCGCGAGCAGCGCCCGCGCGGCCGCCGGCCGGTCGGGCGAGATGTAGACGGGCACGTTGCAGCGCCGCGCGATGAGCACGGGCTCGTCGCCGAAATGCTCGGGGGTCGCCACGCCCGGGTAGACGCGCACCACGCCCGCGGGGTCGTGCTCGGTCGGGGGGACCCGCCCGTAGCCGCGCGCCACCACGCCGGGGTGCCGGCCGCGCCGCTCGAGCGCCTCGACGATCGCGATCACGAGCGGCGTCTTGCCGGTGCCCCCCACGGTGATGTTGCCCACGACGACGACCGGGACCGGGGCGCGCCAGCGCGGGAACGCGCCGGCGCGATAGAGCGCGCGGCGCAGGGCGACGGCGAGGCGGAAGGCGAGCGCGAGGGGCGCGAGCAGGAGCGCGAGCCCCCCGCGGCGCTGCCACTCGGACTCGATCCAGGCGCGCATGGGGTGTCGGGACGCCCTCGGCGGGCAGGCTCGCCCGGCGCTAGCGGCGGGTCTGCGTCGTGAAGGAGATGTGGTTGTAGCCGGCGAGCCGCGCGCTTTCCATCACGTTCACGACCGCCTGGTGGGTGGCGTTGGCGTCGGCGCTGATCGCCACCACGGGCTCCTTCGCGCCCTTGGCCGCATCGCGCAGCGCCTGCGCGAACCCCTGGGGGCCCGAGAACGGGGTGGCCACGCCGTTGATGGCGTACTTGCCGCCCGCGTCCACCGCGACGCTCAGCAGGTCCGGTCGCTCGCTCGACTTCTCCGCGGAGGCCTCGGGCAGGTTGATCTGCAGCTCGGCGAAGCGGCTGTAGGTCGTGGTGAGGAACAGGAAGATCAGGACGACGATCAGGATGTCGATGAGCGGGATCAGGTTGATCTCGGGCTCTTCCCGGGCCCGGCCCCGGCGGAAGTTCATGCCCGGCGCTCGCCGTGGATGATCTCGACGAGCTTCACCGCCTGGCTCTCCATCTCGACCACCAGGACGTCGACGCGGTTGCGGAAGTGGCGGTAGAAGATCACCGCGGGAATGGCGATGCCGATGCCGAAGAGCGTGTTGTAGAGCGCGACCGAGATGCCGTGGGCGAGCTGCGCGGGGTTGCCGCCCGAAAGCGGGTTCTGGGAGCCGAAGATCTCGATCATCCCCACGACGGTCCCGAACAAGCCCATCAGCGGACTGATGGAAGCGATGGTACCAAGGGTGGTCAGATAGCGCCCCAGGTCATGGGCCACGCCATTGCCGGCCTCCTCGATGGATTCCTTCATGATTTCCCGGGAGGTCCCCACGTTGCGCAGCCCTGCGGCGAGCACACGGCCCAGGGGGGAATGTCGCTCCAGTTCCTCAAGCAACTTGTCGTTGTTGCCCCCCTTCTTGAACTCACCGACCGCCCGTTGCAGC
>JBGAQP010000013.1:0-106176 GCA_044220635.1 Usitatibacteraceae bacterium
CCTCGCCGCCACCGGCGCCGTCGAGCTCGAGGCGCGCTCGGGCGCGAAGCTCCCGGGGTCCTTCCTCGCGATCCGCCCCGCGCTCGCGCGCTTCGCCGATTTCCAGCTTCGCTACGGCGCCTACTGGCCGGCGACGGGACTCGCGGCCTCCACCTTCCCCGAGCCGCCCGGCGAGACGCTCGAGCGCGGCCTCGCCCTCCTCGACCGCTGGGCGAACGACGCCGAGCCCCTCATCCGCACCTTGCAGGCGAACGAGGCCGAGCGCTCCGAGCTCGTGCGCTGGAAATCCGTGCTCGCGGCGCTCGGGCCTGGGGGACTCGACCTGGGCGCGCTCGCCGCCGCCGGCCCGCTCACGCGCGCGCGCCTGCTCGAATACCCGGCGGGCGCCGAGACTGCCCCCACCACGCGCGCGCTTGTCCGCCGCATCGAGGCCGAGGGCGTGCACTACGCGCTCGCGGTCGCTGGCGTCGAGGACCTCGAGGCGCTCTCGCGCGAGGCCGTCGCGCTCAAGGGCCGCTCGCACCCGCTTCCCGAATGGCTCGGCGACGATCCCGCCGCGAACGAGGCGCGCATCGCGAGGCGCCTCGAGGAGCTCGCCGCCGCCGACGGCGCCGCGCGCGAGGCGCTCGAGGCGCTGCACCACCGCCACGGCCTGCACCGGGCGCTCGCCGACCTCCTGCGGCTCCAGTGGGTGATCGCGAACGTGCACGCGCTCGAATCCGGCGATCACTTCGCCTTCGTCACGGGCTGGACGAGCGACCTCACGGGCGAGGCGATCGTCGCGGCGATCGAGGGCTCGGGCGCGAGGGCGCTCGCGCACTTCCCCGAGCCGCCGCGGGCGCTGCGTGCGCCGCTCCTCTTCTCCAATCCCGCGTGGGCGCGGCCCTTCGAGATGTTTCCCCGGGCGCTCGGCATGCCCGGCTCCGAGGAGGCCGACCCCACGGTGATCCTCGCGCTCGTCTTGCCGCTCATCTTCGGCTACATGTTCGGCGACGTGGGCCAGGGGCTCGTGATCGCCGTCGCCGCCTGGTTCTACCGCAAGCGAGTGCCGGTCGCGCGCCTGCTCATGGCCGGGGGCGTGGCTTCCGTCTTCTTCGGATTCGCCTTCGGCAGCGTCTTCAGCTTCCACGGGGCGGTCGCGCCACTGTGGCACGAGCCGTTGGAGGCGCCGATCACGATCCTCGCGGTGCCGCTCGCCGGGGGCGCGCTCCTGCTCGCCACGGGGTTGCTCCTCAACGCCCTCGGTTCCTACTGGCGCGGCGAGACCGCGCGGCTCATCGGCGAGGACCTGGGGCTTCTCGCGGTGTACGCGGGACTGCTCGGGACCTTCCTCGACGCGCGCGCGCTGTGGCTCAGCGCCGCAGGCGTAGCCGCGTTCCTCGCCGGGCACGCGATCCACGCGGGCCGCGCATCGGCCGCGGCCGGCGCCATCGCCGAGCTCGTGGAGAAGGCCCTGCAGCTCGCGATCAACACGCTCTCCTTCGCGCGGGTCGGCGCCTTCGCGCTCGCCCACGCGGGGCTTTCCGCCGCGGTCGTGGCGCTCGCCACCGAGGCCGACAGCCTCCTCGCCCGCATCGCGATCGTCGTCGTCGGCAACGTGCTCATCATCGCGCTCGAGGCGATGGTGGTCTCGATCCAGACCACGCGCCTCGTGCTCTTCGAGTTCTTCGCGCGCTTCCTCGGCGGCACCGGCCGCCCCTTCCGCGCGCTGTCCCCGCCCCCCTTCACCGCCAGCCCATCGCCCAAGCCAAGGACCTCGCCATGAAATCACCCTTCGCCCTGCTCGCCGCGCTCGGATTCGTGGCGATCGTCGCCGCGGCCGTGGCCACCGGATCGCTGATCGCCGCCTCGCCCGCGTTCGCCGCGACCGCCCCCGGAGCGCCGCTCGATCCGCAGACCGTCTCCTGGGGCCTCATGGCGGCGGCCATCGCCACCGCGGCCTCCGCCCTCGCCGCAGGCTACGCGGTGGGCAAGGTGGGGACCGCCGCGATCGGCGCCTTCGCCGAGAAGCCCGAGCTGATGGCGCGGCTGCTGATCTTCGTCGGCCTCGCCGAGGGCATCGCGATCTACGGCCTCATCGTCTCCATCCTCATCCTGCAGCGCGTCGCCTGATGGCTGCGACCTGCTACCTCGGCGACGAGATCGGCGCGACGGGCTTTCGCCTCGCGGGCGCCGCGGTGCGCATCGCCGCCCCCGGCGAGGAAGCCGACGCCCTCGCGGCGGCGCTTCGCGATTCGCAACTGGTCCTCGTCTCCGCCCCGGTTGCCGCGCGCCTGCCCGCGCGCACGCTCGAACGCGCGCTCGCCGCGCTCACGCCCATGACCGTCGTCGTGCCGGACCTTTCCGGCGAGGCGGCCTGGCCCGATCCCGCCGAGCGGCTGCGCCGGCAGCTCGGCCTCGAGGGATGACGATGTCGACCGAGCGCTCGATGCAGGCGCTCCTCTCCCTCGTCGAGGACGACCGCGCCGCGAGATGCGCCGCGATCGCCTCCGAAGCCGAGGCGAAGGCCCGCGCGATGCTGCGCGAGGCACGCGCCTCCGCGCGGGCGAAGCTGCGCGAAGCCCTCGCCGAGGAACGGCGGCGATTGCGCGAGAAGCTGGGCGCGGCCGAGGCCGAGCTCGCCACTGCGCGGCGCGGCTCCACGCAGAGGCGCTCTTCCGAACTTCTCGCCCGCGCGTGGAAGGAACTCCCCGGCGCGCTCCTCGAGCGCTGGAACCATCCCGACTCGCGCGCTCTCTGGGCCGACCATGTGCTCGCCGTCGCACGCGAATCGCTGCCCGGCACGAACTGGGCCGTGGCGCACGCGCCGGGCTGGCCCGTTTCCGAGACCGCCGCGCTCGCGGCGCGCCTCGCTCCCGACCCGGTCTTCGCGCCGGATGCGACGATCCGCGCGGGCCTCAAGGTGCGCGCCGCCGGAAACCTCGTCGACGGGACCCTCGAGGGACTTCTCGCCGACCGCGACGGCATCGGCGCGCGGCTGCTCGACCTCTTCCAGCCCGCCGCGGGAGGCCCGGAATGAACCGCGCGCGCATCCGCTGGATCGGCGGCCCGGTACTGCGCGCCGTCACGCAGGACCCCTTCGCGCTGCGCGAGGCCGTGCGCGTGGGCCCCGCGGGGCTTCTCGGCGAGGTCGTGAAGATCGCGGGCGAGGAGATCGTGGTCCAGGTCTACGAGGACACCTCGGGCCTGCGCCCCGGCGTCGAGCTCACCGGCGACGGGCTGCCGCTCGCCGTGCCCCTCGGGCCGGGGCTGCTCGGCAAGGTGTTCGACGGCCTGCTGCGCCCGCTCCCGGATCCCTCGGTCGCCTCGGTCAAGCCCGGCCTGCAGGGCGCTTCCTTCGAGACCTTCCACTTCGTGCCGCGCGTGCGCGTGGGCGAGCGCCTGGGGCCCGGCGCCGCCTTCGCCGAGGCGACCGCGGAAGCCGGGCGCGCGCAGTCGTGCATCCTCCCGCCCGATGCCTCGGGCGAAGTCCTCGCGATCCATCCCGAGGGGCGCTACCGCGATACCGAGACCGTCTGCCGCCTGAAGGACGACTCGGGCGCCACCCGCGAGATCGCGATGGGCCACAGCTGGCCGGTGCGCGTGCCGCGTCCCGCCCGCAGGCGGCTCGCCACGCGCGCGCCGCTCGTCACCGGCCAGCGCATCCTCGACACGCTCTTCCCCGTGGCGCTCGGCGGCAAGGCCGCGATCCCCGGCGGATTCGGCACCGGGAAGACCGTGCTCCTCGAAGCGCTCGCCAAGGGCTGCAACGCGGACGTGATCGTCTACCTCGGCTGCGGCGAGCGCGGCAACGAGATGGCGGGCGTGCTCGAGGAATTCCCGCGCCTCGCCGACCCGCGCACGGGCCGCCCGCTCATGGAGCGCACGGTCATCGTCGCCAACACCTCGAACATGCCCGTGGCCGCGCGCGAGGCCGGCATCTACAGCGCGATCACCGTCGCCGAATACTTCCGCGACCAGGGGCTCGCGGTCGCGCTGATGGCGGACTCCACGAGCCGCTGGGCCGAGGCGCTGCGCGAAGTCTCGGGCCGCTTCGGGGAGCTGCCCGGCGAGGGCGGCTACCCGGCGTATCTTTCGAGCCGCCTCGCGGAGTTCTACGAGCGCGCGGCCGTGGTGGAGACGCTCGACGGCAAGACCGGCTCGGTCACGGTGATCGGCGCCATCAGCCCGCCCTCGGGCGACTTCTCCGAGCCGGTGACGAGCCACACCAAGCGCTTCGTGAGGAGCTACTGGGCCCTCGACGTGAAGCGCGCGCAGGCGCGCTTCTACCCGGCGATCCATCCGTTGCAGTCCTACGCCGAGGACGCCGCGGAATACGCGCCTTGGTGGTCCGCGCAGGGCAACCCGCAGTGGCTGGCGCTGCGGCGCACCTTCCTGACGCTCCTCGACGAGCAGGCACGGCTCGAGCGCATGGCGCGCATCATCGGCAAGGACGCGCTCCCCGCCCGGCAGCAGTTGACGCTGCTCGCCGCGGACGTGGTGAACGAGGCGTTCCTGCGCCAGTCGGCGTTCGCGCCCAAGGACCGCGTCGCGAGCCCTGCGAAGCAGGCGGCGATGATGCGCCTCGTGGGCCGCTTCATCGAGCTCGCCACCCAGGCGGTGGCCGCCGGCATCGCGCCCGATCGCATCGCCGCGCTCGAGTGCCTGCGGCCCCTGCAGCGCATGGGCGAGGACATCGGCGACGACGAGATGGAGCGTTTCGCCGCGATCGACGCGGCGCTCGACCGCGACTTCCACGCCCTCACCCCCCCGGAGGCGACGCATGCAACCGCGGCTGCTCGCTGAAGGCACCGCGCGGCGCCTCGAGGGGCCGCTGCTCTTCCTCAAGCGCACGATCGACGCGGGCCTGAACGACGCCGTGGAAGTGCGCGGCGCCGACGGGCGCGCGCGCCTGGGCCGCGTGGCCGCCGCGGACGACGAGTTCCTCACCATCGAGGTCCTCGAGAACACCTCGGGGCTCACGCTGCAGAACACGGTCGTGCGCTTCCTCGGCGAGCCGCTCGCCTTCGGGCTCGGGCCGGGGCTGCTCGGGCGCGTCTTCAACGGCGTGGGCCAGCCCGTCGACGGCGGCCCGCCGCTTCCGGCGCGCGCGCGCCACCCGGTGGACGGACTGCCCTTCAACCCCGTCGCGCGCGATCCGCCGCGGGACTTCATCGAGACGGGCTTCAGCACGCTCGACCTCATGAACAGCCTCGTGCGCGGGCAGAAGCTGCCGATCTTCTCGGGCGGCGGGCTTCCGCACGACCGCATGGCGGCCGAGATCGCGAAGAACGCGCGCCTGCCCAAGGGCGCCGAGGGCGAGTTCGCCATCGTCTTCGCGGGCATAGGCCTCCCTCACGACAGCGCGGAATTCTTCCGCTCGAAGCTCGAAGAAGGCGGGGCGCTCGAACGCACGGCGCTCTTCCTCAACCTCGCTTCGGACTCCAGCACCCAGCGGCTGCTCACGCCCCGCTTCGCGCTCACCGCCGCCGAGTACCTCGCCTTCGTCGAGGGCAAGCACGTGCTCGCGATCCTCACGGACATGACGAACTACTGCGAGGCGCTGCGCGAGGTGTCCTCGTCCAAGGGCGAGATCCCCAGCCGCAAGGGCTTCCCGGGTTATCTCTACTCGGACCTAGCAACCCTCTTCGAGCGCGCGGGGTGCCTCAGGGGCGCGAAGGGCACGCTCACGCAGCTCTCGATCCTCACGATGCCCGCCGACGACATCACGCACCCGATCCCGGACCTCACGGGCTACATCACCGAGGGACAGATCGTGCTCTCGCGCGACCTCGACCGGCGCGGGATCTACCCGCCGGTGAACGTGCTCCCGAGCCTCTCGCGCCTCATGAAGGACGGCACGGGCGAGCACTACACGCACAAGGACCACCCGGCGGCGGCGAGCCAGCTCTACGCGGCCTACGCACGCGCCGTGCAGACGCGCGTGCTCGCGGCGGTGGTGGGCGAGGACGGGCTCTCGGACACCGACCGGCGCTACCTCGCCTTCGGCACCGCCTTCGAGTCCGACCTCGTGAACCAGGCGGGGGCCCGTTCCTTCAACGAAAGTCTTTCGCTCGCCTGGCGCCTGCTGGCGCGGCTTCCGAAGAGCGAGCTTACGCGCCTGTCGGACGAGCAGATCGCCACGCACCTGGGCGCCGCCGCCTGATCGGGACGGAAATGGCCGAGCTCACCCCCAGCCGAAGCGTCATCCTCGAACTGCGCGAGGAACGCCAGTCGATGGCCGACGGCTACGCGTTCCTCGACGAGAAGTGCCTGCTGCTGGCGGGCGAGATCCTGAAGGAGCTCGCGCGGCACGCCAAGCTGCGCGCGGAAGTGGACGAGGCGTTTCGAGAGGCTGCCTCGCGCCTGCAGGCGGCTCTCGGCCGACACGGACTGGACGAGCTCGCCGTCTATCCGGTCGCCGACGCGAGCCTGGCGGCGATGGAGCGTCGGCCCCACGCGGTGATGGGGGTGAAGCTCGCCGCGGCCTCCCAGTCCGCGCCCCCGGGTCCCGCCGCTCCCGCAGCCCTGCCCTCGCCCGAAGCCGAGGCCTGCCGCGCCGCCTTCGCCTTGGCGATCGAGCGCTGCATTCCGCTCGCTGCAAGCTCCGGCAATCTCGCCCGCCTCTCCGACGAATACCGCCGCTCGATCCGTCGCGCTCGCGCCTTGGACGACGTGCTGCTGCCGGAGGCGGACCGCACGATCGCGGAGCTGGAGACGATGCTCGAAGACCTCGAGCGCGAGGATGCGATCGCGATGCGGCTGGGGGCGCGCTGACGCCGGCCGTCGGCCGTGCCTACTGCCAGAGCGGGCTCGACCACGGCGGCTCCGATGTCACGCCGCACGTGTAGAGCGCATTGCCCAGGAACGTCTTCGTATTGAGCCGAGGTGCGGTGCAATTCAGCTGGACCGAATTGACGGCATGGCACCCGGATTGGAACGCGATGTCGAATGCGAGCGTGTGGCCGTGGAAGTCCCGCCCCTTGAAGCGAAAGCCCGTGCTGTCGTAGTCGTACTGGTCGATGATCGAGAACACGAATGGTTCTTCGCGCCGCGGCGGGGAACTGGTCCCGAAGGCTGCCTCGTAGTAGCTCTTGAAGATGTGGAGGGCCACCACACGCTGAGCCGGATCGTTGCTGACCCGGTGCTGGGAGATCCTGTAGTACCCGGGGGCCAGCTCCAGCTCGCCCGCAGCTGACACGTCCAGTTCGATTCCCCGGAGGATCGTGGCCAGCGCTTCGTTGTACGTGAAGACCGCGAGCGCCGCCACATCGTACTGCGTCGCGCGCGACTCCCAGTTGTTGAACTCGCTGGCTTCCGCCACGCTGTTCTTCGGGTCCGCCCTGACACTCACCGAATAGACCCTGCCGAGGTTCGAGTTGTCGTTGTGCGCCAGGGGTTGGAAATCCGCCGCCAAGGAGAGCTGGGCCCCCGCGGCAAGCCCCGGCACATGGACCGACTGCTGCGGCCGGCGATTGTTGGAGTTCGGACATTCCTCCGCCGTGAAGTAGACCTCGAACGGTCCGGCATCCTTCCCGCCTTGGTTCTTGATCGTGGCCGAGGCGGACTTGGAGGCACTCCACTGCACCGCCATGTTCGGGATCACGAGGTCCGCGGCGCATCCGGCGAGCGCGAACAGGATCGGAAGGCAAAGAAGCTGGGCGAGGTGCCGGGCGTCACACTTGGCAAGTCGTCGATAGATCATGGATGCCCTCCTGGTCGGTGAGAAGCACGATCCGTATTCGCACTCCCTAACAACTGAGTCGGGCGACAATGGACGCGGCCGCCCGCTTCAACGACGTTGTTGGACGCCAGACATTGGCAGGACGCATCTGCTCATCTCGGAATACGACTCATTGACATAGAGTCTACTCAGCATGCTTGAACTCGCGGTCGATTCGGAGAATCTTCTCCAGATGCCGACATGCAGCCTCCGCTTCTTCGAGCTCCCCGGGTCCGCGATCTAGCGAACGAGTTGAGCGGCCGGCCAAGATGCTCATGACGCGGCCAGACGCGGCGCACGAAGTTTCACAGCTCGCTCGACCACGGTGTTAGAGGGCCTCTTGTTCATGACACTAGAGCAATAGCGCCTAACACAGCGAGATACAACAGCGCGGTCGCGCCTACGAAGACGAGCACCCAAAGCCCTCTCACAAACCATTTTGAAGGGAGAGGCGTTGGCATCACGTCGATGATTCGGGCCAGCCCCTCGTCAGACTTCGTGTACGCGTTGATTTGACCCCAAGTGAGGGGCGGGAAATACAGATACGACACCGTAACCTGCTCTCCCGGAACAAGCTTGGGTATGAGAATCTCCCCACCACCGCGAGCGTCACGGTCCACTGTGTGGGCGACTGGTGGGCCTAACTGAAAATCCGGTAGCACGTTATGCCCGATACGCACATTGTTGGCAGTCTCCCGTCCAGTGTTTCGGACAACAATTGCGTGCGTATGAACGTATGTTGGCGGCCGATCTTGATTCTGAAGTGTGAAGGCGGAGACGTGCCCAACAAATGAAACCAGCTTGGGCTTCTTAGAAAGGAGCCGATCGAGCCACCGACCCAATACCAACGTTCCCAATGGCACCGCAATCTTTACTACCAAGTCCCAATTGATGGCCACGATGGCTCCCTAAGCCCTCTAACGTTTGAGTCGAGCCGCAGAGGAAGGCTGGCGAAGCCATCCGTAGGCCGCCGGGTGCAACAAAAGGATGGGCGTTCTAATTGTCCATTTGAGCCAGAACATCGTGCCGCGTAGCCTGAACGAACTGACCGAGGTCGAAATACCGAATCACCTTGGGTAGCGCAAACCTCCGTTGCAGCCGGTCGGCGATTGCGACTGCGTCTGGATTGACAACAACTACGTCCGGGTTGTATTCCCTATCCGCGAGAACGGAGCGAAGCACAGATGAGAAGTACAGATCAGCCAATGGGAAGGAGTATCCAATGAAAACCAGGGCACGTGCCTCCTTCATTCGACGCTCCATGTCTGCCCAGATCTCCTTGATCTCCGACGACTGGTCAAGATAACCGGCCGTCGTATGGTCAGCCCTCACTTCAGTTGAGACAAACTTCAAGTGAGTAGGCGCAACAATGACCGCTCGCTTGGGTTTTGTGCTCACGGCAATGGCACCGTCCTCCGCAAACATCCAGTTGACAGAGCCATGAGGTTTCAGCAATGGAACGACTCCACCGGACTCACCCAGGCCGATGTACTGTGCTGCCATGCTCGCGGGGAGAGACTGCTCGAAGATTGTGTCGTAGTTGAAAGAGACAATGCTGTCGAAGGAGCGGAAGTGGTTGTCCATTAGTGCCCGATATGTAGAGCGAGTTCTCTTATTTGCGCCAAAACGCGAGAAGACACCACCGATCTCAACTAGTAGTGCCTCCCAAACGCGTGTTGCGTAAGTGCGCAGTTGGGGTGAAGTGGACGGTGCTCTGGACCGCTCGCTTAGGAAGGTGAAAACCTCCTCTACATCGATCGGTGCCAAGAGAGAACGCCGTTGCGTCGCGGTAAGTCTCGTTGGCATTCTGCCGTAGCCTAGGAAGTACCGGAACAAGAATGACTCGATCTCGGTACGGTTCTGAATGCCACGACAAAAACGGAGGAACGTAGCCCAAAAGGTCGCTTGTGTGGGAATGGCCACGCGGCCTCCGGCTTGTACGGTCGCGTACGCGCCTGCGCCTAGTGAAGCTCCGGCGCCGAGGAAGTACACGAACTTCTTCTTTTCGGCCATGAACTCAGCTGTTCGTTAGGACGCCAAACGACCCATGTTAGCGACCGAGCATGACGCCGCTTGCCGCAAGCAGAGCCAGCCAACCGCCAGATTGCAACGAGGGCGCGGCCCACGATTGCTCGCGGTCAGCTCGAACGCGTTGTTATGCCTCAAAGTCCTTGAAGAAGCTGTGCACAATTTCGTACGTCTTCACGGGTTTGAGGCCGAGCTCGAGTTTCTCCAACATGTCGACAAGTTTTTCCCCGTCGATAAGTTCAATCGGAGGCACACCGTCACGGGACGCTTCCTTTCGCGCTTCAGCGGTAAATGTCCCAGTAGTGATGATGATGCCCTTGTCGGCACGGCCCCCCATGGCTCCGCGGAAATCCCTAACCTGAGAGGGCGTGACTGAATTGGCGTTTGCATATCGCTTGCACTGGAAAAGCACCTTGAACGATACGAGCGGATTGATTTGGAGGGTACCTACTCCATCGATGCCGCCGTCGCCACTCTTTCCGGTTACGAGCACCTGAGTAAAACCAGCTTCTCGCAGCAATCGTTGGGACAGTCTTTCGAATCCTTCGGCCGGAAGTCGAATGAGGACTTCGAGTACTTCTTCGCGATAGTCTTTCGAGAGCGAGCCCGTTCCTTCGGCGATTTTCTCGGCCAAAGGCTCCTCAGCATCTCGCTTCTTCTTCTGCTCTTGAAATATCTTGGCCCACTTCCGAAATATTTCTTCCGACTGTTCGTACGTAAGCGACGTCTTGAATCCTTTTTCAGTCAGGCTCCACACCCCGTGTTTTGAGGAATCAAGAAGTCCTTCGCGCACCAAGTAGAAGCGCGCCCATGCGACTCGATTGCGAAAGCGTAATCCGCCTGATGGCAGCACCTCGTTGAGCACGCTATCGGAGATCTTTAAGTCCTGGGCTACCCGATCGATCGCCTCATCTGGCTTCGCGGATCCACCGATGGCCCTGAGCGCATCCAGCAGAGGGCCGAAGAAGCGAACGAACTGAATGCCTTCTTCCTTCTTGTCCTTGGCCATCGCTATCTCCTCTGAGGTCTAGCGACCGAGTTTAGCGACCGGGCACGATGCCTCCGCCGCGGCCAGACGCGGCCCACATTGCCTCACGGCCCGCTCGAACGCGTTGTTAGCCGTCAACACTGTCCTCCGGTACAGCCTCGACAGTTTCAAACCACTCGGCAAACTGCTCTACAGCACGCAGCGCGGCCTCAAGCCTTTCCGGCGTTACCATGATGCTCGGGAGCAACAGCCAGCGCTCGTCGAGCGTCAAGTCGGGCAATCGATCGAGATCCCCCTCGTCAATGAAGAATGGGCGGCTAAGCTTCTTTAAGTCGGCCTTGGAGTAGACGGAGGCATCAGTTGTAATTGAATCAGGATGCTGTACCCGATTCCTAGCGAGTACCAATTCTTCCAGTAGCTCGAGACTGACCGGGCACTTTACAAATGGCACACGCATGTGCCTTTCGAAGTAGGTTTTGTAGCCTTGCAGCCACCCCTTCTTCTTGAATGTGGTACTCAGCTCTTCATCAATGGGGACTCGCGTCAGCTGCTGCCAGGTCATTAGATACGCGTGAAGCGCGGACGCCAGCATTGAGATGCAGGAACGCCCAAGCACTTGAACCGACTCTTCCGCCTCGAGCCATTTTTCGAGATGCGGCGGCTCACCGCTCTCATCGTAGTACGGCGCGAAAGGTCCCTCTCCGGCCTCGATTTGTCGCTTTCGCTCAACATATGGCGAGCTCGAAAGCCTATAGAGCTGCGAAATAAACTCCAACCTCTGGCGCAAAAAGTATCGAACGTCCACGCTGCTTTCAGTTGATGGCTAACGACCGAGTTGAGCGGCCGGCCGTGCTGGCATTCCGCACTGGCGAGCGCGCAATTCCTTGCGAGCGCAGTGCGGCCACGACGCATCACGCTCCGACTCCAACGCATTGCTAGGGCGCATCGACGTTCGCTATTCGTTGTCGTGCCAGCACTTTCGCGACCTTTGCCACGGATAGTAGCTTGGCCCGCTCGTCGAGGTGTTGTCTCTCGTTTATTGAGTACTTCGTGTCCTCGGCTCTTGGCATTCGAGTGAAGGGTGGCTTTGAAAAGTCGCCGACGATGTATCCATCCGCGACATGCAGATCCTTGCGCCCGATCAGCAGCACGTAGGTGCAGTTCAGCCCGAACTCCTTCGCCATTGAGTCAAGGTCGCGCTTCACGCTTTTCAAAATGTTCCACCATCCGGGCGGCTCCGATCTGACGTGGACGTTCACAAGTGCAACGCCCGGAACTAGGTAGACCTCTCGGCCGGCGTTGCCTAGAGCGGCAAACAATTCTCTGACGCTTCGAGATGCGGATGCGGCCAGATCGCTCAATGGCTGCGGGTGCAGGCCCTCGGCCTGGAGGGCACCAAGGAAGGCGCTGCGTATTTCATCGGCTCTTTCCGAGGCGGCCATCTTAATGCGCTCCAACCATGTATTGGATTGACTGGACTTGGGGGGACTTAACGTCCGGTAATTCGCCCATTCTGTGACGCAGCGCGGAGCGGGTCAATGCCAGTCAATCTTCCCGGCCCCGAGACTGTCAGACGACTGCAAACGGGGAATTGGAATGCGCTAGAGCACCCCGCCCCCATCCCGAGCCGGGACGAAGACCCGGTTCGTCGCCGAATGCACCTGAGCGGCCATGCCGTCGATCGCAGCCGACTGGACTGCGCGCATCTCCCGGGATAGCTCCTCCTTCTGCGCGCGCACCACGTCGAGGATCTCGGCGCGCATCTCCTCGCGGTAGCGAAGCTCGTCGATCTTGATGAGCGCCTGGTCCACCGTGACCCAGGCGATCACGCCCGCGACGATGCCGCACAGGGGCGCGAGGACGCCTCCCGGGGCGCAGGCGGCGGCCCCGGCGCCCGCCGCGACGAGGAGCGAGCCCGCCCTGCGGCCGGCGAGCCGTGAGGCGACTCCTGCCGCGCTGGGCACGGCGCGCTTCGCTGCGAGACGTGCGGCCGCGAAGCTCGAGAGCCGCCCGGCCATGACGCTCGCGGTCGCGGCGCCCACGGCGAGTCCGCTCGTCACGGCGGCCGTGGCCCGCAGCGCATCGCGCTCGATGCCCCCGATGGCGGGCAGGTCGATCCGGTCGAGAAGGCAGGGCTTGCCCCGGGCATCCCGTTGCAGCTGGGCGGCGATCTGCACGCCCAGCGCGGACAGGGCCGCCGCGGAGTGCGCCGCGATCCTCTGGTTCGCCTCCGTGAGCACCTTCCCGGCGTCGCGGCCGGCGAAGAGCCGGCGCTCGAGCTCGACGTTGATGCCCTCCTGCAACTGGTCCCCGGAGCGCGAGCCGGCCCAGGCGGCGAGACGCGTGTATTCGCCGATGAGCGAGAAGTACCAGTTGAGATACTGGTCGACGCCCTTCTCCACGTCCCCGAAGAGGCTCTCCAGGGCCGCGTCGACCTGGCCGCCGGCACGCGCCTGCTCGGCGAGGCGCGCCCGGTCGATCTCGAGGTCGAGGTTCGCCCGGAGCACCCGGACCATCTCCGGGTCGCTGCGGCAGGGATTGGCGACCGCGACCAGCGCCCGGCCCGCGGGTGCGATGCCCGCCGCGTCGAAATCGCGCAGGGCGAACACCCCCAGCAGGTAGATGGCGGCCAGCACCGCGAGCGATGCCGGGAATGCGCGATCCCCGGATTCGGGTGGCGGCGATGCCCGGCGCTCCACGAGCGCCAGCACGCCGAGCTGCAAGCGGGTGTAGGCGAAAGCGACCGCGCCCGCCTGGACGAGAAAGAGGATCCATGCCATGAGCTTGAGCCCCGATCCCGGCAGGCTCGGGATGAGCACCTCGGCGGCGTGCCAGTTGAGGCGGTCGGCGGCGTTGAGCGAGCCCACGATCACGCCCGCGAGCGGGCAGGCGGCACTCGCCCGGGTCTCCTCGTAGGCGCGCTCGGCCACGGCGTCCCACGCGATGCCGCGGGTATCGGGCGCCCCCACGAGGAAGTAATCGATGGCGAAGAAGCTCGCCGCGAGGAAGGCCAGGTTGAACGCCATGAGCAGCCAGCGCCGCGACAGCATGCCGGCGTGTTCCTCGCGCACGTCGCTCTCCAGCAGCGAACGCGCGTACCTCGCGGCGATGGCGAGGACCACGATGTCCGCGGCGAGCAGTCCCAGGTGCCAAGGGTCGAGCAACGCCCCGAACGCGAGAAGCAGCGCCGCCCAGAAGAGCGCGGAGAGCATCTGGATCGCGCTCGTGACGCTTCCCCGCCAGAACCAGCGCCGGACGCGGCTTTCCTCGCGCGTGGTCGCCACCAGCGCCATCCGGTGCTGGAAGAGCGCGTACTCGCGCTGCCCCAGCCACATCGGCCAGGCCACCGCGGCGACGAGGAAGAAGAGGCTCCAGCACGGCGCGGCGAGCAAGGCCTGAACGAGCGCGTAGAGCACGCCCGCCGCGAGGGACATCGCGAGCGCGTCGACGGCGATCCGGCGTATGCGGGCCATGGGCGCGATTATCGGCGAATCCACGGAGCCCGGCGGGCGCGTCGAACCCCCATTCCAGTCCCGGGAGGTCGGCATGGCGAAGCATTGGTGGGGAGTGGCTGCGCTCGCCGCGGCGGCGTTGGGCGTCGCCGCGTGCAATATCCATGAAGCGCTGTTCGGGTTTCCGGAGCCCGCGATCGCCGTCACGGGGCCGGGGCCGGTGGAACTCCACTACCGCGAGGCGAACGGGCTCGTGATCCTAACCGGCCGCGTGAACGATCGGGCGGACGTGGACTTCATCCTCGACACGGGCGCGCCGGTCACGGTGTTCGTCGACGGCAAGCAGACCGCGGCCCTCGGGCTCGACACGAGCGCAGCGCGCCCGCTCGGCGACGCGAAGGACCCCGCCACGCCGGTCGGCGTCATCGAAAGGGACTTCCGCATCGCCTTCCCGGGCCTCGCGCTCTCCGGACTGAGCGCCGTGGTGATCCCGGGGAAGTCCCTGCCCTGCCCCGAGCGCTTCGCGGCGATCGACTTCGGCGGCGTGATCGGCGCGGACCTCTTCCGCCGCTTCGTCGTGGAGGTGGACCGGGTCGGAAAGCGCGTGATCCTGCACGAGCCGAAGGACTGGCGCCCGCCCGAGGGCGCGGCCTTCGTCCCGCTCGGTTTCTCCGGCGGGCATCCCTACGTGGACGCGAAGGTGCTGCTCGCATCCGGCGACGAGGTGCCCGCGCGGCTGCACCTCGACACCGGCATGAACAAGAGCCTGAAGCTCGTCGCGGGTGGAGGATCGCCGATCCCCATGCCCGCCACGGGCGAGGTGAAGAAGGCCTGCTACGTGAGCGGCGTGCGCGAGGAGCGCGTCGGCCCGCCGGTGACCGTGCAGCTCGGCGCGGCGCGCCTCCCGGTCGCGAGCCCGACCTACACGACGCGGGAAAACACGACGGACGTGGCGCGCAGCGGCATCCTCGGCAACGACGCTTTCCGCGCGCGGCGCGTGTTCATCGACTACCCGTCGAGGCGGCTCGGCGTTTCCAGCCCGGCCGCCTGAGCGCGGCCGGCTCCCGAACCGCCGGGGATTCTCAGGGGCGGGCTCCGCCCCCGTTTCGCGCCAGCGGCAACGGGGCGCAGACGAACTGGTTGTAGTTCGCCAGGTACGACATGCCCAGGGGCTTTCGCAGCCCCGTGAAGAGATACTCCTCCAGGCGGAAGTCCTCGACGTCGCGGACCGCGTTGAACGCCTCCTCGTCGCGGAATCCCAGCATGGCGACGAACTCGTCCGGGTGATAGCGGTTGTGGTAGACCCGCATCCAGTCGAGCCTGCCGGCCACGCGCGCCGCGCGCTCGCTCCGAAGCTGCAGGCAGTGCTCCCTCGCCTTGGTGTTGACGAGTCCGTGCGCGACGATGACGAAGCGCCGGTCGTCCGAGTATTCGCCGGCGCGAAGCCCCGCCTCCTCCTCGCAGAAGATCTCGAAGTACGGCTCCGGCCCGAACAGGATGGAGGCGATCCGGTCATCGGCGCGCGTCTTCATGACCGAGCGGGCCGCGTCGTTGTGGTGCTTCTCCGACTTCCACTCGGTGATCGCCCAGAGGATGTGCGGCTGGGCCGCGCACTGGAAGAACTTCCGGAAGAGCACGCCGCTCTGCGCGTTGAACTTCGCCTCCTCGGCCGCCATCGTGGCGAGCGTCTCGTCGAGCTTGCCTTGCGTCACGAAGGCCGTGCAGATGGAGAACATCGTCATGCCGCTTCCTTTCGTCCGTCGGGGGAACCCGGCGGCACTCTATCCGGGCCGCGAGCCCCCGGCTTCCGGAATCTTGCGCATTTCGCCCAGCCTCCGCCGGCTCGCCTGGCGCCGCGCGGCGGACGGGGCGAGGCCGAACTCGCGGCGGAACGCATCGGCGAAGTGGCTGTGGCTGGCGAACCCTAGCTCGGCGGCGAGCGCGGCGAGGTCGTCCGCGCCCTCGGCGAGTCGCTCGAGGGCGCTGCGCAGGCGCAACTGCGTCAGGTACCGGTGGACCGGCACCCCGGCGTGCTGCCGGAAGGCGCGGGCGAAGTGAAACGGCGAGGCGTGCACGGCATCGGCGACGTCCTGGAGCGTGATCCGCTCGCCGAGCCGGCTCGCGAGGAAGGCCTTGGCCGCCTCGGCGCGCTCCGCGTGGTCGGCGGCGACCGCGGCCCGTTGGGGCCGCCGGGGCCGGTCGTGCCGCTCGAACGCCGAATGCAGGACGCGGGCCACGAAGCCCAGCAGCGCTTCGTCCACCCGGAGCGGGTCGAGGGGAATCGTCCCGGCGGCTTCCAGGCGCTCGGCGATCCGCCGGTGCTCCCGGAAGAGCGCGGGGTCGCACGGGCTGGTCGCGAAGGGGAACGGCCGGTCGGGGTGATCGTCGATGCCCGGGTCGAACTCGCGGACGATGTCGTTCAGGACGCCGGGCGAGGGCGCGATGACGGTGCCTTCGTCTCCGCAATCGACCGGGTGGCTGACGCGGTACTCGGAATCCCTCGAGAAGAACGCCGCCTGGTTCACGTCGACCACGACGCTCCTGCACCCGAAATGCCGGGCGAACGCCCCGTGGCGCAGGAGGACGATCTCGTTGCCGTCCGCCCTCTCCTCCGCCCCGGGGCCGTCGCGGCAGGCCCGGCAGCAGTAGCTGCGAACGGTGAGGACGGGGCTCTCGTGGAGCGGCTGGAACGACAGCACGCCCGCCGGCGGCGCGCTCCCGCCGGATGCGGCCGGTGCGGGCCCGGCTTCGGAAGGGTTCGGGAACGATGCCGCGATCCGTGCCATCTCGCTTCCCTTGCTGCGCTGTCGAGCGGTCGCGAAACGCCCGGCTCTCCATTGGTGCGGCCGATCCCGGGCGAACCTGGCCTGCGGCAATTCGCGCATTCTCCGGCGCGGATCGCGACGGGTCAATTCCGGTCAGCCGAGATACTTGAGGGCGGCGACCGCCGGGCCGCGCATCATTTCCGGGGCGATTTGCCGCGGTCCGCGACCTTTCCCGCTCCGCTCGAACGTGCCTTCAGGCTTCGCAGGTACACCGGCATCTCCTGACGCAGAACGTGCCTCAGCACATCCTCGGTAACGGGCTGAGCGGCCTGGGCGAGGTACACGCGGAGGGCCTCGTTCATCATGGTTTGGTACCCGCCTCCCGCCTTCTCGGCCCTTGCCCGAAACTCCGCGAGTATGGAGTTGTCGATGAAAATGGAAATGCGGGTCTTCCCCTTCTGAGGGATCACTGCCCCGCGCTTGCCCTTCGAGAAATCGTATTCAGGCCTCATAGGTCTTCCGTTCCTTCCTCGTGGCGCGGCGGGCGGAAATCAGCCTATGCTCGCCATCTCGTTCGGTGTGGACGACGACCAACACCTCTCCCGCGCTTCCCAGGCCGATCGTCACGAAGCGACGCTCTCCGAGCGTATCGAGATCCTCGACGGTCACGGCCAGCGGGTCGTAGAGCACTCCCTCGGCATCGGAAAGCGAAACCCCGTGCTTCTTGAGGTTTGCGGCGGCTTTTGCCGGGTCGTGCTCGAGAGGCATACCGCCAGTATATATATATTATATGCATGTCGCAAGGCGCGCGCGCTGCGATGTTCGACGATCAGCCCAGGAACTTCAGGTGCGCGCCGCACCCCGCGCGGCAGTCCGAGGCGCCGAAGCCGGGCACCGGGATGCGCCCGCCCGTGTCCCGGTTCAGCGCGCACTCGCCCCGCCGCGAGGTGAAGACCTCGACCACGCGAACGCCCGGCGCGAAGAGCAGGTAGTCGATGTGCCAGCGCAGCGCCTTCTTGCGCCGCAGGTGGCGCGCGATGCGCGCCTCGAGGTGGCTCCTCGCCGAGCCCGTGTACACGTAGCGGCCCGCGGGGAACTCGAACCGGCCGAGGCTTCCGATCGCGCAGCGCAGGGGCCGCGGGACCTCGATGATCAACTGATAGGTGGTGGCCCGGGCCATCGGCGACGCCGGCTCACGCGGTGCGGATGACGGAGATGTGCTCCGTCCCGCTCTCGGGCAGCAACACCTCGCCGGGCCGACCGAGAATCTGGCGGATGTTGACGCCGCTTCGCCCGAAGCCGTGGCGCTCGAAGCGTTCCGTCTCGGGATCGAAGCGGAAGATCGCGTTGTCGCCCCAGTCCGCCACCCACACCTGGTCTCGCTCGTCCACGTACACCGCGTAGGCGCGCGGCTTGTCCCCCGGGAGCTTCCAGGTGCGCCAGCTCTTCGCCACCGGGTCGTGCATCGAGAGGTTGCCGCTCGTCCACTCGCTCACCCAGATGCGGCCCCGGCTGTCGCTCCAGACGCGGCGCGCGCCCTGGTTCTTCGTGGGCGGCTCGACGACGAGCGACTCGCCCGTCTTCAGGTCGATCTTCGCGATGTAGGAACCCGCGAGCGAGCAGTACCAGACGTCTCCCTTGGGCGTCGAGCAGATGCCGTAGGGGCCGCGGCCCTCGGGGGCGTCCTTCACCATCACCTTGCCGGTCTTCACCGAAAGCCGGCCGATGATGCCGCTCTGCCCCGTGAACCAGAGGTCCCCTTCCCCGTCGAAGGCGCAGGTGTTCAGGTTCGCGTAGGGCGTGTCCTCGGGCAGCGGGTAGAGCTTCACGCCGCGGTCGGGCCAGCCCACGCGCGCGATCGCCTGCTGCCCGCCGTCGGTGAGCCACGCCGCCCTGTCGGGGCCCTGGATCACGCCGTGGGGCGAGGAGCCCATGCCCAGGGCGATGAGCTGCGTGCTCCCGTCCTTCGGGTTGAACCAGCCGAGGTGGCCGCTTCGCTGCGCCGAGAACCACACGCCGCCGTCGGGTGCGGGCGCGACGTCGTGGATGCCGGTGCGCCGCGAGGTGTTGAGCGGCCAAGACTGCATGCGGGGCGATTGCTGTGCCGCGGCCGGGATCGGGAACGAGGCCGCGAGGAATGCGGCACCCAGGGTGCCGAGGGCTTGTCGCCGGTTCATGGGATCCATCGCTGCCTCCGTGGCGTGCCGCACGCCCGCGCGTGCGTTCCGCAAGGCTACTTCGGCCCGTCCGTGGGCGTGTAGGTCCAGCTCCAGTCGCCCACCTTCATCGTGAACGACTTGCCGTCCGGCGACACCGTCATCTTCCCGCTCTTGTCGCCGCCGACGGTCATCATCATCGGCGAGGGCACGGGGAGGTACTCGACGGCCGCCTCTTTCTTGCCCGGGACGCGCTTGAGCGCACGCGAGGCCGGGCATTCGACGTTCACGTCGGTGTCGGGGTAGATCCGCGTGCCCCTCAGCTCCACCTTGGCGCCGGTGCTCGCCTTCACCTCCTCGATCGTGAGGTATTCGAAGGCACCCTTCGCGACGGGAGGCGTGCACGCCTTCTCGGGGTTGCGGTAGTTCTTCGTCTCCGACGTCCCGTTGTCGATCTTCGGCGTGCCGATCGGCACCTGCTTGCGCAGGTCCCAGTCGAGCTCGACCACGGCGCGGTCCGTCACGTCGGCGATCGCGTAGGTCTTGTTGGCCGAGATCGGCAGCGTCGCCCGGTATGCGCCCTCGATGCGGTAGTGGACGGACTTCGCCTTGCTCCAGCGCATCACGGCGTTCATGTCGACGCCCTGCTGCCCGAACGCGGGCGCGGACAGCAGCGGGAGGGCGAAAAGGGCGGCGGCCTTGGCGGCTCGGGTGGGCGGCATCCTGGGGTCCTCGTCGTCGTTGTTGAAGGCAACGGGATTATGCCTCGCGTCCGCGGGTCGGAGGATTCACGGGAGCCGCCCGGCCGGCGCGGACCCTTCCGGGCCCGGAACCGGGGCGGAAGCCGGCGAAGTTGATCTGCGTCATTGGGCGCGCCGACCCGCGGCGTCTACTGGAGGCACGGGGGGCGCCGGGCGCAAGCGTCCAAGTTCAGGAGGGAATCGAGATGAGTTGCTTGAATCCCCGTATCCCGGCATGGAGCGCGCTGCTGGCGACGCTCTGTGCGATCGCCGTCCCGCTGGCCGTGGCTGCCGACCCCGTCTGGAAGGTCACTCCTCCCGCCGGGGCACTGTTCAGCTGCGAGGGCATCACTCAGATGTGCATCGGCTTCGAAGCCGTGCGGGTCAAGAAGACCCCCGGCGACGCCGGGTCGCACGAGGAGTGGGTGGTGAAGCTCGCGACCGAGCCGGGCGGAATCTCGAAGACGAAGGAACTCAGCGTCAGGGACAGCTACTCGGGTCCCGGCATCAGCTACAACGTGGGCCACCACTTCTGCCTGCCGAACAGTATCGGCGCCTTCGTGATGTCGGTGACCGGCCGGGAGGAGGACATGTGGCCGAACCCCGACGATCCGATCCCGCACTTCAGGATCATCGTGGTCAACATGTGCTCGCTGGTGACCGGCTTCGAGGAGAACGTGGCGGCGAACTTCTTCAGCGGCTGCAAGGTAGACAGCGACGGCGACCGGGAGGCCTGCTACGAGTTCCAGGGTGACTACCGCTGACGGCCCGCGCCCGGGCGCCCCGGCGGCTTCATCCGGGCCCGGTCGCGCGCTCGCAAGGGGCGCTCGTCAACCGCGAAGCGGAAGCGCGGCCCCGATCGCGATGAACAGCCCGCCGCAGGCCTGGTTGAATCGCCGGCCGACGCGCCGCAGCCAGGGGCTGATGCGATGGGCCATGCTGGCGATGAACACCTCGGTCGCGACCTCGATCGCCGCGAAGGTCCCGGCCATGACGAGGAACTGGACGAGGAGGCTTCGCGCGGGGTCGATGAACTGGGGAAGGAAGGCGGCGAAGAAGAGAATCCCCTTCGGGTTCGTGAGCGCGGAGAGCGCCCCCTGCCGGAAGAGTCCCCATCCGGCCCTCGGCTCCGCGGAGCCCTGAATCTCGATCCCGATCGGCGGCGAGCGCCAGACCTGGATCCCGAGCCACACGAGGTAGGCGCCGCCCACCCACTTCATGACCGTGAGCCAGGCGAGCGAGGCCTTCAGCAAAGCGCCGATGCCGAACATCGAGAGGGCGATGACGGCGGTGAAGCCCGCCGCCCCGCCGAAGATCGTGTAGAGGGCCTTCCTCCGGCCGTGCAGCGCCCCGTGCGTCAGGGCGAGCAGGCCGTTGGGCCCCGGCGACAGGGAAAGCCCGGTGGCCGCCAGCAGGTAGATGAGCCAGGTGTCGAAGTCCATGGCGGGTCGTCAGGCCTCGCCGCGCTCCAGCACCGCGCGCAGGTCGTCCGGAACCGGCATCGGCTTCAGGGCGCTCACGTTGGCGCGCCCGGTGTTGCCCTCCGGAATCCAGATGCGCGAGAAGAGCGCCGCCGCGACGATCCGCGACAACTGGCCGGCGACCTCCCCCCAGGCGCCCGTCGAAGCCCCGAGCTTCAACATGAGCCAGTGCGCATGGACGTGCCGCGCGGTGTGGCGCTGGCCCAGGATGTGCGCGCGCTCGAGGTGCCGGAAGGCGAGCTCGATCTCGCCTCGGCCCGCGGCGCCTTCCGCCGCGGCGAGCTCCGCATCGTAGGCGGCTCGAAGGGTCCCGTTCATCTAGTTCTTCGCCGGCGCCGGCGGGAGGATGGTCACGCTGACCGGCTTGCCCGGCTTGGGCGCGACCTGCCCCCCGCTGTGGGATTCGAGGACGTGGAACACGAGCGCCGCGGTGGCGACCGCGAGCACGGCGGCGATCGCCCAGCCCGCGATGCCGCTCTTCATGTCGCGCAGGCCGCGGGTGGCCGCCTCGTCCACCTTGGCGAGCTCCTTTTCGACCTGGTCTTCGATGTTCGTGGGCATGGCGCTTCGACGGACTTCACGCGAACGGCGTGGAAACCCGTCCAAGCCTAACCCCCGCCCCCGGGCGCGGCAAACTCCCCGCCCCGGGGACGGTATGATTCCCGCACAGCCCAGCGAAGGAAGGACCATGGCCGCCTCTCTCGTGATCACCGCGATCGGCCCCGACCGGCCCGGCATCGTCAACCAGCTCTCGGACGTCGCGAAGCGCTTCGGCGCCAACTGGGCGGAGAGCCGCATGGCGAGCCTCGCCGGGCACTTCGCCGGCATGGTGCACTTCGAGGTGGCCGAGGCGAACGCCGATCCCCTCGCCGCGGCGCTGCGCGAGCTCGAGTCCTCGGGGCTGCGGATCGTCGTCGAGCGCGCCGGCACCGGGGCGCGGATGGTCCCCTTCCGGAAGCTGCGCCTGGAGCTCGTGGGCCACGACCGCCCGGGCATCGTCCGCGACCTCTCGCAGCGCCTCGCCGAGCGCGGCATCAGCATCGACGAGCTGCACACCCACGTGGTGGACGCCGCCATGGCGGGCGGGCCGCTCTTCACGGTGAAGGCGCTGCTCGCCGTTCCCGAGACGCTGCCGGTCGAGGAAGTGAAGCGCGGGCTCGAGGCGCTCGCCAACGAGATGATGGTGGACCTCTCCCTCGGCGAGCCGCCGGGCGGCTGAGCCCGCGGGCTCAGAACTTCGCGAGCACGGCCTTGCCGAGCTTCACCTGCTCGAGCTTCTCCGCGGGCCGCGTGAACTGGACCGTGACGTTGCCCTTCCTCACGGTGTAGCTGCCGTTCACGTCGGTCCAGATGCCCTCGTCGCCCACGCCGATGATGTCGCTGTAGGCGCCCTTCGGGAGCTTGCCCTTGAAAGGCGCCGTCTCGCCCGCGGTCGAGAGGTCGTCGCGGTAGCGCTCCATCTCCGCGGCGGCCGTCTTCGCGTCCTTCGCGAGGGCCACGCTGTAGGCGATTCCCGGCGGCGTCTTGCCCACGGAGAACGAGCAAAGCCACAGGGCGGGACCCGACTTCTGCACGCTTCGCGTCACCTGCGCCGCCGGCGCCTTGAGCCAGGCCGCGGCGTCGGCCGTCGTGAAACCGCCGCAGTCCGCGCCGTCCTTCAGGCCGCCCGCCGCGTGGGCGACGCCCGCCGCCGCCGCGAGCGCCCCAGCCCACGCCGCCATCCCTTGATGCAATCGAGTTGCCATTGCGCGCCTCCGCCTTCGAAGCCGTGGTCCGAGCCCAGCGTACACCAGTCGCCAAATCCCGACACTTCCGGGGATTCACGAAAAATCCGCATTTTCGCGGCGAGCCTCGCGCCGCGCCGCAGTAGAATTTCCTCATGAGCTCACTTCTCGCACGCCTCGCCCCCACCTTCGTTCGCTGGATTCTTGCCCTGTCCTGCGGCCTCGCCGCCATGCACTCCGTCGCCCAGGGGACCGCCTTCCCGGATTTCGACGGCAACGGCGATCCCGACATCTTCTGGCATCACACCGGCACCGGAAACCTCTCCGTGTGGCTCATGAACGGCACGACGGTGGCGATCGATGCGCCGATCACCGTGATGCCCTCGCCCTGGAAGATGGTGGGCTTCGCCGACTTCAACGGCGACGGGCACAAGGACCTCGTCTGGCGAAACGCCAACGACGGCAACTGCATCGCGCTGCTTCTCGCCAACGGCTCGTACCTCGGGTACTCCGCGCTCTTCGCCCTTCCCCCGGAGTGGGTGGTCGAGGGCGTCGCGGATTTCAACGCCGACGGCAAGCCCGACTTCCTGATGCGCAACCGCACGACCGGGGTCGCCTTCGCGTGGTACTTCAGCAATGGCGCGCCGACCGGCCTCGACGCGCTGTTCAGCCTGGACTCGGCGTGGAAGGTGCAGGCCGTGGCGGACTTCAGCGGCGACGGCCAGCCCGACCTCCTCCTGCGGGACATCAACACCGGCCTCGCCCTGGTCTGGAACACCCAGTTCTCGGCGGGAGTCACGAGCCTCGCGGGCTCGCCGACCGCCCTCTTCAGCCTCGATCCGGTCTGGGGCGTTGTGCAGGCGGCGGACTGGAACGGCGACGGGAGCGCGGACCTGCTCGTGCGCAACGCCTCGACCGGCGTGGTCTTCGTCTGGTACCTGAACGGTCTCGTCGCCGGGTCGCTCACCGGGATCGCGCAGCGGGATACGGCCTTCGAGATCGTGCCGCGCACGCCGCTCTTCCCCGGCGCGTTCGCGTTCGAGCTCGCGAGCAGCAACGCCACGCCCAACGTCGCGAACCACGTCGTGCGCATCGTGCGCTCCGGGGGCTCGGAGGGAACCTACGACGTCGCCTACACGATGACGCCCACGGGATTGACCGGCGCCTCGGTCACGCCGCCCTCGCCCATCCGCTTCGCGCCCGGCGAGACCACGAAGGACCTCGTGCTGGCGACGGGCACGACTTCGGGTACCGCTGCGTTCTCCCTCGCGGGTGCGACCGCGGTGTCGCCGACCTTCGCCGCCACCACGGCCACCGGCACCCACACGGTGTCGGTATCGGCCCCCGGCAGTTGCCCGGACCCGGGCCCGAACACGACGCTGGTCGCCACGCCGCCCCCGAACACGGGGACCCCGACCTATGGCCGCAAGGCCGGCGACATCGTCATCATTCCGATGCCGGTCGGAGCGCCGAACACCGTGCGGTTGCGTGTGTTCAACACCTCGCAGACCGAATCGAGCCTGACCACGACCTTCGCGCTCGCGAAGTGCCCGGGCGAAGTCCAGGACGCCTGGCCCACCTACGGCCTCGCTCCCTGCAAGAAGCAGGGCGGGTACACGGGCAATTCGATGGGGCTCCTGGCAGCCGCGCCCACGCCGATCGGCGGCGTCACGTTCTGGAACGGCAACTGCGGATGGCTGACGGCGGACCGCGCGAGCCAGTGGTACTTCAACATCCGCGTCGACAACTGCAACTCGGGCAACTGCCAGTTCAACTACCAGATCGACGGCAACGGCACGAGCTACTGATCGCGGTCCCCGGGCGCCCGGTGCACCCCGCCGCTTCCCGGAGTAACCTAGTTCCATCCGGGGGAGGGACTCAGATGGCCACGAACGACCAAGGGCGCCGGTCCTGCCGCGCGCTTCGCTGGGCTGCCGCATCCGCCTTCTGCTTCGCGGGGCTCGCCTCCGCCCAAGGCACGGCCGACCTCGCTTCGCTCACCGGGCGGGGCGCGATCGTGTCCCGCCACCCGGCGACCGGGCTCGTCACCTTCATCGGCAAGGGCGCCTCGTCCCAGGCGCTCGCGCCCGGGCAGTCGGTCGCCGCGGGCCTCGGGCCCTCCTTCGACGACCACCTGAGGACGCTCGGCCCGCACTTCGGCATCACCGACGCCCCTTCCCAGACCCGGCTCGAGCGGCGCCAGGTCAACGAGCGCGGTCGCGCGGTGTCGCGCTACCAGCAGCTCCACCAGGGCATCCCCGTCTTCGCCGGCGAGCTGATCGTCAACACGGACTCGCGCGGCAACCTCCTCGCGATGATCGGCAAGTTCGCCCCGCCGCCGCAGCTCTCCCTCGCTCCCGAGGTTCCCGCGGCCGAAGCCGCGCGAACCGCGCTTCGGGCCACGGCGAAGAAGCACGGGCAGGCCGACGAGAGCCTCGAGGCCTCCGCCCCCGAGCTCTGGATCTACGACTCGCGGCTGCTCGCCCCGGACGGGAGGGACCCGAGGCTCGCCTGGCGGCTTTCGGTGCGCAGCCTCGCCGGGGCGCCGATCGACGAGCTCGTGCTCGTCGACGCGCACTCGGGCGAGATCGCGCTTCGCTTCAACCAGGTGGCGCACGCGCGCAACCGCATGACCTACGACGCGAACCACACCAGCTCGCTGCCGGGGACCCTCAAGTGCCTCGAGGGCACGGCCAACTGCACCTCGGGCGCGGTGCCCGACGCGGATGCCGCGCACTACTTCGCCGCGGACACCTACGACTTCTACTTCTCGCGCTTCGGGCGCGACGGCATCAACGGCTCGGGCGGCGCGATCATCTCGACGGTGCGCTACTGCCCGCCGCCCGCGGGCGCCGGCTGCACCTACTACAACGCGTTCTGGAACGGCACGCAGATGGCCTACGGCCCCGGCATGGTCGCCGACGACGTCACCGGGCACGAGCTGACCCACGGCGTGACGAGCTTCGAGTCGAAGCTCTTCTATTACGCCGAGCCGGGGGCGATCAACGAGGCGCTGTCGGACATCTTCGGCGAGCTCGTCGACCTCGTGAACGCCCGCGGCAACGACGCGGCGGGCGTGCGCTGGCTGATGGGCGAGGACCTCTCCATCGGCGCGATCCGCAGCATGCAGGACCCGACCCTCTACGGCCAGCCCGACCGGAAGCTCAGCGCCCTCTGGTACCGCGGCTACGAGGACGTGGCGGGCGTGCACATCAACTCCGGCGTGGCCAACAAGGCGGCCTTCCTCCTCGTGGACGGCGGAACCTTCAACGGACGCACGGTCACCGCCATCGGCCTCGAGAAAACGGCCCAGGTGTTCTACGAGGCGCAGGTCGCGCTCCTCACCGCCGGCGCGGACTACGCCGACCTCCACAACGCGCTCTTCCAGGCGTGCTCGAACCTCGTCGGCACCGCCGGAATCAACGCCGCCGACTGCACCGAGGTGCAGGATGCGACGCTCGCGGTCGAGATGAACGCCGTCCTGCCGACCATCGCCCCCGCGCTTTCCTGCCCCTCCGGCAGCCAGGTCTACATCGTCGGCAGCGACGACATGGAAGGCGGCGAGGAAGGCGACCTTCTTTATGTCGGCGCCGGCGCCGGCTGGTTCCTGAGCAGCGCCTTCAAGACTTCCGGCACCTACTCGTTCAAGGCGGTGCACGCGGGCTCCGTGGCGGACACGAGCGCCACCTACCAGCTCGTGGGCAGCATCTTCTCGGGAGACCGGATCTACTTCGCCCACCGCTTCGACACCGAGGCCAACTACGACGGCGGCGTCGTGGAATACAGCACGAACGGCGGGGCCACCTGGTCGGATGCGGCGGCGCTGCGTGAAAGCGGACAGGCCTACACGGGGACGATCCTTTCCTCGAGCCCCGAAGCCAACAGCCCGCTGCTGGGGCGCTTGGCATTCACCGGGAGCTCCGGCGCGGGCTTCGTCGCGACGACCTACAACCTCACGCCGCTCGCGGGCCAGAGCAACGTCCGGTGGCGGTTCCGCTCCGCCACCGACGGCGGCGCCTTCGTCGACGGCTGGTACCTCGACGACGTCACCTTCTATGCCTGCTCCACGGGCAACGGCAGCCTCTCGCTCACGGCGGCGGCCGAGACCGTGGCCGAGAACGCCGGGTCGGTGAAGCTCACCGTCAATCGCACCGGCGGGACCACGGGGGCGGCGTCGGTGTCGTTCGCGACCGTGGCGGGAACGGCCACGGCGGGCGTGGATTACGTCCATACGGCCGGCATGCTGAACTGGGCGGCCGGCGACGCGCACCCGAAGACCATCACGGTGCCGATCGTCAACCGCGCGGGGACCCAGGCCACGCGCAGCTTCACCGTCTCCCTGTCCGGAGCATCCGGAGCCGCACTCGCGGCCCCGACGAGCGCGACGGTCAGCATCACGAACGCCGCGGCGGCGAATCCCGCCGTGCCGGACTTCGACGGCGACGGCGACCCCGACATCTTCTGGTTCAACACGGACACGAACGCGCTCCACCTCTGGGTCATGAACGGCACGACGCTCGTGGGCGACTACTTCTTCACGACGCTGCCCTCGCCCTGGAAGGTGGCGGGCCTCGCCGACTTCAACGGCGACGGAAGCATGGACATGGTGTGGCACAACGCGACGGACGGCACCGCCATCGTCCTGCACCTCGCCAACGGCTCCTACCTCGGGGCCGCGGTGCTCTTCGGCCTGCCGGCCGATTGGGGGATCGAGGGCGTGGCGGACTTCAACGCCGACGGCAAGCCCGACTTCCTCATGCGCAGCGCCTCGACCGGCGTGGCCTTCGCCTGGTACTTCGCGAACGGCGTTCCCACCGGCCTCGACGGCCTCTTCTCCCTGCCCTCGAACTGGAAGGTCCAGGGCGTGGCGGATTTCACCGGCGACGGCCAGCCCGACCTGCTGCTGCGCGACACCGACACGGGCCTCGCCCTCGTCTGGGGCACGGTGTATTCCGGCGGCGCGCTGGCGCTCGCCCCGGCCCCCACGGCCCTCTTCTCCCTCGATCCGCTCTGGGAAGTCGTGCAGGCGACCGACTGGGACGGCGACGGGGACCCGGACCTCCTGGTGCGCAATACCTCGACCGGCGTGGTGTTCGTCTGGACCTACGACGGCCTGGCCGCGGGCGCGATCACCGGCATCGCGCAGCGCGACACCGTCTGGGAGATCGTCCCCTAGGGCGACGGACGCGTGGGGGCGCGATGGCGCGCGAGGTAGCCCGGCGTGCGCGCCTTGGGCAGCTTGTAGACGAAGTGGTAGCGCGCCACGTGGTAGCTCGGGTCGAAGCCGTAGAAGTTGAGCTTCATGCGCGCGAGCTCCTCGACGCGATAGCGCTCGAGGGACTTGGCGGCCTCGTCGCGATCGCGCCGCGCCCGCTTCTCCCCGAGCAGCGCGGGTAGCGCCGGGTCCAGCGCCATCGCCTGGGCGCGCCGGACGGCCGCCGCGAGGAACGCGTCCGCCGAATGCCCGAAGCGCGCGTCGGCGAGCCCCGAGTCCACCGCTTCCTTCGCGCCCATCGGCAGGCGCCGCTCCGTGATCTCGCGGGCGCGGGCCTCGCCCACGCGCCGCGGCAGCAGGTAGGTCCAGTATTCCGAGCCGTAGAGGTTGCCCATCCCCCGGTAGTGGGGATTGAGGATGACGCCGTTGTGCATCCAGACGCGGTCGGCGGCGAGCGCGAGGAAGACGCCGCCGGCGCCGGCGTTGCCCGCGAGCGCGGAGACCGTGATGCGGTCGTCCATCGTCACGATCTCGCGCGCGACGTCGTCGATCGCGTTGATGTTCTCCCACGAGGCGTCGGCGGGCCGCCCGCTCGCCTCGATGGCGTTCAGGTGGATTCCGTTCGACCAGAAGTCCGGGCCGCCGGCGAGCACGAGGACCTTGGTCGGCCGCGAGCGCGCGTGGCGGATCGCGGCGAGCAGCCGCTCGCACTGCCCCGTGGACATGGCCCCGTTGTGGAACGCGAAGAGGAGCACGCCCACCTCGCCCTCCTCCTCGTAGCGGATCTCGCGCCAGGTGGCCCCGTCCGCGGGCGCGTCGATCGCGACGGCCGATTCCGGCACGCCCGCGAGCGCATCGCCCAGGACCTGCGCCGCGGGAAGCTTGAGCGTCGGCTCGCCTTCGGCCGGCACCGCCTCGAGATGGGTGATCCACACGGCCCCGTCGACCGTCGCCCGCAGGATCGCGCCCTCGCGCGTGGCGATCACCGACCCGGGCACGGCGCCGCGGAGCGTCGCCTCCTCGTGGGCGCCGAAGAGACGGACCTCGCGCCCGAGGAGGGTGTCGCGCACGCCGGGGAAGCCGTCGGCGGAGTGGATCTTGCGAAGCACGGTCGCCGTCGCGTCGCGGGACCAGTCGATGGCGCGGTCGGCCTGCTTCATCGGCGGGCGCGCGCGGCCCCGGCACGCGGCGCCGAGGGACTCGGCGGCCACGGGGCGCTCGCCGCGCCCGAACTTTCCCACCGCCTCGAGGACCGCTTTCACCGCGGCTTCCGTGAGCTCGCGGCGGTAGAGGCTGCCCTTGGACGCGAGCCGCATCGGGAACGGCGCGTGCGCCCAAACGGGACCCGCGTCCATCTCCGCGACGGCCTGGAGCACGGTCACGCCCCACTCGCGCTCGCCCTCGAGGATCGCCCAGTCGAGCGCGGAGGGGCCGCGGTCGCCGGGCGGCCCCGGGTGGACCACGAGGCAGGGCACGGCCGACCAGACGTCGTCGGGGATCCGGCGCTTGAGGAAGGGGGCGATGACGAGGTCGGGCTTCGCGAGCGAAACCGCCTGCCGCGTCACCGCGTCGTTCACGTCGAGCTCGATCGCGAGCTCGTGGCCCCGCTCGGCGAGCTCGGCGTGCAGGCGCTGCGCGAGGCCGTTGAAGGCGTGGGTGAGGAAGAGGATCTTCACGGCGTCAGCAGATCCGCGGGAGCTGCTCCCCGGCGAGCCAGTCGACCATGCGGCTGCCCCCGAAGCCGGTCTCCATCTGCACGAAATGGTGCGCGTCCTCGACCACCGTGCCGATCACGGCGGCCTCGCGCCCCTGGGGGTGCGCGCGCATCGCCTCGAGCAGCCGCGGCGCATCCCCGGCGGCGCAGATCGCGATGAGCTTGCCTTCGTTCGCGACGTAGAGCGGGTCGAGGCCCAGGAACTCGCAGGCCGCGGCCACTTCCGGCTTCACGGGGATGGCGCTTTCCTTCAGGCGCATGCCCACGCCCGACTGGCGGGCGATCTCGTTGAGCGTGGTCGCGAGCCCGCCCCGGGTGGGATCGCGCAGGCAATGCAGGGCCGGCACCGCCGCGACCATCGCCGCGACGAGCCGGTGCAACGCCTGCGTGTCCGATCGGATCGTCGTCTCGAAGGTGAGGTTCTCCCGCAGCGACATGATCGCCACGCCGTGGTCGCCGATCGTGCCCGAGACGAGGATCGCGTCGCCGGGCCGCGCGCGGTCGCCGGAGATCTCGATCCCGTCGGCCACCACGCCCACGCCGGTCGTGTTGATGAAGACGCCGTCGCCCTTGCCCTTCTCCACGACCTTGGTGTCGCCGGTGACGATCGGCACGCCCGCCTCCATCGCCGCCGCCGCCATCGACTCCACGATGCGCTTCAGGTCCGCGAGGGGGTAGCCCTCCTCGAGGATGAATCCCGAAGTGAGGTAGAGCGGGGTGGCGCCCGCCATGGCCACGTCGTTCACGGTGCCGTGCACGGAGAGCGAGCCGATGTCGCCGCCGGGGAAGAAAAGCGGCGAGACCACGTGGCTGTCGGTGGCGACGACGAGGCGCCCCGCGGGCATGGGCACGCGCGCCTGGTCGTTCATCTCGCGCAGCCACTCGTTGTCGAAGGCGGCGAGGAAGAGCTCGTCGATGAGCTGGGCCATCGCCCGCCCGCCGCTGCCGTGGCTCATGTCCACGACCCCGCGCTTGAAGTCCACGGGGCGGACGTAGTCCTTGCGGATGGCGCTCACGCCGCGTCCTTCCAGCGGCCGTAGGTGTAGTGCGCCGCGCACGCGCCCTCCGAGGACACCATGCACGAGCCGATGGGCGTCTCGGGCGTGCAGGCGGTGCCGAACACCTTGCAGTCCGTGGGCTTCTTCACCCCGCGCAGGATCGCGCCGCACTCGCAGGCCTTGTTGTCCGGGACCGAGCGCTCGAGCACCTCGAAGCGCCGCTCGGCGTCGAAGGCGGACCACACGCCCTTCAGCTTGAGCGCGCTGTACGGGACGAGGCCGAGCCCGCGCCACTCGAAGGCGCGGCGCAGCTCAAACACCTCGGCGACGAGCGACTTCGCCCTCGCGTTGCCCTCGCGCGTGACCGCCCGCGTGAACTCGTTCTCGACCTCCGAGCGCCCTTCGTTCACCTGGCGCACCAGCATGAGGATCGCCTGCATCACGTCGAGGGGCTCGAAGCCGGCGATGACCACGGGCTTCGCGTACTCCTCGGCGAAGTACTCGTAGGGCTGGCTGCCGATGACGGTGGAGACGTGCGCGGGGCCGATGAAGCCGTCGATCACGACCGTGCCGAGCTCCCTCACCTCGGGCGACTCGAGGATGTGGGCGATGGCCGCGGGCGTGAGCACGTGGTTCACGAAGACGCTGAAGTTGCCGAGCCCCTCGGCCGCCGCCTGCCGGATCACGAGCGCCGTCGGCGGCGTGGTGGTTTCGAAGCCGATCGCGAAGAAGACCACTTCCCGCATCGGCTCGGCGCGGGCGATGGCGAGGGCGTCGGCCGCCGAATAGACCATGCGGATGTCCGCGCCCTTCGCCTTCGCCTTCATGAGGGAGAGCCCGTTGGAGGCGGGCACGCGCATCGTGTCGGCGTAGGTGCACAGCACCACGCCGTGGCGCAGCGCGAGGTCGATCGCCGCGTCGATCCGGCCGATGGGCAGCACGCACACCGGGCAGCCCGGCCCGTGCACCATGACGATGTTCGGCGGCAGCAGGCCCTCGACGCCGTAGCGCGAGATCGCGTGGGTGTGGCCCCCGCAGAACTCCATGAAATGGTAGGTCCGCGCCGGGTCCGCGGCCTCGCGGATGCGCCCGGCGATGGCTTTCGCCAGCTCGCCGTCGCGGTATTCGTCGACGTACTTCACGCGGCCCCCGCCCGTTCGAGCCCCGCGAACGCCTCGAGGGTGCGCGCGGCCTCCCCGGCATCGACCTTCTGCAGCGCGTAGCCCACGTGGACGATCACGTAGTCGCCGGGGGCGACATCCTCGACCAGCGCGACGGAGATTTCCTTGCGGACGCCGCCCAGGTCGATCAGGGCCGCGTCGCCGGGGCGCAGCTCCACGATGCGGGCGGGAATGGCGAGGCACATGTCAGCCGATCTCCCTTTGGGCGACCCAGGCCTGGCCGAGCGCCAGGCCGCCGTCGTTGGCCGGTGCCCGGCGCGCTTCCAGCACGACCAGGCCCGCCTTCCGGAGCATCTCGCCCAGGTTGCGCGAGACGATCGCGTTCATGAAGCAGCCGCCGCCGAAGGCGACGGTCGAAACCGATTCGCGCTCGCAGGCGGTGATCGCCCACTGGGCGAGCGCGCGCACGAGTGTGGCGTGGAAGAGCGCCGCGCCGTATCCCGCGTCCTTCTCGCCGGCGAGCCTCGCGGCGAGCGGCAGGAGGTCCAGCACGCCCGTCGCGTCGATGCGCCAGCCGCCGCGGTCGGCCTCGACCGGCCCGAAGGCCCCGGCGAGCGCTTCGAGCTGCATCGCCGCCTGCCCCTCGAAGCCCGTGACCTCGCGCACGCCGAGCAGTCCCGCGGCGGCGTCGAACCACCGCCCCGCGGAGGAAGTCGGCGGGCACTGGGCGTCGCGCGCGAGCATCCGCTCGACGATCGGCGCCGCGGGCCGCGCGAAGCGCGTCGCGATTTCCGCGCCGCGGCCCAGCTCGTGCAGGACGGAAGCGGCCATGCGCCAGGGCTCGCGGGCCGCGCGGTCGCCACCGGGAAGCTTCAGCTCGCGCAGGTGCCCGAGGCGCCGGAAGGCCGCACCTTCCACGCGCAGGAGCTCGCCGCCCCAGGCCTTGCGGTCCGTGCCCATGCCCACGCCGTCGAGCGCGAGGCCGATGACCGGGGCCTCGAACCCGTGCTCGGCGCACACGGCGGCGATGTGGGCGTGGTGGTGCTGGACGGCGATCGCGGGGATGCCGCGCCCGGCGGCGAAGGCCGCGGCGAAGCGCGTGCTGTAGAAATCCGGGTGCAGGTCGTGGGCGACGAGCTCCGGTTCGATTTCCAGCAGGTCCATCAGGCGCTGCGCGGTCTCCTCCAGCGCGCGGCAGGTCGGCGCGTTGTCGAGGTCGCCGATGTGCTGGGAGAGGAAGGCCTCGTCGCCGCGCGTGACGCAGACCGTGTTCTTGAGCCAGGCGCCGGTGGCGAGCACCGGGGGGCCGGGGCGCGCGAGTTTCACCGCGCGCGGCGTGTAGCCCCGGGCGCGGCGGACGAACGCCGGGCCCTCGGGAGTCGCGCGCACGACGCTGTCGTCGCAGCGCGCGCAGATCTCGCGGTCGTGGACCACGAAGCCCTCGGCGATGCCCGCGAGGCGCTCCACGGCCTCGTCGTTGCCGGTCACGAGCGGCTCGCCGCCGGGGTTCGCGCTCGTCATCACGAGCACGAGCGACTGGGGCTGCGCCATCCACGCGGAGCCGCCCTTCGCCCCGCTCGCCTCGAAGAAGAGCAGCCAGTGCAGCGGCGTGTACGGGAGCATCGCGCCGAGCGTGGCCGAGCCCGGGGCGATCCCCGAGAGCAGCGCGTCGCACTCGGCTTCCTTCTCGAGCAGCACGATCGGGCGCTCGCGCGATTCGAGCAGCCGGCGGGCCGCGGCGCTCACCTGCGCGAAGGGCAGGAGCGAGGCGGCATTCGCCGCCATGACGGCGAAGGGCTTCTCCTCGCGGCCCTTGGCGCGGCGCAGCCGCTCGACCGCCGCGGCGTTGCGCGCGTCGCACACGAGGTGGAATCCCCCCAGCCCCTTGATCGCGAGGATCGCGCCCGCGCACAGGCGCCGCACCGCCGCCGCGACGACGTCGTCCACGGCGATCGGGGAGCCATCCGCGTCGAGGAGCGCCAGCTTCGGCCCGCACACCGGGCAGGCGTTGGGCTGCGCGTGGAAGCGCCGGTCCGCGGGATCGTGGTATTCGCGCGCGCACTCCGGGCAGAGCGCGAACGGCGCCATGGTCGTGCGCGGCCGGTCGTAGGGCACGCCCCGGGTGATCGTGAAGCGCGGCCCGCAGTGCGTGCAGTTCGTGAACGGGTAGCGGTAGCGGCGGTTCGCGGGATCGAAGAGCTCGGCGAGGCACTCGGGGCAGGTCGCCGCGTCCGGCGTCACGGGCGTGGCCGCGCCTCCCGCCCGGCTCGCGGCGATGGTGAACGCGCCCGAGGGCTCCACGGAGCGCTCCGAGCGCTCGATCGCGTCGATCGAGGCGAGCGGCGGGAGGTCGTCGCGAAGGCGGCGCGCGAACGCCTCGACCGCTTTCGCGGGACCTTGCACCTCCGCGAGCACGCCCTCCGAGTCGTTCAGCACCCAGCCGCCGAGCGAGAGCTCGCGGGCGATGCGGTAGACGAACGGGCGGAAACCCACGCCCTGCACGGTGCCGCGAACGCGGAAGCGCTCGCGCCGAACGGGGGCTTCGGCCAGGAGGACGGGCGTATCCATCGATCAGGCGGCCTTCGGGCGGGCGGCGAGCCCGGCCCCGCGCGCCCCGTCGCGGATCCAGTCGAGCCAGGCGTCGAGTCCCTCGCCGGTCGTGGCCGAGACGCGCAGCACCCGGATCCTCGGGTTGATGCGCCGCGCGTTCGCCTCGCAGGCGGCCGCGTCGAAGGCGAGGTGGGGTAGCAGGTCGCACTTGTTGAGGAGCATGAGGTCGGAGGCCGCGAACATGTCCGGGTACTTGAGCGGCTTGTCCTCGCCCTCGGTCACGGAGAGCACCACGACCTTGTGGGCCTCGCCCAGGTCGAAGGCGGCCGGGCACACGAGGTTGCCGACGTTCTCGATCATGAGGACGGAGTCGCGCGCCGGCGCCAGGTGGTCGATGGCGTGGCCCACCATGTGCGCGTCCAGGTGGCAGCCCTTGCCCGTGTTGATCTGCACGGCACGCGCCCCCGTGCCGCGGATGCGCTCGGCGTCGTTCGAGGTCTGCTGGTCGCCCTCGATCACCGCGACCTCGAGCTCGCCCGCGAGGCGCCGGATCGTCTGCACGAGCAGCGCCGTCTTCCCGGAGCCGGGGCTCGAGACGAGGTTCAGGGCGAAGACGCCGCGCTCGGCGAGCGAGCGCCGGTTCGCCGCGGCGTGCCGGTCGTTCTCGGCGAGGATGTCCTGCTCGATGGCGACCGCGCGCGCCGCGCCCACGCCGGGGGCATGGCTGTGCTGGGCGTGGTCGTGGGTGTGGTCGTGACCGTGATCGTGACCGTGATCGTGACCGTGACCGTGATCGTGGCCATGGTCGTGGCCGTGGTCGTGGCCGTGGTCGTGGCCGTGGGCCTTGCCCTCGATCTTCGTTTCACCCTGGCCGCATCCGCATGTCGTGCACATGGCCTTCTCCTAGAATCCCTCGAGTTCCTTCACCCGCAGGTCGTCGCCGCCGCTCACCTGCAGCTGGCTGCTCCCGCAGGCGGGGCAGTCGGCGGCGCGCGAGGCGACCTGGACGCTGCGGCAGCAGCGCATGCACCAGGCGGTGGCCGGCAGCTCGAGGATGTCGAGCCGCGCCCCGTCGGCGACGCTGCCCTTCACGACCGCCCCGAAGCAGAAGCGCAGGGCCTCGGGCTCCACCGCGGCGAGGCTGCCGATCTCCAGGCGCACCGCCGTGACGGACCTGAGGCCGGCGCTGCGCGCCCCCTTCTCCACGATGCCGAGCACGCTTTCGGCGAGCGCCATCTCATGCATGGGCCACCTCGGCGCGCCAGGCGACGCAGGGATCGAGCGAGGCGGCCACGAGGCGCACGCGCCGCGCGAGCTCGGCCTCGTCCCTCGCAGCGATCGCCTTCGCTCCCGCGGCGAACGCGCCCCGCGGGTGGAAGTTCCATTCGGTGGGCGCGACGATCGCGTAGTCCGCGACCCGCCCCTCCTCGATCCGCGCGCGGTGCAGCAGCAATCCCCTCGCCGTCTCGACCCAGGCGATCCCGTCCCCGTCGTCCGCGGCGATCGCGCCGTGGCGGCGGCTCGCCGTCGCGCGCTCGAGCTCGGCGAGGACCTCGGCGAGCTCCACGAGGCGCGCGACGAAGCGCGCGGCCACGCCGCGGCCGAAACGCCGCAGGGCCTCCGCAACGAGGCGATGCCCGGAGCGCCGCGCGGCGGCACCGGTTTCCCGCGGCTCGCCGTCCCAGTGGGGTGCCAGCGCGAAGCCCTTGTCCCTCGCCATCGGCCCCGCGAGCCCGGATCGCAAGGCGTTGGCATCGACCGGCGGCATCAGCGCGACGGGGCTCGCGCCGAGCGCGCCGTCGTCGGCGAGGATCTCGCCGAGTCGCGCGGCGACGGGCGTCGCGGCCTCCCGGGTCCAGGCGGCGAACGCTTCCCAATCGCCGAGCGCGAGCCAGTCGCCGGGTGCGCGCGCGTAGATCTCCTCGGCGGCCACGCCGGAGGCCGCGCCGGCGCCGGCTTGCGCGGCACCGTCGAGGATCGGCTGCAGGGCGACTCGCGCCCGGCCCATGGCGGTCACCCGCGGCGCGAGGCCCGCCTGCCGGGGCTGCTCCATGAGGAAATGCCAGAAGTGCTCGTGCGCCATCTCCGCGGCGATCACGCGATCGCGCGCATGGGCGCTCGCCTCGGTCTCGGTCACGCCCTCGGAGGCCTCGGTGGCGCAGGCGGCGGCCGTCGACTGGGCCCGGCCACAGAGCGCGAAGAGCCGGCCGGCGAGCACCACGGCCTCGGCGCTCGGCAGGTCGCGCAACGCGATGCCCGCGATCTGGGGCCGCGTGGAGAGCGTGCGCACGGCGGTCACCTGGCGCCCGTCCCAGCCGACCTCGAGCCGGAGCTCACCCTCGAGCGACATCGCCGGAACCCGCGAAATGGCCCTGGAGGAACTCGCGCTTGCTCACGGCCGGTCGCGGCTCCTCGGCCGTGGCCGGATCGAGGAGCGCGGCGAGGGCGGCATCGGCGGCGATGCGCGCCGCCTCGTGGTCCGCGAACTGCAGCACCGGGGAGAAGAGCGAGCAGCCGTGCACCTCGCCCAGGCCCGGGACCTCGCCCGAGGCGAAGCGATAGGTTCCCGCCGGGAAGTCCACGAAGCGCTCCCCGCCCGGCGGCAGGCACACCCAGGCGTGCGCCTCGTCGGGCATCAGGAGGATGTTGATCGACCAGGGCGTGACGAGCGCCCCGAGCCACGCGCCCTGCCAGCGCCGGAAGCCCACGGCCTCCACGGAAAGCGCCGCGTTCAGGAACGGGAGCCCGCGCATGCGCTCGTCGTGGATGGCACGATAGGCCGATGCGACGCGGGCGGAAGGGTCAGTCATCGTCGAGCACCAGGAACTTCGATTTCTCGGCGGCGCAGTTGGGGCAGGTCCAGTACGGCGGCAGGTCCTCGAAGGGCGTGCCCGGCGGGATCTGCCACACGGGGTCGCCCTCGGCCGGGTCGTACACGGTCCAGCACACGCCGCACTCGCGGCGCGCGAGGCTCGCGGCCGGGGGGGCGCCGAAGCGCTCCTGCGGGCCGTTCATGTCTCGCGCAGCCAGGCGAGCAGCTCGCCGAGGCGCTCGATGCTCTCGGCGTAGTCGTCCTCGGCCGCCCGCGCCGCTTCCGGGAGGTCCACCACCTCGATGGTGTCGAGGATCAGCGTGTTCATCGAGTTGAAGTACTGCACGCGCCACACGCCGGGAACCGTGGTGCTCGCGATGCGGCAGTTGCCGAAGCCGCGCGAGAGGATCGTCACGGCGCCCTCGCCCAGCACCTGCCCGAGGCCGTCGTGGTCGGCGGGCGTGAGCGGCAGCAGCGACAGGTTGATCACGTGCGCGGGCCGCCCGGGGCGGAACCGGCGCGCGTGATGGCGGATCTCGTTCACCAGGGCGGGGGCGTTCATCACGCCCTCGGGCAGCTTCGCCGCCTCGAGGGGGGCGCCGCGGGCGATCCGGGCGCCGGCCTTCACGGCCTGGGGCATGTCGCCCGCCTCGATCAGGTCCTCGGCGAGGCCGCCGTTGCCGTCGGGGCGCTGCACGCGCCACACGCCCGCGAAGGCCGTCTCCTGGACGTGCCAACCCTCGGTCCCGTCGGGCGCGCGCACCACCGCGCTCACCTCGCCTTGCCCGAGCGACTCGTTGAGCGCGCGCAGGGCCGGCGGCCGCAGGCTCGCGAGGCCGAGCCTCGGCGGAGTGCCGTTGGCCGGCAGCCGCATCGCTTCGATCAGCCGCTCGACCAGCATCGCCGCCGCCGCGAGGTCCTCGGCCGCCGCGTCCTGCGGCGGGATCGGCGTGGCGAGGGGTTCCGCCGCGGGCATGCGCAGGTAGTCGAATTCCTCTTCGGGTGCGCGCGAGCCGGGGCCGACGGCGACGACGGGGATCGGGATGGGTTTCATGGCATGGCCTCCTTCAGGCGCAAGAGGACGGGGCGCCCGACGCAACCGGGATCACCTTGGGTGGGAGCGGCTTCGCGGGGCCGGAGAGCAGCGCCTGCGACAGCGCGTGGAAATCCGACCAGTCGCGCAGGCCCTCGATCGTCCCGAGGAACTCGCCCGCGCGCAGGTAGACGAGGGCCGGCCAGAAGCGCACGGCGTAGGTGCGCGCGACCTCCCGCGAATGCTCCGGCAGGAGCACGCCCACGCGGAAGGGCTTCGCGGAAGCGCGCCGCAGCTCCGGGAGGATCACGGCGAGGTCGAGCGTCTCGCGATAGCGCACGGGATCCTCGGAAAGGAACAGCACCGCCTCGCCGGGCTCGCGCAGGAAGCCTTCGAGCGTGGCGGGTTCGAGGCGCGCATAGCCGTGGGAATCGAACAGCCGCGCGATGAGGGGGTGGATGGCCGGGGTGGCGGTGGCGTTCATCTCAGGAGGCCTTGCGTCGGAGGTGTTCGGGGAGCTCGGGCTCGCGGCCCACGAGGTCCGCGAAGGCCGCGTCGATGCCGGCGGTCTCCCCCGCGAGGGCCGCGTCGAGCGCATCGAGCGCGCGCCCGATCGCCTCGGCGGCCTCGGGGGCCAGGACCTCGCGCGCGGTGCCGAGGAAATCGAGGAGCCAGGTGCCGGGCGGCTGGGGCCCGACGAGGGAGAGGTCGAGCCGCACGCGGCCGTTGCGACCTTCGCACCACGCGGCGAGGCCCTGCGTTTCCACGACGCGCACGGGGATGCCCAGGCACATCAGCCGGGCTCCCGGTGGCGCTGCGCAAGCACGCGCGCGTCCCCGATGCGGCAAGCGGCCTCTTCCGAGGGACGGCCCGATTCGTATTCCACGATCCCGAGACCCGGCCCCAGCAGGGGCTCGGCCGGGGGTTCGCGGCGCGCCACGCCCGGGACTCCCCATTCGGCGAGGATCTCGAGGGCGCGCCCGAGCGCCTCGGGCAGCCGCGCCTTCACGACGGGCGTGAGGCTGCCGCCGAAGTCGCGCAGGTCCGCGGGCTGCACGCCCACGAGCGCGGTGTCTTCCGGCGTCCACCCCGTCAGCGAGGCGAGCGCGAGCAGCTCCTGGAAGCTCGTCTGGTGCAGGCTCATCTTGCCCACGCCGAGGTAGGCGGGAATGTCGTTGCCCCGGACCACCTTCAGCGTCCCGGGGGCGAGGCCGTAGTCGATGGCGTCGAGGACGAGCAGGCGCCGGGCGGACTGGACGCGCGGCAGGAGATAGAGCCCCTGCGTGCCCCCGTCGGCGAGCTCCACCTCCTCGGGGAACCGCCAGCCCTCGTGCAGGGCGGAAACGGCGCGAACCCCGAAGCCCTCGTCGGCCCAGAGAACGTTCCCGATGCCCAGCACCAGCGTGGTCGCCCCCAACCTGCCTCTCCTGTAACCGCACGGGTTACAGGAAGCATCCTCCGCCGCCTGCGAGGCGGGCCGTTGACGCACGTCAAACGCACCCGCGCGAAGGGGCGGGAATACCCGAATCAGGCGGTCGGGAATGCCGCGAAGCGACCGGGGCCGGGCACCGGCCCCGCGGGAGCGCTCAGCGTGCCCGGGCGGGCGAGAGCATCGCCCGGTGCACGTCCCAGGCGAGCTGCAGCTGGAGCCAGAACTCGGGCTCGTTGCGGAAGTAGGCCGCGAGGCGCACGGCCGTGTCCGCGGAGATGCCGCGCTTGCCGCGGATCAGCTCGTTCACCCGCCGCCGGGAGATCCCGAGGGCGTTGGCGAGCGCGAGCTGGGTGATGCCCAGGGGCTTCATGTAGCGGGTATCGAGGAAATAGCCGGGATGCACCGGCTCTCGGCGCCCGCGCGGGCGGGCGGCCCTGGCGGCCCCGGCCACCCCGCGCAGCGCCCCGGCCTTCGGGCGCGCTGGCTTGGCCATTTCGACTCCGGCGAAGACGGTGGTCACTCAGTCCTTCTTGTCGCGGTAGCCGTTGATCATCGAGCTGATCACCGTGTAGCCCGAGGTGATGTCCTCGCGCACCACGAAGTACAGGTGGATGATCGTGAAGCAGATGAGGTACCACATGCCGAGGTGGTGCCAGGTGTGCACGTCCTGGCTCTGCCCGAAGAAGGGGATGACCCACGACGAGAAGAGCTTGAAAGCCCAGGATTCGCGCCCGAGGCCCTCGCCGTAGAGCGCGAAGCCCGTGAGGAGCATGAACACCGTGCCGAGGACGTACATCCCGAACATCGCCAGCATCGCGATCGCGTTGTGGCCCAGGTGCACCTCGTCGTTCCTGCGGATGAAGAGGTAGTGCAGCACCACCTTCAGGTAGCTGCGCCACCACGAAGGACGCAGCATGTACACCGGCACGGCGAAGATCTCCCGGGCATGGCGGTTGCCCACCAGAGCCCAGTAGACCCGGCCGAGGAAGGTGATCGCGAACACGTAGGCGGCGGCGAAGTGCGCGAAGCGGATGTAGCCGAAGAGGAAGTTCTCGCTCGCCTCGCCCGGCACCGACGCGGGCGGGCTGCCGATGAACCAGCCCGTCACCACCAGCACCACCATCGCGACCGCCATGACCCAGTGCCAGAGCCGCACCGGCGCCTCCCAGACGTAGGCGGGAAGCCGGACCTCACGGGGGACCGTGGACATCGTCTTCTCCTTCGCCTCAGCGCACCTGGACGCGGGTGAGTTCCTCGCCTTCCGGCGAGATCACGTGCGTGGAGCACGCGAGGCAGGGATCGAAGCTGTGGATGGTGCGAAGGATCTCGAGCGGCTGGTCGGCCTTGGCCATCGGCGTGTTCATGAGCGAAGCCTCGTAGGCGCCGATCTGGTTCTTGCCGTCCCGGGGTCCCGCGTTCCACGTCGTCGGCACGACGCACTGGTAGTTGTCGATCCGGGCGTCCTTGATCTTGATCCAGTGCCCCAGCGCCCCGCGCGGCGCCTCGCAGAAGCCGGCGCCCTTGGCCTCCTTCGGCCAGGTGGCGGGCTCCCACTTGTCGATGTTGGCGGTGTCGAACTTGCCGGCCTTGATGTTGGCGAGGAGCTTGCCGTAGAAGTACTTCATCTTGTGCGCCGACCACGAGGCCTCGAGGCCGCGGGCCGCGGTGCGCCCGAGCGTCGAGAAGAGCGCGGTGATGGGCACGCCGAGCTTGGAGAGCACCATGTCCACGGGCTCCTTGAACTCGGGCTTGCCCATGGCGTAGCCGATCACGTAGCGCGCGAGGGGACCCACTTCCATCGGCTGGCCCTTGAAGCGCGGCGACTTGATCCACGAGTACTTGGCGCTCTCGTCGATCTCCTTGATGTCGGTCTTCGAGCCCTTGGAGCCCTTGCCGAGCACGAACTGGGGCTCGGTGACGCCGTCGAAGGGGTGCAGGCCCTTGGTCTCGTCGGCGTACTTGTACCAGGAGTGCGGCACGAACTCCTGCACCTGCGTCGGGTCCTTCAGGTCGACCGGGACGATCTCCTTGAGGTTGCCGCCCAGGATCGCCCCGCGCGGCATCATCAGGCTCTTGTTCGACTGGTCGTTGGCGATGTCCGGGAATTCCCCGTAGCTCATGAGGTTCTGCGAGGAGATCCCGCCGCCGTGCAGCCAGTCCTTGTAGAACGAGGCGATGGCGAGCAGGTCCGGGATGTAGACGTTGTCGATGAACGCGATCGTGTCGTCGATGATCTTGCCGACCATGTTGAGGCGTTCCATGTTGATCGCCCCGACGGCGCCCGTGCGCTCGACGTTGATCGAGGCGGGCACTCCGCCCACGAGCCAGTTCGGGTGCGGGTTCTTGCCCCCGAAGATGGTCTGGATCTTGACGATCTCCTTCTGGAAGTCGAGCGCCTGGAGGTAGTGGCTGACCGCCATGAGGTTCGCCTCGGGCGGCAGCTTGTAGGCGGGGTGGCCCCAGTAGGCGTTGCGGAAGGGGCCGAGCTGCCCGGACTCGACGAACTTCTTGAGCCGCGAGGCGACGTCGCGGAAGTAGCCGGGCGAGGAGAGCGGCCACGACGAGATCGACTGCGCGAGCTCGCTGGTCTTCTTCGGGTCCGCCTTCAGCGCCGAGACCACGTCCACCCAGTCGAGCGCGTGCAGGTGGTAGAAGTGCACGAGGTGGTCGTGGGCGTAGAGGGTCGAGTGCATCAGGTTCCGGATGATGTTCGCGTTGTCCGGGATCTGGATGCCGAGCGCGTCCTCGACGCTCCTCACGGAGGCGAGCGCGTGCACGCCCGTGCACACGCCGCAGATGCGCTCGGTGAACGCCCAGGCGTCGCGGGGATCGCGACCCTTGAGGATCACCTCGAGCCCCCTCCACATGGTGCCCATGGAAACGGCGTTGGCGATCGTGTTCTTCGCATCCAGGTTCACCTCGATGCGCAGGTGCCCCTCGATCCGGCAGATCGGGTCGACGACGACCCGCTTGCCGCTGTTGTCGAGCTTGAAGCCTTGGGTCTCGATCACGCTCATTGCTGTTTCTCCTCAGCGCGCGCGGATGGGCGCTTCTCGGACAGATGCTTGATCGCGGTGACGGCGGCGTGCGCCGCGACCGCCGCGCCGACCACGCCGGCCGCGACGGCCCCGACCTTGTCGGCGTTCGCCTCCACGCCGAACTGCTTGATGTCGGTGAGCCGGTCGTAGAAGGAGCCCTTGTCCCAGAACCCGTCCTCGGAGCAGCCGATGCAGCCGTGGCCGGAGCCGATCGGGAAGGACACGCCCTCGTTCCAGCGCGTGGTCGAGCAGGCGTTGTAAGTGGTCGGGCCCTTGCAGCCGACCTTGTAGAGGCAGTAGCCGGCCCTCGCGCCCTCGTCGTCCCACTTCTCGACGAACTGCCCGGCGTCGAAGTGCGGACGGCGGTAGCACTTGTCGTGGATCCTCTGGCTGTAGAACATCTTCGGCCGCCCCTGGCGATCGAGCTCGGGAATGCGGTCGAAGGTGAGCACGTAGGTGACCACGGCGCTCATCACCTCGGCGATGGGCGGGCAGCCCGGCACCTTGATGATCGGCTTGTCGGTGATGACCTTGTCGATGGGCACCGCGTTGGTCGGGTTGGGCTTCGCGGCCTGCACGCAGCCCCAGGAGGCGCACGAGCCCCAGGCGATGATCGCCTTGGCGTCCTTGGCGTATTCCTTGACGGTCTCGACGAAGGGCTTGCCGTAGTAGATGCAGTACATCCCGTCCTCGTTGAGGGGGGGGTTGCCCTCGATCGCGAGGATGTAGTTGCCCTTGTGCTTGGCGATCGTCTCGAGGGCGTTCGCGTGGAGCTGCTCCCCGGCCGCCGCCGCGAGCGTCATGTGGTAGTCGAGGGAGAGCAGGCTCAGCACCGCGTCCGTCGCGAGGGGGTGCGCCGAGCGGATGAAGGACTCGCTGCAGCAGGTGCACTCGAGGCCCTCGATCCAGATGACCGGGGTGCGGGGCTTGGTCTCCAGGGCGTGGGCGATCTGCGGCGCCACGGTCGGCGACAGGCCGAGGGACGCGGTCGTCAGGCTGCAGAACTTGAGGAAGCTGCGGCGGGAGATCCCCTGCCGGCGCAGCACGCTATAGAAGGTCTCGGTCATGTTCGGTTCCCTTCAGGATTCTTCCGGGGCGTCGTGAGCCCCGCGGCGGACGGCCCCCGCCCGCCCAAGGCTGCTGTTTCGCACTGTCGCGCCACGGGTCCGGTCACTTTTTGATCCAGGACAAGTCCCGGTGCCGGGCGGCGGAACTTGTAACGCCCCCCGTTACACGCCCTCGGGCGCGGGCCGCCCCCGTTCGGGCCCCGCGACACCGGCGGCGGCGCGGGGACGGAGAGCCGCCCCCCGGGGCCATCCGCGGGACCTGACCGCGGTCAATCGACGCCGGGCGCCTTCCCCCCTTAGACTAGGCCCACGGCCGCCCCCGTCCCGGGGGACAAAGGTCCGACCAACGAGGAGGAAGTCCCCATGGATACCCGCCGCATCCGGGGCGCGCTCGCCGCGCTCGTTTCCGCCGTCGCCCTGCCCGCCCTCGCCCAGACCGAGATCAAGTTCGGCCACGTGGGCGAGCCGGGATCGCTGTTCGCCGCCTCCGCGGAGGAGTTCGCCCGCCGGGCGAACGCCAAGCTCGGCAGCAAGGCCAAGGTCGTCGTCTACGGCTCGAGCCAGCTCGGCGGCGACAAGGAGCTGCTCCAGAAGCTCAAGCTCGGCACCGTGGACATCGCGCTGCCGTCCACCGTCATGACCTCGGAGGCCGACATCTTCGGCGTCTTCGAGATGCCCTACCTCGTGAAGGACCGCAAGCACATGGCCCGCATCGAGAAGGAGGTCTTCTGGCCCACCATCGCCCCGGCGGCCGAGAAGAAGGGCCTCAAGGTGATCGGGGTCTGGGAGAACGGCTACCGCCACATCACGAACAACAAGCGGCCGATCGTCACGCCCGAGGACCTCAAGGGCATCAAGCTGCGCGTGCCCGAGGGCAAGTGGCGCGTGAAGATGTTCCAGGCCTACGGCGCGAACCCCAGCCCGATGAAGTTCTCGGAAGTCTTCACGGCGCTGCAGACGGGCGTCATGGACGGGCAGGAGAACCCGTTCACGCAGATCACCAGCGCCAAGTTCCAGGAGGTGCAGAAGTACATCTCCCTCACGGGCCACGTCTACACGCCCGCGTACGCCACCGTGGGCGCAAAGAAGTGGGCGACGCTGCCCGCCGACGTGAGGAAGATCCTCGAGGACACGGCGAAGGAGACCCAGGCCTACGTCTACGAGCTCGCCGAGAAGGGCGACCAGGAGCTCCTCGGCAAGATCACGGCCGCGGGATGCAAGTCGAACGTGCCCAACAAGGACGCCTTCGTGGCCGCCTCGAAACCCGTGTACGAGGAGTTCGCGAAGGAAGTCGCCGGCTCGAAGGAAGTGATCGATCGCGCCATCGCCCTTGGCAAGTAGGCGATGACGCTGCAGTCGTTGCGCCGGGGATACGAGCGCTTCCTCGAGTGGATCTGTATCGCGCTCATGGCCGCGCTCGCCGTGGAGGTCACGGCGGGCGTGGTCTTCCGCTACTCGGGGCACTCCCTCGTCTGGTATGACGAGGTCGCCACCATCCTGCTCGCCTGGGTGACGTTCTACGGCGCCGCGCTCGCGGTCCTCAAGCACGCCCACATGGGCGTGCCCGAGGTCGTGCGGATGCTGCCTCCCGGCCCGAGGGTGGCGGCCGCCGTCGTGGCGCAGCTGTGCACGCTGGCCTTCTTCGTGCTGCTCGGCTGGGTGGGCTTCGAGATCCTCGAGATCCTCGCGACGGACCGGCTCGTTTCCCTGCCGGAAATCCCGGTGGCGTATGCGAACTCTGTGATCCCGATCAGTTCCGCCCTGTTCGTGGCGGGGCAGCTGCTGGTGTTCCCCGAGGTGCTGCGCGAAGCGCGCCGCGAGCACGTGGCCGCCGGGGGGCACGCGTGACCGGGTTCCTCGTCCTGCTGTGCGTCCTCGTGCTGGTGCTGATCAACGTCCCGATCGCCGTGGCGCTGTGCATCGCGTCGGTCGTGGCGATGGTCGCTACGCAGGGGGTGGCGAGCCTGCCCAACGTGCCGCTGGCGCTCTACCAGGGAGCGACGAGCTTCCCGCTCATCGCGATCCCGCTGTTCATCCTCGCCGCCGCGATCATGAACACTTCGGGAATCTCGCACCGGCTCATCGACTTCTGCCAGGCGCTCGTCGGCTGGATGCGGGGGGCGCTCGCCCAGGTGAACGTGCTGAGCCACATGTTCTTCGCGGAGATCTCGGGCTCGGCGGTCGCGGGCGTGGCCGCGACCGCCTCCATCATCATGCCCGCCATGAAGGAGCGCGGCTATCCGGGCCCGTTCACGGCGGCGGTGACCTCCTCGACGGCGACCCTTGCGATCATCATCCCGCCGTCGATTCCCATGATCCTCTACGCGGTCATGGCGGGCACCTCGGTCGTGCAGATGTTCGTCGCGGGCATCGTGCCCGGCCTGCTGACGGGGTTCGGCTTCATGGCCCTGTGCTACTGGTACGCGGTCCGGTACAACTGGCCGGTGGAGGAGATCTTCCAGTGGGGCAAGCTCTGGCGCGCCTTCAGGAAGGCGTTCTGGGCGCTCACGCTGCCCATCATCATCCTGGGCGGGATCTTCGGGGGCATCGTCACCGCGACCGAGGGCGCGGCGCTCGCGGTGGTGGCCGCGCTCCTGGTGGGCGGCCTGGTCTACCGCGAGCTCGACGGGGCGCGGCTGCGGGAGGCGATCATCGACGGCGCCGTCCAGACCGGCGCCGTGATGCTGCTCGTGGCGGCCTCGGCCCTGCTCGGCCTCTACCTCACCGAGGTGCAACTGCCCCAGCGCATCGCCGCGACGATGCTTTCCGTCACCAGCGAGAAGTGGGCGATCCTCGCGATCCTGAATGTCTTCTTCCTCCTCATCGGCATGTTCCTGCATTCGGCCGCGGCGATCATCCTGGTGGTCCCGATCGTGATGCCGGTCGTGACCGCGGCGGGGATCGATCCGGTCCACTTCGGCGTGATCGTGACGCTCAACCTCGCCATCGGCCAGCAGACGCCGCCCGTGGCGAGCGTGCTGCTGCTCACCTGCTCGATCGCGAAGGAGAGCGTCTGGGACGTGACCAAGGCGAACATCCCGTTCATCGGGGTCCTGCTCTTCACGCTGCTGATGGTGACCTACGTGCCGGTCGTGACCCTGGGCCTCGTGGACATCTTCTACAGGTAAGCCAATGGCCGATACGATCCTCATCGAGCGCGGAGGCGACATCGCCACCGTCGTCCTCAACCGCCCGGAGAAGCTCAACGCCCTCACGAAGTCCATGTGGCAGCGCCTGGGCGACGTTTTCCTCGAGCTGGGGGCCGACGACGCGGTGCGCTGCATCGTCCTGCGCGGCGCGGGGGAGAAGGCCTTCGCGCCGGGCAACGACATCTCGGAGTTCGACAAGGAGCGCTCCAACATCGAGCAGGCACGCGCCTACGGCGAGGTGATGACGCGCACGATCGAGGCGATCGGCGGCTGCCGCCATCCCGTCGTCGCCCAGATCCACGGCATCTGCGTGGGCGGCGGGCTCGAGATCGCCGGGCTCGCGGACCTGCGAATCTGCGGGGAGTCGAGCCGCTTCGGCGTGCCGATCAACAAGCTGGGCCTCGTGATGGCCTACTCCGAGATCGGCGCGCTCATCCGCCTCGCGGGCGAGGCGGTTGCCCTCGAGATCCTGCTCGAGGGGCGCGTCTTCGACGCCCGCGAGGCGAAGGAGAAGGGCCTGGTCACCCGCGTGGTGCCCGACGCGGAGGTCGAGGCCGAGGCGAAGGCGACCGCGCGGCGCATCGCCGACGGCGCCCCGCTCGTCGCGCGCTGGCACAAGAAGTTCGCGCGCCGCTTCCGCGACCCCCGGCCCCTCACCGCCGCCGACATCGAGGAAGGCTACGCCTGCTACGGCACCGAGGACTTCCGCATCGGCCGCGAGGCCTTCCTCGCCAAGAAGAAGCCCGGGTTCAAGGGCCGGTGAGCGGCGTGGGACCGTTGAAGGGAGTCCGGGTCGTGGAGCTCGCGCAGATCATGGCGGGCCCGACCTGCGGGATGCTGCTCGCCGACATGGGCGCGGAGGTGATCAAGGTCGAGAAGCTCCCGGGAGGCGACGACACCCGCAGCTACTCGGAGCCCTCGGTGAAGGGCGAATCGGCCGCCTTCATGATGCTCAACCGCAACAAGTTCGGCATCGCGGTGAACCTGAAGGTCGAGGGCGGGCTCGAGGTGGTCAAGCGGCTCCTCGCCAACGCCGACGTGGTGACCGAGAACTACCGCAAGGGCACGCTCGAGAAGCTGGGCCTGGGCTACGACGTGCTGAAGGCGCTCAACCCGCGGCTGATCTATTGCGCGGTCTCGGGCTACGGGCGCACCGGCCCCTACGCCGACAAGGGCGGGTTCGACCTCATCGCGCAGGGCATCGCGGGGCTCATGAGCATCACGGGCGAGCCCGGCGGCCCCCCGGCGAAGAGCGGCACGCCGATCGCGGACATCAACGCGGGCATCCTGGCCGCGCTCGGGATCGTCTCCGCGCTCCTGCATCGCGCGCAGACGGGCGAGGGCCAGATGGTCGAGACCTCGCTCCTCGAGGCGGCGGTCCAGCAGACCTACTGGCAATCGGCGATCTACTTCGCCACCGGCGTGAATCCCGGACCGAGCGGCTCGAGCCACATCCTCACCGCGCCCTACCAGGCCTTTCCCACGAAGGACGGCTGGATCAACATCGGCGGCGCCAACCAGGCGAACTGGGAGCGCATCGCCACCGTCATCGGCCTGCCCAAGCTCGTCGCCGACCCGCGATTCAGGACGAACGCCGACCGCATGGCGCACAAGGAGGAGCTCGCGGCGCTCATCGCGGCGCGCACCCGCACGCGCTCGTCCGCGGACTGGATCAACCACCTCGAGTCCTCGGGCGTGCCGGTGGGGCCGATCAACACGATCGGCGACATGCTCGCCGACCCGCAGGTCGAGGCCCGCGAGATGGTGGTCGAGGTGAACCACCCGAAGGCGGGGCCCACGAAGGCCCTCGGCCTGCCCATCAAGTTCTCCGCGACACCCGGCTCGGTTCGCAGCCCCGCGCCCCTGCTCGGCCAGCACACGCGCGGCGTGCTCATGTCCCTCGGCTACTCCGAGGCCGAGATCAAGGCGCTCGTGAAGAGCGGCGCGGTCGCCTGCGCCGACTAGGTCGCCGCCCGGGCGCGGAGATCGGCACGCGGCATTCCCCGGTAAAGTAGCCGCCCATGCCCTCCCTCGCGCTGCTCGCGGCGCTATCCGCGGCCGCCCTCGTCACTTCGTTCATCTCCGGCATCCTCGGGATGGCGGGCGGCATGATCCTCATGGGGATCCTCCTGGCCCTCCTGCCGGTTCCCGTGGCGATGATGCTGCACGGCATCACCCAGCTCGCCTCGAACGGCTGGCGCGCGTGGCTCTGGCGCGTGCACGTGGACTGGCGGGTCTTTCGCGGCTACGCGCTCGGCGCGCTCGCCGCGCTCGCCCTCTTCACCGCGGTGCAGCTCGTCGTGAGCAAGCCCGTCGCGCTCATCGTGCTGGGCATCACGCCCTTCGCGGGCCTGGCACTGCCCGAGAAGCTCGTCCTCGACGTGCAGCGCCGCGGCCACCCCTTCGCCTGCGGCGTGATCTGCCAGGGCCTCAACCTGACCGCGGGCGTCTCGGGCCCGATCCTCGACGTCTTCTTCGTGCGCTCGGCCATGGGCCGGCACGCGGTGGTCGCCACCAAGGCGCTCACGCAGAGCGCGAGCCACCTGCTGAAGATCCTCTATTTCGGCGGGCTTCTGGGGGCGGCGGGCGGCGCGGTCGACCTCCCCGTCGCGGCGCTGATGGTCGCCCTCGCCTTCGCGGGCACCACGCTTTCGCGCAGCGTCCTCGAGCGCCTGACGGATGCGGACTTCCGCCTGTGGACGCGCTGGACGGTGATGGCGACCGGCGTCGTCTACCTCGCGAGCGGCGCGTGGATGCTCGCCGGCGCGCCAGCCCCCGGCGCCTGAGGCGCCCCGCTCAGAGCCGCAGGCGCTCGATCGTCTTCGTGACGCTCACGCCGTCCACGGTGTAGCGCAGCCGCGCCCGCCCCACTGTTCCCGGCGACTGCTCGAAGTCGAGCGAGGCCGTGCCCGCGGGCTGCACCAGCACCAGGCGCGGGTCGAAATCCGGGCCTGCGAAGAACGGGCCCGTCGTGCGGTAGATCACGCCGGACCAGCTCGCGTAACCCGTCCAGCCTCCGGGCTGGATCGTGTACCAGCGCGGCTGCGTGTCGGCTCCGTAGACGAAGATCGCGCCGAAGAGCGCGTGGCCCGCCCCCTGGTGCAGCGACAGTCCCCAGCCGGATTCCAGCGGGTTCCACCACATGCCGGAGTAGTCCGCGAGCGGGCGCGGCGGCGGCGGGAAGACGGCGATCCGCGGGGGCTCGCGCACCTCGAAGTCGAAGACCTCGACGGGCACGACGCCGCCGCCCGCGGGCCGGACGAGTTCCACGCGGTAGCGGCCCACGGGATAGGCGCCCAGGCGGATGTCGACGACCCTGGGTTCTCCGGCGAGGAGGCACTGGTTGTCGCGCGTGCTCACCCGGATCGCCGCCCCGGCCGCCTCGACCCGGACGGACTCGGGCGCGAAGGCGCAGGAATCGGCCTCGAGTCGCAGGTTCACCGTCTCGAAGGGCAGCGGCTCCTTCGGGACGATTCCGGAGGCCGCGTGGGCGGCGGTGGCGAGCAGGAAGGCGAAGGGGGCGAGCGTCGCGGACGCCCGGCGAACGGTCGTGGAGTGCATCCGAGCGGCGGTCTTGTCGCGGGAATGAAAGGAACCGCCATTATCGCCGCCCGCGCCGCGCCGGCGGTTACCGTTCGTTCCCCCGGCGGCGCGTTTCGTCGCGCTCCCCGCCCCTAGCGGCCCATCCGCCGGTTGTAGGCCTCGGCGATGCGCTGCGCGAACGCGGGGTCCTCTCCCGCCGGGCCCGTCGCGTTGATCTCGACCCCGATGCGGCCGTCGGCGCGCGTGGCCACGCGCACCCGCACCTCGAAGGGCGGCCGGCTGCCCGTGATCACGCCGGCGCCGCGGTCGGCGCTGTGGACGGCGACGCCCGTGTCCTGCAGCGCCCCGAGGCTCGCGCCCCAGGACTGCTCGAACGGGTCGGGCATCGCAACGGGCTCGTAGTAGACGCAGCCCGCGAGGGCGAGAGCCGTGGCGGCGGCCGCGAGCGCCGGGGCGAGCCTGCGCATCATTTCTTCTCCGGCGTCGCGGGCGCCTCGCCGCGCGTGTAGACGATCTTCTTCTCGCCGCCGTCGCAGGTCCCCACGACCTTGCCTTCGGCCTTGTCGTCCTTGCCGACGATGTCGAGCGTGAAGGCCTTCACGCCCTTGCCCTGGATCTTCTGGGCGATCTCGGTCTTGAGCTCCTCGCAGGACTTGCGGGCGAGCGCGGGCGTCGCGGCGAGCGCCAGCGCCAGGGCCATGACCAGCATCTTCATCGGTTTCCCCCCGTGACTCGAAGTGCCAAGGATAAGCCGAAGTTCCCCCGAAGGCGACCCGAGCCGGCGCGGCGCCCGGTCCCGCGGGGAACGGTTACCATGGCGGCGCCCGCCACCCCAGCGTAGGAGGATGCGATGCCCCACCGCCACGACCCCGACGGCCTGCGCCTGCCGATCAAGCTCGACGCGACCACCAACGGCGAGTTCGCGCCCATCCCCCTCGAGCCCGTGCACCACGCGGCGCGCCGCCTCGCCTTCGAGGCCGCCACCGCCAACGCCCGGCGCCTCGCGCTCGGCCGCAGGCGCTTCCTCGCCTCCGCCTGCGGCGCGGCGACGGCGCTGCTCGGGATGAACGCGGCCTACGCCCGCGCGGGTCGCACCGGCGGCTTCTACGAGCTCGAGCCCGAGAGCGCGCTCGACCTGCAGCTCGCCCGCTCCCGGCTCGACGGGGGCGAGTTCATCTTCGACGTGCAGGGCCACTTCGTGAACCCGACGGGCGCCTGGCTCAAGCGTCTTCCCCGCGGCGCGAAGCCGCTGGGCTTCGCCACGAACGACGCGCGCTGCAAGCCCCACCAGGGCCCCGGCGACTTCGACTACCTGCGCTGCGTCGGCCCCGAGCAGTTCGTGAAGGACGTCTTCCTCGACTCCGACACCGACCTCATGGTCCTCTCGTTCGTGCCCTCCACGCGCGAGGGGGAGCCGCTCACGATCGAGGAGGCGGAGGCGACCGCGCGCATCGTCGAGAAGCTCGAGGGAACGCACCGCCTGCTCATCCACGGGCGCGTGAACCCGAACCAGAAGGGCGACCTCGAGGGCATGGACGCGCTCGCCTCGCGCCACCGCATCTCGGCCTGGAAGACCTACACGCAGTGGGGTCCCGAGGGGAAGGGCTTCTTCCTCGACGACGAGCCAGGGATCGCGCTCATCGAGAAGGCGGGCAAGCTCGGCATTCGCAACATCGCGATCCACAAGGGCCTGCCTTTCGGCGAGCGCTCCTACGAGCACTCCACCTGCGTCGACGTGGGGCGCGTGGCGAAGCGCTTCCCCGGCGTGAACTTCCTGATCTATCACTCGGGCTTCGTCGCCGGCAAGCCCGAGGGGCCCTGGGACCCGAAGCGCGCGGACGGCATCGACGCGCTCGTGACGAGCCTCGCCGAGAACGGCGTGAAGCCCGGCGCGAACGTCTACGCCGAGCTCGGCTCCACCTGGCGCTTCCTCATGCGCGACCCCGATTCGGCCGCGCACGCGCTCGGCAAGCTCTTCAAGGCCTGCGGGGAGGACAACGTGCTCTGGGGCACGGATTCGATCTGGTACGGCTCGCCCCAGGACCAGATCCAGGCCTTCCGCGCCTTCCAGATCTCGGCGGCGCTGCGCGAAAAGCACGGCTACCCGGCGATCACGCCGGAGCTGCGCCGCAAGGTCTTCGGGCAGAACGCGCTGAAGATCTACCCGGTCGCCGCCGAGGTCGCCGCGAAGCACCTGGCCGGGGACCGCGTCGAGCGCGAGCGCCTCGAGTACCGGGAGGATCCCGATCCCAGCTTCCTCACCCACGGGCCGAAGACGCGGCGCGAATTCCTCAACCTGCTCGCGTGGGGCCGATGAGCATGAAGAAGACCACGGTCGTCATCGGCGGCGGCACGATGGGTGCGGACATCGCCCTCACGCTCGCCCGCGCCGGCCACCCCACGCACCTGGTCGAGCCCGATCCCGCGTGCCGCGGTTCGCTCCCCGGCCGCCTCGCCGCCGGGCTCGCGAAGCTCGGCTGCCCGCAGGGGCTCGAGCGCATCGCCCTCAACGCCGCACTTGGCGAGGTGCCCTGGGCCCGGGTGGACGCGGTGATCGAGGCGATTCCCGAGGACCTCGCGCTCAAGCGGCGGGTGTTCGCCGAGCTCGTGCGCCTCGCCCCGCCGCGGGCGCTGCTCACGAGCAACAGCTCGGCGCTGCCGATCTCGGCCATCGGCGAGGGGCTCGCGACCCGCGAGCGGATGTTCGGCCTGCACTACTTCATGCCGGCGCATTCGGTGCCGCTCGTCGAGGTCGTGTGCTCGGATGCGAGCGATGCGGCGCTCGCCGACGAGCTCTGCGCCTTCATGCGCACCACCGGCAAGGTCCCCGTCAAGGTGAGGAAGGACGTGCCCGGGTTCCTCGCCAACCGCCTGCAGCACGCGCTGTGCCGCGAGGCGTTCGCGATGATCGACGCGGGCATCGTCACACCCGAGGAGGTGGACCTCGCCGTGCGCTTCAGCTTCGGCTTCCGCTACCTCGCGGTGGGTCCCATGCTCCAGCGCGACCACGCCGGCCTCGACGTGCACTGCGCGGCCGCCGCGACGATCTACCCCTCGCTGTGCAACGACGCCGAGCCCGCCGAAGTGCTGCGCCGGCACGTCGCCGACGGCCACCTGGGCATCAAGGCGGGCCGCGGTCTCTTCGACTGGACGCCGGAGAAGATCGCCGCCGAGAAGCGCCGCTACGACACCCTCCTGCAGGGCGCCCTCAAGCTCATCGCCGCCGAACTTCCGCCGATCGCCCCCTGAACCGAAAATGGGGACAGTCCCCATTTAAGCTCTGTAACATTCGGCCTCGCGGTCGATTGTTACAGACATTAAATGGGGACTGTCCCCATTTTTTCGGTGAGCCAGGCGGTGGCGGCGGCGGCGGGCATGGGGCGGCCGATGAGGTAGCCCTGGCCTTCGTCGCAGCCCTGGGCGCGCAGGGCCGCGAGGGTGGCCTCGTCCTCGATGCCTTCGGCGATCACCTTGAGGCCCAGGTCGTGGGCGAGGTGGATCGTGGACTCGACGATCGCGCGGTCGGCCGCGCTCGTGAGCATCTGGCCCACGAAGGAGACGTCGATCTTCAGCGCGCTGAGCGGCAGGCGCTTCAGGTGCGAGAGCGAGGAGAAGCCCGTGCCGAAGTCGTCTACCGCCACCTCGACGCCGAGCTCGCGGATGCGCCGCAGCGTGGCCGACGCGCGCTCGGGGTCGGAGATGATCGCCGACTCCGTGATCTCGAGCTCGAGGGCGGCGGGCTGCATCCCGAGCTCCGCGATCGTGCGGCCGATCAGCTCCGGGCTGCTCTCGTCGACGAGCTGGCGCGCGGAGAGGTTCACGGCCATGCCCACGGGGTGCCCAGCCGCCCGCCAGAGGAGCTGCTGGCGGATCGCCTCGCGCAGCACCCACGCCGTGAGCGGCCGGATGAGGTCGGAGAGCTCGGCGAGCGGCACGAAGCGCGAGGGGGCGAGCAGCCCCAGCCTCGGGTGGCGCCACCGGACGAGCGCCTCGAAGCCGAGGGGACGCCCGTCGGCCAGGCGCACGCGCGGCTGGTAGTGGACCTCCATCTGCCCGTGCCGGACCGCCTCGCCCAGCTCCGTGAGCAGCATCAGGCGCTCGGCGGTGTAGGGATCCTCGGCGGGATCGTAGGCGGCGAAGCTCGCCCCGCGCCGCTTGGCGGCGTACATCGCCACGTCCGCGCAACGCAGCAGCCCGCTGGGCGAATCGGCGTGCACAGGGGCGATCGCGATGCCGATGCTCGCCCCGACCTCGAGCCGGTAGCCCCCGACCTCGAAGGGCGCGGTGAGCGCCGCGAGCGCGCGCCCCGCCGAGCGTTCCGCCGCGAGCAGGTCCACGGCCTCGGGAAGCCAGATCGCGAACTCGTCGCCGCCCAGGCGCGCCACCTCGCAGCCGCTGCCGTCGCACAGCTCCGCCTCCAGGCGGCGCGCCACGCCGGCGAGCAGGACGTCGCCCACGTGGTGCCCGAGCGTGTCGTTGATCTCCTTGAACCGGTCGAGGTCGATGAGCAGCAGCGTTCCGGCGCCCCGCCCCCCGGGGCTCGCGAGGGCGCCCTCGACGCGCTGCTTGAGGCGGATGCGGTTGGGAAGCCCGGTGAGGGAGTCGTGGTGGGCGAGGTGCTCGAGCGCGCGCACCTGCTGGCGGCGCTCGAGCTCGCCCGAGGCGCGCGTGGCGAAGATCCGCAGCAGGTTCTCCGCGATGCGCGAATCGTCGAGGGGCCGGCGGAAGAGCACGGCGATGAGCCCGAGGGGGCCGCCGCGCGAGTCCCGCAGGGGCGCCCCGACGTAGGCTTCGATGCCCTTCTCGGCGAGACCCCGGTCCTCGGGGAATTGCCTCGCCACGCCGCTCGGAAACGCGCACACGGAGCTGCCGACCACCTGTTCGCAGGGCGAGCCGGGCAACGCGTAGGCGAAGCCGGGCGCCTCGCGATCCCCCGAGCGCACCGCGATCGTCCGCACCGTCGCGCCGTCGGACGCGTCGATCTCGCCGACGAAGGCGAGGTCGGCCCCGAGCACGCGCGCGAGGTGCTCGACGAGCGAGCGGAAGAACGACTCGCCCGTCTCGGCCGCCACGCCCTGCGCGACCTCGTAGAGCAGCATCTCCTGGCGCTTGCGCTCGGTCACGTCGCGGCTCACGGTGACGACGCAGGGCTCGCCGAGGAGCTCCACGCGCTCGCCGGAGAGCTGGAAGTGGCGGATCTCGCCGGACTTCGTGCGGAAGCGCACCTCGTGCTCGTGGACGCTGCCTTCCTTCAGGATGCGCCCGATCCACACTTCGCGCTCGGCCGGGTCGGCCCACAGGCCCGTCTCGAGCGAGGTCCGGCCGACGACCTCGGCGGCGCGATAGCCCGAAAGGCGCTCGAAGCCGGCGTTCACGTGCAGGATGCGCCCGTCGGCGATCCGCACGATGGAGATCCAGTCGGGGCTCGAGCGGAAGGCGCGCGTGAAGAGCGCCTCGGATTCGTCGGCCCGCGCGCGCGCCGCCCGCAGCGCGTCGTGCACCAGCACCGCGGCGGCGAGGTCCGCGATCGAGCCCGCGAACTGCTGCTCGTCGGCGGTCCAGGCGCGGCGCTCGCCCACCGACTCCAGGCAGAGCACGCCCCGGGCCTCGCCCGACTTCCAGATGCCCGCGTCGAGCATGGAGACGATGCCCTGGGCGCCGAGATACCCCTCGCCGAATTCCCGGGTGCGCGCGTCGCTCGCCGCATCCTCCGCGACGATGGCGCGGCTCCAGCGAAGGGCGTGGAAATAGGCCGGGTAGCGCTTGGCCTCGAGCACCGTGCCGGTGGCGTGGCGGCCCTTGGCGCGGTCGTAGAGGTCCACGAGGCGCAGCTCCTCGCGGTCCTCGCCGAGCAGCCAGATCGAGGCGCGCCCCACGGCGAGCGTTCGGGCCGCGGCCTCGGTGAGCGCCTGCCAGGCGGTCGCCGGCTCGGCGGTCGAGATGCCGCTCTTCAGGAGCGCGAAGAGCGCGGCCTGCTGGTTCTGGACCCGGACAGCGGCAGCTTCATGGGCGCGTTCCATGCAGGCGCGGGCTCCTGTTCCGGCAACGGGGTTCGCCTAGAATACGCCGTGCCGTCCCGTCCCGCATGATCACCACGCCCCCTTCCTTCACGCCGCTCGCGGCCCCTCGCGAAGACCCCGCGCCGCTCACCTTCGCGTTCCGCGGCACGGAGCTGCTCGTGGCGCAGGCCGACCTCGCGCTGCCTGACGCGCGCGCCTGCGCCGCCGCCGGCCTCGCCGAGGCGCAGATGCACCCGGTCGGCTTGCTCGGCGAGAGGTACTGCCGCGCGGTCCCGGTCGCCGCGGGCACCGCCGCGCCGCCCGGTTTCGCATTCGTCGCGTTGCGCGCGCTCTTCGGCCAGCTCGACGAGGCGCGGCTCGCGGTCGCCTTCCGCGCCTCGCAGATCGCGCATTTCGACCGGACGCACCGCTACTGCGGGCTGTGCGGCGCGGGCGCGAAGCCCGTGCCCGGCGAACGCGCCATGCGATGCGGCGCCTGCGGCCACGTCGCCTACCCGCGCGTCTCGCCCGCGATGATGGTCCTCGTGCGCAAGGGCGATGCGATCCTGCTCGCGCGCCACGCGAAGGTGCCGCACGGGCGTTATACCGCGCTCGCCGGGTTCGTCGAGCCGGGCGAATCGGTGGAGGAGGCCGTGCACCGGGAGGTGCGCGAGGAGGTCGGGCTCGAGGTGCGGGACCTGCGTTACTTCGCGAGCCAGTCCTGGCCCTTCCCCCACTCGCTGATGATCGCCTTCACGGCGCAGTACGCGGGCGGGGAGGTCCGCTGCGACCCCGCGGAGATCGCCGAGGCCCGCTGGTTCGGCCCGGGCGACGCGCTGCCCGAGCTCTCGATCCGGGAGTCGATCGCGCGCGCGCTCATCGACGCGCACCTGCCGCGGGGCGCTTCGCCGTCCCCGCCCGGCCCTTCTCGTGCATGACGAGGAAGTCCTCGACTTGCATCGAGGCGACGAGACCGGCGATCGCCGCGAGCGGAATCTCCCCGGGGGACCGGAAGCGCACGCAGCACTTTCCCAGGTCCGGCTTGCGGCCCATCGCGCGATAGGCCTCGAGAAGCGCCTTTTCCTGCCTCGCGTCGCCGTACACGCCCATCAGGTAGATCGCGTAGTGGTTCTTCTGGGCAGCGAGCGCGACGTAAGCGAGCGGCCTGCCGTTGTAGGTCCGCGGATGGCGGGCCAGGGGAACGCGCCAGCAGATCATTCCCCAGTCCATCGCCTCCTCGTAGCCGCGGGGCATCGCCTCGCGAAGGACCTCGAGCACCGCGGCGACGACCTCGCGGCGTTGCGCGGGAAGCTCCTTCAGGTAGTCGGCGACGGTGGTCGCGGCGCTGGAGGCCATCGTCACTGCGGGGCGGGGACGATACGCCGCGAGCTCCGGCGCTCGCCATGGCAATGGGTCGCGATCCCGTATTCGGCGAAGAAGGCGACCGCCTCGGGATCGCGCCGGGCCGCGTCGACCACGTACGCGCCCGCGGCGGCGCCCCCGCAAGCATAGAACCCCGCGGCGCCGCCCCCGATCGCGGCCCCGCCGACGGCGCCGCCGCCGATCGCGAGGGCGCCGATCGCGAGCCCACCCACCGCGGCGAGCGCGCCGAGCGACAGCCCCCCGAAGGTGACCACGCCCAACGCGAGGCCGCCGAAGGCGAAAACGCCGCGCGCGAGGCCGCCGAGGGCGACGAGGCCGGTGGCGATGTCGCCGATCGCGATCACGCCGACCGCATGGCCGCGGGTCTCGCCCTTCGCGGGATCGGGGCCCGTGGCGACACAGACGAAAGGCAGCTCGCCGAGGGCGAGCGCGGACCGGTAGCGCACCCGGCGCGGCGTGCCACCCTTCAGCCGGGCGACCTCGGCTTCGAGCTCGCGGACGCGGCGCTCGAGTTCCGCGCGGTCCCGCAGCATGCGCCTCCTCCCTTCCCGCGCCTCAGATCACGCGGTCGTTGCCCCCGTCCACGGGCAGCTGCGCGCCGGTGGTCTTCGCGAAGAGCGCGCCGCACATCTCCGCGGCGAGCTCGGCGACGTCGCGGCTGCCCACCTCGGTGCGCAGCACATTGTTGCGCTTGTACTCGTCCACCGTCATCCCGTAGTGCTTCGCGCGGGCCGCAAGCACCTCCTCGGTCCAGATCGCGGTGTCGAAGACCGCGTTGGGATGCAGCGTGTTCACGCGGATGCCGTCGGCGCCCCACTCGAGCGCCGCGACCCGCGCGAGCTGGTTGAGCGCGGCCTTCGAGGCCGAGTAGGCGCCCGCGCCGGGGCCCGGCGCCGGGACGTTTTTCGATCCGATCACCACCACGCGGCCGCCCCGGGGGGCGAGCTTGAGGAGCGGATGGCATTCGCGCATCAGCACGAGGTTCGCGTCGAGGTTCACCCGCATGACGCGGCGCCACTCCTCGGAGCCCAGCGCGTCGATGCGCCGCCCGCCCGGGAAGATCCCGGCGTTGAGCACGAGCATGTCGATGCCGCCGTAGGCCTCCACCGTGCGCGCGATCGCCGCCTTCAGCTGCGATTCGTCGGCCACGTCGCACGCGATCCCGAGGAAATCCGCCCGCTGGTGCAGCGTCTCGATCCCGCCCGCGAGGTCGAGCCCCACGACGGCGGCCCCGCGCGCGAGGAGCGAGTCCACCGTGGCCTTGCCGATGCCCGAGGCCGCGCCCGTCACCAGCGCGACCTCGCCCGCGAACGCCGGGGGCTTGCCCCCCTTGCGCAGCTTCGCCTGCTCGAGGTCCCAGTACTCGACGTCGAAGATGTCCTTCGCGGGAAGGGCCCGGTAGCCGCCGAGCGCCGTGGCGCGCGCGATCGTGGTCATCGTGTGGGCGTAGATCTCCGCGACGATCGCGGCGTCCTTCGCGGTGCGTCCCGCGGCGCACAGGCCGAGCTCGGGGTCGAGCACGACGCGCGGCGCGGGATCGAGCAGGGTCTTCCTCTCGCGCGCGAGCGGCTCGTGCGCGGCGAAATACTCGCGGTAGGCCCGGGCGTAGGCCTCGACGTCGCGCCCGAGCATCGGCAGGCGCTTGGTGCGGATCACGTGGTCGGGCGTGGCCGGCCCCTGCTGCGAGACCGTCGCGAGGTCCGCGCGCCGGCAGAAGGCGAGGCTCGCGGCGTCCGCATGCCGGGCGAGGACGACGGGAAAGCCCGCCGCGTCCGAGATCGCGCGGCGAAGCCGGGCGAGATCCGCCGTGCAGTCGCTTCCCGACGCGGCGCCGGGAGGAACCGGGACCTCCCAGGCCTTCTTCTTCCGGAGGTAGTCCTCGGCGCGCCCGACGAGGGCGATCATGCGCTCGTAGGACTCCCTGGCCGTGCGCCCGAACGAGAAGATCCCGTGGTTGAGGAGCACCATGCCGATCGTGCGCGGGCCGCTCTCGGCGGGAAAGCGCGCGGCGCACTCGCGCGCGAGGTCGAATCCCGGCATCACGTAGGGAATCACGACCACCTCGTCGCCGTAGATCTCGCGGATGCGCGCTTCTCCGTCCGCGGTGTTCGTGATCGCGAGGACCGCGTCGGCGTGGGTGTGGTCGACGAACTTCCAGGGCAGGATCGCGTGCAGGATCGCCTCGACCGACGGCGCCGGGGCGGACGCGCGCGTCATGTGCGTGGCCATCTCGTTGACCATCTGCGGGTCCGGCAGCGCCGCGAGGCGCCCGAGGCGCCGGAGGTGCTCGAGCCGCACGGGCGCGAAGCCGGCTTCCTCGATCTTCTCGAGGTCCCAGCCGCTGCCCTTCACGTAGAGGAGCTCCTCCTCCTCGCCGAGGACGTTCTTCTCGGAAAGCTTGACGGAGGTGTTGCCTCCGCCGTGGAGCACGAGCGACTTGTCGCGCCCGAGCAGCCGCGAGCTGTGCACCCGCAGCGCGAGCTCGCCCGCGCCCGCATCGACGGCCCGGTCGTCCCAGAGGTTTTCCATGCTGTTCGTAGGGCTAATGGAACCGCCATTCTACCCGGCAGGTTAGAATCGTCCGAGAAACTCGGACAGCCCCGGGTGGAGCATGGCCAGCGTGTCCCGCGACGACCGCCCCGTCTTCCTTTCGACGCTGCCCGCCGGTCGCCAGGAGCAGAAGCTCGGGCTGGCGGTCATCGTCCTCTCCTTCGCCGGCTTCCTCGTGGCGATGCCCTTCGCGCAGCGGCCGCTGCCGCGCGTCGAGGCCTTCGTTCCGCTGCACGCCTCGGCGCTGGTGATCGTCGACCTGATCACCGCGATCCTGCTCTACGGCCAGTTCGCGATCCTGCGCTCGCGGGCGCTGCTCGTGCTCGCGAGCGGATACTTCTTCGCCGCCTGCCTCGCCGTCGCCCACACGCTTTCGTTCCCGGGGCTCTTCGCGCCGGAGGGGCTGCTCGGCGGCGGACGGCAGACCACGCGCTGGCTTTACCTCTTCTGGCACGGCGGCTTCCCCCTCGCGATCATCGCCTACGCCCTGCTCAAGGATCCCGAGGCCGTCCCGAAGGCCGCCGCCGGCTCCTCGCGGCCCGCGATTCTCGCGAGCCTCGCCGCCGTATCCGCGCTCGCGGCGCTGCTCGTCGCCCTCGCCACCTCCGGCCACGGGGGCCTGCCCGCGATCATGGTCGAGGACCGCTACGGCGCCTCGATGGCATTCGTCGTCACGCCGGTGTGGGGGCTGAGCCTCGTCGCGCTCGTCATCCTGTGGTCGCGCCAGCCCCATTCCGGGCTCGACTTCTGGCTGATGGTGGTGATGTGCGCGTGGATCTTCGACGTGGCGCTCTCGGCCGTGTTCAACGCCGCGCGCTTCGACCTGGGGTTCTACGCCGGGCGCCTCTACGGGCTGTTCGCCGCGAGCTTCGTGCTCGCGGTGCTCCTGATCGAGAACGGCGTGCTCTACGGGCGGCTCGTCGCCGCCTTCGACCGCGAGAGAAGCGGGCGCGAGCGCGTCGAGACCGAGGCGCAAGACATGCGCGAGCGCCTCGCGGGCATCGTCGACTCCGCCATGGACGCGATCATCACCGTGGACGACAGCCACCGCATCGTCGTCTTCAACGCCGCGGCCGAGGCGCTTTTCGGCTGCCCGCGGGCCGAGGCGATCGGCTCGCCCATCTCGCGCTTCCTCCCCGAGCGCTTCCGCCGGGAGCACGACGCCCACATCGCGCGCTTCGGCGACACTCGCGTGGTCTCGCGCCGCATGGGGGCGCAGCGCATCGTCATGGGCCTTCGCCACGGCGGCGAGGAGTTCCCCGCGGACGCCTCGATCTCCCAGATCGAGCAGGACGGGCGCAAGTTCTACACCGTGATCCTGCGCGACGTGACCGAGCGGGTGCTCGCCGACGAGCGCCTGCGCGCCTCCCGCGAGGAGCTGCGCGAGTTCGCCGCGCTCGCCCAGGCCGCGCGCGAGCAGGAGCAGCGCAGGATCGCGCGCGAGCTCCACGACGAGCTCGGCCAGTCGCTCGCGGCGCTGAAGATGGACGTCGACTGGATGCAGCGCGGGCTCCCGCCGGGCCAGGAGGCCCAGGTCGAGCGGCTCGCGGAGATGAAGCGCCTGCTCGATGGCACCGTGGAGGCCACGCGGCGCATCGCCTCGGACCTGCGCCCGCTCATCCTCGACGACCTGGGGCTCGTCCCCGCCGTGGAGTGGCTGGTGCAGGGGCTGCGCAAGCGCTCGGGCCTCGACGCCCGGCTCACGGTGTTCCCGGCGGACCTCGACCTGCGCGATCCCCACGCCACGGCGCTCTTCCGCATCGTCCAGGAGTCGATGACGAACATCGTCCGCCACGCCGGCGCCACGCGCGTCGACATCGCCATCGAGAGGACCGACGGCGAGATCCGCGTGACGGTGCGCGACGACGGGAAGGGCTTCGAAACCGCCGATCCCCGCAAGCCCCTTTCGACGGGCCTCGTGGGACTGCGCGAGCGCGCCTACTTCCTCGACGGGGAAGTGGACGTGGAGAGCGCCCCCGGGCAGGGGACGACGGTGCGCGTGCGCATTCCCTTCGCCGGCGCCGCGGGCGCGCACTGAGCGGCCGCGCTACCAGGCGAGGCCGTAGTCCTCGCCGTGGTTGCTCGAGCCGCCCCAGAAGCTGCCGTGCCGGCGATCGATGAGGATCGCGTTCACCGGCCCCGAGGTCCGCTCGCGATAGACGGCGTCGTAGCCCATCGCCTTCAGGGCCTCGCGCGCCGCGGGCGCGGTCCTCTCGTTGAGCAGGATCGCACCGGGGCGCGACTCGTGGTTCTCGAACGAAGCGCGCATCTGGTAGCTGTTGAACCCCGGGGCCTCGGCCGCCTGCTGGGGCGTCATGCCGAACTCGGCGACGTTGAGGAAGAACTGGAGCAGGTCCTGGTCCTGCCCGTCTCCGCCCTGCACGGCGAAGGCGAGCCAGGGCGCTCCGTCGCGCAGCGCGAGGCTCGGGGTGAGCGTGACGCGCGGGCGCTTGCCGGGCGCGAGGACGTTGAACGGGTTCTCGGCGGCGTCGAGCACGAAGCTCTGCATGCGCTGCGAAAGCCCGATGCCGGTCTTGCCGGCGATGACCGCCGGGACCCAGCCGCCGCTCGGCGTCACGGAGACGACCCACCCTTCCCTGTCCGCGGCGACGACCGAGGTCGTTCCCGCGTAGAAGGCGCGCAGGAAGCCCTCGTCGGCGGCCATCGGCGTGCCGCCCTTCGCCGGCGCCTTCTTCCTCGGCTCGCCCCATATCCCGAGCAGGTCGAGGTACGGGTTCTTCGAGCGCTGGAACGGATAGGGGTCGCCCGGCGCGGCGGCAGGGTCGTTGCGCTCCGGCTTCACGAGCTTCGCGCGCGAGCGCGCGTAGTCCTTCGAGAGCAGGCCCAGGATCGGCTCGGCCGGCGGGAAGTACGGGTCGCCGTAGTAGAAGTCGCGGTCGGCGAAGGCGAGGTTCATCGCCTGGTAGAGCGTGTGGATGTAGCGCGGGCTGTTGTAGCCCATCGCCTTCAGGTCGAAGTTCTCGAGGATGTTGAGCGCCTGCAGCATCACCGGGCCCTGCGTCCAGTGCGTGAGCTTGTAGACCTCGATGCCGCGGTATTCGGTCTTCTCGGGCTCCTCGAGGCGGACCTCCCAGCGTGCGAGGTCCTCGAGCGTGAAGAGCCCGCCCTGCGCGCGCACGCTCTCGACCAGCTCCCGGGCGATGTCGCCGCGATAGAAGCGCTCGTAGGCGGCGAGGATCGCCGCCTTGCGGCCCTTTCCGTCGGCGAGCGCGCGCGCCTCCGCCTCGACGAGCCTGCGCAGCGTCGCGGCGAGCTCGGGCTGGCGGAAGATCTCGCCCGGCTCGGGCGCGTGGGCGCCCTCCCTCGGCAGCATGATGCGGCGCGAGTCGGGCCACTTCAGCAGGTGCTCTCTCATCCGCTCGATGTAGTTCGCGCTCTGCGCCTCGATCGGATACCCGTCGGCCATGCGGATCGCGGGCGCGAGCACCTCCGCGAGCGAAAGCCGCCCGAATTCCGCGAGCATGACGAGGATCCCGCCGGGAGTCCCCGGCGTGACCGCGGCGAGGGGCCCGTAGGGCGGCGGGTAGTCCATCCCCTGAGAACGGAAGAACTCGGGTGTCGCGCCCGTCGGCGCGACACCCAGGGCGTTGACGCCCACGACCTTGCGCGTCTTCGGGTTCCAGATGAGCGCCTGCGTCTCCCCGCCCCAGTGCAGCACGTCCCACATCGTCGCGGTGGCGGCGATCATCGCGCAGGCCGCGTCGACCGCGTTGCCGCCCTTCAGGAAGATCGCGGCCCCCGCGGTCGCGCCGAGGGGCTTGCCCGTCACCGCCATCCACTCCTGGCCGTGCAGGGGCGGCTTCTGGGTGCGCGGCGCCTGCGCCGGCGCGCCGAGCGACGCGCACAGCAGCGCGGCGATCCCGGCGACGAGGAGGACGCGGCCGCTCACGAGACGAGCCACTGCGCGAACGCCATCCAGGCGGGCGATCCCGCGAGCAGCACGCGCGCGGGCTGCGACAGCAGCAGCAACGGCACGCCCCAGCCGAACGCCGGGTGCAGGCGCCGGTTGCGCGCCGTGTCCCAGGCCACGCAGGCGAGGACGATCACGTCCGTGACCGCGAAGAAAGCCGGCAGGCCGGCCGAATGCAGGGCGTCGATCGGCAGGCGCGCGATGGCGGGCGTGAGGATGGAGAGCGTGGCGAGCAGCATCAGGCGCTTGTGGACGTCGCTGCGCCGGCGCATCCACAGGGCGGTGCCCACGAAGAGCGCGAAGAGGACCAGCTCGGCGAGGGGAATGGCGAGGAAGACGAGCGGGGGCGGCCCCGGCGAGACGCCTCGGCGGGCCGCCTCGATCGCCGTGGCGGCGCCCACGACGAGCACCGTCCCCGCGAGCGCCGCGCCGAAGAGGCCGAGCCGGCGGTGCAGGTCCACGCGGCGGGCGGCGACGAGGCGCGCCTGCGCGATGAAGGTCGCGATCCAGAGCGTCATCACCACCGCGTGCACGTGCACGAGCGCAGGAAGCTCGGGCGTGCCGAACGCCCCCTTCAGGTAGTAGCTGCGCGCGAAACCGGCGAAGGCGACGAGCGCGACGAGGACGGCGGCCGCCGTGTAGAGGCGGCGTTCCGGGGCGATGGGCGGTTTTCCCGTGTCGATGGCCATGGACAGCTCCTTATTCAGCGAACGACGAGCCAGGCGCCGGCCACGCAGGCGGCCGCCACCACGGCGACGAAGACCCAGACGGCGTTGAAGTGCGGCGGCAGGTCGCGGTCGAGGACCGATTCCTTCGGGTTCGCGGGATTGAAGTAGACGGTGACGCCCTTCCCGGCCGGATACAGGGCGGGAATGCGCGCGACCTGGGGGCTGCCGGGCATGATCTCGCCGATCGTCACGCGGCTTCCCCGGTGCTTGTCGAAGCCGACGGTGAACTCGTACTCGACCCTCGGAAGCTCCACCTCGCGGCTCCCGCGCCGCTCGCGGACGAGCTTCGAGGAGACGATCCGGCCGCTCGCCGGCTTCCAGAGCGCGGCACGCCGCACCTCGCCGAGCTTCACCAGGATCACGGCGCCGAGCGCCGCGGGGATCGCGAGCAGGAAGAGCGCGATCGCCCAGTTCCCCTTGCCCATGGCGGCAAGAACGCCGAGCACGATCGGAATGCCGGCCGCGGCCCACACGAGCCGCGTGGACGGGTCCGGCGCGGGCTTCGGCGCCGATCCCGCGGGGGCCTCGCGCATCGTTTCCCACGTGGCGAGGGAGCGCCAGCGCCCGTCGGCGGCGAGGAAGCTCGCGACGATCTCCCCGAGGAGCGCGCGATCGACCGGCGAGACCGTCCATTGCAGCGGGAAGGCGTCGCCCTCGATCTCCACGCGGAAGGTGCCCTCCTCGTGCGTGACCTCGAGCACGTCGTCGCTCGGCAGGCCGACGATCAGGTACCAGTCATCGCCGCGCGGCTCCCGGTCCACGGCGCCGAGGATGTCGGCAAGCGTGGCGCTCGCGGAAAGCTCGGTGCCGCAGAGATTCAGCGTGGGTCCGGCGGCGCCCTCCCCGGCGCGACCGGCGGCTTCGGATGTCGACATCGCGGTTCCTCCCCGAACGGCGAGGCCGTGAGTCTATCACCGGCCGGCGAGCGCCGGCCTCTCAGGCCGCGTGCTCCTGCGCGAGCCGCCGCGCCAGCCGCGCGACCGCCGTGCGCAGCGCCGCGGGCTCGCGGATCTCGAAGCGGAAGGGCAGCCGCATGAGCTCGCGCGCGTACCACTCGACGTCGTCGAGGGAACCGCGCAGCAGCACGCCCTCGGCGCAGGCCTCGGCCGCGCCGAGCACGCAGAAGAGCTCGCGGCGCGCCGTGGCGAGGTCCGTGTGCAGGAGCACCTGCGCCGGGATGGCGCGCGGCAGCGTGGCGAGCGAGCGGGTGAGGTACTCCGAGGCGTCGAACCCCTCCGGGCGCACGAAGGCGCGCCCGGTCGCCTCGCCGTGCGCGACGCGGTCGAGCCGCAGGGTGCGAAGGCCCGCGCGCAGGTGGCAGCGGCCCACGACGTACCAGCGCCCCGAGCGGAACACGAGCCCGTACACGTCGAAGTCGCGGGAGGTGAGCGTGCCGTCGGCCGCGCGGTAGCGCAGGCTCGCCGTGCGCCGCGCCTGCGCGGATCCGCTGAGCACGCGCAGCAGCCGCGCGTCGGCATCGGCCCGCGCGTCCCCCGTGTGCAGCGCCACGCTTTCGCGCAGCGCCGCGATGGTCTTCTTCGGCGCGCTCGGCAGCACCCGGTCGAGCTTCGCCTGCACGCTCTCGATGGCGGGGGCCGCATCCGCGAGGCCCAGGCCGCGCGCGGCGATGAGGCCGAGCGAAAGCGCCTGCGCCTCCTCGTCGCTGAACATCATCGGCGGCAGCTTGAAGCCGGGCACGAGGCGGTAGCCGCCGTAGCGGCCCTGCTCGGTCGTGATCGGGATGCCCATCTCCTCGAGCATCGCGATGTAGCGCCTGAGCGTCCGGGGATCGACCTCGACGCGGCGCGCGAGCTCGGCGCCGCTCAACTGCGCGTGGGACTGGAGCAGCTCGAGCACCGCGAGCACCCGGGTGGCGGGATGGGGCATACCGCGACTTTATACAGGAACTAGGACCGAATTTGCCCTAGTTAGCCGGTAGAGTCCCCCCATGAAGACCGAGCTGCGCCTCCTCGCCGCCGCCATCCTCCTGCTGGTGCTGACGGCCGCCAGCTGCCGCAACCAGGCCGTCGCCGGCGAGCGGCGGGAGCCGGGCGCGCGGAACGCGGAGCCCTCACGGGACTGCTGCCGGTGCGCCGCCATCGACGAGGCGGTGCGGCACCTCGCGCAGCGCTTCACGCCCTGATCAGAAGGCCGCCTCGGGCTTGCGGCGCCGGCGCCCCGCGCCCCGGCGCCCGGGCTTCAGGTTCTCCTCGGGGACAACGGGCTCGGGCTGGTGCAGCACGCGCTGGAGGTAGCCGAGCTTGCGGCTGCGCTCGAGCTTGCCCGCGAACTTCGGGAAATCGAGCCCGTAGCGGGCGCGCAGGGCCTTCGCCTGGTCGGCGATCCAGCGCCAGCGCGGCTCGAACGAGGGGTCGCGGAACGCGAAGGCGACGAGGTTGCCGTCGTCCTCGACGGGCAGGACGATCACGTTGCCCCCGAAGACCTCGCGCATCATGTTCAGGTGCGCGATGCGCTCGGGCCGCTCGCCGACGAGGTTCGCCACGAGCACGCCGTGGCGCCGGAGGGCATCGCGCACGTCCAGGTAGAACTCGCGCGTGCAGATGGAAGGCGAGAACCCCTTCGGGTCGAAAGCGTCGAGCAGGACCACGTCGTGGGATTCGCGGCACCGGGCGATGAACTGCGCCGCGTCCCCCAGCAGCACCCGCAGGCGCCCGTCGTCCGGCGGGATCAGGAACTGCTCGCGGAAGGCGAGGACGTCGGGATCGATCTCCAGGACGGTGATCCCCGCCGCCGGAAGGTGGCGGTGGCAGTACTTCGCGAGCGAGCCCCCGCCGAGGCCGAGCATCAGGATGTCGCGCGGCTGGTTCAGGAACAGCAGGAACGCCATCATCTTGCGCGTGTAGGCGAACTGCAGCGCCCAGGGGTCGTCGAGGCGCATCTCGCTCTGGATGAAGGCCGACGAGAAATGCAGCGACCGCGATCCCCCGTCGTCGAGGACGTAGGGCTTGTCGTAGGTGCCCGAGAGCACCCGCGTGACGAGCCTCTCCCGGTCGCAATCCGCGGGCTCGAGCACGCGGATGACGCCGGCGGTGTCCGCGAAGGGGCTCGGCAGCTCGAGGAACGGCGGCGGCGCGGCGCCCGCCGCGGGCTTCGCTTGCGCGATCACTTCCCGCCTTTCCCCGACTTCTTCGCGGCCGCGAGCTCGGCGCGATAGGCCTCGAGGCCGGCCCGGCCCGCGCGGCCCATGTCCTCGAGCGTCTTCTCCCAGAGCTTGCGGCGCTCGCGCAGCGCCCGCACGATCGACTCGGCCACCACGAGGTTGCGGTACCACTTCGCGTTCGCGGGCACGATGGTCCACGGCGCGTGGGGCGCGGCGGTCTTCGCGATCGCGTCCTCGTAGGCGCGGGTGTACTCGTCCCAGTGGTCGCGCTCCTTCCAGTCGTTGGGGTTGAGCTTCCAGGCCGTCTCGGCGTCCTCCTCGCGCTCGAGCAGGCGCTGCTCCTGCTCCTGCCTCGTGATGTGGAGGAAGTACTTGAGGATGATCGTGCCGTGCTCGGCGAGCAGCTCCTCGAAGTCGCGGATGTGGCCGAAGCGCTCCTTCCAGAGCCGCTTGGGCGCGAGGCCGTGCACGCGCACCACGAGCACGTCCTCGTAGTGCGAGCGGTTGAAGATCGAGAACTCCCCCTGCCGCGGCGCGTGCCGGTGCACCCGCCACAGGAAGTCGTGCTGGCGCTCCTCCGGAGTCGGCACGCCGAAGGAGCTCACGGTCACGCCGCGCGGGTTGAGGCAGCCCACGACGTGCTTGATGGTGCCGTCCTTGCCCGCGCCGTCGCGCCCCTGCAGGACCACGAGGACGCTGGTGACCTTGGCGCCGTACATCGCGTCCTGCAGCTCGAAGAGCTCGCGGCCCAGGGTGGCGAAGCGCTTCTCGGCCTTCGCCCGGGTCATGCCCTTGGGCGGGTCGGCGCTGAGGGACTCGAGGCGGACCTTGCGGCCGGCGCGGTCGAAGACGGTTCGGGGCATGGGCGGGTCCTTCGCGGGGCGATTCGTGGTGGGCGGAAGTCGCGATTATCGCGCATGGCGCGGGCCCTCGCCCGTGCGGGCGCCCCGGGCTATGCTTGCCGCTGCCGATGAAGGATGCCGCATGAATCCCCCCCTCGACGCCTCGCGCTCGATCCTCGTGCTCGTCGACTACCAGGCGAGGCTCCTGCCCGCGATCCATCGCGGCGAGGAGGTCCTCGGCGAGGCCTTGCGGCTCGCCGACGTCGCCCGCGAGCTCGGAATCCGCGTCGTGGGCACGGAGCAGAACCCGCAAGGGCTCGGCCCGAACGCGGAGGCGATCCGCGGCCGCTGCGAGGCCACGCTCGCGAAAATGCATTTCGACGGCTGCGAGGACGGACTGGCGGGGATGCTGCGCGCCCCGGGCCGTCTGGCGCCTTCCGATGTCGTGGTCGCGGGCTGCGAGACCCACGTCTGCCTGATGCAGACGGCCCTGGGCTTGCTGCGCGCGGGGTATCGCACCTGGGTGGCGGCCAATGCCTGCGGCTCCCGGCATCCCGGGGACCACGCGCTCGCCCTCGAGCGCCTGCGCGGCGAGGGCGCGGTGCCCGCGAGCGTCGAGATGGTCGCTTTCGAGTGGCTGCGCAGTTGCGAGCACGCGCGCTTCCGGGGCGTGCTCGAGATCCTGAAGAGGCCCCGTTCCTGAGGCGGCGCGCCGGGGCGGGAGCGGGCTACTCCGGCCTTCCCGCCCGGCGGATCGAATCGAGGGTGAAGGACATCGCCCAGCGGGCGCCAGCCTCGATCAAGGCGGGGGGCGTCGCGTTGGCCGAGTCCACCTTGACGGCCACGATCTCCTTGCCGAGCGCGAACGCGTGGCCGATCTCCCAGGCGACCCAGGGGCAAGCGTGGGTGTGCGTGCCCACGAGGCACAGGAAGATGTCGGCCGCGTCGATCTTCGCGGCGACCGAGCGCTTGAGCAGCGCCTCGTCCAGGCCCCCGGGGGAAAAGCCGGTCGAGGAGTCGCTGAAGTCGAGCTCGAACTCGCGGTTCGCGTTCCACGCCTCCAGCAGCCGCCGGTAGAGGCGGTCGTTGTCGTGGTCGTAGCTCACGAACATGCGCGTCGCGCCCGTCCGGGCGATCTCGAGCCGCGCCGCCACCCTACCAGGGGTAGGCATCGCCCTTCAGCCGGTTGATTTCCCACTGGAGCGGGCGGAGGTTCGCGCCATCGTCCTTGCCGCCCTTCGAGACGGGCAGGACGTGGTCGATCTCCCAGCCGAACCGCGACTTCGTGTTGCCGTGGTCCAGGAAACGGATCGTCGACCCGCAGATGTCGCAGCGCCACTCGTCCGGGTCCCGCCCGGGGATGAGATGGCCCTTGTCCCAGACGGCCCGGACCACGGAGGCCGGGAACGGGGCTCCCTCGCAGTTGGTGCCCGGCTTCCGGGCCGGGAGTTCGGTCTCGGCGCCCGACGGGCGATCGGCGACCGGGTAGAGATCGTTCAGGGGGTTGCCGGCGGTCATGTCCTTGTCCTCAGGCTTTGGCCGCGCCACTCTTCGACTGCCTCGGTACTTCCGCCCGGCCGGTGCGCTTCGGCGGGGCGAGGCGGTTGGCGACACGGCCCATTATTGCTCCGCCAATTAACATTCGCAATACTGTAGGACGGGAGCGCCATGGGGGCCTCCCGCAACGCATCAACCTTGGAGAGATGACATGGACAAGACCACGATCGCGAACGCTTCTTCCGCCGAACTGGCCCTGGAAATCGGCGCCCCGGAACTCGCGCAGGACGCGGGCCGGAACGAGGTCCGCCCGCTGGGCGACTGGGAACTGGTGCTGGTCGGGGGGGGAGACAACGTCCCCAACTGGTGAGTCGGGCGGCTCGGCGGCCCGGCACGAATCCCCGCGGCGGACGATCCCGCGCGTCCGCCGCGACTTCCTACCGGGTCACCAACGCCGGAAGCGCTACCGGGCCGTGGCGACGGCCTCGAGGTACGAACCCAGGCGCCGCGCGTCCATGGACGGGGGCTTCGGGAGGGTTGCGTCCCGGTAAAGGGGCCGCTCGCCCATGGCCTGGAGGTGCTGGCGGGAAGCCTCGGCCTCGGCCCAGAGGGCGTGGGCCGTTCCCCTCGCCCGCTCCCGGTCCTTCTGCGCCAGGTAGGCGTGGTACAGGCACGCCATGGCCACTTGCCGGACGGGCGGTGCCGCCGTGGCCTCGGCGGCCAGGTGGTAGAGCGAGGCCATCGCGGGGCCCGGGCTCGTGCCGAGCGCATCGCGCAGCGAGTGCACGAGCGTGTACTCGTTCTTGGTGATCCCCGCCACTCCCTTCTTCTTCCGGGCGAACTCCTTGATCAGGCCGTCGGCCTCCTCGGTACGGCCTCCCAGCAGCAGCAAGGCGACCAGCAGGACCGCATCGGAGGGAGCGTCGGCGAGCAGCCGCGCCCCGGCCCCGGACTCGTGCAGCTTCGCCCCGTAGCCGAAGTCCCCCTTGAGGAGCGACTCCCAGAGCTGGCGGGACTGGCGCCGGCGGGCCTCGGTTCGCGCGTCGGGCTTGCCGCCCTTGAGGCGCGTCGCGACTTCCCAGACCCGGCCGTAGGCGCCGAGCAGGAGGTTCATGGCGCCCAGGGCGACGAAGAGGTTGGTGCGCAGCGCGAGGTCGCCGAGCGACTCGTCCATGGGCGGGCTCACGACGGAGCCCGTGAGCGGCCCGGCCTGGCCGACTTTCGGCCGGGACTGGTCGAAGTACCAGATCACGGCATTGGTCTTGTTCGGCACGCCGAGCTTGCGGTAGAGCTCGTGCAGGTAGACGCGCATCGTGCCCTCGCGGTAGCCGAGGCTCTTGGCGATCGCCTTGCTCGAGGCGCCCTGGGCGAGCAGCTCGAGCATCTCCCGGTCCCGGTTGTTGATATCGACGGTTCGTTTCACAGGAATCCTCGCTCCTCTTGCAATGAAAGTATCAGCTCCTGGCAGCCCTCGAGCCCGATCTCCGCGGACGGGTCGAGGCCGTGGTTCTCGGTCTCGCTGAGGAGCAGGCGCTCGAAATCGGCGACCAGTGCCGGATCGAACTGCGTGCCAGCCCCCTCGCGCAGAACCTCGAGGGCATCGCTCATGCTCATGGCGCGGCGCCCGCCGAGGCCGCAGACGGCCTCGTCGTAGGCGTCGGCGATCGCGCACATCCGGGCCGGCAACGGGATGAAGCGGCCGCCGACGCGCTCGGGATGGCCCGTGCCGTCCCACCGGGCGTGATGGTACTGCGCGATCTCCCGCGCGAGCAGGATGCGCGGATGGTGGTCGTCGCGGAGGATCTCGGCCCCCGCGTCGGTGTGCCGCAGGTAGAGGCGGCGCTCGACCTCGTTGAGCGCGGCCTGCTTGGCGAGGATGCCCTCGGGCACCGAGGTCAGCCCGATGTCGTGGAGCTCCGAGGCGAGGCCGATCTCGAGGGCCCGCAGCGGCGGCTCGCCGTGGGCGGCCGCGAGCGCCCCGGTCAGGGCGCCGACGCGCACGCCGTGCCAGCCCGTCGGGTCCATCCGCAACGCGGCACCGACCGCGAGGCGCCGCAACGCCTCCCAGCCCGGCGGCGCGTCGGGCGGCTGCAGCTGGGAGACCAGGCGGGCCTTGTGCTGCTCCTGGCGCCGCGCCTCGACCGCGAAGCTCACGTCGCAAAGCCCGGAGAGCTCGACGTGCTGCCGGGCGCGGTCGATCGCGAATCCGTAGACGTGGTCGGAGAGCTCGTTGAGGCGCAGGAGCGCGCGTTCGGCCGAGCCGGAGGCTTCCTCCGCCTGGATCACGCAAACCAGCGTGTCGCGCAGCGCGGCGGGCATCTGCCGCGCCTGGCCGAGCGCCTTGTCCAGGCGCGTCAGCGCGACGTCGACGTGGCCCGTGGCGAGCTCGTAGGCCGCGCGCGTCGTGGCCGCCGCGATGGTCGCGCGCGACGATCCCGCTTCGGCCGCGAGCCGGGTGGCTTCCTCGACGTGCGTGCGCGCCTCCTCCACCCGCCTGGCGGCGATCAGCAGGCGGGCCATGTTCCGGCACAGCAGGATGGCCCCGTGCGGATCGCGGGAAACGAACGCGGGCGAGAGCTCCTCGAGCGCCCTCGTGCCGAAACGCAGGCCTTCGCCGACCTCGCCGAGGTGATAGAGGCTGTTGGACAGGTTGCAGCAGGCCGTGAACCGGCTGAAGACCGGCCCGGCGACCGGCTCGAGCGCCCCGAGGGCGCGGTGGTACGCGCGCGCCGCCATCTCGTGATTGCCGGTCACGGCGACCGTGAGCCCGATGTTGCTCCAGACCGCGCCGATCTCGGCGTGGTTGCGCTCGGCGCTCACGAGGCGAAGGGACCGGATGTGGTGCTCGAGCCCCCCGGCCACGTCCGCGGTGTCCGCCGAAAGCAGGCCGCAGGCGTTCGAGGCGCGCCGGACCAGCACGGAATCGTCCGCGAATCCGGCCTGGACCAGCGCCGCGCGGGCGAGCGGCAGCGCTTCGCCCGAACGCCCGTTGGCGTACATGTGCCGGCAGACGGCGAGCGCGGCCTCGATCGTCGGGGCCGCCTCGTTCGCGGGCAGCGCGCCCTGCAGGCTCCCGACCAGGGGCGCCAGGGCCTCGCGCAGCTCATGGCGACCGAGCTGCGGCAGGCGCGGCTCGAGGTCCTTCAGCGAATCCGCCAGCGGCGGACGGGCCCGGGTGGTGGGGGTGGAAGTCACCTTCGCGGATGGGGTTTCGTCGGGTCGTTGGGGCGGATTGTACGTCCGGGGACGCCCCCCGTGTTGCTTTTGTTAGGCCCTGGACGGCCTCCGGACCCCTCAGGACGGGCCGTGGAGGACCCGATGGGCGCGCAGCTGCAGCCCCGAGATCGACAACAACTGTTCCTCGGTCCGCAACGCCCCGGGATCGCCGATCCCGGCCCGGACGGCGTCGGTGACCAGGATCTCCGAGGCGCGGGCGATGTCCTCGCCGAGCTTGTGGGCGACGTTGACCGGGTCGCCGAAGGCGTCCCGGCCCGGGATCAGGAGCAGCCGGCCGAAGTCGATGCCGATGCCGACGGTCAGGGCGGGGCCCGCGGCCGGGTCCGACCGCGCGGCGGCGATCGCGTCGTTGATCGCCACCGCGGCCTCGACGGCCTGCCGAGGTCGCTCGAACACCGCGAGGATGTTGTCCGCCTCGCACTTCAGGACTTCGCCCCCGCGCTCGCGGATGAGCGGGATCGCGAGGTTCTGCGCCCGCCGGATCTGGCAAAGGTGCGCGAGGATGCCGTTGCGGCGCACCGACAGCGAGAACTCGCTCATGTCGAGGGCGAGGACGGCGCGCTCGACCTCGAAGGCCTCGCGGATGCGCCGCTCCCGCGCCGCGCGCTCCTCCGGCGGGCAGCTCGCCAGATCGTCGATCAGCGAATAGAAGGATTCCACGGCCCCACCGGTCCCGTTGACTATCCCGCCGAAGCGTCCACGGCCACAACCGCGAGCGTGCAGCGCGAGACGCACACGAGCTTCTCCTGCTCGTCGGCGATCCGCACCTCCCACACCTGCGTGCGCCGGCCGACGTGCACGGGCGTGGCGGTTGCCGTCACCACGCCATCGCGCTTCGCGCGCAGGTGGTTCGCGTTGATCTCGACGCCCACGACGCGCTCCTTCGCGGGGTCGACCTGCAGCCAGGCGCCGGTGGAGGCCACGGTTTCCGCGAGCGCGAGGGACGCCCCGCCGTGGAGCAGGCCGAAGGGCTGGTGCACGCGGGGCCCCACGGGCATGCGAGCGACGACGCGCTCGCGCGTCGCCTCGACGATCTCGATCCCGAGGGTCGAGAGGAGCGTTTCTTCCTGGAGGCCCTTGAAGGCGGTCATGGTCGGCTCAGAGGTTGTCGGGCACTTTCGGGGGCGGGCGCAGCTTCTCTCCCCAGCGTTCCTGGCCCGTGCCCTTGAGGGACTTGCCGAGTTCCTCACCATACTTGGCGGCGTCCACCTCCGCTCCTGCCGATGCCGCCGGAGCGGGCGCCGGGGACGCATCGCTCGCGGGCGCGGCGCTCGATGCGGCAGGCGCCTGCGCCCGCGCGAGCCAATCGGCGGGCAGGGCCCGGTGACGGCCTTCGCCCGCGGCGTTCGAGCCGGCGGCGATTCCGACGATCCTGCCGTGGGCATCGAGCAAGGGGCCGCCCGCGGCCCCGGCGGACACCGGCATCGAGGTCTCGATGAAACGCGTCCCGGATTCCGCCACCACCCGCTTCACCGTTCCTTCGGCGAGGAGCACTTCTCCGGCGGCGTCGAGGCTCGCCGCATACGCCTTGTCTCCGGCGCGCGGCTCCGCCCCGCTCACCGCGAGCGGCCAGCTTCCCGCGCTTTCCACGGCGAGCTTGCACAGGCCCAGGGCCTCGTCGGCGAGCGCGACGCGGGCGGGGACGGAACGCGGCGCGAGGTTCACGGCGATCTGCGCCCCGGGCGCGATGCCCGCGCAGTGGGTGACGAGCACGCCGGGCTCGACGACGACCGCGAGCCCGAGCGCCGTCGTGCGCCCCGACATCTCGAAGGCGTCCACGCGTCCGACCGCGCGCGAAGCTTCGGCGAGGATCTCGGCCATCGGCCGGCCCGGCGCCTGCGGCGGAGATGTGGCCCCCCCGACGAGAAAGTACGCGGCCGCGGCGCCGGCGATCGCCACGCCCGCGGCCACGCCGAGCCACTTTCCCGCGGGCGCGGCCTTGCGCGTGACGAGGGATCGGTCGTGCGCCTCGCGGCGTTCCGGGTCGGACAGCTCGCGGAAGGCCTCCTCGATCAGGGCTTCGCGCCGCGGGTCCGGCGGGGTGTCGTCGCGCTTCTGGGCGGCCTTGAGGTTGTTGTACGCGCGGCCGATGTCGTTGAGCTTCGCGTCCCTCGGGACGCCGAGGATCTCGTAGTAATCCGGAGCGGAAGGCGGCATCGGCGGGACGCTAGCGCTTCGCGGCCCGTGCGATCACTTCCTCGCGGAAGGCCTTCAGCCAGGCCTTGGTCCGCGTGGCGTTCGCGCTGCCCATGCGAAGCAGCACCTTCTGGCCCCCGGAACGCTCCTCGAGCTCGGGATCGGCGTATTCGTAGAGCACCTTCGGGACGACGAGCCGGATCGGCCCCGCGACCTCGGGTGTGGCGAGCAGGTGGTCGATCACCTCGACCAGCCGGTCGTTGAAGTAGCCGTTCGGATAGCCGAGCTCCACGTAGGCCTGCTGGAACAGCGGATAGAAACGCAGGTAGGTGGCGGCGACCTTGCCCGGCTCCGCGGCGTCGAGAAAGCGCACATAAGGAGCGTAGCGCGCCGCGTTCTCGGGGGCGATGGCGAGGCTCGCGTCGCTGCCGCTCGTGCGCAAGAGCCCGCCGGGAGGCTTCACGGGCAGCAGCCGCGAGGCATAGGTCCTTCGCGGGAGGTTGTCGACCGTCGCGACGATGTTGCGCACGATCTCCTCGAGGTGAAGGAGTTTCTTCACCGGCTCCGCTCCGACCAGGCCCGAGAGCGCCTCGATCAGCGCGGGATCGCTCTCCTTGAGGCCGGGAAGGGGCGCCTCGGGCGGCTGGACGGGAAACTTCGGCGCCTGGGCGACCGGCGGAGGCGGCGCGGGCGAGATCTCGACGCGTTGCGGCTCGGCCTCGCGCGGCCAGAAATACCAGGCCGCAGCGGCGCCCAGCAGCAGCGCGATGACGATCAGGACGATGCGAAGGGGGCCCATGGTTTCGGATTGCCGCGATCGGCGCAGTTTACCTAGGATCGCGGCATCCCCGCCAGAACCCGAACCTCAGGAGGATCCCGCGTGATCGCCATCCTCCTCGAGTCGCAGGGTGATCCGCGACTGCGGAAAGGAAGACCGCGCCGAGGCGCCGGAGGACTCGCGGGCGGCCCACCCGGGCTAGGCGGGCGCCGCGTCGCCGGCGTTCCAGGCATAGAGCGGAATCGGCGGCTCCTCGCCCGGCAGCTTCACCGCGCGCTCGAAGCGCAGCCCCAGCGCCTCGAGCAAACGGATCGAGGCGCGGTTGCGCTCGGAGACGATCGCGACGATCCGGCGCAGGCCGAAGTCCGCGCGGCCGTGCTCGAGCACCGCTTCGGCCGCCTCGCGCGCGAGGCCCTGGCCGCGGAAGCGCGGCAGGAACGCGAAGCCGATGTCGACGTCCTCGAGCGCCTCGCGCCGGATGAGCCCGCAGGTCCCGGCGGGCTCCCCCGTCGCCTTGAGCTCCACGAGGTACATGCCGAAACCGTGGCGCTCGTACATCGCGAGCGTGCCCTTGCGCAGGTACTCGCGCGCGTCCTCGAGGTTTCGCACCTTGCGGTCGCCGATGTGCTCCAGCCAGCCGGGGTCGTTCACGAGCTCGTGGATGAACGCGGCATCATCGAGCGTGAACCGGCGCACGACGAGCCGCCCGGTCTCGAGGACCTTCGGGCCCCGTGGCGCGATGCCGGTCAACCGCCGCCCTCCGCCGTCTTCCACAGGCCCATCACGCGCCCGTCCGGATCGGAGAAGAGCGCGAAGGCGCCCATGCCGGGAACCGCCATCTCCTCGACGAGGATCTTGCCGCCCGCCTCGACGACGCGCTTGCGGTAGGCCGCGAGGTCGTCCACGGCGACGTAGAAGGCCATGTTGCCGGGCCAGGGCCCTTCCTGCGGCTGCATGATGCCGCCGCCGATGCCGCCCTCGCCGCCGGGCTCGACCATCCGGTAGTTCATCTCGGGCCAGAGCTTGATCTTCCAGTCGAAGACCCTGGCGTAGAAATCCGAAACCTTCGCGGGGTCCTTCGACCAGAGCTCCCAGTGGACGACGGGGTTTCCCATGGCGACCTCCTCGGGTGAATGGTGCGGGCGGGCGCCCATTCTCGCTCCCGATGACCGATGAAATGTGACGAAAGGTGACGCCTTTGCTATCTTCACGGGCCCGTGAGCCGCGCCCAGACCCTCGTCCTCGCCCTCCTCGTCATGAACGCCCTGCTGGGCGCGCTGTGCCTGGCGGTGGCGCGCGGCGAGCGCCGCTCCCCGGCGCTGCGCGACTGGGGCGTGGGCCTGCTCGTCTACGCGCTCGGGATCCTCACCACCCTGCTCGGCCTCGTCATCCCGAGGGCGATCGCCCTCACCGCGGGCAACGCGTTCATCGCCATGGCGGCGATCTTCTCGGTCCGCGGGGTGCTCGCCAACACCCGCCGCCACCTGGGCCGGCGCTGGGTCTGGGGGGCATGGGTCGCCACGGTGCTCGTGCTCGCCTGGGGCAACTTCGCCGACGCGCACCGGCTCCTGATCAACCTGGTCGCACCCACGCCGATCGCGATCGCGCTCTTCCTCATCGGCGCGGCGACGCTCCTGCGCGAGCCTCCCGCGGACGCGGAGGTCGCGGCCCGCTTCCTCGCGGGCGCGATGCTCTACGCCGTCTCCGTCTGGGTGTTCCGCATCGCCGCGATGTGGGGGCAGCTCGGCGCGCCCGCGGTCTCCGAGCGTCTCGACCTGACGATCTCGCTCTTCGTCATCGCCCAGCTCGTGGCCGCCGTCGCCTGCACGCTCGCGCTCTTCTGGATCGAGGTGCGCAGGATGGAGGCCGCGCTCACGCGCGTGGCCTTCAGCGACGCCCTCACGGAACTGCCCAACCGCCGGGCGGTCGAGGCGCGCTTCCACGAGGAGGCGGGGCGCGCGACGCGCCACGGCCAGGCCTTCGCGATGCTGCTGCTCGACATCGACCACTTCAAGCGCGTCAACGACGAGCACGGGCATCTCGCGGGAGACGCGCTGATCAAGCACGTCGCCGACACCTTGGGCGCGGCCAAGCGCCGCGAGGACGTGCTCGGGCGGCTGGGCGGCGAGGAGTTCGTGCTGCTGCTCACCGATCCGGACACGCAGCACGCGATGCTCGCCGCCGACCGGCTGCGCGAACGGGTCGAGTCGTCGAGCCTCGCCTGGGACGGTGCGCCGCTGCGCGCGCAGGTGAGCGGCGGGCTCGCGCTCTTTCCCGCCGACGGCGCCGACTGGAGCGCCTTGTTCGCGGCCGCGGACCGGCGGCTCTACGAATCCAAGCACGCCGGGCGCAATCGCGTGACGGGGCCCGCGCTCCCGGTCGCGGCCTGAGGCCACCCGCGCGCGTTCAGCGCACGCCGCGATCCGAGGGCCTTCCGAGAAAGAGGTAGAACGCCGAATCGCCGGAAAGCGTGTGTCCCCAGCCCAGGTACAGCGCGCCGGCGATGGTGTCGAACCCGAGGTAGACCGACGCGGCCTTGCGCAGGTCGCCCAGGCGCATGTCCGAGGATCGTGCCCAGGCATTGCCCGCCTCGAGGGAGACGCCCGCGTACCAGCTCTTCCCGACCGCCCGCGGCAACTCGCCCATCCGGTGGTAGGCGAGCAGCGCCCCGAAAAGGCTCTGCGATCCGGAGACGGCGTTGATCGGCGTCCCGCTCAGCGCGAACATCCCGCCGAGCCCGAACCCGCCGCGGTCGTCTCGCGAACGCCCTGCGTTGACGATCCCGAGCAGCGTGAGCCGGCCGAAAGTCACCGGCAGCAGGGCCGCCAACGCGAGCGACTGCACCGGCCGGTCCCGGTCGCCATCGAAGTCGAACGCGGAGGCTACCCCGTTCACGAAGTAGCCCTTGCGCGGGAAGTTCGGCTCGTCGAGCGTGTCGAAGGTCGCATCGAGCTGGGCGAAGGTCGCGCTGTCCTTCGTCGTGCCCAGGTCGCGGCTGGTGATGAGGGGCGTGAACCGGTAGTGCTCGTAGCCTCCCCGCAGCCGCGCGACGCCCGCGCTGCCCAGCCGGTGGCCCAACGCGACGGATGCGCTCGAGGTCTCGTTCGTGATGCGGTCGGTCCGGCGCTGGCCGGGGCCGAAGAGGTCGAAGCTCGATCGCTGGGTCTGCAGGACCGGCTCCACGAACCAGGGGCTTCCCGGCCCGAGCGGCTGGTAGAAGGCGGTCATCAGCCGTCGAACGTCGCCGACCTGCAGCTCGTTGCGCCACTCGGCGCCCCAGGCGTTGACCCAGGTGCGCGTGTGCTGGAGCGTGAGCGAGAAGCGCCCGTCATTGTGGAAGTCGGAGACCGCCTGGATGCCGAAGCGCAGGTAGTCCGGGCCCCAGGGCTTCTCGTCGACTTCGAGCGCCACGATGCGCTTGCCCTCGTCGTACTCGGAACGGGCATCCACGCGCTCGAACTCTCCGCTGCCGTAGAGGACGCGCCGCGCGGCCGCGAGCTGCTCCTCGCCGACGTCGGCCCCGGCGGCCACGCCCACGCGCTCGCGCACCTCGCGCTCGAGCGCGTCGGGATTGCTCCGCACGGCGCCCCGCACGACGATCGCGTCGACGGGCCTTTCCTCGAACCGGTAGTGGCGCGTCCGGCGCCCTTCCCAGTACGCGTATTCATCCTCCCCGACCGAAAGGGACGCCAGGCGGCCCGCGACCGCCCGGGCCGCCGCCACGCCACGCTCGACCAGCTCGGCGCCGCGCTCGAAGTCCACGAACGTGACATCCTTCAGGTCCGGCGAGATGAGGATGTCGGAGGACCTCAGCGCGGCGATGGAGATCGCCACGTTCTGCTCGGTGAGGATGTTGATCATCTGCTGCGCCACCCCGAAGGCCGTGGAAAGCGCCTTGCGCGGCAGAAGCGGCGTGCCGACGTTCACGGCGATGATCACGTCCGCGCCCAGGCCGCGCGCGACCTCCACGGGGAGGTTGCGCACGAGGCCCCCATCGCCGAGGAGGCGCCCGCCGACGGGCGTGGGCGCGAAGGCGCCGGGCACGGACATCGAGGCGCGCATCGCGACCGACAGGGGAACGTCGTCCAGGACCACCATCTGCCCGGTCTCGAGGTCCGTCGCGACCGCCCGCAGGGGGATCGAGAGCACGTCGAGGTGCCGGAGGTCGCCGTCGGGCCCGGCGACGACCCGGAGGAACTCCTCCAGGTTCTGGGACCCGAACGCGCCGCGGGGCAGCACGACGCCGTCGGGCTTGAGGCCGAGCTCGCTGCGGCCGATCAGCCGCAGGTCGTCTTCCTTGCGGCGGAACGACAGGTCCTCGCGCGGGGGGCGGTCGGAGAAGATCCGGTCCCAGTCGGCGTTCTCGACCAGCGAGTGCATCTCCTCGGGCGTCCTCCCGGCCGAGTAGGCCCCCCCGACGATCGCGCCCATGCTCGTCGCGACGATCAGGTGGACGGGCACCCGCGCCTCGCGAAGCACCTGGAGCACGCCGATATGCGCGAGGCCGCGTGCGCCGCCGCCGGAGAGCACCAGCGCGATCTTGGGGCGGGAAGGCTTCGCGCCCGTTTCGCCCGAAGGCGCCGCCGCGCCCGGCGCGGGGGGCTCGTCGGCCGCGGTCGCGTTCAGCGCGGCGACACAGGCCGCTGCCGCAATGGCCGCGCGGGCCGCCGCAAGCGCGACGCGGCCATGCCTTGGGACGCCGTGCTCTTCGCGGGTGAGCGGTCGGGCCATGGGGACGGGTGCCTCCGGTGGCGCCCATTGTGCCCGACCGCCCCGGAAACGGTCCGCGAGCCGGGAGCGCCGCCCGATCAGGGCCGCGAAACGAACGGATTGCCGCGGATGTAGAAGCGCAGCAGCCGCCGCGCCCAGTGCCCCGCGTAATCGACGCCGATGCGCGGTCGTTTCACGATGGCGATGGGCGCCGCCTCGCCCGGGTCCTCGAGGTGGAATTCGTCGCTCAAGAGGTCGTGGCCGTTCAGCCGCCCGTCGATCGCAAGCGCCTTCGCGAGCAACGCCGGACCCTGGGTGCGGCCCTCGACGCTGGACACCGGCTCCAGCGCCCGCAGGAGCACGGCGCTCGCGTGGCCCTCCGACTGGGTCACCACGTTCATGCACCAGTGCATTCCGTAGACGAGGTACACGTAGGCGTGCCCCGGCGGGCCGAACATGACGCGCGTGCGGTTCGTCAGCCCCTTCGAGGAATGCGCCGCGAGGTCATGGGGCCCGAGGTAGGCCTCGACCTCGACGATGCGGCCCACGCGCCGCACGCCGCCCACCTGGTGGACGAGGTGCTTGCCGAGGAGCTCGCGGGCGACGGTGACGGTGTCGCGGTCGTAGAACGACCGCGGCAGGCGGGGCCTTTCGATTGCGTTCTCGTCCTTCCTGTTCACGATCCGGCCCGTGCCCGCCATCGACTTCGTCCTGCCCGAGTCTACCCTCCCCTCCACCGGCGCCGCCGCACGGTGAACGACGATCGCCGACGACTCCCCTAGGCCGGTGCGCCTCGCCGGGGCGGATGGCGATCGGCCACCGGCGCGAGCGCCCGGAGGATCGCCTCCCTGAACCACCGCTGCGCCGGGTCGCGATGGGTGCGCTCGTGCCACACGAGGGAGGACTCCACGGGCGGCAGCTTGAGCGGCAGCTCGACGACCGCGAGGCCGAAGAGCGCGGCCAGCGTTTCGCCGGCCAGCTCGCCGATGACGAAAACCATGTCCGAGTGCCTCAGCGCCTGCGCGGCGGCGGCGAAGTGCGGCGTGGAGACCCGGGCCCGGCCCATGCGACGCGCCAGCGGCGTCGACTCGATCGGACTCGCGACGCGCCCTCCGCTCAGCGTCGCCGCCAACCGCGGCATCTGGCGAAACGCACGGGGGGTGAGCTTGCCGCGCGTCGCGGCGTGCCCCTTGCGCACGAGCCCCACGACGCGCTCTTCCCTCGCGGCGCTGCGCCGGTGCATCCCCGGGCGAAGAAGGGTGTCGGGCGTGATCGCCGCGTCCAGCTCGCCGGCTGCGAGGCGCGCCTGGAAGCTGTCGAGGTCGAGGTCCTGCAGGGCGATCCTCGCATCCGGCGCCTCCTTCGCGAGCAGCGGCAGCAGGCGCGGCATGAGCACGAGCTCGACGATGTCGGGCATTCCGAGCCGGAAAACCTGGTCCACCCGCGCCGGCGAGAAGGCGGGGCCTTCCAGGCCGCCGGCCAGGCCCTCGAGGAGCGGCCGCACGACGAGGGCGAGCGATTCCGCCCTCGGCGTCGGCGCCATGTCGCGGCCGTTGCGCACGAAGAGCGCGTCGTCGAGCGCGGTGCGCAATCGCGCGAGCGCGTGGCTCACGGCGGGCTGGGACAGGAAGACGCGGCGTGCCGCGCGCGTGACGTTGCGCTCGGCCATGAGCGCGTCGAAGACCACGAGGAGGTTGAGGTCGAGCTTCGCGATATTCATGCCGTGCATGCTCCGTATGAGAACAATGCACTTCAATGATAGCCGGGTCCTCCGGACAATGGCGTCCATCCCATCCGCGACCGCAGGAGGCCCCGTGATAGACGCCGGAAGGTTCGATACCGATGTGCTCATCGTGGGCGCGGGCCCGACCGGGCTCGCCCTCGCCACGACGCTCGCCCGCGCGGGCATCCGGCCGCTCATCGTCGACCGGCTGGCCGCGGCGCAGAACACGTCGCGCGCCGCCGTCATCCACGCCCACACCCTGGAGGAGCTCGAGCCGCTGGGCATTTCGCCCCGGCTCGTCGAGGCCGGCATCCGCCTGCACCGCTTCAGCGTGCGCGACCGCGACCAGGTGCTCGCCCGCATGGCCTTCGACTGGCTCCCGAGCCGCTATGCCTGCCTGTTGATGCTCCCCCAGGACCGCACCGAGGCGATCCTGCGCGAGGCGCTGGAGAAGGCCCGCGCCTCGGTGCGCTGGGGATGCACGGTCGAGTCCCTGCGCGAGGATGACGACGGTGTGGAAGCCTCGATCGTGACGTCCGCCGGCCGGGAAACGATCCGTGCGCGCTACGTCGTCGGCGCCGACGGCATGCACAGCCTCGTGCGCCGGACGGCGGGTATCGGCTTCGAGGGCCACAGCTACGAGCAGTCGTTCGTCCTCGCCGACGTCGACATGGCGTGGAGCCCGGGGCGCGAGGAAGTGATGCTGTTCTTCTCGCCGCCCGGTCCCGTGGTCGTGGCGCCCTTGCCCGGCGGCCGCTTCCGCATCGTGGCGACGCTGGACGACGCCCCGGCCGAGCCCGGCGTGGAAGACGTCCAGCGCATCCTCGAGACCCGCGGCCCGGCCACCGGCACCGTGCGCGTGACGCAAGTGCACTGGAGCTCGCGTTTCCGCCTGCACCACCGCGTCGCCGACCACTACCGGAGCGGTCGCCTCGTTCTCGTGGGCGATGCCGCCCACGTGCACAGCCCCGCGGGCGGCCAGGGCATGAACACCGGCCTCGTCGACGCGTGCGTGCTCGGGAAGCTCCTGCCCGAAGTGCTCCAGGGCCGCCAGACCGACGGCTATCTCGACCGGTACGAGGCGCTGCGCAGGCCCGCGGCCCAGCAGGTGCTCGCGCTGGCCGGGCGCCTCACCTCGTTCGCCATGCTCAAGGGCCGGCCGCAACGCTTCCTGCGCAACCTGCTCTTCCGGCTGATCGGCAGGGTGAGGCCGATGCGCCGACGGCTCGAACTGGGGCTTTCGGGGTTGAGCCGCCGGGATGCGGCACGGGTGCCGGCGCCCGAGCGCGGCGGCGCACCTGCCGGGCGCGAGGCCGTCGTCTAGCGCCGCCGGGACGGGCTACGCCGCGCGCTTCAGCCCCTTCTTTTCGAAGCTGAACACCCCGCCCTTCGCCTCCACCCGGATCGTGTCCTTGGGCCCGAACCTGCCCTCCAGGATCGCCTTCGAGAGCGGGTTCTCGATCTGCTGCTGGATGGCGCGCTTGAGCGGCCGCGCGCCGTACACGGGATCGAAGCCAGCCTTGGCGAGCTCCGCCACCGCGGCATCCGAGATCTCGATATCCATCTCCATCGCGCGCACACGGCGCTCGAGCTCCTTCAGCTGCACGCGGGCGATCGAGGCGATGTTGGCTTCGTCGAGCGCGTGGAACACCACGATCTCGTCGATGCGGTTCACGAACTCGGGGCGGAAGTTGCTCTTCACCTCGCCCATCACCGCGAGCTTCACGACCTGGTAGTCCTGGCCGGCCATCGACTGGATCATCTGCGAGCCCAGGTTCGAGGTCATCACGATCACGGTGTTCTTGAAGTTGACCGTGCGGCCCTGCCCGTCGGTCATGCGGCCGTCGTCGAGCACCTGGAGGAGCACGTTGAACACGTCCGGGTGCGCCTTCTCGACCTCGTCCAACAGGATCACGCAGTAGGGCTTGCGGCGCACGACCTCGGTGAGGTGCCCGCCCTCCTCGTAGCCGACATAGCCGGGGGGAGCGCCGATCAAACGCGACACCGAGTGCTTCTCCATGTACTCGGACATGTCGATGCGCACGAGGTGGTCCTCGGAGTCGAACAGGAATTCCGCGAGCGCCTTGCACAGCTCCGTCTTGCCCACGCCCGTCGGGCCCAGGAACAGGAACGAGCCGTAGGGACGCTTCGGATCGGACAGGCCCGCGCGCGAGCGACGGATCGCTTCGGAAACGAGGCGCACGGCCTCGTCCTGGCCCACCACGCGCTGGTGCAGGCGCTCTTCCATCTTGAGGAGCTTCTCGCGCTCGCCGGTCATCATCTTCGACACGGGGATGCCGGTCGCGCGGGAGACGACTTCGGCGATCTCGTCGACGCCGACCTGGGTGCGAAGCAGCGTCGGGCGCTCCTTCGAGTCGCCACTCTTCTCCGCATCCTTCAGCTGCTTCTCGAGCGTCGGGACCTGCCCGTACTGGATCTCGCTCATCTTCTGCCAGTCGCCCTTGCGCTTGGCCGCTTCCATTTCCTGCTTGGCCTTGTCCAGCGCCTCCTTGATGTGGGTCGAGCCCTGGACGCGCGCCTTCTCCGCCTTGAGCGTCTCCTCGAAGTCGGCGTACTCCTTCTCGTGGCGCTTGATCTCTTCCTCGATCAGGTCGAGGCGCTTCCTCGAGGCCTCGTCCTTCTCCTTCTTCACCGCCTCGCGTTCGATCTTCAACTGGATCAGGCGACGGTCGAGGCGGTCCATCACCTCGGGCTTGGAGTCGATCTCCATCTTGATGCGGGAAGCCGCCTCGTCGATGAGGTCGATCGCCTTGTCGGGGAGGAACCGGTCCGTGATGTAGCGGTGCGAGAGCTCGGCTGCGGCCACGATCGCCGGGTCGGTGATGTCCACGCCGTGGTGGACCTCGTACTTCTCCTGGAGCCCGCGCAGGATCGCGATCGTGTCCTCGACGGAGGGCTCGTCGACGAGCACCTTCTGGAAGCGGCGCTCGAGCGCGGCATCCTTCTCGACGTACTTGCGGTATTCGTCGAGGGTGGTCGCGCCCACGCAGTGCAGCTCCCCGCGCGCGAGCGCGGGCTTGAGCATGTTGCCCGCGTCGATCGCGCCCTCGGCCTTGCCGGCGCCGACCATGGTGTGCAGCTCGTCGATGAAGACGATGGTCCGGCCCTCGTCCTGCGCGATCTCCTTGAGCACGCTCTTCAGCCGCTCCTCGAATTCGCCGCGGTACTTGGCCCCGGCGAGCAGCAGCCCCATGTCGAGGGTCAGCACGCGCTTGTCGCGCAGTCCCTCGGGCACCTCGCCGTTCACGATCCGCTGGGCGAGCCCCTCGACGATGGCGGTCTTGCCCACGCCGGGCTCGCCGATGAGCACGGGGTTGTTCTTGGTGCGCCGCTGCAGCACCTGGATCACGCGGCGGACTTCCTCGTCGCGGCCGATGACGGGGTCGAGCTTGCCCGAGCGCGCGCGCTCGGTGAGGTCGATCGTGTACTTCGCGAGCGCCTGGCGCTGGCCTTCCTGCTCCGGGTCGTGGACGGTCTCGTTGCCGCGCACGGCGCGCACCGCTTCCTCGAGCGAGGCGGCGTTCACGCCGGCCTGCTTGAGGATGCGGCCGGTCTCGCCCTTGTCCTTGGCTGCCGCGAGCAGGAAGAGTTCGGAGGCGATGAACTGGTCGCCGCGCCTGGTGGCTTCCTTGTCGGTGAGGTTGAGGAGGTTGTTCAGGTCCCGGGAGATGCTGATCTCGCCGCCCGTACCCTCGACCTTGGGCAGCCGCTTGACGGAGTCCTCGAGGGCCTTCCTCAGGGGGGCGACGTTGGCGCCGGCGCGCTGCAGCAGGGACGAGGTGCCGCCGTCCTCCTGGTTGAGGAGCGCGAGCAGCACGTGCTGGGGCTCGATGAAGCCACCGTCGGCGGCGAGCGCGAGGCTCTGGGCGTCGGCCAGGGCCTGCTGGAACTTGGTCGTGAGCTTGTCGATGCGCATCGCGTGCTATCCTTTTTTCGAGGCGTTTCCCCGGGGAAATGCCCCTGCAAAAAGCGGGGGTTACCGCCCAGATGGGGAATATCCTCGCGCTTTCAAGCCTTTCCCGCCATGCCCGACCGATTCCACGCCCTCGAAGAGACCATCACCGCCGACGTCGCGCGCGCCCTCAAGGAGGACGTGGGCACGGGCGACCTCACCGCCGGCCTCATTCCCGCCGGGCGCCGCGCCCGGGCCCGCCTCCTCGCCCGCCAGAGCGGCGTGCTCTGCGGCACCGAGTGGTTCAATCGAACGTTTTCCACGCTCGACCCCGAAGTGGAGGTCTTCTGGCACCTCGGAGACGGGGACCCGGTGGTCGCCAACAGCTCGGTCTGCGAGCTCGCGGGGGACGCCCGGGCGCTGCTCACGGCCGAGCGCACGGCGCTCAACTTCCTGCAGCTGCTCTCGGGAGTCGCCACGCGCACGCGCCAGTTCGTGATGGCGGTCGCGGGCACCCGGGCGAAGATCCTCGACACCCGCAAGACCCTGCCGGGACTGCGCATCGCCCAGAAGTACGCAGTGCGCACGGGTGGGGGCACGAACCACCGGCTGGGGCTGCACGACGGCATCCTCATCAAGGAGAACCACATCCTCGCCGCGGGCGGGATTCGCGGCGCCGTGGCGGCGGCCCTGCGTGCCGCCCCGCCCGGCACGATGGTGCAGGTGGAGGTGGAGTCCCTCGCGGGGCTCGCCGAGGCGCTCGAGGCCGGCGCGAAGCTCGTGCTGCTGGACAATTTCGACCTGCCCGCGATGCGCGAGGCCGTCAGGGTCGCGGGCGAGCGCGCGGAACTCGAGGCTTCCGGCGGGGTCCACCTCGGCAACGTCCGGGCGATCGCGGACACGGGAGTGCACCGCATCTCCATCGGATCGCTCACGAAGGACATCGAGGCCCTGGACCTCTCGTTGCGCTTCCTGCACCACTGATCCGCCCGACCCGCGCCCGACCGAACCGCGCCTTCCCTCCATGCGCCTCGCCCTTGCCTTGTCCCTGGCGGTGTTCGCCTCGGGCTGTGCCACCACCGCGGACAACCCGCGCGATCCCTGGGAGCCCTTCAACCGGGGCGCCTTCGAGTTCAACGAGCAGCTCGACCGCGCGATCCTCAAGCCCGCCGCGAAGGGCTACAAGGCGATCACGCCCGATTTCGCGCGCACCGGGGTGAACAACTTCTTCGGCAACCTGAACGACATCGGCACGGGCCTGAACAACATCCTCCAGGGCAAGCCCGCCGACGGCGTCTCGGACCTCGGCCGCGTGGCGGTGAACTCCGTGGTCGGGATCTTCGGCTTCTGGGACGTGGCCACGCCCTTGGGCCTCGAGAAGCACGAGGAGGATTTCGGCCAGACCCTCGCCGTCTGGGGCGTGCCCTCGGGACCGTTCTGGGTGATCCCGGCGCTGGGTTTCAGCACCCTGCGCGACGCCCCCGCGCGCTATGTCGACCCGAGCTTCGCCTACAACCGGACGATCAGCGAGATCGCCGTGCGCAACTCGCTCTTCGTGGTCGACCTCGTGCGCACGCGCGCCAACCTCCTCGACGCCGAGAAGGTGATCGACGAGGCGGCCCTCGACAAGTACACCTTCCTGCGCGATGCCTGGCTGCAGCGGCGTCGCAGCCACATCCACGACGGCCGCCCGCCCCGGGAACCCGAAGAGGAATAGGCGTTTCGCGCCGCATCCGGAAGGGAATAAGATCGCGGGGTCCGGTGTTCGCCCGAAGCGGGGCCGCGCGGCCGGAGCCTCCGGCCACCCCGCCTTCGAAGGAGGTGCCCGTGCGCTCCTCGCTCCTGCGTCACATCCTCGCCCTGGGCGCGTTGCTGGCCGCGATGCCGGCTTCCGCCCTCTTCCACCTCTGGCAGATCGCCGAGCTCTACTCGAACGCGGACGGCAGCGTCCAGTTCATCGAGTTCACCGCGCTGGCACCCAGCCAGCAGTTCCTCGCCGGCCACACGCTCGTGAGCTCGGCCAACGGGGTGAACAAGACCTACACCTTCCAGACGAACCTTCCCGGCGACACCGCCGGAAAGACCTTCCTCGTCGGCACGGAGGGGTACGCGGCCCTGAACGGGGTGACGCCCGATTACGTCGTGCCCGACGGGTTCCTCTCGACCGGGGGCGGCGTGCTCAGCTTCGCCGAGGCCTCCGATCTCTGGGTCTATCCCGCGCTTCCGGTGAACGGCACCTCGTCGCTCGCGCGCAGCGGCGCCCAGGTGCTCAACAGCCCGAAGAACTTCGCCGGCCAGACGGGCACGGTGACGCTGCCCGCCGCCGCGCCCCTCAACTTCCAGGCGCTGTGGTGGCGCTCGCCCGCGAACTCGGAATCGGGCTGGGGCGTGAACATCACGCACCAGGGCGACATCCTCTTCGCCACCTGGTTCACCTACGACACCGACGGCAGCCAGATGTGGCTCGTCATGTCCAACGGCAATCGCGTGAGCGGTGACACCTTCACCGGCACCCTCTACCGGACGACGGGTCCGGCCTTCAGCACCACTCCTTTCAATCCCGCGCAGGTCGGCGTGACCGCCGTGGGCTCGGCCACCTTCGCCTTCACCGACGCGGACAACGGCACCTTCACCTATACGGTGAACGGCATCACCCAGTCGAAGCCGATCACTCGCCAGGTGTACTCGAGCCCGCTGTCGAACTGCGTCTCGGGCGGCTCCTCGACGGCGACCCCGACCTTCCAGGACCTCTGGTGGGCCTCGCCCGCGAACTCGGAATCGGGCTGGGGCGTGAACCTCGCGCACCAGGGCGACATCCTCTTCGCCACCTGGTTCACCTACGGCGACGACGGCAAGGGCATCTGGCTGGTCATGTCCAACGGGATGCGCACCGCGCCCAACACCTACTCGGGCGCGCTCTACCGGACCACGGGCCCGCCGTTCAACGCGAATCCCTGGAACCCGGCGCAGGTGATGGTGACGCAGGTAGGCAATGCGACGTTCACCTTCACCGGGCCGAGCGCGGGGACCTTCGCCTACACCGTGGGCATGGTGACGCAGACCAAGGCGATCACGCGCCAGGTCTATTCCACGCCGACCCTCTGCTATCCCCAGTGACCGCGGGCGGCGCGGCCGGCCGCCCCGGGTGGAGGTTCCCATGGACCCACGCACGCCTGTTCGCATCCTCGTCGTCGCGGCGGCGCTCGGCGCCGGAAGCGCCGCGGCCCAGATGGGCACGCCGAGCTACCAGGGCCTGTGGTGGCGCTCGCCCGCCGGGGCCGAATCGGGCTGGGGCGTGAACCTCGCGCACCAGGGCGACATTCTCTTCGCGACCTGGTTCACCTACGACCGCGACGGCTCCGGGATGTGGCTCGTGATGCCCGCCGGGGCGCGCGTGGACGCAGGGCCCGGCGACACGGGATACGAGGGCTACGGATACGGGATGATGATGGGCACGCCGAGCTACTCCGGGACGCTTTACCGGACGACCGGCCCCGCCTTCGATTCCATGCCCTTCAATCCCTCCGCCGTCGGCGTCACCGAGGTCGGCTCGGCCACCTTCCAGTTCAGCGGGGCGCACGCGGGCGTGTTCGCCTGGACCGTCGACGGCGTGTCGCGATCCGGGCCCATCGAGCGGCAGGTCTACGGCTCGCCCATGCCCAGCTGCGAGATCGGCGGCGCCCGCGGCGCCGTGCCCAGCTACCAGGACCTCTGGTGGGGCGCGCCAGCTGGCGCCGAGTCGGGATGGGGCGTGAACATCACCCATCAAGGCGATACCTTGTTCGCGACCTGGTTCACCTACGGCGCGAACGGCCGTGGCCAGTGGCTCGTGATGTCGAACGGGGCGCGCACCGGCCCGGGAACCTATTCCGGGACGCTCTACCGCACGCGCGGCCCGGCGTTCGACGCCGAGCCCTGGAACGGCTCGCAGGTGCAGGTGGCGGCGGCGGGCAGCGCCACGTTCACTTTCGCCGATCCCGATCACGGCACCTTCGCGTACACTCTCGACGGGGTTTCGCAGGCCAAGGCGATCGTCCGCCAGGTCTACTCGGACCCGCCGACCGTGTGCCGGATGCCATGACTCTCGGGGCCAAGCTCTCCCTCGTCTTCCTCGCCTTCCTCGCCGTGCTCGCCGGGGTCATCGTCATGGCCTTCCGCGAGCGCCGTCTCGCGAAGTCCATCGCCGGCGACGACCTCGCCGCCCAGCAGGCCCAGGACGGCCGCGTGCTCGCCATCGTCTTCTCCGCCATCATGGGCGGCATGTTCCTCACCCTCCTCGTCGCCTGGCTCGTCTTCTTCTAGGAAAATGGGGACAGTCCCCATTTTCCCGTTGTAACAATCGCCCACGCCGGATTGTTACAGGGAGAAAATGGGGACTGTCCCCATTTTCCGATTCCACATGGCTTTCGAGAGATCGTTTCACGTCGCATGGGCGCAGCTCGATTCGAATGCGCACATGGCGAACACCGCCTACCTGGACCTCGTGGTCGACGTGCGCTTCATGTACTTCGCCGAGAAGGGCTTCCCGCCGGAGGAGTTCGCGAAGCGCCGGATCGGGCCCGTCGTGCGGCGCGACGAGGTGGACTACCACCGGGAGCTGCGCCTGCTCGATCCCGTCCGGGTGAACTTCCTGCTCGCCGGGATCAGCGAGGACGCCTCGCGCTTCCGCATCGTCAACGAGGTCTTCCGCGAAGACGGCAAGCTCGCGGCGCGGGTGACCAGCCTCGGCGGCTGGTTCGACCTCGCCGCGCGCCGCCTCGTCGCGCCCCCGCCGGATCTCGCGCGCGTGCTCCACGAGCTCGACCGCACCCCGGACTTCGCCGCCCTCGAATCGAGCCTGCGCCCCGTGCCCTGAGCGCCGGCGGCGTTTTCATCGCCCGAAACGGCGTTTCGCGGCCGCGGATTGCGCGTAGACTGCGAGCGGTCCGTTTCCGCGAGCGGAGGCTCCCATGAAGCGACTCGTCACGGCGGCATTCCTGTTCCTCCTCGCGCTCCCCGCCGGAGCGCAGCAAGTCGGCAGTTACGACGCCGCGCCGGCGCCGAGCTACGAAGGGCTCTGGTGGAACGCGCCCGCGGGCTCGGAGTCGGGCTGGGGCGTGAGCGTCTCGCACCAGGGCGAGCTCATCTTCGCCACCTGGTTCACCTACGACGCCGACGGACGCGGCCTGTGGCTCGTCATGCCCGAGGGGCGTCTCGTCGCGGGCGGCGACCAGTCCGACTGGAGCATGGAGATGGACATGGACATGGGGATGATGGGCCGCAACGTCGGCGCGCCCACCTACTCCGGCACGCTCTACCGGACGAGCGGCCCGCCCTTCGACTCGGCCCACTTCGACCCGGGCGCGGTCGGCGTTCGCGCCGTGGGCATGGCGACCCTCATCTTCACCGACCGCGACAACGGCCTGTTCGGCTACACCGTGGACGAGGTCGCGCAGGCGAAGAAGATCACGCGCCAGGTGTTCGCGGACTCCGTGCCGGTGTGCACGCTCGGCGGATCGCCGGGCAGCGAGCCGAACTACCAGGACCTGTGGTGGCGCGCGCCCGCGGGAAGCGAATCGGGCTGGGGGGTGAGCGTGGCGCACCAGGGCGACGTGCTCTTCGCCACCTGGTTCACCTACGACGCCGAAGGCCGGGGCCAGTGGCTCGTGCTTCCCGGCGCCTCGCGCACGGGCGCCTCGACCTACTCGGGCACGCTGTACCGGACGACGGGGCCCGCGTTCGACGCCTCGCCCTGGGACCCGTCGCAAGTCCGGGCCACTGCCGTGGGAACGGGGACCTTCGACTTCAGCGACCCGAACAACGGCACCTTCTCGTACGCCGTCGATGGCGCGCGCGGCGCGAAGGCGATCACCCGGCAGGTCTTCGCGGGGCCGAAGAGCGTCTGCCGCTAGGCGCGCGCCGCGATGTAGGCCTTGATCGCCTCGGGATCGGGTTCCACGACCTCGAAGCGCTGCGGCAGGTCCTCGATCCCCTCGAATCCCGGCGGGCGCGGCGCGCCCTCCCCGAGGGCCTCGACGATCGTCGCCTCGAACTTCGCCGGCAGCGCCGTCTCGATGCACACCATCGGGTAGCGCGGCTCGCGCTGCAGGAGCGCGACTTTCACGCCGTCGGCCGTGTGCGGGTCGATGACCCGGCCGTACTTCCTCTTCACGAGGCGGATGGTCTCCAGGCGGTCGGCGTGGCGGCTGCGCCCCGAGACGAAGCCCGAGTCGTCCTGCACCTTCTCCCAGGCGCGGTCGGTGGACAGGTCGAAGCCGCCCTTCTCCTCGACCTGGCGCCAGAGCCAGGCGGTCTTCTCGCCGTCCTGGTCCACCATGTCCCAGACGAAGCGCTCGAAGTTCGAGGCCTTGGAGATGTCCATCGAGGGGCTCGAGGTCGCGTGCGTCTCGGCGGTCTTTCGCGGGCGGTAGCGGCCGGTGCGGAAGAACTCGTCGAGCACGTCGTTCTCGTTGGTCGCGAGCACGAGCCGGCGGATCGGCAGCCCCATGCGCCTGGCGACGTGGCCCGCGAGGATGTTGCCGAAGTTGCCCGAGGGCACCGCGAAGGACAGGGCCTCGTCGTTCGACGCCGTCGCCGCGAAATAGCCCTTGAAGTAGTAAACCACCTGCGCGACGACGCGCGCCCAGTTGATCGAGTTCACCGCCCCGAGGTGGTGCGCCTCGCGGAAGCCCCGGTCGGCGTTCACCGCCTTCACCACGTCCTGGCAGTCGTCGAAGACGCCCTTCACGGCGAGATTGAAGATGTTGGCGTCCTGCAGCGAGAACATCTGCGCGCGCTGGAAGGGGCTCATGCGCCCGTGGGGCGAGAGCATGAAGACCTTGAGGCGCTCCTTGCCGCGCAGCGCGTGCTCGGCCGAGGAGCCCGTGTCGCCGCTCGTCGCCCCGAGGATGTTGAGCGTGCGCCCCTGGGCCTCGAGCACGTGCTCGAAGAGGTGGCCGAGCAGCTGCATCGCGATGTCCTTGAACGCGAGCGTGGGCCCGTTCGAGCATTCGAGCAGGTGCAGGTTCGGCTCGAGGGTCGCGAGCGGCGTGATCTCGGGCGTGCGGAAGACTTCCGCCGTGTAGCTGCGCTCGGTGATCGAGCGCAGCGCCGCCCCGGGGAAGTCGTCGGCGAAGAAGCGCAGGATCTCGAAGGCGAGCCGCGGATACGGCAGGTCGCGCATGGCGTCGAGCTTGGGGCGCGTGATGCGCGGCCACTGCTCGGGCACCGCGAGCCCCCCGTCGGCGGCGAGCCCCTCGAGCAGGATGTCGGTGAAGCTCTGGCCCGTGGAGGCGCCACGGGTGCTCACGTACTTCATCTCACAGCAGCTCTTCGAGGCGGATGCGCACGACCGGCGCGGGGATGGTCGGCAGGGCCTCGATGCGCGCGATCGCCGCGTTGATGTTCTTCTCGCGGGTCAGGTGCGTGAGGATGACGACGTCGACCTGCTCCTCGCCCTCTCCGGCCTCCTTCTGGAAGATGGCGTCGATCGAGATCGCGTGGTCCGCGCAGATGCGCGTCACGTCGGCGAGCACCCCCGGCCGGTCGAGGGCGCGCAGCCGCAGGTAGTAGGCGGTCTCCACCTCCTCCATCGGCAGGATCGGCGCGTCGGAGAGGCGGTCGGGCTGGAAAGCGAGGTGCGGGACGCGGTGCTCGGGGTCCGCGGTGGCCATGCGCGTGACGTCCACGAGGTCGGCGACCACGGCGCTCGCGGTGGCCTCCGCCCCGGCGCCGCGCCCGTAGTAGAGCGTCGGGCCCACGGCATCGCCCTTCACGAGCACCGCGTTCATGACGCCCTCGACGTTGGCGATGAGGCGGCGCGCCGGGATGAGCGTCGGGTGCACCCGCAGCTCGATGCCCTCCTTCGCCCGCCGGGTGATCCCGAGCAGCTTGATGCGGTAGCCGAGCCCCTCGGCGTACCGGATGTCGGTCGCCGTCAGCCGCGAGATGCCCTCGGTGTAGGCCTTGCCGAACTGCATCGGGATGCCGAAGGCGATCGCCGAGAGGATCGTGAGCTTGTGGGCGGCGTCGATGCCCTCGATGTCGAAGGCGGGATCGGCCTCCGCGTAGCCCAGGCGCTGGGCCTCGGCGAGCACGACCTCGAAGGGCAGCCCCTTGTCGCGCATCTCCGAGAGGATGTAGTTGCAGGTGCCGTTGATGATCCCGGCGATCCACTCGATGCGGTTGGCGGTGAGCCCTTCGCGGATCGCCTTGATGATCGGGATGCCTCCCGCGACCGAGGCCTCGAAGGCGACCATGACCCCCTTCGCGTGGGCGCGCGCGAAGATCTCCGTGCCGTGCCTGGCGAGCAGCGCCTTGTTGGCGGTGACCACGTGCTTGCCGTGGGCGATCGCCGCGAGCACGAGCTCGCGGGCCACGGTGTCGCCGCCGATCAGCTCCACGACGATGTCGATGTCGGGACGGGAGACGATCGCGGCGGGATCGGCGACGAGCTCGATCCCCTCGAGCGAGACCGCGCGCGGCTTGGCGAGGTCGCGCGCGCTCGCCACGCGCACGACGATCTCGCGGCCCGCCCTGCGCGCGATCTCCTCGCGGTTGCGTCTCAGGACCTCGACCGTGCCGCCGCCCACGGTGCCCAGCCCCAGGAGCCCGACCTGCATCGGCTTCATCGCGCGACCCGCCGGTTGAAGTGGAACGCCGTCACCGTGAGGCCTTCCCGGAAGTAGAACTTGTGCGCCTGCTCGCGCTGGGTGCCCGAATCGAGCGCGAGGACGTCGCAGCCGCGGCTGCGGGCCTCTCGGTCCATGTAGTCGACGAGCGCCCGGCCCACGCCCCGCGAGCGCGCGCCCTCGTCGGTGACGAGGTCGTCGCAGTAGAGCTCGCGGCCGGAGTGCGTCTTCTCGATCACGCGGAAGACCGCCACGCCGAGGACCCGGCCGCCCTCCTCCGCCACCGCCATCTCGGCGCCGCTCGCGAACACCGCGCGCATGCGCCCGGCGTAGTCGGCGGGCAGGTGCGGGCGCAGCTGCCGGTGCACGCCCTCGGCCGCGGCGAGCCGCGCGGGGTCGGTGACCGCGCCCTGCCGGTCGGTGACGGCGACGACGATCATGCGAGGCCGTCCTTGCGCAGCATCTCCTTGATGCCGCGCACCGCCTGGCGGGTGCGGCTCTCGTTCTCGATGAGGGCGATGCGCACGTGGTCGTCGCCGTAGTCGCCGAAGCCGATGCCGGGCGCGACCGCGATCTTCGCCTCCTTCAGGAGCTTCTTCGCGAACTCGATGGACCCCATCTTCGCGTAGGCGTCCGGGATCCTCGCCCACACGTACATCGAGGCCCTGGGGTTCTCGACCATCCAGCCCGCCTCGTGCAGGCCCTTGACCATCACGTCTCGGCGGCTCTGGTACTTGCGGCGGATCTCCTCGACGCAGTCCTGCGGCCCCTCGAGCGCCGTGATCGCCGCGACCTGGAGCGGGGTGAACGTGCCGTAGTCGTGGTAGCTCTTGATGCGCGCGAGCGCGTTCACGAGGTCCTTGTTGCCGACCATGAAGCCGATGCGCCATCCGGCCATGTTGTAGCTCTTCGACATGGTGAAGAACTCGACGGCGACTTCGCGTGCGCCCGGCACCTGCATGATCGAGGGCGCCTTCCAGCCGTCGAAGGTGATGTCGGCGTAAGCGAGGTCGTGGACCACGAGGATGTTGTGCTGCCGGGCGAGCGCGATCACCTTCGCGAAGAAGTCGAGCTCGACGCACTGCGCCGTCGGGTTCGAGGGGAAGCCGATGATGAGCATCTTCGGCTTCGGGAAGAGCTCGCCGATCGCGCGCTCGAGCTCCGCGAAGAAGTCCACGCCCGGGGCCATGCGCACCGACCGGATGTCCGCGCCCGCGATGATCGCCCCGTAGATGTGGATCGGGTAGCTCGGGTTGGGCACGAGCACGGTGTCGCCGCGGTCGAGCGTGGCGAGCATCAGGTGGGCGAGGCCCTCCTTCGAGCCGATGGTGACGATCGCCTCGCTCTCGGGGTCGAAGTCCACGTCCCAGCGGCGCTTGTACCACTGGCAGATCGCGCGGCGCAGCCGCGGGATGCCCTTCGACATGGAGTAGCCGTGGGTGTCCTCGCGCTGCGCGACCTCCACGAGCTTGTCGACGATGTGCCGCGGCGTGGGCCCGTCGGGATTGCCCATGGAGAAGTCGATGATGTCCTCGCCCGCCCGGCGGGCCGCCATCTTCAGCTCGTTGGTGATGTTGAAGACGTACGGGGGCAGGCGCTTGATGCGGGGAAACTCCGGGCTCATGGTTCTTCCGTCTGTGTTGCTGCGCTGCAAAAAGATATGATTCTAGCCGCCCCACCCTCCCGGAGCAACGGATAAGCCCTTGAAAATCGAGCGAGAAACCGCCGAAGGCCGGAACGTCTTCACCGCCTACGGGGAGGGCTGGGTGGAAGTGAACGGCGCGCGCCACCACGCCAATCTCGTGGTCGGGGCCACGCTGCTCGTGCCGGGCTGGACCTCCGGGGGGCTCGAGGCGGTGTCCGCGGCCGAGCTCGAGGCGCTCCTCGCCCCGGGCCCGGAGATCGTCCTGCTGGGCACCGGGGCCGCCTTCCGCTTCCCCGACCCGGCGCGGCTCGCCCCCCTGCACCGCGCCCGCATCGGCGTCGAGGTGATGGACACGCGCGCGGCCTGCCGCACCTACAACATCCTGCTCTCCGAGGGCCGCAAGGTCCTCGCCGCGCTGATCGTCGAGCCCGGGTCTCGGGCCTAGGCCGCGGCGGCGATCAGGCGCCGCCGCGCCGATGGCGCACCGCGAGGGCGAAGGCGCCCCAGGAGACCGCGCTCACCACGACGAGCGCGACGAGCACGCCCCGGTAGCCGCCCGTCGCCGCGAGCAGGCCCACCGCGGCGAAGGGCCCCGCCGCCCGCGCGAGGAGCACGGGTGTCGCGAGCAGGCCCTGGAGCCCGCCGTAGCCCTCGCGCCCCCAGATCTCGGCGGGAACCGTGCCGCGCACGATCGTCATCACCCCGTTCGCGGCGCCGTAGACGACGGCGAAAGCGACCACGCCCGCGGTCCCGATGCCCGGCACCGCGAGGATGCCGATGGAGACCGGAAAGGCGAAGAGCGCGATCTCGCCCACGCGGGCGGGGCTCACCCGGTGGGCGAAGGCGAACTCCGCGATGCGCCCCGCGACCTGCATCGGCCCAACGAGGGCCGCGAGCAGTGCGGCGCGCTCCGGCGTGAAGCCCTGCTCCTGGAGGATCGCGAGCAGGTGCAGGCCGATCGCGGAGAAGGCGAGCATGTTGCCGGTGAAGGCGAAGGCGAGCCAGCGGAAGTGCGGGTCGGCGAGCAGCCTTCGCCGCCCCGCCGCGTCGTCGGCCGCCCCGGCGGGCGCGTCCGCGGGCCGGCCCCTCGCGGGCAGGAACCGCGCGTGCAGCGGCACGCACAGGGCGAGGTTGATGGCGGCGAGCACGAGCATCGACTCGCGCCAGCCCCAGGACGAGGCGAGCCACTGGGTGAGCGGCCAGAAGACCGTGCTCGCGAAGCCCCCGGCGAGAGTGAGCACGGTGATCGCCTTGCGCAGGTCCTCGCGGAAGACGAGCGCGAGGCTCGCGAACGCGGGCTCGTAGAGCACCACGCCCATCACGACCCCCAGCGCCGCCCAGACGAGGTAGAGCGCCGTGACCGAATGCACCTGGGAGAAGAGCGCGAGCAGGAGCGCGCCCGCGACGGAACCCGCCGTCATGATGCGCCGGGCGCCATGGCGGTCGATGTGCCGGCCCACGGGCGCGGCGACGAGCCCCGAGACGAGCAGCGCCACGGAGTACGCCCCGACGATCACCGGGGGCGAGGCGCCGAGCTCGCGCTCGACCGAGCCCATCACGACGGCGAAGGCGTAGTAGATGCTGCCCCAGGAGACGACCTGGGTGACGCCGAGGGCGGCGACCAGCGGCCACCGCCCCCGGCGCAGGCTTTCGGGATCAGGCAAGGGCGCGCAGCTCCCGCAGGAGGACGGACAGGACCGCGAGGTCGAGCGACCCGGCGCGCTTGAGCTCCTCGGTCATCGCCTTGAGCCGCGCGATCGGCTGGGCATAGCGCTCGCGCCACGCGGCGAGCATGGCCACGGGGTCGGACGCGCCGGGCGAGAGCCGCGCGACCGTGGCCGCGAGCGCGCGCTGCTGGCTCGCGAGGTCGTCGCGCAGGGCGTTGCGCGCGAGCGCCTGCCATGGCGTGTCCGTGGGCAGCAGCGTGATCTTGCCCGCGAACCAGCGCAGCTCGAGCTCCCCGGCGAGCGCGAAGTAGAGCGCGGCGATCGCCTCCACGTCGCGCTTCTGCTCGAGGGCCACCTCGGTCGCGTCGAGCGCCGCGTAGAGCGCGTCGAGGCCCGCGAGGCGCCCGGCGAGCGCGCGCGCCACGCCCGAGCGCTCGAGCCGCGCGACGGCGGCCTCCCAGGCCTCGCGGTCGCCCGCGGAGAGGATCGCGGGCAGCCGCGACTGCAGCGCCGCCACGCCGGGGCGGAAGATCCCGAGGACCTCGGCGATCGGCAGCCGCTCGCGCCGGCGGCGCAGGAACCAGAGCGAGGCGCGCAGCACGAGGCGCCCCGCGTCGATCAGCATCTCCGACTGCAGGGCCGCGTCCACGCGGTTGTCGAGGGCATCGATCGACTTCCACAGCGACTCGAAGTCGAAGATGTCGCGCACGAGGATGAAGGCGCGCACCACGTCCTCGACGCCCGCGCCCGTCTCCTCCTGCATGCGGTGGACGAAGACGCTGCCCGTGCGGTTGATCATGGCGTTGGCGACGACCGTGGCCACGATCTCGCGGCGCAGCGGGTGGCGCGGCATCAGCGCGGCGTAGCGCTCGCCGAGCAGCCGCGGGAAGTAGGCCCGCAGCGTCGCGGACACGTACTCGTCGTCCACGAGCTGCGTCGCGCACAGCTCGTCGAAGACCGCCATCTTGGAGTAGGCGAGGAGCACGGCGCGTTCGGGACAAGTGAGCCCGGTCTTGGCCGCGCGGCGCTCGGCGATCTCGTCGTCGGAGGGCAGGAACTCGACCGCGCGGTTGAGCCGGCCCGCCTTCTCGAGGGCGCGGATGAAGCCCGCCTGGGCGTCGAGGAGCTTGTCGCCGCGCACTCCCGAGACCGAGAGCGACTGCGTCTGGAAGTAGTTGTCGGCGAGCACGAGGCTTCCCACCTCCTCGGTCATTTCCGCGAGCAGCTTGTTCCTCTGCTTGCCGGTGAGCTCGCCGTCGGCGACGGCGAGCCCGAGCAGGATCTTGATGTTCACCTCGTGGTCGGAGCAGTCCACGCCCGCGGAGTTGTCGATCGCGTCGGTGCAGATCCGCCCGCCCGCGAGGGCGAACTCGATGCGCCCGAGCTGGGTGAAGCCGAGGTTGCCTCCCTCGCCCACCACCTTGCAGCCGAGCTCCGCGCCGTTCACGCGGATCGCGTCGTTCGCGCGGTCGCCCACGTCCGCGTGGGTCTGGGACGAGGCCTTCACGTAGGTGCCGATGCCGCCGTTGTAGAGCAGGTCGACCCTCGCCTTGAGGATCGCCTTCATGAGCTCCTGCGGCGCGAGCGCCTCCTCGGCGATGCCCAGCGCCCGGCGCGCCTGCGGCGAGACCGGGATCGACTTGAGCGTGCGCGCGAACACTCCCCCGCCCTTCGAGATCGCCTTGCGGTCGTAGTCGTCCCAGGACGAGCGCGGCAGCGCGAACAGGCGCTCGCGCTCGCGGAAGCTCGCCTCGGGATCCGGGTCCGGGTCGAGGAAGATGTGGCGGTGGTCGAAGGCGGCGAGCAGCCGGATGTGGCGCGACAGCAGCATCCCGTTGCCGAACACGTCGCCCGACATGTCGCCGATGCCCACGACGCTGAAGTCCTGCGACTGGGTGTCCACACCCATCTCGCGGAAGTGGCGCTTCACGCTCTCCCAGGCCCCGCGCGCCGTGATCCCCATCTTCTTGTGGTCGTAGCCGGCGCTGCCGCCCGAGGCGAAGGCGTCGCCCAGCCAGAAGCCGTATTCGGCCGAGACGCCGTTCGCGATGTCGGAGAAGGTCGCGGTGCCCTTGTCGGCGGCGACCACGAGATAGGGATCGTCCGGGTCGTGGCGCACCACGCCCCGGGGCGGCACGACCTTGCCCGCGACGAGGTTGTCCGTGAGGTCGAGCAGCGAGCGCAGGAACGCCTGGTAGCAGGCCACACCCTCCTTGAGGAAGGCCTCGCGGTCCGAGGCGGGGGGCGCGTTCTTCAGCACGAACCCGCCCTTCGAGCCGACCGGCACGATCACGGCGTTCTTCACCATCTGCGCCTTCATGAGTCCCAGGATCTCGGTGCGGAAATCCTCGGGGCGGTCGGACCAGCGCAGCCCCCCGCGCGCGACCTTGCCCCCGCGCAGGTGGATCGCCTCGAAGCGCGGCGAGTAGACGAAGACCTCGAAGAGGGGGCGCGGCTCCGGGAGCTCGGGCACCCTGGCCGACTCGATCTTGAAGGCGAGCGCGGCCCGGCGCCGGCCCTCGGCGTCGCGGACCCAGTGGTTCGTGCGCACCGTCGCGCGGACGAGGTAGAGGTAGCGCCGGAGGATCCGGTCCTCGTCGAGGTTCGCCACGTCGTTGAGCGCGGCCTTCACGCCTTCGTGCAGGACCCGCTCGGCCTCGGCGCGCCCCGCCTCGCGCGCCGGGTCGAAGCGCGCGTGGAAGAGCTCCACGAGCCGGGTGGTGATGGCCGGGTGCGCGGCGAGCGTCTGCTCGATGTAGGCCTGGCTGAAGGTGAAGCCCGTCTGCTTGAGGTACTTCGCGTAGGCGCGCAGCACCACCACGTCGTCGGGCGCCACCCCCGCGCCGGGCGTGAGGCGGTTGAAGCCGTCGTTGTCCGACTCGCCGCGGACGACCCGGCCGAGGAGCTCCTCGGTGAGCGGCTTCACCGCCTCCACGTCGGGGATGGGTCGGGAGCTCCGCAGCCCGAAGTCGTGGATGAAGAAGGCGGGCGAGCCCTCGCGCTCGATCCGGTAGGAGACCTCGTCCTGGACCTCGAGCCCGAGGTTCTCGAGCACCGGCAGGCTCGCCGAGAGCGGCACGCTCGCCGCCCGGCGGAAGCCGCGCAGCCGCAGCGTGCGCGCATCGCCCTCGACGGGGCGGTACAGGCTCATCGCGAACGGGGAGGCTTCCGACAGGGTGTCCATCACCGCCACGTCGCGCACCGCCGAGCGCGGGCTCACGGCGTCGCGATAGGCCACGGGGAACGCGTTCGCGTAGGCGCGCATCGCGCCCACCGCGCGCTCCTCGCCGAGCGACTCGGTGAGCGCCGCCTTGAACTCGTCCTCCCAGCGGCGCGTGGCGGCGGCGACCTCGTCCTCGATGCGGCGCGCGTCGATCGCGGCCTCCTCGCGCGGGGCCGTGCGCACGAGCACGTGCATGCGCGCGAGCGCGGCCTCGGAGAGCTGCACCGTGAATTCCGCGCTCGTGCCGCCGAGGTGGCGGCGCAGGACCTCGAGGACGCGGCGGCGAACGTCGGTGTTGTAGTTCTCGCGCGGCAGGTACACCAGGCAGGAGTAGAAGCGGCCGTAGACGTCGCGGCGCAGGAACAGGCGCGTGCGGCGCCGGTCGCCCAGGCGCAGCACCCCGAGGGCGGTGTCGAGCAGCGTGGACTCGTCGACCTGGAAGAGCTCGTCTCGCGGGTAGCCGCGCAGCACCGCGACCAGGTTCTTGTGCGCGTGGCTCGCGGGCGGGAATCCCGCGCGCGCCACCACGCGCTCCACCTTGGGCCCGAGCAGCGGGATCGAGGCCGGATCGGCCTGGTAGGCCGAGGAGGTGTACAGGCCCACGAAACGGTGCTCGCCGACGACGCGGCCCGCCGCGTCGAACTTCTTCACGCCGACGTAATCGAGGTAGCCCGCGCGATGGACCGTCGCGCGGCTGTTCGCCTTCGTGAGCACCAGCAGGCGCGGTGCGCGCGCGAGCGCGCGCACCGCGGGCGGGAGCTCGCCGAAGCTCTTCGAGATGCCGCCCTCGCGGGGCTCGCGCAGCACCCCCAGGCCGGTGCCCGGCACGATGCGCAGCTCCTCCTCGCCGCCCGCGCCCGCGAGCTCGTACTCGCGGTAGCCGATGAAGGTGAAGTGGTCGTCGGCCATCCACGCGAGGAAGGCGCGCGTCTCGGCGGCCTCGTTCGCATCCACCGTCCGGGGCGGCTTCGCCAGCCCCTTCTCGAGCCCGACCATGCGCTCGCGCATCGCCGTCCAGTCCTCGACCGCGGCGCGCACGTCCGCGAGCACGGCGAGCAGCCCCGCGCGCAGCGCCTTCAGGCGCTCGGGATCGGCCTCGCGGTCGACCTCGACGTGGATGAGCGATTCCTGGTGGCCGTCCCCGCCCTTCGCGTCGAAGGAGAGGAGGCGCCCGGCGGCATCGCGCCGGGCGCGCAGCAGCGGGTGCACGAGCAGCAGCGGCGAATAGCCCTGGCGGTTGACCTCCATCGTGACCGAGTCGACGAGGAAGGGCATGTCGTCGTTCACGATCTCGACGACGGTGTGCGAGCTCGACCAGCCGTGCTCCTCGACGCGCGGGTTGTAGACGCGAAGCTTGGGCGTTCCGGGCGCGAACTCCCGGGCGAAGCCCAGGTGGGCCATCGCCGCCCCGTAGAGGTCCTCGACCGCGCGGGTGGCGAGGTCCTCGGCATCGACCTGGTCGTAGTAGTGGGTGATGAAGGCGCGCGCCTCCCTGGCGCTCGCGCCCGCGAGGCGCTGGTCGGCGAGCGCGAGGACCTGCTCGAGCAACGCCTGATCGGGATCCGGGGCGGGGGACGGCATGGGCATCCTCGTTGTCGTTCTTCGGCGAGCGGGGCCTCGTGGGCGCCGCCCGGGCCGCTATTCTCGCCGATCTGGCGCCTCGCCGCGCGCCGGCGGGCGCATTGGCGCGCCCCGCCGCCCCCGATACGATGGCGCCATGGACTCCCCGAGCTTCCCGCCGAGGCGCGTCGGCATCCTCGGCGGCATGGGACCGGCCGCGGCGATCGACCTGCAGCTGCGCGTGCTCGCCCTCGACACCGCCGCACGCGAGGAGGACCACGTACCCGTCCTCGTCTGGAACGTCCCGCAGGTGCCCGACCGCGTGGCCGCGATCCTCGGCACCGGAGCCTCGCCCCTGCCCGCCATGCTCGCGGGCGCCCGCGCGCTCGAGGCGGCCGGCGCCGAGGCCATCGCCATCGCCTGCAACACGGCGCACCACTGGGCCGCGGAGCTCGCCGCGGGACTGCGCGTGCCGCTGCTGCACATCGCCGACGCCGCGATCGCCGCCCTCGAGCGCCGCACGCCGCGCCCGGGAACCGTGGGACTCATGGGCACGCGGGGCACCCTCGCCTCGGGCTTCTACGCGCGCCGCCTCGAGCGGCGAGGATTCGCCTGGATCGCGCCCGGGGAGGCCGGCCAGCGCGAGGTCGATGCCGCGATCGCCGCGGTCAAGTCCGCGGACCGAAGCGCGGCCGCGCGCCACTTCCGCGCCGCCGCCGAGGGGTTGCGCGGGCACGGCGCCGGGACATTCCTGCTCGCGTGCACGGAGCTGCCGCTCGCCGCCCCTGGCTCGGGGTTCGAGGCCGACTGCCTCGACGCGAACCTCGCGCTCGCCGAGGCGATCGTCGCCTGGTCGCGGGGGGGCGCGACGCCCCGGGCCGGCGCCTGAAGCCCCATCGGGGTGCGCCGCCGGCGCCCGATCGCGGGCCGCGCCCGGGCAAGCCCGGCGGGCATGGCTCCTGCAAGCGTCCCGATTGGACGGGCGTGGGCCCGGGAAGTATCCTAGCCGCCGGAAGCGGTCCGCCGGTTCCGGCGGTCTTGAGAGAAGCCGCGATCCCACACACCAGAGGAGGTTTTCCATGTTCCGCCACCCCAGGGCCGCCGTCGCGGCACTCGCGTGCGCGCTGCTCGCAACTCCCGCCTTCGCGCAGGAGCTCAGCGGCGTGCTCAAGAAGATCAAGGACTCGGGCACGATCACCATCGGCCACCGCGAGACGTCCATCCCGTTCTCCTACCTGGACGACAAGCAGCAGCCCATCGGCTACTCGATGGACCTGTGCGCCGCGATCGTCGAGGAGGTGAAGAAGGAGATCGGCGCCACGCAGCTCGCCGTCAAGTACAACCCGGTGACGCCCCAGACGCGCATCCCGCTGATGGCCAACGGCACGATCGACATCGAGTGCGGCTCGACCACGAACACGCTCACCCGCCAGAAGGAGGTCGCCTTCGCGCCCGTCACCTTCATCACCGGCACGAAGCTCGTGGCGAAGAAGGCCTCGAAGATCCGCTCGTACAAGGACCTCAAGAACAAGACCGTCGTCGTCACCCAGGGCACGACGAACGAACGCATCATCAAGGCGCTCTCGGACAAGGAGAACCTGGGCATCAAGTTCCTGAACGCCAAGGACCACGGGGAAGCCTTCCTCACCGTGGAGTCCGGGCGCGCGGCGGCCTTCGCCATGGACGACATCCTGCTCTACGGCCTGGTCGCGAAGGCGAAGAACCCGAAGGACTTCGAGGTCGTGGGCGACTACCTCTCCTACGATCCCTACGGGATCATGTTCCGCAAGAACGACGACGGCTTCGGCGTGGTCGTGCGCCGCGCGCTGGCCGGTCTCATGCGCTCGGGCGAGATCAACAAGCTCTACGACAAGTGGTTCATGCAGAAGCTGCCCTCGGGCGAGACCATCGGCATGCCGATGAGCCCGCTGCTGAAGGCCGCGATCACGCTGCAGGCGCTGCCGGAGTAGCCGCCGGCACCCGACGGGGAGCGTCGCGGCGCTCCCCGTTTTCATTTCCGCGATCGGCCCGGCGATGGACTGGAAAGTCTTCCTCGAGCAGGCCCCCTCCGGGGGCATGACCTACCTGGGGTGGCTGGGCTCGGGCGTGCTGTGGGAGACATGTACAAGGAGCCCACGTTCCAATTGCCGCAGGACGTGGACTTCTTCATGGGCGGCAACATGAGTTTCCGCGGCGCCGTGGCCCGCTCCATGGAG
>JBGAQP010000014.1:0-73068 GCA_044220635.1 Usitatibacteraceae bacterium
CCACGATGCGCTGCGGTCCGAATTCCTGCAGCAGCCCCTGGGTGACCTTGTAGGCGCCCTGGTACTCCGCGACCTCCTCACCCATGACGAAGACGTTCGGATCGCGGCGCAGCTCTTCGGCCATCGCCTCGTTGAGCGCCTGCCGCACCGTCATTTCGATCATCTCGACGCCTGCCGGCAGGTCCGGGTCGGCCGCGGCCTCGATCTTCGGCGCGGCGGGAGCGGCCGCGGCGGGTGCCGCCGCCGGCGCTTCCGGCTTCTTCTCCTGCGCGAGGGCGGCTCCGCCGAAGGCGAGCGCGGCCGCGAGCGCGATGAAGCTGAGAATTCGTTTCATGGTTCGTTTCCCCTTGGAATCAGAGCGCGTCCGCGCCGGTCTCGCCGGTGCGGATGCGCACGACCTGCTCGAGTTCGAAGACGAAGATCTTCCCGTCGCCGATCTTCCCGGTGTTGGCGCTCTTCTCGATCGCCTCGATCACCTGGTCGAGGATCTCGCTCTTGATCGCCGCCTCCACCTTGACCTTCGGGAGGAAGTCGACGACGTACTCCGCGCCGCGGTAGAGCTCCGTGTGGCCCTTCTGCCGGCCGAAGCCCTTCACCTCGGTGACCGTGATGCCCTGCACGCCGATCGCCGAGAGCGCCTCGCGGACCTCGTCGAGCTTGAACGGCTTGATGATGGCGGTGACTAGTTTCATGTTGTCCTCGTGATGGCTGGTTCGCGCTCGCGGCGATGCCGCCGGTCAGAACGTCTTCTTGATGTAGATGACGCCCCGGTCCTTGGCGGTGTTGTAGCCCGTGAGGTCGGTGTAGAAGCCTTCCTTGGCGTTGTTCCCCGAGTAGTACGCGCCGATCTCCGCGCCCTTCATGAAGCCGTCGGGGATCACGTAGGCGAGGCCCACCCTCCAGTCCTCGTAGCTCACTTCCCCGCTGCCGGTGCCGTCGTTGTTGACGTCGAGGATCCCGTAGTGCCCGCTCAGGGTGACGCCGGAGTCGCCGAGCGGATAGGCGGCCGAGAGGTCGAGGTACCAGGTGCCGTCCGTGCCCTCGCCGGTGGGCCGGGCGCCGAAGTAGTCGTCGAAGTTGTAGCTGAACTTCGCGCTCAGCCACTTCCAGCCGATCCCGACGTAGCCTTCGAAGGTATCGGCCTTCGTGATGCCGGGATTGGCCGTGCCCGGGTAGTAGTAGTAGAGAACGCCGATGTCGTAGGTCCAGTCGTCGCTGCCCGGGAAGGTGCTCTTGAACCCGCCGTAGAAATCCCACTCCAGGCTCGAACGCTGGTACGCGCCGAAGTCCTGGAGCCAGCTGATGCTCGAGGCCCAGGTGCCGGCATAGAAGCCGCTCGAATGGGCGTAGTCGAACCCGCCTTGGAGGGCAGGCTTGCCGGCCGTCTGCGAGATGCCCCGGAAGAGGTACTCGCTGTAGAGGCCCACGTTGCCGGTGAAGGTGTGCTCGGGCGCGGCGGCCGGCGCGGCGGTCTGGGCCTGCGCGACCGAGGCGGAGAATGCGGCGCTCGCGATCCCGGCGGCAAGAAGGGCTTTGGTCGGGTTTCTCATAATTGGTATCCTTTGCGGGTTGGAAAATGAGTGCTCCGCCGGATGGTTAGCAGCAAGCGTGCCAAGCCGCTTGATCCTGCAAGTCATTGTTACTGAATGATTTCCTAATGCCACCCGGGCGGCGCGCACCGGGACGGAACTCCCCCCGGGGGCTTCGCACCAAAACAGTGCGATTGCGTCCGGGCGGTCAACGCGAAGGCCCTGCCGGGGATTGAGATGAACGACAGACTCTTGAGCGAACTGAGCGCGAGGCTCGCGGAAATCGCGGCGGCCAACCCCGCGAAGGACCTGGAAAGGAACTTCCGCGGAATGCTCTCGGGCGCGTTCGCGCGCCTCGATCTCGTGACCCGCGAGGAATACGACGTCCAGGCCCAGGTGCTCGCCCGCGCCCGCGAAAAGCTCGCGGCGCTGGAAGCGCGCGTGGCCGAGCTCGAAGCGCGCCGCGCACCGCCCGGGGCCTAGCCCCGAGCCGGCCCCTCCCCGGCCCGCTCGGGCCCCTACGGGGAGGAAAGGGAAGGCCGGTGTCCCTCGCCGTCGTCTACAGCCGCGGCCTCGCGGGGCTCGAAGCGCCGCTCGTGCGCGTCGAGGCCCATGTCGCGGGCGGCCTGCCGGGGTTCCACATCGTGGGATTGCCCGAGACCGAGGTGAAGGAATCGCGCGACCGCGTGCGCGCGGCGCTCGCCACCGCGCGCTTCTCGTTCCCGGCGGGGCGGGTCACGGTCAACCTTTCGCCCGCGGACCTGCCGAAGGAAAGCGGCCGCTTCGACCTGCCCATCGCGCTCGGCATCCTCGCGGCCACGGGCCAGGTGCCCTCGGCGCACCTCGCGGACCACGAATTCGCGGGCGAGCTCGCGCTCTCCGGCGAGCTCCGCCCCATCCGCGGCGCGCTCGCGATGGCCTTCGGGGCGCTCCGGGACGGCCGCGCGTTCGTGCTGCCCGAATCCGTGGCGCACGAGGCGGGCCTCGCCCGCGATGCGACGATCCGCCCGGCGCGGACACTCCTCGAGGTGTGCGCGCACCTCGCCGGCACGCAGCCGCTCCCGCGTCTGGAGAATGCGGCGCCGCGCGCCGATCCCGGCTATCCGGACCTCGCCGACGTGCGCGGCCAGGCGTTCGCGCGCCGCGCGCTCGAGGTCGCCGCCGCGGGCGGGCACTCCGTGCTGCTCGTCGGGCCCCCGGGCACGGGCAAGACCATGCTGGCGCAGCGCTTCCCCGGCATCCTCCCGCCCCTCGCCGAGGAGGAAGCGCTGGAAGCGGCCGCGGTGCAGAGCCTCGCGAGCGCGGGCCTGCGCCCCGAGCGCTTCGCCGTGCGCGCCTTCCGCGCGCCGCACCACAGCGCTTCGGCCGTGGCCCTGGTGGGCGGCGGCTCGCCCCCGCGCCCCGGCGAGATCTCGCTCGCGCACCACGGCGTGCTCTTCCTCGACGAGCTGCCGGAGTTCAGCCGCGCGGTCCTCGAGGCGCTGCGCGAGCCGCTCGAGAGCGGGCGCATCACGGTGTCGCGCGCCGCGCGGCAGGCGGAGTTCCCCGCACGCTTCCAGCTGGTCGCCGCGATGAACCCCTGCAAGTGCGGCTACCTGGGACACCACTCCGGAAGATGCCGGTGCACGCCCGATCAGGTTGCGCAGTACCGGTCGCGCATATCGGGCCCGCTCATGGACCGCATCGACTTGCACGTCGAGGTGCCGGCACTGCCTGAGTCAGAACTACTGTCGAACGCGAATGGCGAGTCGTCGCGTGTCGTTCGGGAACGAGTAGTTCGTGCATACGCCACTCAAATGCGTCGACAAAGCAAAGTGAATGCGCGGCTTGAGAGCAATGAAGTGACCCGTGTCGCTGCAATCACTCCGCGCGCTCGCGATATGCTCTCGAAGGCAACGGCTCGGCAGATGCTTTCCGCTCGAAGTCACCATCGAGTGATGAAAATTGCGCGCACCATCGCCGATCTTGCGTCATCGGATTCGCTAGAAGAAGAACACGTCGCTGAAGCGATTCGATACCGTTCACTTTAGGATCACGCCTACGTCTCTCGTACCAGCTAGACGCATAGGGACCTCGACTTCCAATTTCGTCCGAACTCTCCTGCTTGCCGGAGCCAGGGACACGGGCTGTAGTTCGGTCAGTGCATGCGGCAATACTATGAAAGCCGTACCAAATGGGCTAACCGTGACTTTGGCGGTGTCCGTTCCGGCCCATGCGGCACAAGTTGTGACACGCGCGCAGGGACGGTCCCCGCAATTCGGACGCCGTCACAACGAAACGACGACCTTACCGAAGTGGGAGCCGCTTTCCATGTGTTTGAAGGCGCGCGCCGCCTCATCGAACGGAAATACACTGTCGATAACGGGCCGGATGTCATTGAGGTCGATCGCCCGGTTCATCGCTTCGAACCTGGCTCGCGAGCCCACGGCGATGCCCTGCACACGGACCATCGGACCGATGAGTTGCCTTAGTGCGATCGTCGCCTCGTAACCTGCGACGAAGCCCACGACCGCGACGAAGCCGCCGAAGGATACGGCGGCCAAGGACTTCGGCAACGTCGACCCTCCGGTTTCAACGACGATGTCGGCGCCATGTCCATTCGTAAGCTCTTTGGCTGTCTTCTCCCAGTTCTCGTCGGTCCGGTAGTTGAGCAGGTGGTCGGCGCCCATGGATTTCATGCGTGCCAGTTTCTCGTCGTTCGAGGACGTGGCGATCACTCTCGCTCCCGCTGCCTTCGCGAACTGCAGCGCGAACAGGGCCACTCCGCCACTACCTTGCACGAGCACGGTGTCGCCCGCCTTGACATTTCCTTCGGACAAGGCGGACCAAGCCGTCAAGGCGGCAACTGGCAACGTGGACGCTTCCGCGTCGGAAAGCGCTTCGGGGACCAGGACCGCGTCGTCCGCTGGCACGACGATGTAGTGCTGCAGCACGCCGTTCAGCGGAGCGCCGAGCGTCTTGATCGCGCGCTGCTCCGGCGTGGGCAACCCGTCGTGCCATCCTTGCGTGTAGACGGGAGTGACGCGATCGCCCAGTCTAAAGCGAGTGACTTCGCTTCCTACGGCGACCACCTCCGCGCATGCATCCGAAGCCGGAACGATGGGTAGCGGCAAGATGGGGATATACGTGCCGGTCAGCACGGCCAGGTCTCGATAGTTCAGGCTTGCCGCGAGCACCCTCAGCAGAACCTCGCCGCGGCGAGGTGATGGCACTTCGGTCTCGACGAAGCGGAACGCGTCGAGGCTGAAATCCGTAGCTTAGAATGCCTTCATCACGTCGGTGAGCTTGCTCATCGTTCTCCTCATATCCCGGCGGCGGCCGCTGCTCTTCTGCGCGGCTTCGGTGCGACATCTGCCACAGATCGTGGTTGTCAGTCGATCAGCACTTCGCAGATGATCATCATTGGTTGCAGATCGGTGAAGTTCGGAATGTCGCCGAGGATTTCCCGCGCATGGGGCGCATAGGCCTCCGACATGGCCTCCACCGAATTGAAATACAAATGGCCGAGTGCGATGTACGGAGCCGATGTTCCCGGCGCCCCATAGAGGCCACGCTCGACGCAGAGGCGCTTCAGGGCGGTGCCTAGGCGGGCCTTCACCATCGGCAGGTGGTTGTCCAGGTAGTACGAGTAATCGAATCGCGCACCTTCTGTGTTCGGGTAGAGCAATGAGGCCTTGATCACGTATCGCTCCAGCGTAGTCGAATCTCCGCCTGCAACTTCCGCGCGTTACTTCACGCCGCCAAAGCGACGAAGAACTAGACGCATCTTTCCCGGGTCTTCGTTCTTGCGGTCGGGGGAAAGAACGGGCCCCATGCGCCCTTCGACCGGCCAGAATCCGTTGGACGAGACGACGACGCCCAGTGGTGTCGCCAGGTTGTCGGCGATCGTCTCGATGCGCGCGTTCGATCCCTCGAGAACGATGGTGTTGATGCGTCCGTGCGTCCCGGCGAAGTCGGGCTCCGCCAGATAGATTCGGCCGTCCGGGCCCAGCACGAGGCCGTCCGCATTGGCAAGTGGCCGGGATGTCGTGATCCGGCTGACGGTCGGCACTTTCCCGAACGGATTCGTCACGCGAAGAAGCTCTCCGGCGGTGTTTTTCGAGATCAGCAGCGATCCATCGTCGAGCTCGATCACGCCATCGACTCCGAAGCCACCGGCCGGCGGTTCGAACGCCGCGTTCCGCACGAGTTCCTCAACCGCATTCGAGCCGGGACGCAGCACCAGCAGTCGTGGCAAGAAGCTATCCGTTACGACCACGGCACCGTTGCGTGCGAGGACAAGATCGTTGCAAAGCCCTCCGTCAGGAAGCGGAAGGGTCTGCAGGAGCGCTCCCGACTGTAGATCGAATGCCAGAACCGCGGTCGGATGTTTCCCCGGCGTCCGATGGACGCCAAAGGCGGCCGTGCACGCCCAGAGGCGCGAGCGAACGGAATCGATCTTGATTCCCATCGCGGAGTCGACCTCGGCCTTTGCAACGTCGATGAAATCACGCGAAGTCCTTTCTCCCGGGGCGAATACCACTATTCGGCCGGTCGTGATGCTTGACACGAAGACACGGCCATCGGGCGCCATCGCGGCGCTCCCCGGATGAAATCGGTCCGGGAGCTCGAGCGTCGTCGCTGGTGTGATGGCGGACCGAGCGAAAGCGGCGCCAGCCCCGAGGATCAGGCAGAAAGCCGCTGCAAAGCTGACTCGTAATCCCTTTCCCATGTTAGTTCTCCTTGAGTTGCTTCACGCTGGCTCAACGGCACTCTGCGAGTGACGTGGGGTCGGTGGTCGCCGGGGCAGTGCGGGCCTGCGGCTGAAGATCCTGGACGAAGCGCAAGCCGCCTTCGGAAAGCGGACGAGCCAGGTTTCGCTCGAACATCGAGAACAGTGCGACAGTGTACGGACGGGCGAAGTGGCTCTTCACCGCAATGTCGTCGCGCCAGATCTCGTAGAGCACGTAGCTACGCTCTGCGCCAAGGATCTTGTGGACGTTGAAGGTGACGTTACCGGGTTCCAGTCGCGAGCAGGTCACCGAGCGGCGGAAGACCTTTTCGAATTCGGCTTCGGCGCCAGACTTCACCTCAAAATTGACGACGAGCGTCACTTCGCCGTTCGGGCTTGGCTGAAGTGCAACCTGCGCAAATGCTGTCGGCGACGAAATGAAAGCAGTAGCCGCAACCAACGTACCGAGGACATGCCTCTTGAGGCTATTCATAGGACGTCTCCATGATGGGCTGAGTGGGACACGGGTTGAGCGATCCGTTGCGGCGAACCGGAGTCCGCTTTGTTGGCGAATCTGACGGCGGCGAGCACGCTGATCAGGTGGTCTCGCCAGCGCGCCAATTCGGCTGCAAGGGAAACCTCGTGCAGCGATCCCGGGGCGAAAGCAATGAAGGGCGGCAGCACCTGCATGCCCACGAAACCAAGCGTGCCTCCCTCCACCACGCGCAGCCAGTCTCGCGGCATTCCGGTGCGGTGGGCGTCGGCGGCCAGCTCGTCCGCGCTGCCGCCCGTGGTCAACGAAACCATCGCGCGCTTGCCGCGCAACAGACCCTGGTCGAACGTGTGCTCGTCGTCGTAGGCGAAACCGTGGGTGAGTACACGGTCGAACCAGCCCTTCAGCACGGCAGGCACCGAGTACCACCACACCGGAAACTGGAAGATCACTAGATCGGCGTTGGTCAGCCGCTGCTGCTCGCGCGCGATCTCTTCGACGTAGCCACCCTTTGTCGCCGCCTCGCGTTGCGCCTGCATCAGCGAGAACGCGCGCTCGGCCGATGGCACGGCGCACACGTCGCCTGGGCCGGCGGCAGGATTGAATCTTTCGGCGTAGAGGTCACTCACCTCGCTGCTCCAGCCTAGGCGCGCCAGCGAATCGAGGGCGGTGTCCTTCATCGCCCCGTTGAAGCTGCGCGGCTCGGGGTGCGCGAAGACAATGAGGGCGTGCATGTCCGCATCCAAGCCGGCCAGGCGCTACTGGGTGGTGTAGCCGCCGTCGATCACCAGCCCCTGGCCGCTGATGAAGCCGCTCCGGTCCGAGGCGAGATACAGCACCAGGTCGGCCACTTCTTCGCTCTTGCCGATGCGCCCCGCGATCGTCCCATTGGCGAAGCCGTACTTGCTGTCGTCGCTGCCCCAAAGGCGGTCTTGGAACGGCGTATCGATGATTCCGGGCAGCACCGCGTTGATTCGAATGCCCTTGGGGAAGTACTCGAGTGCTGCGGTCTTGGTCAGGCCCATCACCGCATGCTTGCTGGCGATGTAGGGCGCCAGGTTCTGGAAGCCGATCAGCGCGCCCATCGAGGCGTTGTTGACGATTGCACCGCCGCCGTTGGCGAGCATCGCCGCGATCTCGTACTTCATTGAGAGGAACACGCCCTTTACGTTCGTGTTCATCACGAGGTCGTAGTTCTCCGACGTCTGGTCGGCAAACGGGGCCGCAGTGCCCCCCGTACCGGCATTGTTGAATGCTGCGTCCAGACGGCCGTAGCGATCAACTGCGGTCTTCACCAAGCGCTGGATGTCGACCTCGCGGGTCATGTCTGCCTGCACGAAGACGGCCTCAGCACCCAGGTCGCGAGCTTGGCGGGCGACGGCCTCGCCTTCAAGCTCGCGACGGGCCCCCAGCACGAGCCGGGCGCCCGCCCTGGCGAACGCCAGCGCCGCCGCGGAACCCATGCCGGAAGATGCACCGGTTATAAGGATCGAATGGTTTTTGAAGTCTAGGAAGTCGCTCATCGTTGCTCCTTGGTCATGCTGTGCGTTCATCGATGCGCCAAGTCTGCTTGACACCGCCGTCACTGTGAATGAAATTGTTGCGACTTTAGAATTCCTGTTGGAGGAACAATCAAATGAACGAGTTCGAGCTCCTAAAGCTGTTCTGCGCAGCCGCGGAGGCGGCCAGCTTCCGTGAGGCCGCAACGCGGCTAGGAGTGTCACCACAAGTGGTGACGCGGGCTATCAAGCAACTCGAGGAGCGACTGGGGGAGACCCTTTTCCATCGCAGCACCCGAAAGGTACGCATCACCGCCTACGGGGAACAGCTGGCAGCGAGGAGCGGCGAGCTGATTGGTTCGCTACGGGACGTGCTAAAGCCGAAGGCTCAACGCGATCGCAATGAAGCGTTCGGCGTTGTGCGCGTAACCGCTCCGGGGGCGTTAGGACGAGGGTTGGTAATGCGGGCCCTCAGCCCGGTCTTGGCCAGCCATCCAAGACTGATGCTCGACCTCAGGTTGTCGGAGGCTGTCGCCGATGCTGTGGACCAACGCATCGACGTAGGCGTTCGCGTGGGTACTCTTCGTGACAGCCGTTTCGTTGCGCGCTCGGCAGCGCGAATTAGTTTCTGTGTCGTCGCGACACCGGACCTTATCGAGAAGGCTGGAAAACCGCGGCGCATCGAGGATCTGCGCGCACTACCAACCACGGCACTGATCGACCGAAACTCGGGGCGACCCTGGCCTTGGTACTTTAGGTCGTCGAAGTCGTTCATAACCACACCGTCCTTCGTTACGGACGATCCGGAGGCGGAAGTCGCGGCGGCACTCGCTGGTTTGGGGTACGCGCAGCTCCCCAACTATCTGGTTGGCACGCACATCAAATCGGGGCGGCTGGTAGAGGTCTTGCGGTCCGAAGCGCCGGCGCCGTGGTCAGTATCCGTCTACCGCTCGAGCCGATCGCCCGTCCCCAATCGGATCAGGGTTGTGTTCGACGCCTTGGTCGATACATTCAGGGTGGCCGCCGAGTTCAATCCCTGAGGCACGTTGCCGCTGGCTCAAGTGGTCAGCTACTCGCTCGCAGGCCAAGCCAGCCGGGAGGGTGTGTACGGCAACTCCAATATCGCCTTCAGTTGCCTCAGCCTGGAATTCCCCCGATTCCCCCTGACACTCACGGTTGGGTTAAAGGGCTCGCGGGAGGAGGTCAAAGAGCCCGGTAGTAGGGCGAATACGCTGGCCGAAAAGGGGGGCTCGAGTTCGGGCCGCTACGTGGCCGGAGTGCCCGGGCCACGGCCCAGGAAGGCGGCCACGGCTTTCTGAGCATCGGCGGGGGGGTTCGTGCGGCCGTTTTCCCAGTTCGCCACCGTCCAGCCGCTGACGCCAAGGCGCTCACCCGCTTGCCGTTGCGTGAGCCCAAGCTCCAAGCGCCTCTGACGGATGTGCTCCCCGAGGGATCTCGGCGCAAGACTGAAATCCTTTCGCTTCAGGCACTTGAGCGTGATCCGCAGGCATGGCAAAAAGGCAACGCCTCCCTGCCCCTGCGGCTGGCTCGGGCACCCGAGCGCGCGTTGCGCCTGCTCGCCCGATCGCATCGCGCGCTACCGGGCGCGGATCTCGGGGCCGCTGCTCGACCGCATCGACCTGCACGTGGAGGTCGCCTCGCTCGGCGAGGAGGAACTGCACGCGCAGTCGCCGGGGGAAGGCTCGGCGGGCGTGCGCGCGCGGGTGGGCGCCGCGCGCAGCCGACAGGCCGCGCGCCAGGGGCATCCCAATGCGCTGCTCGCGGTCGCCGGCATCGAGCGCCACTGCGCCCCCGGGCCCGCCGCGGCGCGCCTGCTGCGCGCGGCGAGCGCGCGGCTCTCGCTTTCCGCGCGCGCCTTCCACCGCGTGCTGAAGGTCGCGCGCACGATCGCCGACCTCGAAGGGGCGCAGCAGCTCGCCGCGAGCCACGCGGCCGAAGCTCTCCAGTACCGCATGCCGCTCGCCGGGGTCGGGCCGTCCCCGTTACAGTAGCGGCGTGCGCATCAAGACGGCTCTCGTGCTGGCCGCCGGCGCCTGCCTCGCCGCGGGCGGGGCGTGGTGGTTCCTCGCGTCGCAGGCGGCCTCCCCGCTTCGCTCCGCCGCGGGCCTGGGCGAAGGCTGCCTCTCCTGCCACGGCCCCGTCGCCGGCCTCGAGGGCCCCCACGCGCCGGAGAGGATCGGCTGCGCGTCCTGCCACGCGGGCGATTCGAAGGCGCGGGAGAAGAGCGCCGCGCACGCGGGCCTCGTCCTCGTGCCCGGCAACCTCGCCGACGCGCCGCTGACCTGCGCGCGCTCGGGCTGCCACGAGAACATGGCCCCCCGCGTCGAGCGATCGATCATGGCGACGATGGCCGGCGTCATCGCCGTGAACCGCCGCGTCCTCGGCGAGAAGCCCGCGGGCAAGGAGCTGCCCCACGCGGCGCGCCTGGGCCACGGGGTCGCCGACAGCCACCTGCGCGAGCTGTGCGTCGGCTGCCACCTCGGCCAGAAGAAGACCGGGTGGGGACCGATCGGCGAGGAGTCCCAGGGCGGGGGCTGCAACGCCTGCCACCTCGAGTACGGCGCGGCGGCCGCCTCCGACCTCGCGCGCTACGCGGCGCTTCCGCGCGAGGCGCGCGGCGAATCCCCGAAGACCCATCCCTCGCTCACGCTCAACCCGCGCAACGGGCATTGCTTCGGCTGCCACAGCCGCTCGGGGCGCATCGCGCTGAGCTACGAGGGCTGGCACGAACGCAACGGCCCGCCGGGACCCGCGGCGCGGGCCGAGCGCAGGCTCGCCGACGGGCGGACGGTCGAGCGCATCGTCCCCGACATCCACCACGAGCGCGGCCTCGAGTGCATCGACTGCCACACCGCGAACGAGCTGATGGGCGCGGGCACCTTCGTCGCCGCGAAGCGCGAGCAGCAGCGCGTGGCCTGCGCCGATTGCCACGCGAGGACGCACGCATCCTCGGCCGAGGGCGAGCTCGACGACGAGTCGCGCCGCCTGCTGGCGCTGCGCAAGTGGAAGCTCGCGCCCGGCGAGCGCATGGGAACCACGCGCGACGGCGAGCCGCTCGTCAACGTCGTCGTCGCCGAGGGCGGCGCGCGGCTCCTCGGCAAGCGCAGCCACCGGCCCCACCCGCTCAAGGCGCCCGCGGCCGCCTGCACCGAAGGCAAGGGCCACGAGCGCCTGGCCTGCGCCGCCTGCCACGCCGCCTGGGCGCCGCGCTGCAGCGAATGCCACACGCAGTTCGATCCCGCGGACGAGGGCTTCGACCACGCGGATCAGGCCTGGGTCCGCGGGACCTGGAACGAGACCGCGGGGCCTTTCGAGGCAGGGCTGCCCACGCTCGGCGTGCTTTCCGGCGGGAGTGCGCGCGGCACGATCGACACTTTCGTGCCGGGGATGATCCTGACCTTCGACCGCAACCGGGATGCGGGCGGCAAGCCCGACGTCGTCTTCCGGCGCCTCTACGCGAAGCTCTTCTCGCACACGATCCGGCGCGAGTCGCGCGGCTGCAAGTCGTGCCACAACGACCCGCAGGCCCTCGGCCTCGGGAAGGGAGAGCTCGCCTACGAGGTCTCCGGCGCGACGGGCCGCTGGCGGTTCAAGCCGCAGGCGAAGGCCTCCCGCCACGACGGCCTGCCCGAGGACGCGTGGACCGGCTTCCTGAAGGCGCGAAGCGGCATGGTCTCCACGCGCGAGGACGCGCGTCCCTTCGACGTCGCGGAGCAGCGCCGCATCCTCGCGGTCGGCGCCTGCCTCACCTGCCACGCGGAGGATTCCCCGGTGATGAAGCGCTCGCTCGAGGGGTTCGACGCGCTCCTCGCAGCCGCGAGCCCGCGCTGCGCGCTCCCCGCCTGGACCGGCGCGGCCCCGGGGAAGGCCTCGCGATGAAGCCGGCCGCGCGGCATTCGCCGGCGTTCCGCCGCGGCTTCGCGGCGCTGCTCGCCGCGCTCGCGACCCTCGGCCCCTTCTCCGTGGACGCGTACCTGCCCGCTTTCGCGGGCATCCAGGAGAGCCTGCACGCGACACCCCTGGAGATGCAGCAGACGCTCTCGGCCTATCTCTTCGGCTTCGGGCTGATGTTCCTCTTCCACGGCGCGCTCTCCGACGCCTTCGGGCGCCGCCCGGTGATCCTCATCGCCCTCGGGGTCTTCACCCTCGCCTCGACGGCGGCCGCGCTCGCGGTCTCCGCGGGCGGGCTGATCGGATGGCGCTTCGTGCAGGGACTCTCGGTCGGCGCGGGCATGGTGGTGGGCCGCGCGATGATCCGCGACCTCTTCGGCCCCGAGGACGCGCAGCGCCTCATGTCGCTCGTGACGCTCTTCTTCGGCCTCGCCCCGGCCGTGGCGCCGGTGATCGGCGGCTGGCTCTTCACGGCGCTCGGCTGGCGGGCGATCTTCTGGTTCCTCGCGGCCGTGGGCCTCGTGCTCATCGCCGTGAGCGCGCGCCACCTGCCCGAGACGCTCGCCGAGGACGCGCGCCAGTCCTTCCACCCGCTCGCCCTTCTCAAGGGCTACGAGGAAGTGGGCATCAACCGGCGCTTCCTGCTGCTCTCGCTCGCGGTGGCGTTCAATTTCAACGCCTTCTTCCTCTACATCGTGTCCGCGCCCGCCTTCGTGGGCACGCACCTGGGGCTCGGGCCGCAGCAGTACGCGTGGCTCTTCCTGCCCTGCATCCTCGGGATCATGGCGGGCGCGCAGCTCTCGGGGCGCGCCGCCGGGCGCCTCACGCCCGCGCAGACGGTGGCGCGCGCCTACGCGTTCATGATCGCGGCCGCGGCCGCGAACCTCGCCTACGCGTTCCTCGTCGTGCCCGCCGTGCCCTGGGCCGTGATCCCGATCATGGTCTACGCCATCGGCTCGGCGATGGCGATGCCCTCGATCACGCTGATCACGCTCGACCTCTTCCCGACGCGCCGCGGCATGGCGGCCTCGCTCCAGGGCTTCGTCTCGGGAATGCTGAACACGCTCACCGCCGGCGTGATCGCGCCCGCGGTGTTCGACGACCCGCGCGGGCTGGCCCTCGCGATGGCGGCGATGATGGGCGTGGGCCTCGCGAGCTGGGCGCTGTATCGCGCTTCCGCGCGCCGCGGCGCGGGCAAGCCGCCGGAGCCCGGCCCGGAGCTCTAGGCGCGCCCTAGGCGTGCTGCCGGCAGCGCGTCTCGCGCGCGAAGGCGAGGAGCGCGAGGGCGAGCGCGCACCAGGCGAGCATCAGCGCGAAGCCGCGCTGGTAGGCCTCGAAGTCGTAGACCCGCGCGCCCGCGACGAGCTGCCCGCCCCAGTGGCGGTCGAGCATGATCCCGACCAGCGGCTGCATGAAGAGCCCGCCGAGCATGACGCCCATGTTGGCGATGCCCGAGGCCGTGCCCCCGAGGCGCGCGGGCACCGATTCCTTCGCGAACGGGAAGATCAGGATGAAGACCCCGCCGGAGAGGCCGACCGCGACGAGGAGCAGCGCGAGCACCGGCCGGCTGTGCCCCGGCACGAAGATCACCAGCGCCCAGAGCGCCGCCGTGATCGCCACGCCGCCGAGGTAGAGGGGCTTCCTGTGGCCGAGCCGCTCCGAGAGCGGCCCGAAGGCCATGCTGCTCGCCGACCACGCGACGAGCATGGCGGAGGCGAGCGTGGCCGCCTCCGTAGTCGTGTAGCCGTAGTGCGTCGCGAGGAAGGGCACGCCCCAGAGGCCCGCGAAGCTCAGCACGATGCCCGCGACCGAGCCGGGGACGAGGAAGAGGAGCCACGTGTTGCGGTAGGCGAGGACCTCGCGCAGGTCCGACCATACCGAGGGCGCCGTCCCCTCCGGGGCGTGGCCCTCGAAGTAGGTCGCGAAGCCGCGATCCTCGGGGTCGTCGCGGACCACGAGCCAGATCGCCGCGGCGACCGCGGCGGTGGCCGCCGCGCTCGCCACCATCACCGGGCGCCAGCCGAAGGCGTCCACCGCGAGGCGCAGCGGCGCCCCGGCGAGCGTGGCGCCCACGACCCCGGTGAAGAGCGCCGCCCCGCTCGCGAAGGCGAACCGCCCCGGGGGCATCCAGTGGCTCGCGAGCTTGAGCATCGAGACGAAGGCCACGCCCGCCGCGGCGCCGATCAGCAACCGCCCCAGGTTGGCGGCGGCGATCCCCGGCGCGAGGGCGAAGACGAGCGTGCCCGCCGCCGTCACCAGGGCGCCCGCGGCGAGGAGCTTCCTCGGCCCCCAGCGGTCCGCCACGAGCCCCGTCGGGATCTGCATCGCGACGTAGCTGTAGAAATAGAACGCCGAGAGGTTGCCGAGGGCGGCCGCCGAGAGCCCGAACTCGCGCGAGAGCTCCTCGGTGATGACGGCCGGGGCCACCCGCTGGTAGAACGCGATGAGGTAGAGCGCCGCGCCCAGCCCCCACACCAGCCAGGCCGCCCTGGCGGGGGGCGGCTTCCGGTGGGTCAATACTGTTCCCAGGGCAGACCGTCGACGCGCCAGCCGTTCACGGAGTTGCGGTGGTGGCTGTCGTCGAGGTCGCCCTCGAAGCCGTGGAGCACGTTGATCACGTGGTGGAAGCCCGCCTGCTCGAGGGCCTCGCCCGCCTCGAGGGTGCGGTTGCCGCTGCGGCAGATGAGCAGGATCGGGCGCTTCTCGAAGTTCGCCCCGGCGAGCTTCTTCACCTGGCCGACGAAATGCGGGTTCTTCTCCCAGTCGGCGCCGTCGTACCAGGGCACCATGATGGCGCCCACGGGGTGGCCGACGAACATGTATTCCATCTCGCTGCGGGTATCGATGAAGACCGCCTGCGGGTTCGACTTGATGAACTCGTAGGCCTGCTTCGGCGTGAAGTGTTCCATGGCCGTCCTCCGGTGCGAAGCCAATTATAGAAGGGCCGGCGGCGACCGGGCGTAGAATCGCCCGTTCCACGACGCGACGAGACCCCATGAACGCGCCCGACCATCCCTTCCCCTTCGACGCGGCCGTGGCCGCGGCCGCCGAGCGCATCGAGCCGCGCGTCGTCGCCTGGCGGCGCGACCTGCACGCGAACCCCGAGCTCGGCAACCGCGAGCGGCGCACCGCGGGGATCGTCGCCGCCCACCTGAAGGCGCTCGGCTTCGACGAGGTGCGCGAGAACGTGGCGGTCACCGGCGTCGTGGGGCTCCTGAAGGGTGGGAAACCCGGCCCCGTGGTGGCGCTGCGCGCGGACATGGACGCGCTCCCGGTGAAGGAGGAGACCGACGTCGCGTTCCGCAGCACCGTCACGACGGAATGGAACGGGCAGCGATGCGGCGTGATGCACGCCTGCGGCCACGACGCGCACACCGCGATCCTCATGGGCGTGGCGGAAGTTCTCGCGGGGATGCGCGCCGAGATCCCGGGCTCCGTGAAGTTCGTCTTCCAGCCCGCCGAGGAGATGCCGCCCATCGGCGAGGAAGGCGGGGCGAAACTGATGGTCGAGGAAGGCTGCCTCGACAACCCGCGGGCGGAGGCGATCTTCGGCCTGCACGTCACCTCGATCCACCCGACGGGGCGCATCGGCTACCGGTCGGGGCCCCTCATGGCCTCCGCGGACGACTTCCGCATCTTCGTGCGCGGCACCCAGACCCACGCGGCCATGCCCTGGCGCGGCGTGGACCCGATCGTGGTGGGCTCGCAGATCGTGATGGGGTTGCAGACCGTGGTCTCGCGCCACATGAACCTCACGAAGGAACCCTCGGTCGTCACGGTGGGCGTCTTCCAGGGGGGCGTGCGCAACAACATCATCCCCGACGAGGTGAAGCTCGAGGGCACGATCCGCGCCTTCGACGAGGGCCAGCGCGACGCGATCCACGAGCACGTGAAGCGCATCAGCGAGATGATCGCCGCCTCGGGCGGCGCGAAGGCGAACGTGCACATCCACCGCGGATACGACGTGACCGTGAACGATCCGGCGCTCACCGAGTGGTCCGTCCCGACCTTGCAGCGGATCGCGGGCGAGGGCGAGGTGCGCCTCGTCGACAAGGTCTGCGGCGCCGAGGACTTCTCCTTCTACCAGAAGGTGATCCCGGGGTTCTTCTACTTCGTGGGCTGCACGCCCCCGGACCGGGACGCGCGCACCGCGGCCCCCAACCACAGCCCGCGCTTCTACGTGGACGAGGACTGCCTCAAGCTCGGGGTAAAGACGCTTTCGGCCCTCGCCCTCGACTGGCTGGCGGGGCGGCCGTAGGGCTTCGTCGGGGAACGCCTTGGCGGGAATGCGGTCTTGCGGGGGTCGCCCCCGGGGTTGCGAAGGGTCAAACGACCCGTCCCGGCCTGGTGCAGAATAGCGAACCATGTCCCGCCGTACCCGTCGATTCGCCGGATTGGCCGCCGCCTTCGCCTTCGCCTTCGCGCAGCTGGCGTCGGCGGCCATCGCCTGCCAGTTCGACGCGCGGGCCCTCGAGGCGGCATCGATGGACGCCACCCTTCCGGGCGAGCATGAAGGCTGCCGAAGCGCCACGGAGAACCCGAACGTCTGCAACCACCATTGCCAGTACGGCGCGGCCGCCACCGATGGCGCGAAGGTCCAGCCCGCGCCCGACCTCGCGGCCGGCCCCGTCGTCGCGATGCTCGTCGTCCCGCAGCAATCCCTCCCCCCGGGGCACCAGTCTCCAGCCTTCTCCCCCGCCAACGGGCCCCCGCCCGAGGCGCGGCCGCTTCCGCTTCGCATCTGACCTCCGGGTGACCCGCCCGGCCGCGGCGCCCCGCGGCCGTCCGTCGTCGTCTTCGGAGGTCCCATGTCCAGCACCCGTTGCGTCCGCCCCGCGCGGACCCGTCGCAACACCGCGGCGCGCCTGAAGGCCGCCTGCCTCGGCGCCGCCCTCGCCCTCGCCCTCGCCGCGCCCGCGTTCGCGCAGTCGCCGCCCGGCCGCAGCGTCGAGAGCCTTCTCGAGATCGCGCGGGCGGCGAACCCGGAGTTCGCCGCCATGCGCCACGAGTCCGCGGCGGCCCGCGAGCGGCCCGAGTCGGCCGGCGCTTTCCCCGACCCGATGTTGCGCGTCGAGCTGATGGACGTCACCAACGCCGGGACCGACGCGAACCCGAGCATCAACCCTTCGAAGGTCGGCAGCACCAAATACACCGTCATCCAGCCCCTGCCCTGGTTCGGCAAGCGCGACGCGATGCGCGCGGCGGCGGAGGCCGACGCGCAGGCGGCCGCGAGCCGCGAGCAGGTCGCCTGGACCGAGCTCGCGATGCGCATCAAGGCCGCGTACGCGCAGTACTACCTCGCCGCGGGCAACGAGCGCCTCGTGCGCGAGGTCCTGGAGCTCATCGACCAGCTCGAGAGCGTGGCCCAGGCGCGCTACGCCGGCGGGCTCGCCGCGCAGCAGGACGCGATCCGCGCCCAGGTCGAGCGCACCACCATGCGCACCGACCTCCTCGCGATCGAGTCGGAGAAGCGCCGGGCGCAATCGCGCCTGAACGCCCTCGTCGCGCGCCCGGCCTCCGCGCCGCTCGCCGAGCCCGAGCGGCTGCGCCCGTTGCCGCCGCCCGCGCGCCTGCAGGCGGCCGACCTCGAGGAGCGCCTGCGCCTTCGCAACCCCGCGCTCGCCGCCGAGGAGGCGCGCGCGCGCTCCGCGGACCGGATGGTCGAGGTGGCGGACCTCAACCGCTACCCCGACTTCAGCGTCGGCGTCGCCCCGACCCAGATGGGCAGCCGGATTGCCGAGTGGGAGGTGATGCTCGAGATGAGCATCCCGTTGCAGCAGGACAGCCGCCGCGCCAAGGAGCGCGAGGCGCGCGCCATGGCCGAGGCCGCGCGCGCCCGCCGCGACTCCGTCGCCAACACGGCCTCGGGCGAGCTTTCCGAGAGCCTCGCCGCGCTGGAGGCCGCGCGCCGCACCGAGGCGCTCGCCGGGACGAGCCTCCTGCCCCAGGCCGAGCTCACCTTCCAGTCGGCGCTCGCCGGCTACGAGAACGGCAAGGTGGACTTCGCCACGCTCCTCGACGCGCAGCGCCAGATCCGGCGCGCGAAGCAGGAGCGCCTGAAGGCCCGGGCCGAGGCCGAGATGCGCCTCGCCGAGATCGAACGCATCGTGGGAGAAGACCTGTGAGAACCGCACACGCCATCGTCGCCGCCCTCGTCGCCGTCGCCGCGGCGGTGGGCGGGTACTTCCTCGGCACGCGCCAGGCCGTCGCGCCTTCGCCCGTCGCCACCGCCCCCGGCGCCGCGCCCGCGGCCGACGCGAAGGCGACGCGAAAGCTCCTCTACTACCGCAACCCCATGGGCCTGCCGGACACCTCGCCCGTGCCCAAGAAGGACTCCATGGGCATGGACTACATCGCCGTGTACGAGGGTGAGGACGAGGCCCCGGCGGGCGGCGGCCTGAAGATCCCGCTCGATCGCGTGCAGAAACTCGGCGTGCGCACCCAGCCAGCCGAACGCCGCGCGCTCGACCGCGTCGTGCGCGCCGCGGGCCGCGTCGAGGTCGACGAGCGCCGGCTCGCCACCATCGCCCCGAAGTTCGAGGGCTACGTCGAGCGATTGCACGTGAACGCGACGGGCCAGCCCGTGGCGAAGGGCCAGGCGCTCTTCGACGCCTACAGCCCCGAGCTCGTCGCCGCGCAGCGCGAGTACGCGATCGCGGCGCGCGGGCAGCATTCGCTCAAGGAGTCCGGTGCCGAGGGCCAGGCCGCCATGGCATCGCTCGCCGAATCGAGCCTCACGCGCCTCAGGAACTGGGACGTCCCCGCCGAGCAGATCGCCGAGCTCGCGAAGACCGGGGAAGCGAAGCGCACGGTCGCCTTCGCCTCCCCCGTCACGGGCGTCGTGATGGAGAAGAAGGCGGTCGCGGGCATGCGCTTCATGCCCGGCGAAATGCTCTACCAGGTCGCCGACCTCTCGGCGGTGTGGGTGCAGGCGGACGTGAACGAGCAGGACATCGGCCTCGTGCGCCCCGGCGCCGTCGCCAAGGTGCGCATCAACGCCTACCCGGACCGCGAGTTCCGCGGCACCGTGACCTACGTCTATCCCACCCTCAAGCCCGAGACGCGCACCGTGCAGGTCCGGCTCGAGCTCGCGAATCCCGGCCTCGCGCTCAAGCCCGGCATGTTCGCCCAGGTCGAGCTCGCCGCGGGCGGCTCCGGGCCCGTGGTCGCGGTGCCCGTCTCGGCGGTGATCGACTCGGGGCTTCGCCGCGTCGTGATCGTGCAGGCGGGCGAAGGGCGGTTCGAGCCGCGCGAGGTCGCGCTCGGCACGCGCGGCGACGACTGGGTGGAGGTGCGATCCGGCGTGAAGGAAGGCGAGGCGGTCGTCGTGGCCGCGAACTTCCTGATCGACGCGGAGAGCAACCTGCGCGCCGCACTCGGCGGCATGGGCGGCGCGCCCACGGGCGCGGGAGGGGGCGGCACGCCCAAGGCCGTGAGCCACCGCGCCACCGGCAAGCTCGATTCCGTCGCCGCCGGCGGCAAGGCGATGATCACCCACGAGCCCGTGGCGAGCCTCAAGTGGCCGCGGATGACGATGGAGTTCACGCTCGCGAACGAGGCGCTCGCCTCCGGCCTGAAGCCGGGCGCGACCGTCGACTTCGAATTCGTCGAGAGGAAGCCCGGCGAGTGGGTCGTCACCGCGATCAAGCCCGCGGGCGCGGGCGCTTCCGAAGCGCACAAGGGGCATTGACCGTGAGCGACCTGAACGGCCCCACGAACGCGACGCCGCCCCGGGGCGGCGGCTTCCTCGGCGCGCTCATCGCGTGGTCGGCGGCCAACCGCTTCCTCGTGCTCCTCGCGAGCCTCGCGGTGACGCTCGCCGGCGTGTACGCGGTGGTGAAGACGCCGCTCGACGCGCTGCCGGATCTCTCCGACGTCCAGGTGATCGTCTACACCGAGGTCCCGGGCCAGGCGCCCCAGGTGGTCGAGGACCAGGTGACCTACCCCCTCACCACGGCGATGCTCTCGGTGCCGCGCTCGAAGGTCGTGCGCGGCTTCTCGTTCTTCGGCGCCTCCTTCGTCTACGTGATCTTCGAGGACGGCACCGACATCTACTGGGCGCGCTCGCGCGTGCTCGAATACCTCAACTTCGTCTCCGGAAAGCTCCCCCGCGGGGTGACGCCCCAGCTCGGGCCCGACGCTTCCAGCGTGGGCTGGGTGTACCAGTACGCGGTGCTCGGCAAGGACCGCACGCTCGCGGAGCTGCGCACGATCCAGGACTGGTTCCTGCGCTACCAGCTCACCAAGGCTCCAGGCGTGTCGGAAGTCGCCTCCATCGGCGGCTTCGTGCAGCAGTACCACGTGATCGTCGACCCCGTGAAGCTCCGGAGCTACGGCGTGCCGCTCATGAAGGTCTCGCAGGTGATCCGCGACTCCAACCGCGACGTCGGCGGGCGCGTGATCGAGATGGCGGAGGCCGAGTACATGGTGCGCGGCCGGGGGTACCTGCGCGGCAAGGCCGACATCGAGAGCCTCGTGGTGAAGGCCGAGAAGGGCACGCCCGTTCTGGTGCGCGACGTCGCGCGCGTCGAGCTCGGCCCCGACGAGCGCCGCGGCCTCGCGGAGCTCGACGGCGAGGGCGAGGTCGCCGGCGGCATCGTCGTCGCGCGCTTCGGGCAGAACGCGCTGGACGTGATCCACAACGTGAAGGCGAAGCTCGCCGAGATCGCCACGGGGCTGCCCCAGGGCGTCACGGTGCAGGCGGTCTACGACCGCTCCGAGCTCATCCACCGCGCGATCGACACGCTCAAGCGCACGCTCCTCGAGGAAAGCGTCATCGTCGCGGCGGTGTGCGTGGTGTTCCTGCTGCACGTGCGCAGCGCCCTGGTGGCCATCGTGATGCTGCCCATCGGCGTGCTGATCGCGTTCCTCAGCATGCGGGCCCTGGGCATCAACTCGAACATCATGAGCCTGGGCGGCATCGCCATCGCCATCGGCGCGATGGTGGACGCGGCGATCGTCATGATCGAGAACGCGCACAAGCACCTCGAGCGCCTGAAGCCCGGCGAGTCGCGGGCGGAGGCCATGATCGCGGCCTGCCGCGAGGTGGGGCCGGCGCTCTTCTTCTCGCTGCTCATCATCACGGTGTCGTTCCTGCCGGTGTTCACGCTGGAAGCCGAGGAGGGGCGGATGTTCGCCCCGCTCGCCTACACCAAGACCTTCGCCATGGCGGGTGCGGCGATCCTCTCGGTGACGCTCGTCCCGGTGCTGATGGGGCTCTTCATCCGGGGGCGCGTGCTGCCGGAGGCGAGCAATCCCGTGAACCGCGTGCTGATCGCGCTCTACCGCCCGGTGATCGCGTGGGTGATGCGCTGGAAGAAGACGACGCTGGTGGCGGCGGTGGCGGCTCTCGCCCTCACCGCCGTGCCGGCCACGCGCCTGGGCACGGAGTTCATGCCGACTCTCAACGAGGGCACGATCCTCTACATGCCCTCCTCGCTGCCCGCGATGTCGGTCACCAAGGCCGCGGAGCTGCTGCAGGTGCAGGACCGCATCCTCCGGAGCTTCCCCGAGGTGGCGAGCGTGGCGGGCAAGGCGGGCCGCGCGCAGACCGCCACGGACCCCGCGCCGCTCGAGATGTTCGAGACCGTGGTGAACCTCAAGCCCGAAGGCGAATGGCGCCCGGGCATGACCACCGACAGGCTCATCGCCGAGATGGACCAGGCGATGCAGTTCCCGGGCGTGTCGAACGCCTGGACGATGCCCATCAGAGCGCGCATCGACATGCTCGCCACGGGCATCCGCACCCCCATCGGCATCAAGGTCTTCGGCAAGGACCTCCAGGAGATGGAGCGCATCGCCCGCGACATCGAGCGCGTGGTGAAGGAGGTGCCGGGAACGACGAGCGCCTACGCGGAGAGGATCACCGGTGGCTACTACCTCGACATCGAGCCCGACCGCGCGGCACTCGCGCGCTACGGCCTCGCCGTGGGCGACCTGCAGGACGTGATCATGACGGCGCTCGGCGGCGAGATGGTCACCACGACCGTCGAGGGGCGCGAGCGCTTCGGCGTGATCGTGCGCTACCCGCGCGAGCTGCGAAGCGACCCGCAGGCGATCGCCACCCAGGTGCTCGTGCCGGCGATGCCCGAGATGGGCCAGACGCCCGCCATGATCCCCCTGGGGCAGGTGGCGAGCGTGAAAGTGACCCGGGGCGCGCCCGCGATCCGCACGGAGAACGCGCTGCTCTCCGCCTACATCTACGTGGACCTGCACGGCCGCGACATCGGCGGCTACGTGAAGGAGGCGCAGCACGCGGTCGCGACGAAGGTGGACTTCCCGCCGGGCTACTACATCGCGTGGAGCGGCCAGTTCGAATACCTCGCGCGCGCGGTCGAGAAGCTCAAGATCGTGCTGCCGCTCACCCTCCTCGTGATCGTGGTGCTGCTCTACCTCAACTTCCAGCGCATGACCGAGACCCTCATCGTGCTGCTCTCGGTGCCCTTCGCGCTCGTGGGCGGCGTGTGGCTCGTCTGGTGGCTGGGCTACAACCTGAGCGTGGCGGTCGCCGTGGGCTTCATCGCGCTCGCGGGCGTGGCCGCCGAGACCGGCGTGGTGATGCTGATCTACCTCGAGCACGCCTGGGAGCGCATTCGCGCCGAGCGCGGCACCCCGCGACTCGCCGACCTCTACGAGGCGGTGATGGAGGGCGCGGTCGAGCGCGTTCGGCCCAAGATGATGACGGTCGTCGCGATCATGGCGGGGCTGCTGCCGATCATGTGGAGTTCGGGCACGGGCTCGGAAGTCATGCGGCGCATCGCGGCGCCCATGGTGGGCGGCATGGTCTCCTCCACGATCCTCACCCTCGTCGTGATTCCCGCGATCTACGCCCTCGTGAAGGGCCGCGGCCTCGCCCCCGAGGCGAAGCCGTGAACGATTCCCGCCTTTCCGCGTCCATTTCCCGAACCCAACCCACCCGGAGCCTTCGATGAAAGCCGCACGACTCGCCCTCCTCCTCGCCACCCTCGCCTTCGCCGGCGCCGCGACCGCGCAGTCCTCCCATGCGCATCATCCCCCCGCCGCCGCGCCCGCTGCGGCCAGGGCGACCGCTCTCTCCGACGGGGAAGTCCGCAAGGTGGACAAGGCCGGGAAGAAAGTGATGCTCAAGCACGGCGAGATCGCGAGCATCGGCATGGGACCCATGACGATGGTCTTCGACGTGAAGGACCCCGCCGCCCTCGACAAGCTCAAGGTCGGCGACAAGGTGAAGTTCCGCGCCGAGGAGATCGGCGGCGCCTACGTCGTCACGCGGATCGAGCCCGCGAAATGACGAACGCACGCGCCGCCGCCACGCTTCCGGGCAGAGGGCCATGAGCCGCAAGTCCAGGAGGAACGCACCGCAACCGGCCCCGGCCGCGGAGCCGCCGGCGCCACCGCGCGCGAAGGGCCGCCGCGGTCTCGTTGCCGGCGCCATCGTCGTCGTGCTGCTCGCCTTCGTCGGGGGCGTCTTGGTCTTCAAGGCCGAGTCCGACGCGTCGGCGCGGCAATCGGCCGCGCGCAGCCGCGCCCATCTCGCGAGCGAGCACGCGCCCGCGCTCGGCCAGGCCGATGCGAAGGTCCACATCGTCGAGTTCCTCGACCCGGCGTGCGAGACCTGCGCGATCTTCTTCCCGCACGTGAAGCGACTGATGGCGGCGAGCCCGGAGCGCATCCGGCTCTCGGTCCGCCACATCCCGCTGCACAAGGGCTCGGGCGAGGTGATCCGCATCCTCGAGGCGGCCCGCGCCCAGGAGAAGTACTGGCAGGCGCTCGAGGCGCTGCTCGCCAGCCAGGACCGCTGGACGGTCAACCACAAGGTCTACCCCGAGCGCGTGTGGCCGGCCCTCGAGGGCCTCGGGCTGGACCTCGACCGCGTCCGCGCCGAGATGAACTCGCCCGAGGTCGTCCAGCGGATCGAGCGCGACCTCGCCGACGCCCGGGCGCTGGGCGTGTCGAAGACCCCGGAGTACTTCGTCAACGGCCGGCCGCTGCCGCGCTTCGGGCTGGAGGAGCTGCAGGGCCTGGTGCGCGAGGAGCTGCGGTCGGCCTACGGAAGCTAGCCGAGGGAGCGGGGGATCGCGGGATCCGGCCCGCGGCTCACTTCGCGAAGCCCTTCCGGTAATCGGCGATCCTCCCGGCGAGCCCCGGCCGCGAGGCCGAGCGCTCGAGCGCGGCGAGGTCGGCGGCGCGATGATCGGGCCGCGTGGCCTCCCGGATCGCCGCGAGCGTCGCGCGATCGGCGACCGGCGGCGCGCAGCGCAGCGCCAGCCATCGCTCGGCGTCACCCTCGACGATCTCGGTGGCGAGGCCCGCCGCGAGAGCGGCGGGCGCATCGAGCGTGACGCCCTCCGACACGAGCGGCCGCGCGCGGTCCCATCCGACGAGCTCCGCGAGTCGGCGCGTGCCGAGCAGGATCCCGAAGGCCGTGCCCGGGAACCGAAAGGTCGCTCCGGGCGCCGCCGCGCGAATGTCGCAGGAGGCGAAGAGGTCCGCGCCCGCGCCCCAGGCGCGCCCGGTGGCGAGCGCCGCGGTGCGCATCGGCGCGTGCCACACGGCCTGGAGGAGCCGCTCGAGCCGGACGAAGCGCGCGGCGAGCGTGGCATCCGTCTCGCTCTCCAGGCCCGAGAGGTCGAAGCCCGTGCAGAAATGCGCCCCGCGGCCGCGGAAGATCAGCGTGTGCACCCCGGGGTTCGCGATCGCGGCGTTCACCTGATCGATCAGATCGTCGACCGCCGCGGCGGACAGCGCGTTGCCGCGCTCGGGCCGGTCGAGCCAGGCGGTGGCGACTCCCGCGCCCGCCTCGCCCATCAGGAGATCGCCGCGCGCATCGCGGCCGAGCGGTCCCAGAGGTTGGGCACCGTCGCCGACGAGTAGCCCGAGACGAAATCCTTCGCCGCGCCCGTCTGCGCGTCGAACACGTGCCGCCTCACGGCGCCGATGTTCGCGCCGTACACGTGGATGCTCACGCTGGGACGGTCCTCGAGGGCGTTGGCCACGGTGTGGATGTCGCCCACGGTGGGCGAGACCGCCTCGATCTCGCCGGGCCTCAGCACCTGCTCGTCGCCCACGGGGCGCAGCATCCCGTCGGCGCCGCGCGCGTAACGCCGGCAGCGCTCCGCCCCGCGCATCATGCCGACGAGCCCCCAGACCGTGTGGTCGTGGACCGGCGTCGTCTGGCCCGGCCCCCACACGAAGCTCACCACGGAGAAGCGCTCGAGCGGATCGCAGTGCAGGAGGTACTGCCGGTAGTACTGCGGGTCGGTGCGCGCGCATTCCTCGGGCAGCCACGCGTCGTCGGCGATCAGCTTCGCGAGGAGCGGCCTCGCGCCCGCGAGCAGCGCGGCCTCCTCGCGCGTGGATTCCACCAGGCGGGTCATCGCCGCCACGAACTCGCGCAGCGGCGCGATGCGGTCGGCCGTGGGCGTCATGTCAATCCTCCTTCCGCCTTCGAACGCAGCGCAGCGCCGTGCTCGCCGAGCAGCGGGAAGGCCGTGTTCACTTTCACCGCCTCGCCATCGATGCGCACGGGGCAGCCCAAGGTGCGCGTCGCGCGCCCGCCGGGGAGCGTCGCGGGAAGGACCAGGCCGAGCGCCTCGGCCTGCGGGTCCGCGAGCGCCTCGGCGTAGCCGTTGATCGGCGCGCAGGGCACGCCCGCGGCGCGGAAGCGCTCGAGCCATTCCCCGGCGCCCGCCGCGGCGAAGCGCGCCTCGAGAAGCTCCCGGAGCGCCTCCTGGTTCGCCGCCCGGAGCGTGGTCGACCCGAAGCGCGCGTCCGCCACCCACTCCGGCGCGCCCACCACCTCGCACACCGACTGCCACAGCCGGTCGTTGCCCGCGGCGATGGCGAACCAGCCGTCCTTCGCGCGGTATGCCTGGTAGGGAGCGTTTCGCGGGTGCGCGGAGCCGAGCTTGCGCGGGTTCTTCCCGGTGCCGAAGTACTCGCTCGTCTGCAGTGCGGCCATCGCGAGGTTGGTCGCGAACATCGGCACGTCGATGGTGCCGCCGGGGCCGCCGGCGCGCACGCGCGCGAGGAGCGCGGCGATGGAGAACGCGGCGTAGAGCCCGGCGCCGAAGTCCGAGAGCGGAACGCCGCACTTCACGGGCGGGCCGCCCGGCTCGCCCGTCACGCTCATCACGCCCGAGGCGGCCTGGATCGTGAGGTCGAAGCCGCCCTCGGCCGCGCGCGGCCCCGCCTGCCCGAAGGCCGAGATCGAGCAGTAGACGAGCGAGCGTTTGCGCGGGCCGAACCAGTCCCAGCCCAGGCCGAGGCGCTGCATCACGCCGGGGCGGTTGTTCTCCACCAGCACGTCGGCTTCGAGCGCGAGCACGCGCGCGAAGTCGCGGTCCGCCGGGTCCTTGAGGTCGAGGGCCACGCTCTTCTTGCCGCGGTTGATCGAGGCGAAGTTCTCGCTGTAGCCGCCGTTCACGGGTGGCCACTGGCGCATCGCGTCGCCCTCCGGGGGCTCGACCTTCACGACCTCGGCGCCGAAGTCCGCGAGCAGCATCCCGCAGAACGGTCCCGCGGCGATCTGGCAGAACTCGACGACTTTCACGCCGGCGAGCGGCGCGGTGGGTGCGGGGCACATGGGGGTTTCATCGCGGATGGTGGCCGAACGGGGATCGTAAACGAGCGGGACCCGCCCCCGCCATGGGCGACCGGGAGCGGCGGCGCCCGGCGCTACGAGCGCCGGCCCCGTTCCTCGGCGATCCAGCCGCGCAGGAGCGCCCCGGTCTTCGAGCGGCCCATGGCCGGCGGCAGGCCTTCGAGGATGGCCGTGGCCTCCGCGAGCAGCGACTCGCGCTGGCCCGGGTCCGCGAGCGCGGCGGCGTAGAGAGCGAAGGCAAGGTCGAAGTGCTGCGTGCGGTCTTCCTTCTGCCGGGCCATGAGCTCGCGCTGGCCCTTGACGACCGGCGCGATGGCCTCCCGCGCCTCGCCCGTCCGCCCTTGGCGGGCGAGCGACAGCGCGAGCAGCGTGCGCAGGCGCACGCCGACGCTTTCCGAGCCCATGAACTCCCGCCGCGGCAGCGTCTGCCAGTCGGCGAGGGCCGCTCGCGCCGCGACCTCCGCCGCGGGGGCGTTGCCCAGCCTGAGCTCGGCGAGCGCGATCGTCCGGTGGTTCCTCACGCGGGCGCGCCGCTTCCAGAGCCTGTCGTCATCGCCCGTCGCCTCGAGGGCGTCGGCGGCGGCCAGCGCCTCGCGCGCCTCGCGGAGCGCCCGCGCCGCGTCGCCACCACTCAGCGCGACCGATGCGCCATAGCTGCTCTGCCACTGCCGCGAAAGCGCCGACTGGAAGGGGCTGGAGCCCGTCTTGAGGTACTTCTCCCAAAGGCGCTCGCCATTCGCGAGCGCGGCGGCCGCCCCCGCGGCGTCGCCCAGCTCGGCGGCCCGGTCGGCCAGGAAGACCGACCAGACGGCGAGGTTGCGCGCCTGGAAGGAGCCCGGCGTCGGGATCTTCTCGCCCACGGCAACGGCGGCACGGTAGCTCGCCACGGATTCCTCGAGGCGGCCGAGGCGCCAGCTGAAATCCGCGCTCTCCGAGTGCGCCACGCCGAGGTTGTTCCAGGCGCCGGCGCTCGTCGGCGTGATCTTGAGCAGCGCCTCGTAGAGCCGCTGGTGCTCGCGCGAAAGCTCGAGCGCGCGGCCGAGCCGGAACTCGTAGGCCTCGATCTGGCTCAAGGCGCCCGCGGCGATGCCCTTGGTGTGCAGGGCCCGGGTATGGCCGGGCATCGCGTTCAGCACCGCGCCGGCGACGTCGAACGATTCGCGGAATGCCGCCCTCGCCTCCCCCCAGCGCTCCACGCTCTCCAGGGCGTTTCCGAGCCAGCCCGAGGCGGCGGCGTACTCCACCGCCGCGGAGATGTCCGCCAGTCCCGGCGCCCCGAGGCGGGCATGGACGCGCCGGGCATCCTCCAGGTTCTGGATCGCCTCGTTGTAGCTCCCGTTGTTGATCTTGTTGTAGCCGAGGCCGACCAGCAGGAGACCCTGCAGGCGCAGCACCGCGCGCGAGGGCTCCGGCCTCGACGAGAAAGGCCGGAGCGTCTCGAGGCTCGATTCCATCATCGCGACGGACTCGGGGAGCTTCAGCTGGTTGACGAGGATCGCCGCGCGATAGCCCAGCGCGCTCGCGAGCCCCACGACGGTCGCCTCCGATTCGTCGCCCTGGGCCCGGAGCTTGCGGAAGGACTCCGTCGCCTCCTCGAGCAGCGAAAGCGCCGTTTCGTGCTGCGCCTGGATCCGCAGGACCGCGCCGTAGCGCACGAGCGCCAGCGCGCGGTTGCGCTCCGTGTCCGGCGTGCGCAGTTCCTGCGGCAACCCCTTGTAGTAGTCGATCGCGCGCTTGGCGAGCTCCGCGACGATGTCGATCCGGCCCGTGGGCTCGAGCTCGCGCGTGAAGTCGTCGAGGAGGAAGACCATCAGCTTCTCGGCCTCGCCGCGCGCCACCTCCGCCGACTGGCGCGCCTTGAGCGCCGCGGCCTCCGCCTCCTGCGCGCGCTGCATGTTCAGGTAGCCGAAGATCGCGCCGCCGATCGCGACGACCGCGAGAGCGCCCGCGCCCACGGCGACCTGCCGCGCGCGCACCAGGGCCTTGCGGGTGGCGAGCTCGCGCGCGCGCTGCGCCTGGAGCTGGCGCTCGGCCTCGTCGCGCGCCTCGCGCTCGAGGCGCACCTCGCGGCTCGCGCGCACGACGCCGCAGAGCACGTCGTGGGTGAGCTCGACGCGGCGCAGGTCGAGGCGCTCCTCGATCCGCAGCAGCCGCCGGTTGACGAGGGTCGCGAGCGCTCCCGGGGCCGCGCCCGCCGCGGCGAAGGCCTTCTGCACGCGCTCCTCGGCGAGGCTCTCGCGGAAGCCCGATTCCGTGAGCATCTCGTCCTCGATGAAGCGGCGCACGGCGGCGGGCTGGTCGGCGAGCGCGCGCTCGTAGAACTCCGCGAGGATCGTGTCGTTCGACCCGGCCAGCAGGTCCGCGGAGATCTCGCGGCGGCCCTGGGCGATGCGGGCGTTGTTGAGCTCGCGGCAGATGAGCGACAGGAGCGAGGGCTCGACCTCGGCGTTCCGGAGCTCCGAGCCGCCGGCGATGAAGCGCACGATCGCTTCCGCCACCTCCTGGCTCACCAGCCGCCCGCCGGGCTTCATCACCGCGGCGAGCGCCTGCGCGCCCGTCATGCGCGCGAGCCGCATGCGGTTCTGGGTGATCGAGGGCATCGCACCCTTCAGGCCCTCGAGGTGCGCGAGGTAGTCCTCGCGCAGCGCGATGAGGATGCGGTAGTCGGCGCGGCCGAAGTCGAAGCGCTCGGTGATCGAGTCGTCGGTCTCGAGCCGCGCCTCCAGCGTTCTGGGCGGCCGGTTCTCGACGAGGTCCGCGAGGTCCTCGATGAACTGCGCCGCCCGCTTGCGGCCGGCGTCGTCGGCCTGCGCGAGGGTGAAGATCTCCTCGAACTGGTCGAAGATGAGCAGCGGGATGACGGTCTTGCCGGCGGCATCCTCGAGGATGTCGTCGCGGTGGTGCAGGAACTCCCACAGCGACTCGCCCGCGACCGCCGTGCCCGGCTTCGTCCATTGGCCCGAGGCCTCGGTCGCGCGGAAGATCGCCTGCTTGATCTGCTCCGAGGGCGGCGGCGTCTCCGGCGAGTAGTCGATGCGCACGTACACGGGGCAATAGCCCTCGGGCCGCAGCCGCGGGACGATGCCCGCGCGCAGAATCGAGGTCTTGCCGAGGCCCGACTGCCCGAAGAGGATGGTGAGGAGCTTTCGCTGCACGCGGCGACCGAGCTCGGCCACCTCCTCCTCGCGGCCGTGGAAATAGCCGCGCGTCTCCTCCGTGAACGAGGCGAGGCCGAGCCAGGGATGCTCGGCGTCGACCGTGGGTTGCCCGGCGGCCGCGGCGCCCTCCGCACCCGAACGCGGCGCGGCGTGCGCGACCGCCGGACCCTCTCCCGCCCCGGGAAGGACGGCCGCGCTCACGTCGCCCCCCCCGCGCCCCGGTCGCTCGCGCGGAGCAGCTCCTTCAGGCGGCGCACGAATTCGGGCGAGGGCTCCCCGCCCGGAAGCTGCGTGATGTGCACCGCCTTGAACCGGTCGGGGACGCGCGCCTCGCGCGGGTCGGTGGCGTCGATGCACACCGGCAGGATGAAGATCGCCTCGTCGGCCATGTTGCGCGTGCGGTCGAGGGCGTAGCTCCACTCGCGGCGGAAGTAGGCCTCGAGCCGGCGCTCGGTCGCCGCGGAGACCACCGGGACGAAGTACGAGCAGCGCGAGATGTTCTTCTGGATCTTGCGGTCGTAGTCGTCGCCGCCCTCGAGCCGCTCCATGTCGAACCAGGTCGTCACGCCGGCGGCATCCAGCCCCGCCTTCAGCTTCTGCACCGCGGCGAGGTCCTCGCGCGCGTAGCTGATGAAGACCGCATTCTCGGGCATCTCGCGCTCGGGCGGCAGGACGCGCTGCGGGGCGGCGCTCATCGCGATCACCTCGGCGGGCCTGCGCCGCGCAGTCCAGCGCCGGTGCAGCTCGTCGACGAACTGCTCCGCGCCGGTGTAGACGCGCGTGCGCACGCTCACCTGCTGCAGGAACGCCATCAGGCGCTCGTCGCCTCCGGAGTGGTCGTCGGCGAGGACCTCGCCCACGTCGCGCGGGTCCGACAGGCGCCGGCGCTTGGCCATGCGCAGGAACAGGCGCGCGAGCCAGTTCGTGAAGTTGCTGCCGATGAGCAGCAGGTGGTTGTGCTCGAGCTCGTAGAAGAGCTTCTCGGGCGTGAGGTGCTCGCTTTGCAGCGCGCACACGAATTCCAGCATGTCCTCGTCGGAGATCACGTAGGTGGGCGAGGCCGAGCAGCGCCCGAGGAGGTGGTAGACGACCGGCCGCTGGAGATGCTCGCGCTCGCTCGGCAGGTCCGCGACGCGGTTGGGCGTGTAGCCGATCACCTCGGTGGACTGCGCGCCCGCGAAGCGCTCGGCGTTGATCGCGCTCTCGAGGAGCGAGTCGAAGGTGGTGGTGACGAAGAGGTCGAAGTCCGTGATCTCGGCGAGCTGCCGGAGCGCCTTCGGCGGCGCGAAGCTCGCCTCGCGAAGGATGCTGCGCATGCGGGTGTAGGTGTCCTCGCGCCGGCCGCGCGACGACAGGAACCAGCAGACGACGTCGTTCAGCGTGTAGGGCGAGGGCAGCCGCGAGGCGTCGACGCCGAGCTTCGCGGCGAGCTTGTCCGCCATCCAGTCGTAGAGCAGCCGCGGGCCGCTCTCGGTCTCCACCTTCAGGAGCTCCGGGCCGACGATCGGGATGACGCGCTTTTCCTCGATGAAGTTGAGGAGGTCCTCCCACGCGTCCTCGTCGAGCCTGGGCGACGGCGCGAGCATCGGCAGCACGCTGCTCATGGCCGGATTCCCGCGGACGAATCGAACCTGTGAACGGACCGGACCGCCATCGGACGCTCCCCTCGGGTGACTTCGCCTTCTTCTTGTTGCGTTGCAGCGGCGACCCGGCCGCGGCGCAGCCAAGCGTAGGGCATTCCACCGCCTTTGGAAAGCGGGATTATCATCGGGCCTCGCTCATGGCCGGACGAACGGGAATGGCGCGGCAACCGTCGCAGGCGCAGGAAGCATCGGAGGAGACCGCGGAAGCGAGCGCCGCGCGGGCGCAGGAGTTCCTCGACCGCGGCGAGCCGCTGCTCGCCTGCAACGCGGCGCAGTCCGGCCTGGAGGCGGCGCCGGGGCATGCGCGCCTTCGCCGGCTGCAGGCGCTCGCCCTCGCGCGGAGCGGCGACGTCGAGCGCGCCAACGGGATCCTCGCGGCGCTCGCCGCCGAGGGACTGCGCGATGCCGAGACGCTGGGACTCCTCGCCCGCACGCACAAGGACCTCGCGCTCGCCGCGGCCGACCCCGCCGAACGGGCGACGCACCTCGAGGCCGGCTTCCGCCTGTACGAGGGCGCCCACGAATCCGCGCTTCGCGCCCGCGCCGACGCGGACGCGTACTACACGGGCATCAACGCGGCGACCATGGCGGTGTTGCGCGGCGACCTCGGCCGCGCGCGGGCCATCGCGGAAACGGTGCGCCGCGTGTGCCTGCGCTGCGCCGACAAGGGCGAATCCGCGACCGGGCGCTACTGGCAGGAAGCCACGCTCGGCGAGGCGGCGCTGATCCTCGGCGACAGCGACGGCGCCGCCGCGCACTACGCCCGCGCCGCGAGCCTCGCCGAGGGGCGCCACGGGGACGTATGCACCACGCGCCGCCAGGCGCGGTTGCTGGCCCGGCACCTGCCCGGCGCCGACGCCTCGGTGGCCGATGCGCTGGTCATCCCGCCCGTGGCCGTGTTCACGGGCCACATGATCGACGCGCCCGGGCGGCCGGCGCCGCGCTTTCCTCCCGCTCTCGAGCCCGCCGCCCGCGAAGCGCTGCGCGCGCGGCTCGCGGCCGTCTCGCCGCTCGCCGTCTACGTCTCCGCCGCGTGCGGGGCGGACCTCCTGTGCCTCGAGCTCGCGCGGGAGCGCGGCTGCGAGACGCACGTGGTGCTGCCCTTCCCGCCCGGGGAGTTCCGCCGCGCGAGCGTCGATTTCGCCTCCGGCGACTGGGGCGCGCGCTTCGACGGCGCACTCGCCGCCGCCCACAGCGTGACGGTCACGAGCGATCATCGCGCGAGCGGCAGCACGGCGACCTACGAGTACGCGAACCTCGTGCTCACCGGGATGGGGTGCCTGCGCGCGCAGGCGCTCGACACGCCGCTGCGGGGCCTCGCTTTGCACGCGCCCGGCGCGCAGGGCGCGGCGGGCGGAGCCGCCTCGCTCGTCTCGATCTGGACGCGGCACGGCATCGCCGTGGACACGGTCGACCTCGCGGCGCCCGGCGCGGGCCCGCCCGGGACTTCACCGCGCGCAGCGCCGGCCGAGGCGCAGGAGCGTCCCGTGGAGGGATTCCGGCACGAGCTGCGCGCGATGCTCTTCGCCGACGCCGTCGGCTACAGCCAGCTGAACGAGGACCAGATCCCGCGCTACATCGCGGGCTTCCTCGGCGCGGTCGCGGACCTCAACCGGCGCACGGCCCACCGGCACGAGCACGTCGAAGTCGCCGGCGACGGACTCTACATGGTCTTCGCGAGCGTGGGAGACGCGGGGCATTACGCGCTCGAGCTCGCCGCGCTCGTGAAGCGCTTCGACCGGGTGGCCTTCGGCCTGCCGCCGAACTTCGACCTGCGCATCGCCCTGCACTGCGGCCCGGTGCATTGCGGGCGCGACCCGGTCACGGGAGGCGCGATCTACACCGGCCCGCACACGAGCCGCGCGGCGCGCATCGAGCCGATCACGCCGCCGGGGCAGGTCTACGCGAGCAGCGCCTTCGCGGCGGTGGCTGCCGCGAGCGGCGTCGAGGGGCTGGCGATGCGCTACGTCGGGCGCACGCCGCTCGCCAAGGGCTACGGAACGCTGGGCCTCTACAACCTGCGCCCGGCGCCCTAGGAGCGATTCCCGGGCGGCGCGGGCGCAGCCCACGCCGTCCTACGCCGTCTGCTGGATCCCCGCGATGAGCCAGGACGCCTTGCGGTCGTTCGCCTTGCGGCGCACGTGCCAGACTTCGTCGAAGGGCTCGGGGGATGCGTGCGCGGCCTCGCGGATGAGGCCCGTGAAGCGGACACTCGCGATCTCGTAGCCGTCCTCGACCGCGACCTCGATCACCTTCGCGTCCACGCTCACCACCTCGGTCCGCTGCGCGGCGTCGCCGCGCTCGCGCACCTGCATCGCGATCTCCGCGTAGAGCTCGGGCGTGGTGAAGTCGCGGATGTCGTCGAGGTCGCCGGCGTCGTTGGCCGCCTGCAGGCGGATGAACGACGTCTTCGCCACGCGCTCGAACGGGGCGGTCTCGAACCCGGGCCGGATCGCGGGGCCGGGCGCGGCCGCCGGCTGCGCGGGCGCGGTGAGGTCGCCGCCGATCTCGACCGCGGGACGGGCCGGCGCGGCGCTTCCGGCGCCCTCGAACGCGAGAGGCCGGGGGGCGGGGTTCCCGCGCGACATCAGCGCGCGGACGACGAAATAGAGGACCGCGCCCACGAGGAAGGCGAGCAGCAGCCCGCCGATGGCCCCACCCAGGCTCCCGCCGAACATCGATCCGAGCAGGGCGCCGATGCCCAGGCCCGCGATCATGCCGCCGAAGCGGCCGAAGAAGCCCTGCGGCGCGGGGGCCGGCGCGGGCGCCGCGGCGGGCTTCGCCGGCGTGCCGGGAGCGGCGGCCGACTGGGCCGGGGCCGCGGGCGCGGCCGGCGCGGCCTCCTTCGCGGTGGGGGCGGGGCGCTGCTTGCCGAGGCTGCCTCCGCCGCCGAAGCGTTTCGCGGCGTCCGCCTCCTGGGCGGCGAGGCCGAATGCGAGGACCAGGACGAGGAGGGCGGTTTTCATGTCTTTTCTCTCTGGGGTGTGGCGTGCGGGGAGGCGGCTACGATACCACCGGCGGGCGGCCGCGGGGACGGCCCCCTTCGTTCAGGGCAGGCGCTTGCGCACGATGCACTGGATCTGCGCGACCGTGCCGGGAAAGGTCGTCTGGTCGATGGGGCGCACGAAGCGGCGCTTGAGCGCCTGCCGGTCGAAGCCGAGGAGCCGGCCGAAGGCGTAGCCGAGGCGGCGTGCAACCTGCCAGGACCGCGCGAGCGCCTCGCCATGGCACATGAGGCTGCGGTCGTAGCCCGCGTCGAAAAGCCGCAGGTCCACGAGCTCGCCGCCCGGAAGCGAGCGCGCGAGCTCGAGCAGGTTGACCGACACCGGCGACCAGCTCTCGCGCTTGGCGATCGTGAAGGTCCACTTGTGGTCGGCGTTGAAGCGGCTCGGCCAGAACCCCTGCTCGTAGAGGTCCTCGTCGGGAACGATCAGGAAGAGGACCCCTCCGGGCTTCACGAGCTGCCACCATTGCGCGGCCGCCGCGCGCGCGTCCGTCATGTGCTCGAGGCAGTGCGAGGCGTAGACGAAGTCGAACTGCCGGTGGACGTGGGCGAGGATCTCGTTGGCGTCGCCCTGGGCGAGGTCGAACGGCACGACCCCCGGAAGCACGGGGTCGGCTCCGCAGCCGATGTCGATGCCCTCGCCTCGCAGCACCGAGCGCTCGAGCTCGCCCCAGAGGGCCCGGGTCTTCGACGATTCGCTGGCCACGCGCGATTGTCCCACCAATGGGCGGCGCCCCGGGCGCGCGTTGCCCGCCGTCCGGCGGCCGAGGTAGAATGCGCGCAAAGCGCCGATTTGATCCCTCAGCTTGCGGGCGCTCAACAAATCCAGCTAAAGCGACCGGCCCGAAAGACCCGTCGCCTTCGCCGACGGGTTTTTTGTTTGGGGGCTGGATTCCCGCCTTCGCGGGAATGACGGGTATTTCGGGAAGGACAGGAAAGCAGCGAATCATGGACCAGGCCATCGCCAACCGCCCCGCCCGCCTCGCGGCGCTCCACGAGGCGCTGAAGACGCGCATCCTCGTGCTCGACGGGGCCATGGGCACGATGGTGCAGCGCTACAGACTTTCGGAGGCCGAGTACCGCGGCGAGCGCTTCGCCGCGCACGCGAGGGACCTGCGGGGCAACAACGACCTGCTCACGCTCACGCGAGCGCAGGTGATCCGCGAGATCCACGCGCAGTACCTGGAGGCGGGCGCCGACATCCTCGAGACCAACACCTTCAACTCGACCACGGTCTCCCAGGCGGACTACGCGCTGGAATCGATCGTGGCGGAACTGAACCGCGAGGCGGCGCGGCTCGCCCGCTCGGTGGCCGACGAGTTCTCGGCGCGCACGCCCGCGAAGCCGCGCTTCGTCGCCGGCGTGCTCGGCCCCATGAACCGCACGCTCTCGCTTTCGCCGGACGTGAACGATCCGGGATTCCGCGCGGTGACTTTCGACCAGGTGAAGGACGCCTACAAGGAGGCCGCGCGGGCGCTCCTCGAGGGCGGCGCGGACCTGCTGCTCGTCGAGACGATCTTCGACACGCTCAACGCCAAGGCCGCGCTCTTCGCGATCGACGAGGCGTTCGAGGAAACCGGCGAGCGCGTGCCCATCATGATCTCGGGCACGATCACCGACGCCTCGGGGCGCACGCTCTCGGGGCAGACGCCGGAGGCGTTCTGGAACTCGGTGCGCCACGCGCGCCCCCTTTCCGTCGGCTTCAACTGCGCGCTCGGCGCGCGCCAGCTGCGGCCCCACGTCGAGGAGCTCGCGCGGATCGCCGATTGCCTCGTCTCCGCGCACCCCAACGCGGGGCTGCCGAACGCCATGGCCGAGTACGACGAGCTGCCCGCGGAGACCGCGGGCTTCATCCGCGAGTGGGCCGAGGCCGGCTGGCTCAACATCACGGGCGGCTGCTGCGGCACGACGCCCGCGCACATCAAGGCGATCGCCGAGACGGTGGCGCCCTTCAAGCCGCGCGCCACGCCGGCCATCGAGCCCCGGCTTCGCCTCTCGGGGCTGGAGCCGTGCAACATCGGCGAGGACTCGCTCTTCGTGAACGTGGGCGAGAGGACCAACGTCACGGGATCGAAGGCCTTCGCGCGGCTCATCCTCGCGGGCGACTACGCCGAGGCGCTCTCGGTCGCGCGCCAGCAGGTCGAGAACGGCGCGCAGGTGATCGACGTCAACATGGACGAGGCGATGCTCGACTCCGCCGCCGCCATGGCGAAGTTCCTCAACCTCGTCGCCGCCGAGCCCGACATCGCCCGCGTGCCCGTCATGATCGACAGCTCCAAGTGGAGCGTGATCGAGGCGGGGCTCAAGTGCGTCCAGGGCAAGGCCATCGTCAACTCCATCTCCCTCAAGGAGGGCGAAGCGGAGTTCGTGAAGCATGCGAAGCTCGCGCGCCGCTACGGCGCGGCGGTGGTCGTCATGGCCTTCGACGAGAAGGGCCAGGCGGACACCCTCGAGCGCAAGACCTCGATCTGCGAGAGGAGCTACCGAATCCTCACGCAGCAGGTCGGCTTCGCGCCCGAGGACATCATCTTCGACCCGAACATCTTCGCGATCGCCACGGGGATCGAGGAGCACAACCGCTACGGGATCGACTACCTCGAGGCCGTGGCCTGGATCCACCGCCACCTTCCCCACGCGAAGACCTCGGGGGGGGTGTCGAACCTCTCCTTCTCCTTCCGCGGCAACGACCCGGTGCGCGAGGCCATGCACACGGCGTTCCTCTACCACGCGGCGAAGGCCGGGATGACGATGGGCATCGTCAACGCCGGCCAGCTGGGCGTCTACGCGGAGATCCCGAAGGACCTGCTCGAGCACGTCGAGGACGTGATCTTCGACCGGCGCAGGGACGCGACCGAGCGCCTCGTCACCTTCGCCGAGTCCTTCAAGGGAAAGAGGAAGGACGCGGTCGAGGACCTCGCGTGGCGAAGCGGGAGCGTCGAGGAGCGGCTCACCCACGCGCTGGTGAGGGGCATCACGCAGTGGATCGTCGAGGACACCGAGGAAGCGAGGAGGAAGTTCGCGCGCCCCATCCAGGTGATCGAGGGCCCGCTCATGGACGGCATGAACGTCGTGGGCGACCTCTTCGGCTCGGGGAAGATGTTCCTCCCGCAGGTCGTGAAGTCGGCGCGCGTGATGAAGCAGGCCGTGGCCCACCTCATCCCCTTCATCGAGGAGGAGAAGCGCCTGCTCGGCTCGGCGGACGCCAGGGCCAAGGGCAAGGTCGTGATGGCGACCGTCAAGGGCGACGTGCACGACATCGGCAAGAACATCGTGGGCGTGGTGCTCCAGTGCAACAACTTCGAGGTGATCGACCTCGGCGTCATGGTGCCCGCCGAGAGGATCCTCGAGACGGCGAGGAACGAGCGCGCGGACCTCGTGGGCCTCTCGGGGCTCATCACGCCCTCGCTCGAGGAGATGGCCCACGTCGCGAAGGAGATGCAGCGCCTGGGCTTCACGGTGCCGCTTCTGATCGGCGGCGCCACGACCTCGCGCACCCACACGGCGGTGAAGATCGAGCCGGGCTACTCGGGCCCCACGGTCTGGGTGCCGGATGCCTCGCGCGCGGTCGGGGTGGCCTCCAGCCTCATGAGCGCCGAGGGCGGGCGCGACGAATACCTCCGGCAGCTGCGCGAGGACTACGCGAAGGTGCGCGAGCAGCACGCGCGCAAGACCGGGCAGAAGTCCGTCACGCTCGAGGCCGCGCGCGAGAACGCCGTGCGCATCGACTGGTCGACGGCCAAGCCCGTGAAGCCGCGTCAGCTCGGCGTGATGGCGCTCAGGAACTATCCGCTCGACAAGCTCGTCCCCTTCCTCGACTGGGCGCCGTACTTCCAGGCCTGGGACCTCGCGGGCCGGTATCCCGACATCCTCCAGGACCCGGTGGTGGGCGAGGCGGCGCGGACCGTGCACCGCGAGGGCCTCGCGATGCTCGACAAGCTCGTGAAGTCGCGCGCGCTCACCGCCAACGGCGTCTTCGGCCTGTGGCCCGCGAACTCCGTGGGCGACGACATCGAGATCTACTCCGACGAGACGCGCTCCCACGTCCTCGCGACCTGGCACAACCTCCGCCAGCAGAACGAGAAGCCCGCGGGCAACCCCAACCAGTGCCTCGCGGATTTCGTGGCCCCCAGGGAGAGCGGCGTCCCGGACTGGATCGGCGCCTTCGCGGTCACCGCGGGCATCGGCGTGGATGCGCGGGTGGCCGCCGCCCAGAAGAAGCACGACGACTACGGCGCGATCCAGGTGAAGGCGCTCGCCGACCGGCTCGCGGAGGCCTTCGCCGAGCACCTGCACCAGCTCGTGCGCACGCAGTTCTGGGGCTACGCGAAGGGCGAGGCGCTCTCGGCCGAGGAGCTCGTCGCCGAGAAGTACGCGGGCATCCGCCCCGCGCCGGGCTACCCGGCGTGCCCCGACCACACGGAGAAGGAGACGCTCTTCCGGCTGCTGGACGCCGGGAAGAACGCGGGCATGACGCTCACCGAGTCCTTCGCCATGATGCCCGCGGCGAGCGTGGCGGGCTTCTACCTCGCGCACCCCGGGGCCCGCTACTTCGCCGTGGGCAAGGTCGAGCGCGACCAGGTGGCGGACTACGCGCACCGCAAGGGCATGGACCTCGCCGCGGCCGAGCGCTGGCTGGCTCCCGTGCTCAACTACTAGCGCCCGGCGAAGCGCCGCCGCACCTGCATTCGCTGCCGCAGCTTCCAGCGGCCATCGGCCCCGAGCTCCTCGGCCCTCCAGCGGAAGGAGTCGGACGCGATGTCGTGGAAGATCCAGCGGAAGGCCTGGCCCTCGTCGTCGCGCCCCTCCTGCACGATCTCGCCCGCGACCTCGCGCGCGCTCATGCGCAGGACCGTGTTGCTCACGGGGTTCGCCCAGATCACCTGCCAGCTCGCCTTGCCGGGCTCGGGGAATCGCAGCGTCGTGCCGATGGGGCCCGGGGCGGGCGCGCGCGCATCGCGCCGGTCCCGGCCCGGGACGATCCAGACATCCTGGATTGCGCGGCCCTCGAGCGCCCAGCCGAACACCCACTCGCCCTCGCCCTCGACGACCGGGCCGTTGTCGGGGTGGTTCTCGACCCGGAAGTCCCAATGGCCGACGAAGCGCCCGTAGAGCCCCAGGTCGGAGACGCGCGCCGGGTGGGCATCACGGGCGAGCAGGGCCTCGGCGAGCGGCCCCGTTCCGGTCCCGGAAGCGTCGATCGGGGGCGTGGCGCACGCGGAGAGGGCGAGGGCCGCGACACCGGCCAGCGGAATCGGTCTCATGGCGCCAGCGTGCGCGCGCCCCGGCGCCGCGGCTCGGCGTTTCCGGAAGCGGCCATCGATCGCGCGGATTCGGCCAACGGCGGGCGGCGGTTCCCGCTAAGCTGCGCCCATCGTCCCCGCAGCCCGACGCGCCATGCCGGAAATCGTCCTGCGCTCCGCCGTCTTCGTCCTCGCGGCCTCGGCCGCCGTCGCCCTGCTGCTTCGGCACGGGGCCCGCGTCCCCGCGGCGCTCGCCGCGTTCGCGCTCGCCGGCATGGGCGCCTTCGCGGTTTCCTCCTGGCCGGGCGCGCTCGCGAACCTCGGCCCCGCCGCCACCTATCTGTTCGATGCCTGGTGTCTTTCGACTCCCCTCGTGGTGTGGCTGCTCGCGCAGTCGGTCTTCCGCGAGGATTTCCGCGCCACTGAGCTCCACTACCTCGGCGTCGCCGCCTTCGTCGCCGTCGCCTTCGCCGGCGACTGGGGGCGCTTCGGCATCGGCGTGCTGGGCGACGAGCGCGAGCTTTCCCGCGGCCTGCTCCTCGCCGCACGCGCCATCTCCCTCGCCTTCGTGGTCGCCGCGGGTTACGCCGCGCTGCGTCACTGGCGCGACGATCTCGTGGAGGCGAGGCGCCGGGCAAGGGCCGCCTTCGTCGCCGTCGTGGGCGCGGTGTTCGCCGCGCTCGCGGCGTCGGACTTCCTCTTCGGCCCGGCGGGCGCGCCCGCGCAGGTCCGCCTCGCGGGCCTCGCGGCGCTCGCCCTCGTCCTCTTCGCGATCCTGCAGGCGATCGCGCGCGGCGGCATGGACGAGCTGCTCGAAGCGCCCCCGCCCCGGCCCCCGGGGCTGAAGGTCGTGGGCGAGGCGCCGGCGCCGCGTCCCGCGCCCATCTCCCGCGCGGCGGCCGCGGAAGCCGCGCTCGCGCGCCGCGTCGTGGACGAGATGGAGAAGCGCCAGCTGTGGAAGCGCGAGGGCCTCGCGATCGCCTCCCTCGCCGAGGAGCTGCGCACGCAGGAGCACGTGCTTCGCCGCGCGATCAACCGCCACCTCGGCTACCGGAACTTCAACGATTTCCTCCACGACTGGCGGTTGAAGGAAGCGGCCGCGCGGCTCGCCTCGCCCGACGAGCTCGCGCTCCCCGTGCTCACCATCGCGCTCGACTGCGGCTACGGGTCCATCGGGCCGTTCAACCGCGCGTTCAAGGCGCGCTTCGGGCTGACGCCCACGCAATACCGCAACCTCCGCGCCGAGGAGCGGTCGGCCGATTCGCGGGAGAACCCGGCCGATTCCGGACTCGGCCACGACCGCCGCGCCTAGCGGCGAGCCCGGGGCGGCGGCGCCCCGTAGCGTGTGGCGCTCGATCCTTCACCGGAGAAGCGTGCATGCAACCGTCCTTCCCGAAAATGGTCGCCGCCGCGGTGCTGTGCTGCGCCGCCGGAACCTGCACCGGCGCACTCGCCGACGATCCCCTGCGCCGCCGCGCCGACTGGGGCGCGTCCTTCGCTCCGCCCGAAGACGGGAATCCCGCGCGCATCGTCCGCTTCCGCCCGGACTCGGTGCTCGAGAAGGCGGGGCTCAAGGCGGGCGACCGGATCCTCGAGCTCGACGGCCGGCCCGTCACGGGGCTTTCGGTCATCGGCAGGTTCCTGCGCTCGAAGCGCGCGGGCGACCGGGCGGAGTTCGCCGTGAGGCGCGGCCCGGAGACGATCCGCGTCTCGGCCATCGCCGCGGCGATGCCCACCGAGAAGGTCGAGGGCGTGGAGATCCGCTACGGGGCGGCCCGCAGCGCCAAGGGCTACCGCGTGCGCACCTACACCTCGCGCCCCGCCGGCGCGACCGGGCGCCTTCCGCTGGTCGTCTTCATTCCGTGGCTCTCGTGCGGGGCGGTGGAAACGCCCTTCGGCGCCGGCGGCGATAGCTGGATGAAGATGCTCTACGCGGTGATGAGGGATTCCGGCGCGCAGGTCGTTCGCGTCGAGAAGCCCGGGGTCGGCGACAGCGAGGGCCCGGACTGCTCCGAGTCCGACCTCGACCACGACCTCGAGGCGTTCCGCGCCGGCATCCGTGCGGCGCTCGCGGACCCCGGGGCGGATCCCGCCCGCCTGACGATCTTCGGGGGCAGCATCGGCGGCGCGCTCGCCGCGGTGCTCGCCGCGGAGTTCAAGCCGCGCGCGCTCGTCACCGCCGGCAGCTTCTCGCGCACCTGGTACGAGCACATCCTCGGCCACGAGCGCCGCCGCCTCGAGCGATCGGGCGCGAAGCCCTCGGAGGTGAACGCGGCGATGAAGGCCTACGCGGGCTTCTACGACCTCTACCTCCAGCAGGGCCTCACGCCCGCGCAGGCGATCGCGCGCGATGCCCGCTACGCCAAGGTCTGGACCGACGAGCCGGAGCACCAGTACGGGCGCCCGGCGCGCTACTACCAGCAGGTGCAGGCGCTCGACGTCGAGGGCGCGTGGGCCGCCACGGCCGCGCGCACGCTCGTCTTCTGGGGCGAGCACGACTGGATCATGGGCCGCGAGGACCAGGAGCGGGTCGCCGCGATCCTGGGTCCCCGCGCGACGCTTGTGGTCCGCCCCGGGATGAACCACCATTTCGACCGGTTCCCGGACGCCGCGCGCGCCTTCCGGGAAGAAGGCGGCGAGTTCGACGCCGAGGGCGCGGGACTCATCGCCGCGTGGCTGCGATCGCTCGACGCGTCGTGAGCGGTGCCCGGCGCCTGGCCAGGGAGAGATCGATGAAGGGCATCGCCATCGTCGCCATCGCCGCGCTCGCGGCCGGGGTGGGCCACGCGCAAATGCGCGAGCTCTCGAAGAAGGACCTCGAGGAGCTCGACGCCATCGACGCGAAGCTCGCGCCCTCGGCCTGCGAGGGCACGAAGCTCTACTTCGAGATGATCGTGGTCTCGGGCGTGGGCGACGCCGCCCGCGCGAGAGAGCTCGACGCGCGCACGAGGGCGACGAAGCGCCCGCCCGAGCTCGAGGCCCTCGCGAGGCGCAAGAACGAGTTGCTCGCCGGCGCGCAATTCCCCGCCGCGGGCCGCGAGGCGTATTTCGCCGCGAAGGCGCGGCGCGAGGCCGCCTGCCCCTGGCGCAAGATCGAGACGCCCTACGACCTGCCGCCGGCGAAGAGCGCGGCCGAGGCGCGCGACTACGCGCTGCTCCTCGTCCCCAATTTCTTCGTCGGCTGGCGCCTGTGCGAGGTCTATTTCCCCGAGCGGCGCGGGCAGGCGCAGGCCGCCTGGTCCGCGAGCCCGCTCGCGAAAGTGGAGATCCCGGAGCTGCGCAGGACCATGGGCGAAGTGTTCGCGTGGCTCGCGGAGGGCCTCGCCCCGCCCGCGCCCGGATCGAAGGTCGAGCGCGAGTTGAAGGATCCCATGCAGAGGAGCGCCCAGCTCCGGAACTGCGATGCCATGCCGGCGAACTTCAGGCGCATCGAGAAATCGTTCCCGCCGGACTGGCTCGCCGCGCGCGGCAAGTCCTGAGTCGAGCTCCCCGTCTAGAGGGGCAGGACCCGCGCCGGATCGGGGCGCCGCGCGAACTCGAGGAAGGCCTCGCCCAGCCGCTCGCTCTCGGCGATCGCCGCGTTCCAGAAGCGCAGGCGCGCCTCGTGGTCGCGGACGAAGCGCTTGAAGTCCTTGCGGTCCGGGAGCTTGCCGAAGGGCAGCCTCGCGAGGTAGTCGCGCGAGGGCGACACCAGGACCACGTTGTCGAGCCATTCGCCGCGCGCCCGCCGCCAGGGCAGGCCCTTGTCGAGCCAGCCCGGGACGATGCGGTCGGTGAAGTGCGGGTAGAGCACGAGGCCCTCGACGCGGTGGTAGGGCAGGTGCAGGTGGTAGTCCACGATCCCGCCGTCCCAGTACATGCCCGAGGGCGCGCGCGGGATGTCGGGCACGCCCTCGAGCACCATCGGGATCGAGGCCGAGGCGAGGAGCGCCGCGCCGAGGTTGTCCCGGTCGAGCGGCACCATGTGCGTGTGGAAGGCGTCGAAGCGGATCGGCTCGCGCGATTCCGCCGCCGCGAGCTCCCCCACCGCGAGGAAGGGCGGGCGCTCGCGCGGGTCGTGGAACACCGTGCGGTCGATGAAGTTCGCGAGGTGGCGCCGGCCGAGGACGTTCGCCATCGCCGCCATCCCGAACCCGAAGGTGGTGCTCACGCCCGTGTCGCGGGTGAGCGGCCAGCGCCCGCGCACCGCGAGGATGTGCAGCCGGTAGCCGGGGCTCGAGAGGATCTCGTCCTCGCGCCCCGCGAAGAGTCCGGCGAGCATCTCGCGTGCCGAGCGCGAGATGTAGCGGCGCGTCGGCCGCGGGGGAAAGCTCTGGCCCGCGTACGCGGCGGCGAACGCGGCGAGCCGTTCGCCGGGATCGGCGCAGCACGCGGCGGCGAAGCGCCAGGCGCCGATCGAGGCGCCCACGAGGTGGCGCACCCGCGGCGCCTTCGGGAACCACTCGGCGAAGATCGCGCGATCGAGGCCGGCGATCCCGAGCCCCTTCGGCCCGCCGGCCGCGCCCGGGACGAGGGCGACGTCTTCCGCGCGCAGGCCCCGCTCGCGGATCGCGGCGAGGGCGCGCGGTCCGGCGCGCAGGGTCAGGGGAAGGGCGGCGCTCATCGTCGGGGCGGGTCCGGCCTCGAACTATGCCAGCCTGCGCCCCCGCGCCGCCACCCCGGCGGCGCCGCGCCTCAGGACTTCGCGGGCTCCTTGGGCGCGCCGATGTTCTGCTCGATCGGCGGCAGCGTGTGCGCGATGCCCTTGTGGCAGTCGATGCAGGTCTTGCCCTCGCCGAAGCCCGCCTGGTGGCGGTTCCTCGCGCGGCGGCCCTGCTCGGCGTAGTCCATGAACTCGTAGTGGTGGCAGTTGCGGCACTCGCGCGAGTCCGTGGACTTCATCCGGTCCCACTCGTGCTGCGCGAGCTCGAGGCGCTTGGCGTTGAACTTCTCCGGCGTGTCGATGGAGCCGAGCGCCTTGTGCAGCAGCTCGTTCGAGGCCTGGATCTTGCGCACCATCTTGTAGACCCACTCCCGGGGCACGTGGCAATCCGGACAGGTCGCGCGCACGCCCGTGCGGTTCTGGTAGTGGATGGTGTTGCGGTACTCGACGTAGACGTTGTCGCGCATCTCGTGGCAGGAGATGCAGAACTGCTCGGTGTTGGTGAGCTCGAGGCTCCAGTTGAAGCCGCCCCAGGCGACGATGCCCGCGACGAAGGCGACCGCGAGCGTCGTGACGCCGCCCGCGAGCAGCCAGCGCCAGGTGCGCCGCACGAACCCCTCCTTGGTGAACATGCCCATGGTTCTTGTTCCTTTCCTCTCGGGAATGCGGGGCTAGCGCAGGGCCTCGGCGCGGCGGTAGGTGTTCTCGACGAGCGGCCTCGCGTCCGTCTGCGGCACGTGGCACTGGGTGCAGAAGTAGCGCCGCGGCGAGATGTTCTGCAGCTCCGTCCCCTCGCGGTCCTTGAAGTGCGTGAGGCTCACCTTGGTCGCGCCGGTCTCCTTGTACTTCGACCAGGCGTGGCAGTCCATGCACTTGTTGAAGTTCTTGGTGACCTGGTAGTTCGTGATCGTGTGCGGGATGAGCGGCGGCATCTGCACGAAGTCGCGCGGCGCGGGCGCGTGGTCCTTCTCCTGCCGGAAGATGTCGGCGGGCGGCGTCTTGTCGATCGGCACGTCCCCGCGAAGGGACTGGACCTTGGGCGCCTCGTCGGCCGCGAGGGCGAACCCGGCGGTCGCGAGGGCGAGGGCGGCGAGGCGGACGATGGCACGCTTCATGGAGCGCTCCTTGGGTGGATGCGGATGGTGAACCGGAAGACGTCGCGGGTGCACACGTCGAGGCAGCGGCCGCAGTTGGTGCACTGGCTGGAGGCGATGACGGGCCCCTCGCCGTGCTTGGGCTTGAGCGCCGGCGAGATGACCTCGGGCTCGGGGCACACGCGGAAGCAGTCGCCGCAGTCGTCGCAGGCCTCGCGCCTGGCCGCCGAGACCTTCAGCGGCGAGCCGCGCCCGAGAAGGCTGTAGAAGGCGCCCATGGGGCAGACGTGGGAGCACCATCCGCGGCGCGCGACCACGAGGTCGAAGAGGAAGACGGCGGCCACCACGAGCCAGGCGAGCCCGGCGCCGAAGATGATCGCGCGGTGCGTCATCGACACGGGGTTCACGAACTCCCACGCGGCCGTGCCCGTGGCGGCGGCCACGAGGAGCACGGCGCCGAGAAGCCAGAACCGCAGGCCCTTCCGGGGCGTGCGGCCCTGGGGAATGCCGAGCCGGTCGCGCAGCCACGCGGCGGCGTCCGTGACCATGTTCACGGGGCACACCCACGCGCAGTAGCTGCGCCCGCTCACGAGGAAGTAGAAGACGGCGACGATTCCCGCGCCGGCGAGTGCGGTCGCCTCGGGCCAATGGCCCGCGGCCATCGTCTGCGCGAGCACGAAGGGGTCGCTGAGCGGAAGCACCCCGAGCGTGAGGCTCGAGCTCAGGTTGCCCTTCACGATCCACACGCCCGCGAGCGGCCCGAGCAGGAAGAGCGCGAGGATGCCGAGCTGCACCGCGCGGCGCGCGATGAGGTAGCGGTTCGCGCCGAGCCAGGAGCGCGTCACGATGCCGGCGGCGGCGGGATGGGCGGCCATCAGCCCCCCTCCGGCCGGCGCACCGGGAGTTCCAGCGGCGGCGGCACCACGGGTCCGCCCTTCTTCGCCTTCTCCTCCCAGCCCATGCGGTAGTGGCCCCCGGCCTCGCCCTTGGCGATGGCGGCGGGAACGACCTTGATCGCGGCCTGGGGAAGCACGCAGCTCTTCTCGCACATGCCGCAGCCCGTGCAGGCCTCCGAGTGCACGGTGGGGATGAGCATCGCGTGGCGGTCGCTGCGCTCGTTGTGCCGGCGCGTGAGCGTGATCGCCTTGTCGATCACGGGGCACACGCGGTAGCACACGTCGCAGCGCAGCCCGTTGAAGTTGAGGCAGGTCTCCTGGTCGATCAGGACCGCCACACCCATGCGCGCCTTGGTGATGTCCTTGAGCGCCGGGTCGAGCGCACCCGTCGGGCAGGCCTTCACGCAGGGAATGCCCTCGCACATCTCGCAGGGAATCGCGCGCGGTTCGAAGTACGGGGTGCCCACGGCCACGCCGTCGCCCAGGCGCGCGAGCTTCAGGTTCTTCGGCGGGCAATCGCGCACGCACAGCCCGCAGCGCAGGCACGCGGCGAGGAAGTCGGGCTCCTCGCGCGCGCCCGGCGGGCGGATCGCCTTCGCGGGCAGCGCCTGCGATTGGCGCACCGTGACGCCCACGCCGAGCGCGAGGAGCGCGGCCGAGCCCGCCGCGCCCGCGGCGTTCGCGAGGAACCGGCGGCGCTCCTGCGCCACCGGCGGCGGTTTCCTGTCCTCAGCCATGGCGGCCGCCCGGCCCGAAGCGCGCCGCTAGACCTTCGTCACCTTCACGGCGCATTTCTTGAAATCGGTCTCTTTCGAGATCGGGCAGGTCGCGTCCAGGGTGAGCTTGTTCACGAGCCGGCCCTCGTCGAAGAACGGCACGAACACGAGGCCCAGCGGGGGCTTGTTGCGCCCGCGCGTTTCCACGCGCGCCACCATCTCGCCGCGGCGCGAGACCACCTTGCACTCGGCGCCGCGCTGCAGGCCCCGCTTCTTCGCGTCGTCGGGGTGCATGAACACCACGGCCTCGGGCACCGCGCGGTGCAGCTCCGCCACGCGCCGCGTCATGGAGCCGGTGTGCCAGTGCTCGAGCACGCGTCCCGTGCACAGCCACAGGTCGTAATCCTTGTCGGGAGCTTCCGCCGCGGGCTGGTAGGGAAGCGCGAAGATCACGGCCTTGCCGTCGGGCTTGCCGTAGAACTTCACGCCCTCGCCCTTCTTCACGTACGGGTCGTAGCCCTCGCGGAAGCGCCAGAGGGTTTCCTTGCCGTCCACCACGGGCCAGCGAAGCCCGCGCGCCTTGTGGTAGGTGTCGAAGTCCGCGAGGTCGTGGGCGTGGCCGCGCCCGAACTGCGCGTATTCCTCGAAGAGGCCCTTGTGCAGGTAGAAGCCGAAGTGCTTCGACTCGTCGTTGTCGAAGCCCTTCTGCGTCTGCGCGAGCGGGTACTTGTTGACCACGCCGTTCTTGAAGAGCACATCGAAGAGGGTCTTGCCCTTGTACTCGGGCTTCTTCGCGAGGAGCTCGGGCGTCCAGACCTCCTCCATCCTGAAGCGCTTGGAGAACTCCACGAGCTGCCAGAGGTCGCTCCGGGATTCGCCCGGCGCCCTCACCTGCTGGCGCCAGAACTGCGTGCGGCGCTCGGCGTTGCCGAACGCACCTTCCTTCTCCACCCACATCGCCGACGGGAGGATCAGGTCCGCGGCGAGCGCGCTCACCGTGGGGTAGGCATCCGAAACCACCACGAAGGTCGCGGGATTGCGCCACCCGGGGTAGATCTCGCCGTTGATGTTGGGCCCGGCCTGCATGTTGTTCGTGGTCTGGGTCCAGTAGCACTTGAGCTTGCCGTCCTTGAGCGCGCGGCTCTGCGCCACGGCGTGCAGCCCGATCTTGTCGTTGAGCGTGCCCGGCGGGAGCTGCCAGAGCTTCTCGGTCTCCTCGCGGTGCTTCGGGTTCGTGACCACCATGTCCGCGGGCAGCCGGTGCGCGAAGGTGCCGACCTCGCGCGCGGTGCCGCAGGCCGAGGGCTGGCCCGTGAGCGAGAACGGGCTGTTGCCGGGCTCGGCGATCTTGCCCACCAGCAGGTGGACGTTGTAGATCATGTTGTTCACCCAGGTGCCGCGCGTGTGCTGGTTGAAGCCCATCGTCCAGAAGGAGGTCACCTTCTTCTTCGGGTCGGCGTAGATCTCGGCGAGCGCCTTGAGGTCCTTCGGCGCGACACCCGAGAGCTTCGCGACCTTCTCGAGCGTGTACTCGGAGACGAACTTCGCGAACTCGTCGAAGCTCATCTTCTCGGCCTTGCCCGTGTCGCCCCGCGGCTTGCCGTCCGCGCCCGGGTAGCCGTTGTTCATCTGGTCCTTCTCGAGCGCGTGCGCGGGCCTCAGGCCATAGCCGATGTCGGTCGCGCCCCTGGCGAAGTTCACGTGCTTCTGCACGAACTCCTTGTTCACCTTGCCCGTCGAGATGATGTGGTGGCAGATGTAGTTGAGGATCGCGAGGTCCGTCTGCGGCGTGAAGACGATCGGGATGTCGGCGAGGTCGAAGCTGCGGTGCTCGAAGGTGGACATCACCACGACCTTGCACTCGGGGTGCGTGAGGCGCCGGTCGGTGATGCGCGACCACAGGATCGGGTGCATCTCGGCCATGTTCGAGCCCCAGAGGACGAAGGCGTCCGCGTGCTCGATGTCGTCGTAGCAGCCCATGGGCTCGTCGATGCCGAAGGTGCGCATGAAGCCCGCGACGGCGGAAGCCATGCAGTGGCGCGCGTTCGGGTCGAGGTTGTTCGAGCGGAAGCCCGCCTTGTAGAGCTTCGCGGCGGCGTAGCCCTCCCAGATCGTCCACTGGCCCGAGCCGAACATGCCGACCGCGCCCGGGCCCTCCTTCTTCAGGGCCTCCTTCCACTTCTCGGCCATGATGTCGAAGGCCTCGTTCCACGACACCGGCGCGAACTCGCCGTTCTTGTCGTACTTGCCGTTCTTCTTCCGGAGCAGCGGCGTGGTGAGGCGGTCCGCGCCGTACATGATCTTCGACAGGAAGTAGCCCTTGATGCAGTTGAGGCCCCGGTTCACCGGGGAGTCGGGGTCGCCCTGCGTGGCGACCACGCGCCCGCTCTGCGTGCCCACGAGGACCGCGCAGCCCACGCCGCAGAAGCGGCACGGCGCCTTGTCCCAGCGGATGTCCTTCGCCTCGACGGCGGTCTTGCCGGCCGGTTGCGCGAGCGCGATGCCCGCGGCGCTCGCCGCCGCGGCGGCTGCGTTGATCTTGATGAACTGGCGCCGGTCGATCGTCATGGCTTCGCCTCCAGGGGTTCGGGTGCCGGGTCGGAATACTGGTAGACGAGGGTCGCGGACAGCACGCCCTCGACGAGGTGGATGTCGAGCAGGGTCTTCTCGAAGGAGACGCCGGGGCGGTCCTCGACGGTGATGGCGAGGCGCCCTTCGGGGGAGGAGGCCGCGACCTCCACGCCGGGAATCGCGACGAGGCGCTCGCGCACGGGCTCGAGCGCCTCGGGATGCGCGCGGATGACGAGGCTCGCTATGTCCATGGTCCGCCCTCCCGGGCCAGCGTGATCGCCCCGACGGGGCAGGGGGCGACGCAGGCCCCGCAGCCGCTGCACGCGAGGATGTCGACCACCGGTTTCGGGATCCCGCCCGCGGCGGGCTTCAGGCGCAGCGCCCGCGACTCGCAGGCATCCGCGCAGCTCATGCACATCACGTCGCGCGCCGCGAGGCATTCGCTGCCGATCACGGCGTACTGGAACCAGGGCTGGGTGTCCGCGCGGGGGCGCCACAGCGCCCGGGGGCCGCACACGCTCGCGCAATCGCCGCAGAAGGTGCAACCCTCGCCCTGCGCGACGAACTCCGGGTAGCCGCCTTCGCCGCGCACGAGGACGCTCTCGGGGCAGGCCTCGATGCAGGCGTCGCAGCGGGTGCAGGCGGCCTCGAAGGCGGATTCCTCGCGCGCCCAGGGCGGACGCTGGGCGGGGACGGGACGGAAACGGCCGCGCAACCATTGGCGGCGGGGGGAGACGATGCTCATGCGCGGTCGGGGCCGGATTGCACCAGAGTGGTTCATCATTCTCGACCCGGGCTCCGGGGGGAATTTGATGCCGATCAAGGCGGCCCCCGCGCTTCCGGCCCCAACCTCGTTGCCTTGATCCATTACAGGATTCCCGCCCCCCATGGCCCTGCTTTTCTCGCCCCTTCGCCTGCGGTCCCTCGAGCTCGCCAACCGCGTCATGGTCTCGCCCATGTGCCAGTACTCCTGCGAGGAGGGAATGCCCAACGAGTGGCACCTCGTCCACCTCGGCAGCCGTGCGGTGGGCGGCGCGGGGCTGGTGATGACCGAAGCCGCCGCCGTGAACCCCGAAGGGCGCATCACCCCCTGGGACGCGGGGATCTGGTCCGGGGCGCACGCGGCGGCGTGGAAGCCGATCGCCGCGTTCATCCGCGCGCAGGGCGCGGTGCCCGCGATGCAGCTCGCGCACGCGGGGCGCAAGGCCGCCTGCGACAAGCCCTGGCTCGGGGGCAAGCCCCTCGCGCCGCAGGCGGGCGGGTGGAAGACCGTCGGTCCCGGCGAGCTGCCCTTCGGAGGCTACCCGGCCCCGCGCGCGATGGGCGTGGCCGACATCGAGGCGGTGGTCGCGGATTTCCGCCGCGCGGCGGGCTTCGCCCTCGCCGCGGGCTTCGAGGCCGTGGAAGTGCACGCGGCGCACGGCTATCTCCTGCACGAGTTCCTCTCGCCGCTCTCGAACCCGCGGCGCGACGACTTCGGCGGATCGCTCGACAATCGCATGCGGCTACCGCTCGCGGTGGCGCGCGCGGTGCGCGAGGCCTGGCCCGAGTCGAAGCCCGTGTTCGTGCGCATCTCGGCGACGGACTGGTCGGAGGGCGGCTGGGACCTCGCGCAGTCGGTCGCGTTCTCGAAGGAGTTGCGCGCGATCGGCATCGACCTCGTGGACTGCTCGAGCGGCGGGAACGTCGCGGACGCGAAAGTGCCGCTCGCGCCCGGCTACCAGACGCCGTTCGCGGAGGCGATCCGGCGCGAGGCGGGCATCCCCACCGCGGCGGTCGGGCTCATCACCGAGCCCGTGCAGGCCGAGCACATCCTCGCCACCGGCCAGGCGGACCTCGTCTGCCTCGCCCGGGCGCTGCTGCGCGATCCCTACTGGGCGCTCCACGCCGCCACCGCCCTGAAAGCCGAAGTGAAGTGGCCCGACCAATACCTGCGCGCCAAGCCCTGAACCGGAAAATGGGGACAGTCCCCATTTTCGCGTTGTAACACTGTTACAGCCTGAAAATGGGGACTGTCCCCATTTGGCATAATCGCGGGGCCATGATCGTTTTCGTCACCGGCGCGACCGCCGGGCTGGGGGAGGCCATCGCGCGACGCTTCGTTCGCGAGGGGCACCGCGTGATCGCGGCGGGACGGCGCGAGGAGCGGCTCGAGGCCCTGCGCAGGGAATTGGGCGAGCGGGTCCACGCCGTCGTCCTCGACGTGCGCGACCGCGGGGCCGTGGAGCGCGCGTTCGCCACGCTTCCCGCGCCCTTCGCCGAGATCGACGTCCTCGTGAACAACGCGGGGCTCGCGCTCGGGCTCGAGCGCGCGCAGGAGGCGAACCTCGACGACTGGGACGCCGTGGTCGACACGAACGTGAAGGGGATGATGTACTGCACGCGCGCCGCGCTCCCCGGCATGGTCGCGCGCAACCGCGGCCACGTGGTCAACATCGGCTCGGTCGCCGCGCAGTTCCCGTACTCGGGGGGCCACGTCTACGGCGCGAGCAAGGCCTTCGTGCACCAGTTCGGGCTGAGCGTGCGCGCCGACCTGCTGGGCACGGCGGTGCGCCTCACCGAAGTGCAGCCCGGCCTCACCCGGGGCACCGAGTTCTCGGAAGTGCGCTACAAGGGCGACCGCGAGCGCGCGGCCGCGCCCTACGCGGGAGCCGAGGTCCTCGAGCCCGAGGACATCGCGGAATGCGTGCACTGGGCGGTCACCCGCCCGCCGCGCATGAACGTCAACACGATCCAGGTCATGCCCGTGTGCCAGGCGCCCACGCGGCTCGCCACCTTCCGCCCGGAGAAGAAATGATCGACCTGCACTACTGGACCACGCCCAACGGCCACAAGGTGACGCTCTTCCTCGAGGAAGCGAAGCTCCCCTACCGGATCTTCCCGGTGAACATCTCGAAGGGCGACCAGTTCAAGCCGGAATTCCTCGCGATCTCGCCCAACAACAAGATCCCGGCGATCGTCGACCACGAGCCCGCCGACGGCGGCAAGCCCGTCAGCGTGTTCGAATCCGGCGCGATCCTGCTCTACCTCGCGGGCAAGACCGGGAAGTTCATCCCGGCGACGCTGCGCGGCCAGGTCGAGGCGCTCGAGTGGCTCATGTGGCAGATGGGGGGCCTGGGCCCCATGCTCGGCCAGAACCACCACTTCCGGCACTACGCGCCGGAAAAGATCCCCTACGCGATCGAGCGCTACGAGAAGGAGGCGAACCGCCTCTACGGCGTGCTCGACAAGCGACTCGCGGGGCGCGACTTCATCCTCGGCAAGGCCTACTCGATCGCCGACATGGCCTCCTACCCGTGGATCCTTCCCGAGCGCCAGGGGCAGGACCTCGACGACTTCCCGAACCTCGGGCGCTGGCACGCGGCGATCAAGGCGCGGCCGGCGACGGTGCGCGCCTACGCCAAGGCGAAGGAAGTGAACCCGGGCCCGAGAGCGCCCGTGACCGAGGAGGAGCGCAAGGTCCTCTTCGGGCAGGACCGCAGCGTGGTCAAGTGAGGAGCGCCATGACCGATTCCGCCCGCATCCCGGCTTCCATCGGCAGCCTCGCGATCGCACTCGCGCTCGCCGGCTGCGCCGACGACTCGCAGACCGAAGGCGGCCTGAACGAGAAACCCGCGTTCATCCGCGGCGCGATCCTCGCGACGAAATACGACGCAACGACCGACGACCTGCTCACCGCGGGCCTGGGCAAGTCGGGGCTCGCCGGCGCCGCGCCCGGGTTCGCCGATCCCGCGAACCCCACGGCGGCGGAGCTGCGCCGCTCGGCGATCTGGAACAACTACCGCGCGCTCGTCGACATCGCCGCCAACGGCGGATACGGCACGCTCTACGGGCCCAACGTCGACGCGGCGGGCACGGTCACCACCGGCGAGGGCCGGATCGCGGGGGAGGAATTCCTCGCCTACGCCGACGACGGCTCGGGAACGCAGAACGTCGCGATGATGGTCCAGATCCCCGCCACTTTCTCGCCCGCGAACGCGTGCATCGTCACCGCGACCTCGAGCGGGTCGCGCGGCGTCTACGGCGCGGTCGCCACCGCGGGCGAGTGGGGCCTCAAGCGCGGCTGCGCGGTCGCCTACACCGACAAGGGAACCGGCAACGGCGGACACGACCTCGCCGCGAACGCCGTCTACGGGATCCAGGGGCTGCGCATGTCCGCGACTTCCGGCGGGCCGTCGGGATTCACCGCGGCGGTTTCGGCCACGGACCTCGCCGCGTTCAACGCCGGGTTCCCGAACCGCTGGGCCTACAAGCACGCGCACTCGCAGCAAAACCCCGAGAAGGACTGGGGGACGAACACGCTGCAGGCGGTGCAGTTCGCCTTCTTCGTGATCAACGAGCGGTTCGGCAACCAGTCCGACGGCCGGGCCTACCGGACGATCCGGGAGGAGAACACGATCGTGATCGCCTCGAGCGTCTCCAACGGCGCGGGCGCGGCGCTCGCCGCCGCCGAGCTCGACGCCGACGGCCTCATCGACGGCGTGGCCGTGGCCGAGCCGCAGGTGAACTTCAACCCGCCGGCTGCGACCATCCGGCGCGGGGCGTCCGCCGTCGCCGCCCACAGCAAGACGCTCTACGAATACTTCACGATCGCGAACCTCTACCAGCCCTGCGCCGCCTACGCGCCGCAGAACGCGGCCTCCCCCGCGCTCGCCTTCGTGGTCGCCTCGCGCGCCGCGGCGCGCTGCGCCGCGCTCGCCGCCGCCGGGCTCGTCGCGGGGACGACGACCGCCGAGCAGGGCACGGACGCCCTCGCGAAGCTGCGCGCCGCGGGCTGGGAGGCGGACTCCGACCTCTTCCACGCCTCGCACTACGCCTTCGCCACGCTCCCCGTCGCCCTCACCTACGCGAACGCCTACGCGCGCGCGGGCGTGCGCGACAACCTCTGCGGCTACAGTTTCGGCGGCACGCCCGCGGGGGGAGTGCCCGCGCCGCTTTCCGCGAACGCGGCCGCGCAGCTCTTCGGCGTGGGCAACGGCGTGCCGCCCACCGGGGGCATCAACATCCTCAACAACGACTCCGTGGGCGGAACCGCGCTCGACGCCGCCTCGATCTCGCCCTCCACGGGGGTCGCGGACTACAACGTGGACGGCGCCAACTGCCTGCGCGAGCTCTTCACGGGCACCTCCACCCGGGCCGCGGCCCTGCGCGCGGGCGTGGACGCCGTGAAGCGAAACGGGAACCTGCGCGGCAAGCCCGCGATCATCGTCCACGGCCGGAACGACACGCTCGTGCCCGTGAACCACACCTCGCGCCCGTACTACGCGCTCAACAAGGCGGCGGACGCCGCGAGCAAGCTCGCCTACTACGAGGTCACGAACGCGCAGCACTTCGACGCCTTCATCGGCAATCCCGCGCTCGCGGGCTACGACACGCGCCTCGTCCCGCTGCACCGCTACTTCAACCAGGCGATGGACCTGATGTGGAACCACCTGAAGTCGGGCGCCGCGATCCCGCCCTCGCAGGTGGTGCGCACCACGCCGCGGGGCGGCACGCCGGGGGCGGCGCCTGCGATCACCGCGGCGAACGTGCCGCCGATCGCGTCGAGCCCCGCCGCTGCCGACGCGATCGGCTACGCGAACGGCGTGCTCACGGTCCCCGACTGAGGCCTTCCCTCAACCGACGGTCATCAGGCTCGCGTTGCCGCCGGCCGCGGCGGTGTTCACGCTCACCACGCGCTCGGCGACGAGCCGGCCCGCCGCCAGCGGCTCCTCGCCCGGCGCGAACCCGTGCAGGCTCACGACGGGCCCGGGGCGGCGGGCGAGCGCGGCGAGAATCTCGCGGCGCTCCGCGCCCGTGCCGTGGTGCAAGGCGGCGTCGAACTCGACCTCCTTCGCCATCCAGTCCGCCGCCAAGCGAATCGCCGCGCGCGCCTCCCGGGGCCAGCGCGCGAGGAGCGCCGCGGCGGAAGCCGGGACCACGGCCTGCGAGCCGAGCGACAGCGCGAGGGCGAGCTCGGCATGGAGGTCGCGCTCCTCGCCCGCGAGGCACAGGAGCGCGCGCCTGGGCAGCAACGCGTAGCTGTTGCGCTCGCCCGTCGGGCCGGCAAGCACCACGCTCGCCCCCGCGGGCGAAAGCGCCGCGAGGCGCTCGCACAGCGCCGCGAGGCGCGCATCGCTTCCCGCCGCCCAGGCGCGCAGCGCGGCGAAAGGCCCGAGGGACGAGGCGTGGGCCGCGAGGCCCTCGTTCGCGCCCGCCGCGTCGATCGCGCGCAGCTCCTCGAGCGCGGCCTCCGGCGGGCACTCCGCGAGCAGGCGATGCAGGTAGAGCGGGCCGCCCGCCTTGGGGCCGGTTCCCGACAGGCCCTCGCCGCCGAAGGGCTGCACGCCCACCACCGCGCCCACCATGTTGCGGTTCACGTAGACGTTGCCCACGCGCGCGCGGCGGACGATGGCCTCGATCTTGCCGTCCACCCGCGAGTGGATGCCGAGCGTGAGGCCGTAGCCGAGGGCATTGAGGCCCTCGACCAGCATCTCGAGGTCCGCGCGGCGGTAGCGCAGCACGTGCAGCACCGGGCCGAAGACCTCGCGCTCGAGCTCGGCGAGGGAGGCGATCTCGACGAGCGTCGGCGGCACGAAGTGGCCCGCGCCCGGCGCGGGCGCGGGGACCTGGCGCACGGGATGCCCGCGCGAGCGCATCGCCTCGACGTGGGCGAGGATGCCGGCGCGCGCGGCCTCGTCGATCACCGGCCCGACGTCCACCGCGAGCCGCGCGGGGTTGCCCACCTGGAGCTCGGCCATCGCGCCCTCGAGCATCGCGAGCACGCGCCCGGCGACGTCGTCCTGCACGCAGAGCACGCGCAGCGCCGAGCAGCGCTGGCCGGCGCTGTCGAAGGCGGACACGAGGGCATCGGCCACCACCTGCTCGGCGAGCGCCGAGGAGTCCACGATCATCGCGTTCTGCCCGCCGGTCTCGGCGACGAGCGGGACCGGCCGGCCTGCCGGGCCCAGGCGCCCGGCGAGCGCGCGCTGGATGAGCCGCGCGACCTCGGTGGAGCCGGTGAATACCACGCCCTGCACGCGGGCATCCGCGACCAGGGCCGCGCCCACCGTCTCTCCGGGCCCGGGGACGAGCTGCACGGCCCCGCGAGGGATCCCGGCCGCGTGCAGGATGCGCACGGCCTCGGCGGCGATGAGCGGGGTCTGCTCCGCGGGCTTGGCGAGCACGGTGTTGCCCGCGGCGAGCGCGGCGCCGACCTGCCCCGCGAAGATCGCGAGCGGGAAGTTCCAGGGGCTGATGCACGCGACGGGCCCGAGCGCCGGGTGCGTGTCGTTGGCGAGGCGCCGCGCCTGGCGCGCGTAGTAGCGCAGGAAGTCCACGGCTTCGCGCACCTCCGCGACCGCGTTCGCCCAGGTCTTGCCCGCCTCGCGCACTGCGAGCCCCGCGAGGCGCGGCATGCACGCCTCCATCTCGTCGGCCGCGCGCTCGAGGCCGGCCGCGCGATCCGAGGGCAGCGTCGCGCCCCATGCGGCCGCGGCGCTCTCGGCCGCGCGCAGGCTCGCCTCGACCGCCTCCGCGGTGGCGTCGCGCACGACACCCACCACGTCCGCCGGATCCGCGGGATTGCGCACTTCGCGCGGCGGGGCCATTGCTGCCTCGCGCGCCGTGGGCTCGGCACTCCACGGCAGCGCGGCGTCGGCCGCGAACGACGCCGAGAGCCGCTCGAGCACGGACTCGTCGGCGAGGTCGGCGCCGAAGGAGTTCGGGCGCAGGTCCCCGAAGAGCCGGCGCGGGAGCGGGATGCGCGGGTGGGCGAGCCCCGCCGCGCCTTCCTCGCGCGCGGACCGGCGCACGATCTCCGCCGGGCTCGCGACGAGCTCGTCGAGGGAGACCTTCGGGTCGGCGATGCGGTTGATGAACGAGGTGTTGGCGCCGTTCTCGAGCAGCCGGCGCACGAGGTAGGCGAGCAGCGTCTCGTGGGTGCCCACGGGCGCGTAGATGCGGCAGGGCACGCCCAGGCGCCCCTCGGCGACGGGCCCGACGACCTGCTGGTAGAGCGGCTCGCCCATGCCGTGCAGGCACTGGAACTCGTAGCGCCCCGGCTCGAAATCGCCCGCCATGTGGAAGACCGAGGCGAGCGTCTGGGCGTTGTGCGTCGCGAACTGCGGGAAGACGGCCTCGGGCGCGGCGAGCAGCTTCGCCGCGCAGGCGAGGTAGGAGAGGTCGCTGTGGACCTTGCGCGTGAACACCGGGTAGCCGTCGAGGCCCTCGACCTGGGCGCGCTTCACCTCGGCGTCCCAGTAGGCGCCCTTCACGAGGCGCACCATCAGCCGCCGGCGCGTCCTGCGCGCGGTCTCGACCGCCCAGTCGATCACCTCGGGCGCGCGCTTCAGGTAAGCCTGGACGACGAAGCCGATCCCGTCCCAGCCCGCGAGGGCGGGCTCGGCGCACAGGCGCTCGACGATCTCGAGCGAGAGCTCGAGCCGGTCGGACTCCTCCGCGTCGATGTTGAGGCCGATGTCCCGGGCGCGCGCGGCGGTGGCGAGCGCCCTCAGGCGCGGGTAGAGCTCGGCGAGCACGCGCTCGCGCTTGGCGTAGGAATAGCGCGGGTGCAGCGCCGAGAGCTTGAGCGAGATGCCCGGGCCCTCGCGCACGCCGCGCCCCGCGGAGGCCGCGCCGATCGCGGCGATGGCGCATTCGTAGGCGGCGAGGAAGCGCGCGGCGTCCTGCGCGGTCATCGCCGCCTCGCCGAGCATGTCGTAGGAGTAGCGAAACCCCATCGCCTCGAAGCGCCGCGCGTTCGCGAGCGCCTCGGCGATGGTCTCGCCGCAGACGAACTGCCGCCCCATGAGCCGCATCGCGAGGTCCACGGCCTTGCGGATGAGCGGCTCGCCGAACTTCGCGGTGACGCGCGTGAGCCCGTTCGCGAGCCCCGCGGCGTCGTGGGTCGCGACGAGTCGGCCGGTCACCAGCAGCCCCCAGGTCGCCGCGTTCACGAAGGCCGAATCGCTCTGGCCCAGGTGCGCGCCCCAGTCGCCGCGGCCGATCTTGTCGCGGATGAGCGCGTCGCGCGTGGCCGGGTCGGGAATGCGCAGCAGCGCCTCGGCGAGGCACATGAGCGCCACGCCCTCCTCGCTCGAGAGCGAGAACTCCTGCAGCAGCACCTGCACCAGGTTCTCGCGCGAGATCCCCATCTGCCGGCCGCGCAGGCCCGCGACGAGCCGGCGGGCGAGCTCGGCCGCGGGAGCGCGCGCGGCCCCCGGAAGCTCGGCGAGGGCGAGGAGCGCCGGGACGGCCTGCGGCTCGGGGCGGCGGCGCGCGGCGTAGACCGCCTTCAGCAGGGAAGTGCGGGGCGGGATGCTTGCCGGGCAGTCGGGCGCCGGCCGAGGGGTGTCCATGGTCGCTTTCGGTTCGTGGCCGAAGTCCCCGGCGCCCGGTCTTCGCCGGGATGGGGCGCGCTCCGGGCCCCGGGTCGTTTCCAGGTGGCAGAAGATACCAGAGGCGGGCCGGCCCCACCCGCGAGGCCGATCAGGGACGGTGCAGGCGCCGCTTGGCGAGCTCCGTCGCCGCCACGTAGGCGAGCGTGATGGCGATCGTCGCGGCGAGAAGCGTCGCGTCGAGCGGCACGAAGCCGAAGAGCCGGGAGAGCGCGCCGAGGTAGGGCGCGGCGAGCGCCGCCGCCGCGACGAGCACGGTCGCCCCGAGCAGCAGCGCGCTCGGCCGGCTCGCCCAGGCGGGGCCGCGCGTGCGCAGCACCAGCACGACGGCAAGCTCGGTGAGCAGCGACACCACGAACCACGCGGTCTGGAACTCGGCCTCGCCCGCCTCGAAGACGCGCAGCAGCAGCAGGAACGCGAGCAGGTCGAAGGCCGTGCTCAGCAGCCCGAAGGCCACCATGAAGCGGCGCACGGCGGCGACGTCCCAGCGCTGCGCGCGCTCGACCTCGGAGGCGTCCACGCGGTCCGTGGAGATCGCCACCGACGGCAGGTCCGAGAGGAAGTTGTTGAGCAGGATCTGCTTGGCCGCGAGCGGCAGGAACGGCAGGAGCGGCGTGGCGAGCGCCATGCTCACCATGTTGCCGAAGTTGGCGCTCGTGGTGATGCCGATGTACTTGAGCGTGTTGGCGAAGGTGCGCCGCCCGTCCTCGATCCCGCGGCGCAGCACGTCGAGATCGCGGCTGAGCAGGATCACGTCGGCGCTCTCGCGCGCCACGTCCACGGCGCCCTCCACCGAGATGCCCACGTCGGCCGCGTGCAGCGCGGGGGCGTCATTGATGCCGTCGCCCATGAACCCCACGGCGTGGCCCGCGTGCTGCAGGGCGCGCACGATGCGCTCCTTCTGCTGCGGGTCCACCTCGACGAAGAGGTCGGTGCGCTCGGCGAGGTGCCAGAGCGCCTCGTCCTTCATCGCGGCGATCGCCTCCCCCGTGAGCATCGCCCGCGGGTCGAGCCCCACCGAGGCCGCCATGTGGGCGCTCACGTGGCGGTTGTCCCCGGTGACGATCTTCACGCGCACGCCCCGGGCCTCGAGCGTGCGGAGCATCCGCTGCGCCTCGGGCTTCGGCGGGTCGCTGAAGCGCAGGAACCCGGCGAAGACCAGGTCGCGCTCGTCCTCGCGCCCGTAGCGCTCGCGCGCCTCGACGCGGCGCGAGGCGATCGCGAGCACGCGCGAGCCCGCCTCGGACATCGCGCGGTAGCGCTCCTCGAGCCCGGAGCGCGCCGCGGCGTCGAGCGGCGCGCTGCGCCCATCCCGGTCCACGGCCGCGCAGGCGCCGAGCACCGCGGCGAACGAGCCCTTGGTCACCATGAGGTGGGGCCCTTCGCCGGACTCGGGCTCGACGACGATCGTCAGGCGCTTGCGGATGAAGTCGTAGGGGATCTCGTCGACCTTGCGCCATCCCGTGGTGGCGAGATTGTCGCGGCGCCCCGCGGCGACGACGGCCGCGTCGAGCGCGTTGTCGATGCCGGTCTCGAAGGCGGAATTGAGGAAGGCGAGCGAGGCGACGGCGCGCGAGGCGCCGCCCTGCGCGTCGAGCGCGGATTCGAGGGCGACCGTGCCCTCGGTGAGCGTGCCCGTCTTGTCGGTGCACAGCACGTCCATGCCGCCGAGGTCCTCGATCGCCTCGAGCCGGCGCACGATCACGCCGCCCCGGGCCATGCGCCGCGCGCCCCGCGAGAGCGTGACGCTCAGGATGGCGGGCAGGAGTTCCGGCGACAGGCCCACGGCGAGCGCCATCGCGAAGAGGAGGGAATCGATGACGGGACGCCCGAGCCAGTGGTTCACGGCGATGACGAAGATCACCATCGCGACCATCACGCGCACGAGCAGGTAGCCGAACTCGCGGATCCCGCGCGCGAATTCCGTCTCCGGCGCGCGGGCGCCGAGGCGGCCGGCGATGGCGCCGTAGGCGGTCTCGGCGCCCGTGCGCACGACGAGCATCGTCGCCGTGCCGCTCCGCACCGAGGTGCCGAGGAAGACGCAGTTGCCGCGCGCGGCGAGCGCGGCCCCCGGCTCCGCAACGCCGGGGCGCTTCTCCACCGGGAAGGACTCGCCCGTGAGGCTCGCCTCGCTCACGAGGAAATCGCGCGCCTCGAGCAGCACGCCGTCGCCGGGCACGAGGTTGCCCGCGGCGAGCGCCACGCGGTCGCCGGGCACGATCGCCGCGACGGGGATCTCGGCGAAGGCGCCTGCGCGCAGCACCCGCGCGCCGAGCGCGATCCGGCGGCGCAGCTGCGCCACGGCGTTGGAGGCGCGGTATTCCTGCGCGAAGCCGAAGAGCGCGCTGCCCGCGACGATCGCGAGGATGATCGCGGCCTCGAGCCAGTCGCGCAGGACCAGCGAGACGAGGGCGCCGAAGACGAGGATCAGGACGAGCGGGCTCGCGAACTGCCGCGCGAGGAGCCGCGCGACGGGAACGAGGCCCTCGTCCCCGGGGACGGCGCGGGGGTGGCGGCGCAGCCGCGCGGCCGCCTGGCGCGGCGAAAGGCCTCCCGGGCCCGATCCCAGCCGGGCCGCGAGCTTCTCGGCTTCCAGGCTCCACCAGGCCTCGGGGAGCCCCGCCTCCGGGCGGTTCGTCGCTGCCTCCGTGGGGAATGCCCGCCTTCGAGGTTAGCCGACGGGGGCCCGCGCCGCTTGATCCGGCGCAACGCCGCAATGAAACGGGGCGGCCGAAGCCGCCCCGCCGGGCATCGCGCCGCGCGCGCGGAAAGCTAGTTGCCGCGCCCGGCCGCCTGCTCTTCCTGGATCTTCTTGGCGACGGCGTTGTACTCCTCGACGGCGGCCGAGGCCGCGTCCTCGTGCGACTTGATCGCGGCCTTGCGCTCCTCGATGTAGCCCTTCATGCATTCGCTGTACTTCTTGAACTCGCGGTCGAAGACGCGGCGGCGCGAATCGGACTGCATCGCGAGGCGCCCCGGGTACTCGGGCTTGGGCTCGCACTGGGGCTTCGGGACCTCGACCTTCTGGGCGAGGGCGGGAGCGACGCCGGAGGCGATGGCGAGGGCGATGGCGAGGGTGAAGCGCTTCATGGCAAACCTCGTGGGCGTGCGATTGCGGGGCGCGTAGCTTAAACCAAAACGGTCAGTTCCGGACGGGGACGGTGTAGTTGAGCGCGAGACGCCCGCCGTCGGGGTAGAGGGTCTGCCCCGTGAGGTAGGAGGCCTCGTCGCTCGCGAGGAAGACGGCCACGCGCGCGACCTCCCCGGGCTCGCCGAGGCGGCCGAGCGGCGTGCGCGACAGGATCCTCGCCTCGGCCTCCTCGTTGCCGAGCACCGCGGTCTTCGCGAGCTCCGTGAGGATCGTGCCGGGGCCGACGCCGTTCACGCGGATGCCGTGGGGCGCGAGCGCGAGCGCCATCACCTTCGTGAGCTGGTTCATGCCGCCCTTGGAGACGACGTAGGGCACCTGGTTGGGGATGGCGAGCACCGCGTTCACGCTCGACATGTTGACGATCGCCCCGCCCCCGCCCTGCTTCACCATCTGGCGCGCCGCCGCCTGCCCGGCGAGGAACGCACCCTTCAGGTTCACCGCGAGGACGCGGTCGAAATCGGATTCCGCGAGTTCGAGGAAATCGGCCGCGTGCACGATCCCGGCATTGGCCACGAGGATGTCGAGGCGGCCGAACTCCGCCACCGCGAGCGCGACGGCGGATTCGACCTCGGCCTTGCGGGTGACGTCGCAGCGCTCGAAGACCGCGTGCAGCCCCTCGGCGCGGAGCCGCTCGGCCGCGGGCCGGCCGCGCTCCGCGTTGGCGTCCGTGAGCACGACGCGCGCGCCCTCGCGGGCGAGGGCCTCGGCGCAGGCGAGCCCGATGCCCTGCGCGGCGCCGGTGACGAGCGCGACCTTGTCCTTCAGCCTCACGACGGGATGCGTCCTCGGGTCACTTCGCCGCGGCGGGAGGCGCCGCGGGAGGCGCCGCCGGGGCTGCCGCGGGCGGTGCGCTCGGCGGGGCCGCGGGCTTCGGGGGCGGCTCGGTCAGCACGTCCGCGATCTCCCGGCAGAAGGCTTCCTGCCCCTTGGGGCAGCTCGCCTTGGCGAGCGCGTAGATGTCCTCGCGATCGGCTTCCGCTTCCTTGGCCATGAGGCGCTTGACGATGAACTCGCGGTACGCGGCGTCCTTGTGCCAGGCCGAGGAAAGGCCCTCGACGGACCTCCAGCTGCCGATCATGAGCCGCGGCACCGCATCGCTGAATCCCTCGGCGACGCGGCCCGTGTCGCAATGGTGGAAATCGGACCAGGTCTTGTAGAGCTGCTTCCAGTCGAGGATCTTGTCGACCGCCTTTTCCGCGGCGGCGGCGTCGGCCGCCGAGCACGGCTTGTGGCTCGCCAGGGCGAGCGGCGGAGCCCCGAGGAAGAGGAGGACGAGACCGGCGGCGCGAAGGGCCTTCATCTCAGGCCGCCATCCCCGGCCGTCCCGCCGACGCGGCGAGGCGCGCGCGGATCGACTTCACGAGGCCCTCGCGGTCGAGGCCGCAGTCGGCGAGCAGGGCCTGCGGATCGCCGTGCTCGACGAACGCGTCGGGGAGCCCGAGCTGGAGCACCGGGACCGCCATGCCGGCCTGCGCGAGCGCTTCCAGCACGGCGCTGCCCGCGCCGCCGGCGACGACGTTCTCCTCGACGGTGACCAGCAGGTCGTGGGTCTCGGCGAGGCGGATCGCGAGCTCCTCGTCGAGGGGCTTCACGAAGCGCATGTTGGCGACGGTGGCGCCGAGCTCCGCCCCCGCCTCGAGCGCGGCCTTGAGCACGGTGCCGAAGGAGAGGATCGCCACGCGCTTGCCCTCGCGGCGCACTTCGCCCTTGCCGACGGCAAGCGCCTTCATCGCCTGGAGCACCTCGACGCCGGGGCCCGTGCCGCGCGGGTAGCGCACGGCCGTGGGCCCGTCGATCGTGAACGCGGTGTAGAGGAGCTCGCGGCACTCGTTCTCGTCGGCGGGCGCCATCACCGTCATGTTCGGGATCGCGCGCAGGTAGGAGAGGTCGAAGGCGCCGTGGTGCGTGGGCCCGTCGGCGCCCACGAGGCCGCCGCGGTCGAGCGCGAAGACCACCGGCAGGGCCTGGAGCGCCACGTCGTGGATCAGCTGGTCGTAGGCGCGCTGCAGGAAGGTCGAGTAGATCGCGACCACCGGCTTCATGCCGTCGACCGCGAGGCCCGCGGCGAAGGTGACCGCGTGCTGCTCGGCGATGCCGACGTCGAAGTAGCGCTCGGGGTACTCCTTCGAGAAGCGCACCAGCCCCGAGCCCTCGCGCATCGCCGGCGTGATGCCCACGAGCCGGCGGTCGAGCTTCGCCATGTCGCAGAGCCAGTCGCCGAAGACCTGGGTGTAGGTCGGCCGCGCCCGCGCGTCCGGCGCGGGCTTCGCCTTCACCAGGCCCACGGCGGGGTCGAAGCGCCCGGGGCCGTGGTAGGCGATGGGGTCGTCCTCGGCCTGGGAATAGCCCTGGCCCTTGCGCGTGACGACGTGGAGGAACTGGGGCCCGTCGAGGCGCTTCACGTTCGAGAGCGTGTCGACGAGCACGTCGAGGTTGTGGCCGTCGATGGGGCCGGTGTAGTTGAGGCCGAACTCCTCGAAGAGCGTCGAGGGCGTGAGCATGCCCTTGGCGTGGCCCTCGAAGCGCTTGGCGAGCTCCTTCACCGGCGGGGCGACCGAGAGGATCTTGTCGGCGGTCTTCCGGGTCGCCGCGTAGAAGCGCCCCGACATGAGCTTCGCGAGGTAGTTGTTGAGCGCCCCCACGTTCTCGGAGATCGCCATGTCGTTGTCGTTGAGGATCACGATCACGTTGGCGCCCGACTGCTTCACGTTGTTCAGGGCCTCGAAGGCCATGCCCGCGGTCATCGCGCCGTCGCCGATCACCGCGATCACGCGGTGGTCGAGGCCGCGCGCGCGCGCGGCGACGGCCATGCCGATCGCCGCCGAGATCGAGGTCGAGGAGTGCGCGGTCCCGAAGGCGTCGTACACGCTCTCCTCGCGGCGCGGGAAGCCCGCGATGCCGCCCTTCTCGCGCAGATGCGCCATGCCCGCCCGGCGCCCCGTGAGGATCTTGTGGCCGTAGGTCTGGTGGCCCACGTCCCAGATCAGGCGGTCCTCGGGAGTCGCGAAGACGTAGTGCAGCGCGATCGTGAGCTCGACCGTGCCGAGGTTGGAGGAGAAATGCCCGCCGGTGCCGGCGACCGACTCGACGATGAACCGGCGCAGCTCCTCGGCGAGCTGCGGCAGCTGGCGGCGGTCGAGCCGGCGCAGGTCGGAGGGATCGTCGACGGTCTCGAGAAGGGGATAGGCGCTCATGGTGGATGGCGGACGCGGGCCGCCCGGAACGTCGAAGCTATTGTGCCAGAAAGGGAAAACCGGCCACTTTGCGTTTCGGCAAGGATTCAGCGGTCGCGGTCGACGATGAAATCGGCGAGCTGGCGCAGGCGCAGGGCCCGCGCATCGAACGCCGCGAGGGCCTCGTGGGCCTCGGCGAGGAGCTCGCGGGCGAAATTCCGGGCGCCGGGGAGCCCCAGGAGACTCGTGTAGGTCGGCTTGCCCGCCTCCCGGTCCTTGCCGGCCGTCTTGCCGAGCGTCGGGGCATCGCCTTCCTCGTCGAGGACGTCGTCGACCACCTGGAAGGCGAGGCCGACGCACTTCGCGTAGCGGTCGAGGCGTTCGAGCTCGGCGGCCGAGAGCGCCCGGCCGCAATGGGCGCCGAGCAGGACCGAGGCGCGGATCAGCGCGCCCGTCTTGAGGATGTGCATGTACTCGAGCTCGGGGAGCGTGAGCGCCTTGCCCACGGCGTCGAGGTCGATCGCCTGCCCTCCGGCCATGCCCCGCGAGCCGCAGGCGAGCGCGAAGAGCTGGATCATGCCGAGCTGGGTCGCGGGGTCGTCGGCGAGGCGCGCGTCGGCGAGCAGCTGGAAGGCGAGGCTCTGGAGCGCGTCGCCCGCGAGCAGCGCCGTCGCCTCGTCGAACTCGACGTGGCAGGTGGGCTTGCCCCGGCGCAGCACGTCGTCGTCCATGCACGGCATGTCGTCGTGCACGAGCGAATACGCGTGGATCAGCTCGACCGCGGCGGCGGCGACCTCGAGGCGCCTCGCCTCGGCCCCGGAGAGCTCCCCGGCCGCGAAGACGAGCATGGGGCGCACGCGCTTTCCGCCTCCGAGCGTGGCGTAGCGCATCGCGTCGTGCAGTCGCGAAGGCGCGACCTGCGCGGAAGGCAGGAGGGCCGCGAGCGCGCCTTCCATGCGCCCCGCGATCTCCCGCGACCAGGCCTGGAAGTCGGTCGCGCTCACTTCGCCTCGGGCGTGAAATCCCTGAGGGTGTCGCCGTCGAGCATCGCGATGCGCGCCTGGGCGTCGTTCAGCTTCCCCTCGCAGTAGCGGATCAGCTCCGCGCCGCGCTGGTAGGCGGCGAGCGATTCCTCGAGGGGGAGCTTGCCGTCCTCCATGCGCGCGACGATCGCCTCGAGCTCCTCGAGGGCCTTCTCGAAGCTCGGGGCCTCGGCCGCGGCGGGGGTGGCGGGGGATTTCGGCATGGGCGGTGCTCGTACGCGCCCATGATAATCGACTCGGGCGGGCCCGTCAGGCGAAGGCGGGCCTCGCGGCGGCCGGGGCGAATCGCGACGCGCCCGCGCGGGGCCCGGGCGAGGCCTGCAGGGCGAGGAAGCCTTCGATCGCCTCGTTCACGCGCCCGGCATGCGTCACCGGCCCCATGTGGCCCACGCCGTCGAGGACGACGCGGCGATGATCGGGCAACGCCGCCTCGAGCAGGGCCGCGACGCCGCGCGAGGAGGCGGGCGATGCCGTGCCGTTCATGAGCAGGACGGGGAAGTCGAGCCGCAGGAGCGCGGAGCGCGGCGTCCGGTCGTTGAAGAGCGCGTCGAAGCAGCCCATCACGACGGGCATGCGCTCCGCGATCGTCGCGCGCGCGGAAGCCTCGACGCGGGCCCAGGCGCCTGCGCCGGACCAGTACTCGAAGAAGGTGCGCGCGCTCGCCTCGCCGTCGCCGGCTTCGAGCGCGGCGCGCATCACGCCCGCGGCGCGCACGATTTCCTCGCCCCCGGGATGGGCTCCCGGGGCATCGAGGAGCAAGCGGAACAGCACGGGCTCGTAGAGGGCGAGGCTCGCGACGCGCCCCGGATGGACGAGCGCGAGCTTCATCGCGACGGCGGCGCCGTAGGAATGGCCCACCAGGTGCAGCGGGCCTTCGGCGGAGGCGACGGCCGGCGCGAGCCGCTCGACCTCGCCGTCGAGCGAGGGGGCCTCGCCCGCGCCCCAGCCCGGGCTCTTCCCGTGGCCCGCGAGGTCCGCGGCGAGGACGCGGTGCCTCGCGGCGAGGCGCGCGGCGAGCGCGTCCCACTGGCGCGAGGAGGCGCCGCTCGAGTGCAGGCACAGGACCGCGGGCCCGCCGCCGGACTCGCGCACGAAGGCCGTGGGCTTCATCGCGGCCTGCCGTCCTTGCCGAACCCGGCCCAGGCCAGGGACTCGAACGCGCCCACGGCGAGGCAGGCGAGGATCGCGAGCAGCCCCATGCGGATCGCGGGCTTTCCGGGGGCGGCCACGCCCTCGGGCGTGGCCGCGGGGGGAAGATCCCGGTTCATTGCGCGGCCGGGAGGATCGGCGCGAGCGCCTTGCCGATGCGCTCGCCCTGCGCGGCGTCGATCATGCCGCCCAGGATCTGGTTGAAGCGCTCGTCCTGCACGCCGCTCACGATGTACTGGTAGCGGTAGGCGCGCAGGAACGCGTCGGCGACCTGCGACTGCTCCGCGGCGCCGAGCGTCCGCCCGGCGATCGCGAGGAAGTACTCGGTGTCGGCCTTCGCCTGCGCCTGCACGATGCCGTCGACGGCGCCCGCGAGGTGGATCAGGTCGTCGACCGCCTTGTCGCGCGCGGCGGCGTCGAGCTTCGCGTCCTCGCGCAGCCACTCGAGCTCGTCGAGGATGGCGTGCTGGCTTTCCTCCTTCCAGTGGAAGAGGAAGACGTCCTTCCAGAGCTCCGAGAGGTTCGCGTCGGGCTCGATGCTCGAGCGGTAGTGGACCTGCGTGAAGAGCTCGATCAGGCAGGTGAGGCCGAGCACGGCCCAGGTGGATGCGGCGAGCACGGCGCCGGCGACCTCGTTGGGCGTGGGCACGAACCGGTAGCCCGGGGGCATGCCCTCGGCGATCATCGCCTCGATGCGGCGGAAGAGCTCCTGGTGCTTGAGCTCCTCGTCGGTGAAGCGCACGAGCGCTTCCAGGGCGACCTGGTCGCCCATCCAGTGGTCGCGGCTCACCTCGAGGATCTTGGCGCCGATGAAGCGCTCGACGAGGCCGAACATGTTGGCGTAGGTGCGGCCCTGCACCTGGCTGAAGGCGCGCTTCTCCGCCCCGGTCAGGAACGGCAGGCTCGCCGCCATCGACAGGCCGTCGGGCAGGAACTTCCTCGAGAAGTCGAAGCCGCGGCCGCGGATGACGTCGCGGTCGATCTCCCAGCGGATTCGCTTGGAGACCTCGATGCACTTCGCGTAGCGCTTGGTTTGGGTCGGGGGAACGGACATGTCCATGGGGATGCTCCTCTCGGGTGGGGGTGGGATCGGTGCGGCTCAGTAGTACGGGGCCCGGCGACGGGCGAAGGCGGCCTGGAGGCTTTCCTGCATGAAGACGAGCGAGCCGCGGAAGCCCTTGGCGATGGCGTCGACCCGGGGGGCGCGTCCCGCGACGGGGCGATGGACCATCGCGATCTCGGCGTCCTGCAGCACCTCGAGGAAGGCCTTGCCGCCGCGATCGAGGCGGAACGACTGGCCCGCCTTCACGACGATGTCGCGGATGTCGCCGTCCTGCGTGATCCAGACGATGCCCCGGGAGACCCGGATCTCGAGCCCCTCGGCATCGTGGAAGCGCAGGCTCGCGTTGCGCGGGAAGTTCATGTGGTGCATCTCCTGGACGGGCACGGTTCTCATGTCGGGGACCTTTCGGGGCAGGGTTCGTCGAGGTGGATCGGCGGGGCGGGCCGGGGGAAGCGCTCCTGGTCGCCGCGCGCCTCGCGGGCCGCGCTCGCCGTGAACAGCACGGCGGCGGCGATGCCCATCGCGAGCAGGGGACGTGCGGTCGATCGGTGGGGTTGCATGGTTCTCGGGCTCCAGGCGGGTTGCGAATGGCCGCCATCATGGGGGCCCGAGGTAACGCCCCGTTTTCCGTCGCGAAACAGTTTGTATGCGCGAGGTATCCGCGGGCCGGGGCTATAATCGGCCGCGTCGGCCGCCCAGAGAGGAGACCCCATGTCCGCAAGCGCACGCGTGCTCATCGTCGAAGACGACGCGGGGGTGCGCGAAGTGCTCGTCGACTACCTCACCGAGCAGGGCTTCGAGGTGGACGCGGCCGACTGCGGCGCGGCGATGCGCGCGGCGATCGGGCAGGCGGTCCCCGACGTGGTGCTGCTCGACGTGAACCTCCCCGACGAGGACGGCCTCGCGCTCGCCCGCCACCTGCGCGAGCGCTACGACCTGGGGATCATCATGGTCACGGGCGCGGGAGACGTCGTGGACCGCATCGTGGGCCTCGAGGTCGGCGCCGACGACTACATCGCCAAGCCCTTCGACCCGCGCGAGCTCAAGGCGCGCCTGAAGAGCGTGCTGCGGCGCGTCCAGGGCCGCGCGGCGCCCGCCGCCGCGGCGCCGGCGCCGGAGCCCGCCGAGCGCATCGCCATGGGACGCTGCCAGCTCGACCTGCGCCGGCGCATCCTCCTCGACGCGGCCGGCGCCGAGGTCGCGCTCACGGCGATGGAGTTCGACCTGCTGAAGACCTTCGCCGAGCACCCCAACCAGGTGCTCTCGCGCGACCAGCTCCTCACGATGACGCGCAACCGCGACTGGGAGCCCTTCGACCGCTCGATCGACATCCGCGTGGCCCGCGTGCGCAAGAAGCTCGGCGACGACGCGGACAGCCCCCGGGTGATCCGCACGGTGCGCGGCGCCGGCTACATGTTCTCCCCCGACGCGGCCGCCTGAGCCCGCTTTGTAACCGGCTCGTTTCAATGGTTTCCGCCGGGTAATTCCGGATGCCCCGCCCGCCCGGGCGCCCTACACTGTGCCGATGGACACCCCCGCCCCGAAGCCGCCGGTCCGCAGCCTCGCGCGCGACAGCGAGGCCTACCGCTTCCTGATGAGCGAGCCCGACGAGGGGGTGTACATCTTCGGGGACGCGATCGAGGACTGCAACGAGGCGGGGGTGCGCCTCTTCGGCATCCCCCGCGAGAAGGTGATCGGCTGCGACTTCCTCGATTACGCGCCCGAGTTCCAGCCCGACGGCACGCGCTCCGACGTGGTGGGCGCCCAGCGCTTCCGCGCCGCCCTCGGCGGCGAGACCCAGTGGTTCCGCTGGCACTACCTCAAGGCCGGCGGGACCATCTCCGAAGGCATGGTCCACGTGGAGCTCGTCGTGCTCGACGGGCGGCGCCGGCTGATCGTGCGCTCGCGCGATCTCCTCGAGCTCGAGCGGACCGAGCACGCGGTCGCCGAGATCGAGACCCGCTTCCAGCAGATCCTCGACCACACGCCGGTCGTCGCCTACGCGAAGGACCATGCCGGGCGCTACCTCTTCTTCAACCGCGAGTTCCAGCGCGTCGCCGCCACGCCCCGCGAGCGCATCTTCGGCCACACGGACCACGACATCTTCCCGCCCGAGGTCGCCGAGAGCCTTCGGCGCAACGACCAGCGCGTGCTCGAGGAGAAGCGCCCCATCGAGTTCGAGGAGGCGGTCACCTGGGGCCCGGAGGACCGCACCTACCTCTCGATCAAGTTCCCGATCCAGGACAGCGCGGGGAACGCGGTGGCGGTGGGCGGGATCTCCACCGACATCACCGCTCGCAAGCGCGCCGACGAGGCCCTGCGCCGCGCCGCGCTCGCGGTCTCCACGGCGCAGGGCGAGCGCATCTTCGAGGAGCTCGCGCGCGCGCTCGCCGCGGTGCTCGACGCCGACGTCGCGTTCATCGCGCTGCTGGGCGAGGAGCGGCCGGCGAAGCTGCGCACCCTCGCGCTCGTGGCCAACGGCCAGGTCGTGCCCAACATCGAGTACCCGCTCGAGGGCACGCCCTGCGCGGACGTCTGCGGCCGGGACTTCCTCTTCATCGAGTCCGGCGTCGCGAAGCGCTATCCCGTCGACTCGATGCTCCCGGGCCTGCGCGTGTCGGGCTACGCGGGCTATCCCCTCGTCGACTCGGCGGGGCGCAGCCTCGGGCTCATCGTGGCGATGTCGCGCCGGCCGCTGCGCGACCCCGCGTTCATCGAGTCGATGACCAAGATCTTCGCCACCCGCGCGACTTCCGAGATCGAGCGGGCGCGCACCGAGGCGGCGCTCCGGAAGTCCGAAGCGAGCCACCGGGCGATCTTCGAGAGCGCCGAGGACGCGATCTTCGTCCACGACTTCGACACCGGCATGTTCGTGGACGTGAACCCGAAGGCGTGCAGCAACTACGGCTACACGAAGGAGGAGCTGATGCGCGCCTCCGTCGAGGAGCTGAGCTCGGGCGTTGCGCCCTACACGACCGAGACGGCCATGCGCCTCATCGCGCTGGCGAAGTCCGGCGAGACGCAGCACTTCGAATGGCACCGGCGCAACAAGGACGGGAGCCTGCACTGGGACGAGGTCGTGCTCAAGCGCGCCGAGATCGACGGCGTGCCGCGCATCCTCGCCTTCACGCGCGAGATCACCGACCGCAAGCTCGCCGAGGAGGGGCTGCGCCAGGCGCAGAAGATGGAGGCCCTCGGCCACCTCACCGGCGGCATCGCCCACGACTTCAACAACATCCTCGCGAGCATCATGGGCAACATCGCGCTCGCGGCGGACCGCGAGGCGGCCTCGGGCGACGCGCGCCTCGCGCGCTACCTCGAGAACGCCACGGCCGCGAGCCGCAAGGCGCGCGACCTCATCCGCCAGATGCTCACCTACAGCCGCGGCCGGCGCGGCGAGCCCCGGCCCGTGGACCTGGGCGCGCTCCTCACCCAGTCCTCGCAGCTGCTGCGCTCCTCGCTCCCTGCGACCGTCGAGCTCGTCATGGACATCGCCGAGGACGCCCCGCCCGCGCTCGTGGACCCGGTGCAGGTGGAGCAGGTGCTCCTCAACCTGTGCATCAACGCGCGCGACGCCATGGGCGCGAAGGGCACGATCCGCGCGGGCGTGCGCAAGGCCGGGCAGCTCGCCACCGAGTGCGCCTCGTGCCGCCACCGGTTCTCGGGCGCCTTCATCGAGCTCTTCGTGGAGGACACCGGGCCGGGCATCGACCCCGAGGTCGCCGGGCGCATGTTCGAGCCCTTCTTCACGACGAAAGAGGTCGGCAAGGGCAGCGGCCTCGGGCTCGCCACCGTGCACGGCATCGTCCACGAGCACGGCGGGCACCTCACCGTGGAGTCCACCCCGGGCCGCGGGACGCGCTTCCGCGTGTTCCTCCCGCCCTTGCGGGAAGGCGCCGCGATGGGGGCGCTGTCCGAGGCACCGCAGGCGCCCCGCCCGGCGAAGCCGCGCCTTCGCGGCCGCGTACTGCTCGTGGACGACGAGGAATCGGTGAGCGAGGTGATGAGCGACTTCCTCTCCGGCTGGGGCCTCGAGGTCACCGCCGTGCGCGACGGCCGCGAGGCGCTCGCGCGGCTCTCGGCCGATCCCCGGGCCTTCGACCTCGTGCTCACCGACCAGACCATGCCGCAGTTGACGGGCGTGCAGCTCGCACGCGAGTGCGCGCGCCTGCGCCCGGACCTTCCCGTGATCCTCTGCACGGGGTTCGGAGGCGCCATCGCTCCCGACCAGCTCGCCGAGGCCGGCATCCGCAAGCTCCTCGCCAAGCCCGTGGAGCCCGACGAGCTCCTGCGCGCCCTTTCGGGGTGCCTGGGCGCGGGCTCCTAGCCCCCCGGGCCCCGGGGGCGCGCCGGCCCGGGCGGGGCCGGGGGACCCGGCCCACCCGCGAGCGCCACGGCGGGGAAGGGCCACGGACCCGCCCCC
>JBGAQP010000014.1:73078-99135 GCA_044220635.1 Usitatibacteraceae bacterium
GGCGCTCGCGCCCCGGGGCCGTCCCTTGACCCGGGTCAATCCGGAAGGCCAAAGGCCTTGAAAGGCAAGGGAACCTGCCCCAAAATTCCCAGTCAGTAGTGTTGGTCGGGACGGAGCTGCAGAGTTAAAAGCTAGCTGACTCGATTAGCCCGGTGTTGTTTACATCTCTCTTCGTTTGAGGTGCGGATAATGTCGGAACTGGCGAGCCTGAAGGCTTTTGCGAGAGCCACCCCCCATCTCCATCTGCCGCTTTCGTGGTACTTCGACCCGAAGATCGCGGAGATGGAGCAGAAGCTTCTTTTCGACCGCGGCCCGGGCTACGTCGGCCACGAGGCCATGATCCCCAATCCGGGCGAGTACCGCGTGCTCGAATGGCGCAACGGCGGCGCCTGGACGCTCGTCAACAACGACGGCGAGCCGGGCATGCTCTCCAATGTCTGCCGCCACCGCCAGGCCCTGATGCTCAAGGGCCACGGGTCGCTGCCCGGCGGCACGATCACCTGCCCCGTGCACCGCTGGGCGTACGACGCCGGCGGCAAGCACATCGGCGCGCCGCACTTCGACGAGCACCCCTGCCTGGACCTCCCGCGCCGCAAGCTCCAGAAGTGGCACGGCATGCTCTTCAACGGGCCTCGCGACATCGCGAAGGACCTCTCGGGCATGCTCGCCGGGCAGGAGCTCGACTTCGAAGGCTACGTGCTCGACAAGGTGGACGTGGTCGAGTACGACTTCAACTGGAAGACCTTCATCGAGGTCTACCTCGAGGACTACCACGTCGAGCCCTACCACCCGGGCCTGGGCCACTTCGTCACCTGCGACGACCTGCGCTGGGAGTACGGCGACTGGTGGAGCGTGCAGACCGTGGGCGTGCGCGAGAACCTGAAGAACCCGGGCTCCGCGGTCTACCAGAAGTGGCACGAGCAGGTGCTCAAGTTCAGGAATGGCGAACCCCCGCCCCACGGCGCCATCTGGCTCACCTACTACCCGAACGTGATGGTCGAGTGGTACCCGCACGTGCTCGTGATCTCCACGCTCTACCCGCGCGGGCCCGAGAAGTGCACCAACGTGGTGGAGTTCTACTATCCCGAGGAGATCGCCCTCTTCGAGCGCGAGTTCGTGGAAGCCGAGCAGAAGGCCTACCACGAGACCGCGGTCGAGGACGAGGACATCTGCATGCGCATGACGGCGGGGCGCCGGGCGCTCGTCGCCGAGGGGCGCGAGGAGCACGGCCCCTACCAGTCGCCCTACGAGGACGGCATGGCCCACTTCCACGAGTTCATCCGCCGGGAGCTCGGCCACATCCTCTGAGCGCGGGCGGGAGCGGAAACGAGACGGGGCGGCCGATGCCGCCCCGTCTTCTTCTTGGCTCCTCCTCCTTTATTCGTCGAACTCGTGCACGACCGCCCAGAGGGTGGCGAAGGTGTGCATCGGGTAATCGCGGTGCAGCGCCTCGTAGTCCTCGGCGCGCACGGGCTCGCGCTCCTTGCCCTTGCGGATCTCGTACCAGCGCGCGACGATCCTCTCGCGCACGGGATGCGGGGGCATCGCGGGACGGCGCAGCGAGGAGCTCGTGCCGGAGAAGAGCCGGCGCTTGAGCGTCACGTCCGCCGAGGAGATGCGGAAGAGCTTCGAGAGCATGTTCGAGGTCGCGCCGTTGCGGATGAAGTACTCGAGCTGCTTCGAGCGCTTGCCGAGGTAGTCCACCTGCCGCAGGCCGTGCTCGAAGGACCCCGCGTCGATCTCGATCGCCACCCGCGGATCGGGCATCTCGGAGAGCTTCACGAGCTCCTCGGAGCTGAGCGCGCGAAGCTCCGCGACCTGCTCCTCGCTCAGGCCCGAGGGCGTGGGCTGGTACTGGCCGTCCTCGCGCTGCAGCTCGCGGATGAGGTGCGCGAGCATCAGCAGCCGCAATTGCGGATCCCGGATGTAGATCACGACCGCCCCTCCTGGTGTCGCTTCCCGGGGTGCGCCCGGGCGGAGCGCGCCCCCGCGCGCTCGTGGGCGCAACATGCCCCCGCGATGGCGCGAAGTCAACCCGGAATCGCGAAACGCCGCGGCCCCCGGCGCGGCGGGGACGGCCGGGCATCGAAGTTGCAGTGGGCGCGCGCGAGGCCCGCGGCGCGCGCCGGCTCCTGAGAAGCCGCCGCAACTACGCGCCGCAACCCGCGAGCGCGAAAGGCAATCCGGCCGCTAGTCCTCTTCCCGCGCGAGCTTGAACTGGGAAGCGATCTGCTGCTGGGTCTGGGGCGGGACCTGGGCGTAGTGGCTCATCTCGACCGTGTAGGCGCCCTGCCCTCCCGTGATGGACCTGAGCTTCGACTGGAAGTCCACGACCTCGGAGAGCGGCACCTGCCCGGCGATGGTCATGAGGTCGCCGCCCGTGGACTCCGTGCCGGTGACCTGGCCGCGGCGGCCCGAGAGCTGCGAGGTGAGGTCGCCGACGAACTGGCCGGGGGCGGAGATCTCGATGTTGACGATGGGTTCGAGCAGGATGGGGCTCCCCTTGAGGATCGCGTCGATCACGGCCTTGCGGCCCGCCGTGACGAAGGCGATCTCCTTGGAGTCCACGGGGTGGCTCTTGCCGTCGTAGACGATGACGCGGATGTCCTCGACGGGGTAGCCGGCGATGACACCCGTGTCGAGCGCCTGGCGCACGCCCTTCTCCACCGCGGGGATGAAGACCGTGGGGATGACGCCGCCCTTCACGATGTCCACGAACTCGAAGCCCGTGCCGCGCGGCAGGGGCTCGATCCGCAGGTACACCTCGCCGAACTGGCCCGCGCCGCCCGTCTGCTTCTTGTGGCGGCAGTGCCCCTCGGCGTTGCGCGTGACCGTCTCGCGGTACGGGATCTTGGGCGGCTTGGTCGAGACCTCGAGCTTGTACTGCTGCGTCATCTTCTCGAGCTTGGTGCGCATGTGCAGGTCGCCCAGGCCCCGCACGACCGTCTCGTGCGTCGTGGGATGGCGCTCGATCCACAGGCACGGGTCCTCGACCTCGAGCTTGTGCAGCACCTCGAAGAGGCGCTGCTCGTCGCCCTTCTTCGTGGTCTCCACGGCGATCGAGTGCATCGGCGTGGGGAACTCGAGCGAGCGCAGCCGTATGTGGTCCTCGTCGTGCGAATCGTGGAGCACGGCGTTGAAGTCGATTTCGTCGATCTTCGCGACCGCCCCGAGGTCTCCCGGCACGAGGGAATCGACCTCGACGTACTCCTTGCCCTGGAGCTGGAAGAGGTGCCCCACCTTGAAGGCGCGCTTGCCCTCGCCGATGTAGAGCTGCGTGTCCTTGGTGAGCGTGCCCTGGTGGACGCGGAAGACCGCGACCTTGCCCACGTAGGGGTCCATGATGATCTTGAAGACGTGCGCGAGCACGTGCTTCGAGGGGTCGGGCTCGGCGTGGAATTCCTCGCCCTCGGAGGTCTCGGAGAGCAGGAACGGCGGCGGATTGCCCTCGGTCGCGTTCGGGGCGAGCTTCGCGAGGATGTCGAGGAATTCCGCGACTCCCGCGCCGGTGCGCGCCGAGGAGAAGCACACCGGGATGAGGTGGCCCTCGCGCAGCGCCTTCTCGAAGGGCGCGTGCAGCTGCTCGGGCTTGAGCTCCTCGCCCTGCTCGAGGTAGGTGGCCATCAGCTCCTCGTCCACCTCGACCACCTGGTCGATGATCGCCGCGTGCGCGGCCTTCACGGAGGAGAAGTCCGAATCGCCGTCGGGGTTGAAGAAGCAGTCGACCACGTCCTTGCGGCCGTGGGCCGGCAGGTTGATCGGCAGGCATTCCTTCCCGAAGACCTCCTGGATGCGCGCGAGCAGGCCCTCGAGGTCGATGTTCTCCGCGTCGATCTTGTTGACGAGGATCATGCGGCACAGGCCCCGCCGGGAGGCCGCGCGCATCATCCGCGTGGTGTTGAGCTCGAGGCCGTTCTGCGCGTTGATGACGACGATCGCGGTCTCCACGGCGGCGAGCGCCGCGATGGACTGCCCGGCGAAGTCGGGCATGCCGGGGGTGTCGATCAGGTGGACGTGGATGCCCTGGTACGGGAAGTTGACGAGGGCGGAATTGAGGGAGTGGCCGTGCTGCTTCTCGAGGGGGTCGTAGTCGCTGACGGTGCTGCCTTTCTCGGTGCTGCCCATGGCACCGATCGCTCCGGATTTCCACAGCAGGGCCTCGGTGAGAAGGGTCTTTCCCGCCCCGCCGTGGCCCACTAGAGCCACGGTGTGGATGTTCTCGGTAGTGTATTTGGGCATGGCCCAGGGCTCCTTCCTGCTGCGGCGCAGCGGGCTCGTCTTCGAATGGGGTTCTGACGGCTAATTTACACCCGCCGGGGCCCTCGCGGGCGGGGTTGCGATCCGTCAAGGATGCGCGTAACGCAGGCCGTTACGCGCTGATCTCGATCTCGACGATCGCGGGCTCGCGGGTCACCGCGGCCGCCATTTCGATCCAGGCGCGGATCGCATGGCGCGCCTTCTCCACGGCCTCGACCGGGGACACGCCGCGGCAGGCGCATCCCGGAAGATCCGCGACCCGCGCCACGTAGCCGCCGCGGATGCGATGCACGGAGATGCGGAAGCGGCCGCGGTGGTGGTCGTCGTTCGTCATGCGTCGGCTCCGGGCGGTCGCGCCGACCCGGGCGGCCCGAGAGAAGGCTAGCGCGCCCGAGCGCGGGAAAACCCGGGAAATCCCCTCGCGTTCCGCGGCGATTTCCGCGCGCATCCCGCGGGCTGCGTCCCTACGATGGCCTCACCGGTCGGGGCGCGGGATGCGCACCGCGCCGGGCGACACGCCAAGCCCTGGAGGGGAACGCCGTGAAGGAGCTCAGTTGCGAGGAAGTCCTGCGGATCGCGGGCGGCCTGCCGGTTCCCGCCGCGCTCGATGAGGTGACGTATCGGGTGCCGGCGGATCCGGCGGAGGATCCGCTGGACTACGCGCGCCTGATGTTCCCCGGGCGACCTCCCGTCGAGTCGACCTGACTCGCTGCCCGACGCGTTGCCCGCGCCCCGGCCGCTCTTTTCACCCACGAAAGGACCCCACGCATGAAGGAGATCACGCCCGCGGAGACCGCGTCCGTTTCCGGCGGCGGCACTGCGACGAAACCCGGCGACGAGCCCCTCGACCCTGGCGCGCTGGCGCCGCCCCCCGGGACGATCGACGTCGATCACGCCCCGGTCGAGGGACCCCACTGATCCGCGCGACCGAACTCCGCGAAAGGCAATGCCATGAAGGAACTGGAACAGAAGGACCCGCCGGGCGTCTCCGGCGGTTACCGGCCCGGCGAAACGGGCGACGGCTGCACCGATCCGCCCCTCGTCGGGCCGATCGTCGACTACCCGCAGATGCCGATCGTGCAGCTGCCGGAAAACTGGACGTGCGACGACCCGAGCGTCACCGATCCCCTGAAGCGCTGAACCGACTCGAAAGGAACGGACACCATGAGCAACAAGACCCTCACCCCCGGAAGCGGCCCGCAGGAAATCGCGCCGGAGAACGTCGACGGCATCTCGGGCGGCCTGTGCTCCGGCGACGAACTGAAAGCCCTGACCGATGCGCTCAAGGACTCGTACGAGAATCTCGTCGACTTCGTCTCTCACGTGATCGGACGGGTCTCGGGCAACTAGGCGCCAGAGCCGGAACCGAGGGCCCCTGGCGGGGCCCTCGTCACCCTGGCCATCCCGGGCATGAAGATCACGAAAGAGCCGGCGAGCGGATTTCAGATCGCCTTCCTGATTCTCGCCGTGGACTTCCTCTCGGCCGTGGCACTGAAATACACGGCGGACTACCTCGGCACGCCGAAGTCGGATCTCCGGCTGCTGAGCCACAACATCGCATTCGGTGTTGGATGGTCGATCCTCCTCGTCATCGGCCCGCTGCGACGCGCGTGCGGCGCTGAGCTTCGCAAGCCGCTTCCCTTTCGCATGGTTCCCGAGCTGATGTCGGTGGCGCTCGCGAAGCTCGCCAATCCCCTCGCCGTGACGGGAGGAACCCTCCTGTGGCTCCTCGCGACGCGTGGACAAGTTGCCGCCTGCGATGCGGTCGATGTCTGCGGGCTGGGGCAGCCGCATGCCGGGCGCTCCGCCGCGTACATCGTGAACTACATGTTCATCGCGGTCGTCGTCGGACCGATCCTGGAGGAACTCGTCTACCGCGGCTTCCTCTATCGCGCCTGGGAAAGGCAATGGGGATGGGTGCGCGCGATGCTCGCCACCGCGATCGTGTTCGGTCTCGTCCACCCCTCCCACATGGTTTCGGCGGCGATCGGCTCGATCGTCTACGTCGCGGTGCTGAGGCGCACGGGCACGATCTGGGGGCCGATCGCCGTCCATTCGGCATTCAATCTCGTCGTGAACCTCCCTGCGTACCAGTCGCTTCGCGCCGGCGATCCGCCCGAGGCCCTCCTCGGGCTGTCGTCGTGGATCCCCGAGCTCGCGTGCCTCGCCTTCGTCGCCGTCGCGCTGCCGCTGTACGTGTTCGCGTCCCGCCGGAGCGCCGCGGATTCCGGCGCGCCCGCCGTCGGCCCGTGAACGCTCCCCGCTTCCGGGCCGCGGTCGAGCGGGCGCGGGAGACGGCCTGGCTCGGTCGCATCGTGCTCATCCGCCCGTTGCCCGCCAGGGTCATGACGGCGGCCCTCGTCGCCATCGTCGCGGGTTCGCTCGTCTTCCTCGGGCTCGCCGAGGTCGCGCGCAAGGAACGCGTGCACGGCATCGTCGCCCCTTCCGGCGGGCTCGTGCGCGTGTACGCCCCGCGGCCCGGGCATGTGAGGAAGCGGCTTGTCGGGGAAGGCGAGCGCGTCGTGAAGGGCGATCCGCTCTTCGTCATCGCCGACGGGGTGGCTGCGGCCGCCTGGGGCGACCTCGGGGAGGCGCTCGACGGACAATACGAGATGCGAAGGCGCGCGCTCGTCGAGCAGCGCGACCACCTGGGGCGCTCCGCGACGCAACAGCGGCTGCGGCTCGAGCGCCGGCGCCTCGCCCTCCTCGAGCAGCGCGACCGGCTCGCCGCCGAGCATCGCGCGCTCGATGCCCGCGTCGCCCTTTCCTCGGGCGAGCTCGCCCGGGTCGCGCGACTGGAAGGCCTCGGTTTCGTCGCGCCCGCCGTGCGCGCCGCGCGCCAGGAGGAGTTCATGGACCAGGAGGTCCGCGTGATGGCGCTCGAGCGCTCCGCGCGTTCGATGGCGGGAGAGGCCGAGGAGCTCGCCGCAGAGATCGCCGCCACCGATGCCCAGGCGAAGGCGCAGGTCGCCGCGATCGAAGCGCAGCTCGCCGCGCTGCAGCAGGAGCGCCTCGAACGCCGCTCCGCGCACGAGGCGGTGGTCGTCGCACCCCAGGCCGGCGTCGTGACGATGGTGCTCGCCGCCGAGGGCCAGGCCGCGGCGCCCGGCGTTCCGCTGCTGAGCCTCGTTCCCGAGGGCGCGCGCCTCGAGGTGCAACTCTTCGCGCCGTCGCGCTCCATCGGTTTCGTGCGCGACGGGCAGGAAGTGCTCCTGCGCTTCCCCGCGTTCCCGTTCCAGAAGTTCGGCAGCCAGAAGGGGCGCGTCGCGCACGTCTCGCGCACCGCGCTCGCCCCGGGCGAGCTCGGGTTCACGCCGCCCGACCGCAGCCCCGAGGCGCTCTTCCGGCTGCGGGTCGCGCTCGCTTCCGAGACCGTCGAGGCTTACGGGCGGCCCGAGTCGCTGCAGCCCGGCATGCAGGTCGAGGCGGACATCCTCCTCGACCGGCGCCGCCTGATCGAGTGGATCTTCGAGCCGCTCTTCAGCCTCTCCGGGCGGCTTTGAATGGAGGCGACCGCCGGGCTCGAGCTCGGGCCGCGCCGCCGGCTTCCCGTGTTCCTGCAGACCGAGGCCGCCGAGTGCGGGCTCGCGAGCCTCGGCATGATCGCCTGCTTCCACGGGCACCGCACCGACCTCGCGGCGTTGCGCCGGCGCTTCACGGTCTCGCTCAAGGGCGCCACCCTCGCGCACCTGATGCAGGCGGCTGGTCGCCTCGGGTTCGCCCCGCGGGCTCTGCGGCTCGAGCTCGAGGAGCTCGCGCGGCTCAAGACGCCCTGCGTCCTGCACTGGGACCTCAACCATTTCGTGGTGCTCAAGTCGGCGGACGCGCGCGGCGCCGAGATCCACGACCCGGCGGCGGGCGCGCGGCGGCTGGGCCTCGCGGAGCTCTCGAAGCACTTCACGGGAGTCGCGCTCGAGCTCACGCCGACCTCCGAATTCAGGCCCCTCGACGAGCGCCGCCGCATCCATCTGCGCGACCTGACGGGCCCGATCCGGGGGCTCGCCCCTTCGCTCGCGCAGGTGTTCCTCCTCGCCCTCGCGCTCCAGGCCGTGGCGGTCGTCGCGCCCTTCCACATGCAATGGGCCGTGGACGGCGCGGTGGTGGCGGGCGACCGCGACCTGCTCACGGTCCTCGGCCTCGGCTTCCTGATGCTCGTCGCCGTGCAGGCCGCGATCTCGGCGCTGCGCTCCTGGGTGGTGCTCTACCTCGGGACCACCCTCAACCTCCAGTGGCTCGCCAACGTCTTCTCGCACCTGCTGCGCCTGCCGGTGAGCTACTTCGAGAAGCGCCACCTCGGCGACGTGGTCTCGCGCTTCGGGGCGGTCAACGCGATCCAGCGCACGCTCACGACGGGATTCGTCGAGGCCCTCATCGACGGCGTCATGGCGGTGGCGACGCTCGCGATGATGCTCGTCTACAGCGTGCGCCTCACGCTCGTCGCCGTCGCGAGCGTGACCGCCTACGGGCTGCTGCGCTGGGCGTTCTACAACCCGCTGCGGCGCGCGACCGAGGAGCACATCGTGCACGCGGCCAGGCAGCAGAGCCACTTCCTCGAGACGGTGCGCGGCGTGCAGTCGATCAAGCTCTTCGGCCGGCAGGAAGAGCGGCGCTCGCGCTGGCTCAACCTCGTGGTGGATGCCGTGAACCGGGACCTCGCGGCGCAGAAGCTGGGCCTCGGCTTCCGGTCCGCCAACAGCCTCGTCTTCGGCGCCGAGCGCGTCGCCGTCGTGTGGCTCGGCGCGCTGCTCGTGCTCGACAGCGCGTTCTCGGTGGGCATGCTCTTCGCGTTCGTCGCCTACAAGGAGCAGTTCTCCGCGCGCTTCGCGGGCCTCGTGGACAAGCTGATCGACCTGAGGATGCTGGGCCTGCAGGGCGAGCGCCTCGCCGACATCGTGCTCACCCCTCCGGAGCAGCAGGCGCCCTCCGTCGCGGCGGACGCGGTCGAGCCATCCCTCGAGGTGCGCGATCTCTCCTACCGCTATTCGGAAATGGAGCCCTTCGTGGTTCGTGGCTGCTCCTTTCGCGTCGAGCCGGGGGAGTCGGTGGCGATCGTCGGCCCCTCGGGGGGCGGGAAGACCACGCTCCTCAAGCTCATGCTGGGCCTGCTCGTCCCCACCGACGGCAAGGTCCTCGCGGGCGGCGTGGACGTGCAGAAGCTCGGCATCGACCAGTACCGCAAGCTCGTGGGCACGGTGATGCAGGACGACCAGCTCTTCGCGGGGTCGATTGCCGACAACATCGCCTTCTTCGACACGGGGGCGGATCTCGCGGCCGTGGAGCGGGCCGCGCGCCTCGCCGCCGTGCACGAGGACATCGCCGCCATGCCCATGGGCTACAACACGCTCATCGGCGACATGGGCGCGGCGCTCTCCGGCGGCCAGAAGCAGAGGATCCTGCTCGCCCGCGCGCTCTTCAAGCAGCCGCGCATCCTCTTCCTCGACGAGGCGACGAGCGCCCTCGACGTGCAGAAGGAGCGGGCCGTGAACGAGGCGATCCGCGGCCTCGAGCTCACGCGCATCCTCATCGCCCACCGGCCCGAGACCATCGCTTCGGCCGGGCGCGTCATCGTGCTGCAGGGCGGGAAGGTCGGGCAGGACCTGCGCCGGGCCGTCGCCGGACCGGCGTCAGCCGCTTGACGGCCCCGCCGGCTGTCTATACATTATGCCAATACACTTCACGTGGGACGAGGCGAAGCGGCGCGGAAACCTGCGCCGCCACGGCCTGGACTTCGCGGATGCGCCGGCGGTCTTCTCGGGCCCGACGCTGACGTACGAGGACGATCGTTTCGACTACGGGGAGCGAAGATACGTGACTCTCGGATGGATCGGGACGATCGCGGTCTCCCTCGTCCACACGGAGTCGCCGGAACGGATCCACTTCATTTCGTTTCGAAAGGCCACGCGCCATGAAGAAGCCCTCCTCCTCCGCGGCCTCGCGCACTGACTGGCGCCGCGTCCGCACCCAGAAGGACCGCGACATCCGCATCACGAAGGAGCACCCCGAGGCGGACGTGACGCACATCGTCCGCAGGATCGTCCGCCACGGGCTCGAGCCCGTGGGCCCCAAGGCCTCGATCTCGCTTCGGATCGACGCGGACGTCCTCGAGTGGTTCAAGGCGCAGGGCCCCGGGTACCAGACGCGCATGAACGCGGTCCTCCGGGCGTTCCGCGACGCTTCCCGCTGAGTCGCGGCGCCGGCAACCCCCCGGCGCTCAGCCCCGCTTCGCCCCGCCGCTGGTGGCGAGCAGCACGATGATGATCGTGGCAAGCCCCCAGGCCATGGCGGGGAAGTCCCCGGCGAGCGCGGCGAGCGCGGGCTTCTCGGCCACCTTGCCCACCACCATGCCGATCCGCGCGAGCGCGGCCACCGCGAGCATGGAGAAGAGCATCCCGGTGATCGTGCCCTCCTTGCCCGGATGGCCGACGGCGATTCCCGCGGAGACCGCGCTCATGAGGATCGCGCCCCAGCAGGCGCCGACCGCGAACTGCGCGACGATGAGCCGATCGAGCTCCATCGCGCGCGAGCAGGCGAGGAGCGCGGCCACCCCCGCCACGCCCGCCGCCGCCATCACGAGCGGCCCGCCGAAGCGCTTGGCGAGGAGCGAGGCCGGAAGCACCGCGAGGTTGAACCCGACCCAGAAGACGGGCATCAGCTTCGGGAGCTGGTCCGCGCTCGCGAGCCGCGCGTAGGACGGGGCGGAATTCACCGAGAAGTGCACCTGGAAGCCGAAGCCGAAGAGCGCCACGGCGAGCGCGAAGGCGAGCACGGCGATCGCGGGCACGGTGCGGAAGCGCCACTCGCGCTCCTGCAGCGTGGAGGTCGTCCCCACCCAGTCGCGCTCGGCCGCGGCGAGCCCGAGGGTGACGAGCACGAGCACGGCGGAGGCCGCCGCGAAGGGCACGCGGGGATCCACGTCCTTCAACGCGCCGCCGAGGTAGGGCGCGATCGCCGCCGCGACCCCGAGGCCCAGCAGGTACATGGCCGCGAGCCAGGGCTGGCGCGACTGCGCCATGTGCCGGCCGAGCAGCACGAGGGGAGGCGCGCGCAGGGCCGAGGAGGTGATGCTCCAGAAGACGGTGAGCGCGAGGAAGCCCGCGGCGCCGCCCATGGGGGCCACGTGCGGCATCGCGAGGAACGCCGCGCCCGAGAACGCCGTGACCCAGGCCACCTGGCGGCCGAGGCGCCCGAAGACGCTCGCCACGCGGTCGGCGTACACGCCCGCGGCCCAGTCGCAGACGACGAAGATCGCCTGGTCGAGCATCAGGATCCACGGCACCCAGCGCTTGTCGATCCCCGCCTGCCCCGCGAGGCCGGGCAGGTAGATCACGTACACCACCCAGGTGAGCATGAAGAAGAACTGCAGGGTGGCGAGGTAGGTGCCGCGGGGATGGTTCATGGGCGGGGCTCTGGGGCTCGCATCGTATAATGCCAGCGAGGGCGCGGTTCCGGGCGCCCTCCTTTCTTTTCCCGCCCCCCGCCCCCTCATGACCTCGTCCTGGATGCTCGTCGCCGGCTTCCTCTTCGCGGCGATGGGCGTCTTCGTGAAGATGGGCTCCGAGCACTTCAGCGCCGCCGAGCTCGCCTTCTACCGCTCGCTGCTCACCTTCCTCGTGATGGCGGGCGTGGTGCTCGCGAAGCGCGAGCGGGTGACGACCCCGCACCTGGGCACGCACATCCTGCGCGGCGTCGTGGGGGTGATCTCCCTCATCGGCTATTTCCACGCGATCTCGGAGCTGCCGCTCGCGACCGCGCAGACGCTCAACTACACCTCGCCCCTCTTCCTCGCGATCGCCACCACCGTGGTGCTGGGCGAGCGCTTCTCGCCCTGGCTCATCGTCGCGATCCTGCTGGGCTTCGGGGGCGTGGCGATGCTGCTCCAGCCCACCTTCGCCGCGGGCAAGCTCGCCGCGGCCATGATCGGGCTCTTCTCGGGCGTGCTCGCCGCCTGGGCCTACCTCGCGGTGCGAACGCTCGGGCGGCTGGGCGAGCCCGATTGGCGCGTGGTCTTCTGGTTCGGCCTCGTGGGCACGATCCTGTGCGCGAGCTGGCAGCTCGCCACCTCCACCTTCCACCCCATCACCTGGGGCAACGTGTGGATCCTCGCGGGGATCGGCGCCTGCGGCACGCTCGCGCAGCTCGCGATGACGCGGGCCTACCGCACGGGCAACACCATGGTCGTGAGCACCTATTCGTATTCGACCATCGTCTTCGCGGCGGCCTTCATGCTCGCGATCTGGGGGGACGTGCCGCCCGCGCTCGGCTGGGCGGGCATGGCGGTGATCGTGGCGAGCGGCCTGCTCGCGATGCGCGTGGAGAAGAAGGAGCAGGTCGAGGAAGCGGGATTCGAGGGCTGACATGGAAAAGATGCTGGTGACCACGGAAGAGCTGGCGGCGCACCTCCAGGACCCGGACTGGGTCCTCTTCGACACGCGCCACGACCTCACGGACCCGGAATACGGGCCGGACGTCTACGCCGACGGGCACATCCCCGGCGCGTATTTCCTGCACACCGATTTCGACCTCGCGGGCCCGAAGACGGGGACCAACGGGCGGCACCCGTTGCCCGACCCGGCGGTGTTCGCGGCGAAGGTCGAGCGCTGCGGCGTCGCGCCCGGCCGGCAGGTCGTGGTCTACGACGACATGGGCGGCAACTGGGCGGTGCGGCTCTGGTGGATGCTGCGGTGGCTCGGCCACGACCGGGTGGCGCTCCTCGACGGGCACTATCCGAAGTGGCTCGCGGAGCTTCGCGGGCACAGCCGCGCGGTGCCCGCGCCGCGCGAAGGCGATTTCAAGCCGCGGCCGCGCACGGGCGGCGACGTGGACGTCCGCTACGTCGCCGGGCACCTGCGAAATCCCGGAATGAAGCTCGTGGACGCGCGCCCCGTCGAGCGTTTCGAGGGCCGCAAGGAGACGATCGACCCGGTGGCGGGCCACGTGCCCGGCGCCGCGAGCCGCTTCTGGCAGAAGAACCTCGCGAAAGGCGGCGTCTTCAAGGCGCCCGAGGCGCTGCGCGCGGAGTTCGCGGAGCTGCTCGGCGGCGCCACGCCCGAAAGCGTCGTGCACATGTGCGGCTCGGGAGTCACCGCCTGCCACAACCTCTTCGCGATGGAGCTCGCGGGGCTTCGCGGCTCGCGGCTCTATCCGGGCTCGTGGAGCGAGTGGTGCGCGGACCGCTCGCGGCCCGTCGCGACCGGGCCGTGAGGCGCTTCCTTCCGCTCCTCGCGCTTCTCGCCCTCGCCACACCCGCCGCGGGCGAGGAAGCGAAGTTCGTCGTCCCCGGGCCGAACCTCATCGTCGAGGGCATCCCGCCGATCCCGCTGGAGCTTCGCCGCGCCATCGAGCCCTACGGGGAATTCCGCGCGAGCGCGATGCTCTCCTGGCATCCCACGCGCCGCGAGCTCCTCGTGCGCCAGCGCCTCGCGGCCACGGACCAGGTGCACCGCGTCGCCGAGCCCGGCGCGAAGCCCGAGGCGCTCACGGATTTCCCCGACGCGGTTCGAAACGCGAGCTACCAGCCGGTGACGGGCGAGTACTTCCTCTTCCCGCGCGGCGAGGGCGGCAACGAGGCGTTCCGGCTCTACCGCTTCGACCTCGCGACGAAGGCGGTCACGCCCGTGAGCCCGGAGGGCGAGCGCGCGGGGACGCCCGCCTGGACGAGGAAGGGCGACCGCGTCGTCTTCACCACCCAACTGCTGGATCGCAACAACCCCGAGCGCACGGCGCGAACGCGGCTGCACCTCGTGGACCCGCTCGCGCCCGGCAAGGGGCGCGTGCTGGCCACCTTCGAAAGCGGCGGCTGGACGGGCTTCGCGTTCTCCGAGGACGGCAGGCAGCTCGCGTTCGTCGAGTACAGGAGCGCGAACGAAAGCCACCTCTGGGTGATGGACGTGGCGAGCGGCAAGAGGCGGCGCGTGAGCCGCGCGGGAAAGGGCGAGACGGTGCGCTACGGCGCGCCCCGGTTCCTCGCCAACGGGAAGTCGCTGCTCGCCACGAGCGACCGCGGCGGCGAGTTCCGCCGGCTCACGCAGATCACGATCGCCGACGGCCGCGAGTACCCGCTCACGGGGCGGCACGCCCACGACGTGGACGAGTTCGCGATCTCCTTCGACGCGGGCCGGATCGCCTTCACGACCAACGAGAACGGCTCCCACGTGCTGCGCTTCCTCGACCTCGCGACCAAGCGCGAGCTCGAGCGCCCGCCGCTCTTCGACGGCGTGATCGGTGGGCTCGAGTGGCGGCCGAAGTCGGCCGAGGTCGCCTTCACCGTGGCCGCCGCGCGCACGGCGGGCGACGTCTTCTCCTACGACGTGAGGGAAAGCCGCCTCGCGCGCTGGACCAACGGCAACAACCCTGCGGTGAACACGAGCGCGCTGGCCGAGCCGCGGCTCGTGAAGTGGAAGAGCTTCGACGATCGGATGATCTCGGGCTTCCACTACCACCCGCCGGCGCGCTTCGCGGGCAAGCGCCCGGTGATCGTGAACGTGCACGGCGGCCCCGAGAGCCAGGCGAAGGCGGGCTTCATCGGGCGCTTCAACTACTTCGTGAACGACCTGGGCGTGGCGCTCCTCTACCCGAACGTGCGCGGCTCCTCGGGCTTCGGCAAGAGCTTCCTCAAGCTCGACGACGGGCGCCGGCGCGAGGACTCGGTGAGGGACCTCGGGGCGCTGCTCGACTGGATCCGCGAGCAGCCCGATCTCGACGCCGACCGGGTGCTCGTGCGCGGCGGCAGCTACGGCGGCTACATGGCGCTCGCGGCCGCGGTGCGGTTCGCCGACCGCATCGCCGGCGCCGAGAGCGTGGTGGGCATCTCGAATTTCGTCACCTTCCTCGAGAATACCGAGAGCTACCGCCGCGACCTCCGGCGCGCGGAGTACGGCGACGAGCGCGACCCCGCGATGCGCGCCTTCCTGGAATCGATCTCGCCACTGAAGCACGCCGAGCGCATCACCAGGCCGCTCTTCGTCGTGCAGGGCTACAACGACCCCCGCGTGCCGCGCTCTGAGGCCGAGCAGATCGTGGCCACCCTGCGGGGCAAGGGCACGCCCGTGTGGTTCCTGATGGCGAAGGACGAGGGCCACGGCTTCATCAAGAAGCCCAACGCCGACTTCCTCTTCGAGGCGAGCGTCGAGTTCGCGAAGGCCACGATCCTGAAATAAATGGGGACAGTCCCCATTTATTCGCTGTAACAATTGGCCCCGCGCCGGGATTGTTACAAGGATTAAATGGGGACTGTCCCCATTTATTTCAGGTTTTCGGCGAGGAACTTCTCGACGCGGGTGAAGAAGTCGACGATGTTGGCGTGTTTCGTGAAGCCGTGCCCCTCGCCCGGGTAGATGACGTACTCGTGCTTGACGCCGGCTTCCTGGAGGGCCTCGCGCATCTTCGTGCCGTGGTCGATGGGCACGCGGCGGTCGTCCTCGCCCATCACGAGGAGCACCGGGGCCTTGATGCGCTTCGCGTGCAGGTACGGGGAGTGGGCCTCGAGCATCGCCTTGTCCTTCCCGGCGCTGCCGAGCATCCGGTCGAACGAGGGCTGCCAGTTCATGCGCCGGGCCTGCGCGAAGTCCGTCCAGGTCGCCGTCTGCCAGAGGACGAGGTCGGTGACCGCGATCCAGGGAATGCCGCAGCGGAAGAGGTCGGGCTCCTTGACGAGCCCCTGGAGCGTCGCGTAGCCGCCGTAGCTGCCCCCGTAGAGGCACACCTTCGACTTGTCGACGATGCCTTCCTTCACGAGGTGCAGCACGCCGTCGGTGATGTCGTCCTGCATTGCCTGGCCGAACTGCCGGTAGCCCGCCGAGAGGTGCTTGCGCCCGAAGCCGGCGGAGGCGCGCGGCTCGGCCTCGAGCACCGCGTAGCCGCGGCTCGCGAAGAACGGCGCCTCGATGTAGAAGCTGTTCCACGGCGTCCAGCCGAAGGTGCGCACCCACGGCCCGCCGTGGATGTTCACGACGAGCGGCAGGTTCCTGCCCGGGCTCCCCTTCGGGATCGTCACCCAGGCGGGAATCTCGAGCCCGTCCCTCGCCTTGTAGCGGATGAACCTGCGCTCGGGCATGAGCTCGGGCTTGAGCCACGGGCGCGTGGCCACGAGCTCCTCCATCCCGAGGGGCTCGCGATTGAGCAGGTAGTACTTGCCCGGGTCCGTGTCCGAGGTCGAGAAGACGAGCAGGCGGCCGGTGTTCTCCTCGCCGCGGAAGATGCGGTTGATCTTGCCGGGGAGCGAGGCGTCGAGCTGGCGCTGGAGCTTCTCGAACGCCGGGTCGATCCAGGTGCTGCCCGGCTTGTCGGCGTTGTAGTGGATGCCGAGGAGCTTGCGGCTCTCGCGGTCGAAGACGAGCCCGCCCTGCAGGTCGATGAGCGGGTGCTCGAAGACGACCTCGCCCAGCTTCCTCGCCTTCGGGTCGTACTTGAAGATCGCCTTGCGGTCGCGCCCGATGTTGGAGGCGACGTAGAGCGTCTTGTTGTCCTCGGCGAAGCGGATGGGGTCGAGCGTGTCCACGTCCTCCATGACCGCCGGCTGCTCGTGGATCTTCGCCCAGGGGCTCTTGTCGTCGTCGCGGTACCAGATCGACACCGTGGGACCCGAGTAGTCGATGGCGCGGGCGATGCGCGGCACGCGGTCCCAGTCGAGGCCCCAGGCGAAGGTGTCGGCGGGCGCGTCGCTCGTGAGCAGCGTGAAGCGGCCCGACTTCGTGTTGAGGCGGTAGACGTCGGAGGCCTCCTTGCGGCGCTCGGCCATCGCGACGATCATCTCGTCGCGCTCGCCGGGGATGCGCGCGAGCGGCACGATCGTGGGCACGCGCTCGAGGGCGGTGGGCGTGCGCCCGAAGACGAGGCGCGAGAGGTCGCGCATGTTCTCGCCGTCCACGTCGATCGCGAACGTGCCCGCATACTGGATGCGCTCGAGGGCGTCGCGCGAATCGGCCACGCGGAAGAAGAGCCGGTCGTTGCTCACCCAGAAGAATTGCACCACGTCCCAGTTGTCGAACGAGGTGATGACGGTCTTCGTGCGCTTGACGAGGTCGACGACGACGAGGTTGTCGCGCCCCCGGGCCGGGGTGAGGGCCGCGAGCCGGTTGCCGTCGGGCGAGATGCCCATCGACTGGTACTCGGGGCGCTTGAAGAAGGTGTCGACGGGGATGTCCGAGGCCTTCTGCTGGGCGGGCGCGGCGGGGATGAAGGCGATCGCGGCGGCGGCGAGCAGGGCGCGGGCGAGGGGAAGCGACATGGCCAATCTTCCTCTGGAGTCCGGAGGGGCGGGGCTCGCGCCCTTGCAGGGCCGCCCCGGGAAACGCGACACTACCAGAATCTCCCGTGCTCGCCGACCTCGTCCTCCTCGTCCACGCCGCGTTCGTCCTGTTCGTGGTCGGGGGGCTCGTCGCCACCTGGGCGGGATGGGCGCTCGGCTGGCGCTGGGTGCGCGATCCCTGGTTTCGCGGCGCGCACCTCGCCGCGATCGGCTTCGTGGTGCTGGAGTCGCTCGCGGGCCAAGCCTGCCCCCTGACGCTCTGGGAGGACGCGCTGCGCGGCACCGGAGGCGAGCGCGGCTTCATCCAGCGCTGGGTGCACGCCTGGCTGTTCTGGGACTGGCCGGCGTGGGTGTTCGCGGCGATCTACTGCGCGTTCGGCGCGCTCGTCGCGGGGACCTGGCTCGCGTTCCCGCCTATTCCTTCCCGAGGACGGTGTTCACCGCCGCCACCAGGCCGCTCACCTTGAAGGGCTTGGTGACGTAGCCGTCGGCGCCGAGGGCGAGGCCGCGCGCGACGTCGGTCACCTCCGACTTCCCGGTCATGAGGATCACGGGCAGCTTCGAGAGCTTCGGGTGCCCGCGCAGGCGCTCGAGGATCTGGAAGCCGTCGGCGTCGGGCAGCATCACATCGAGCAGCACGAGGTCCGGAAGGGGGTGCTTGTTGAACTCCGCGTTGACCTCGGCGCGGGTGGAGGCGAAGCGCGTGAGGAAGCCCGCCTTCGAGAGGATCTCGCCCAGCAGGCCGAGCAGCGCCTTGTCATCCTCGACCACCAGCAGGTCGAAGCGATCGCCGCTCCTCGGGAGCACGTGCCCTCCGGCGTGGCGCGCCATGGCGACGTAGAAGCCCGTCCTCTGCAAGGCGGGGGTGCCCGTGCTCGCCTCCTTGCGCGCGCTCGCCACCTTCTCCGGGGGCGGCGGCGGGGGGCTGTCCGCCTCGCGGGTGAAATCGAACTCGTTGTCGTCGGGTTTCGTGGGCTGCGCCATGCCGCTCTCCTGGTTCTTGTCTCTCCGGCGCCCTCAGGGCGCCGCGTCCGGCTCCGCGCCCTGCTGCCTGGGGCGCTCGCCGATGCGCCGCTCCTCGCCGCGCAGGAGCTTGCGGATGTTCTCCTCGTGCCGCCAGACGAGGATCGCGCACATCGCGACCGTCGCCATCAGGTAGGGTCCCGTGCCGATGAGCTGCCAGGCCGCGAGCGGCGCGAAGAGCGCGGCGACGATCCCGCCCAGCGACGAGTACCGGCTCACCACCACCACCGTGAGCCACACCACCAGCACGGCGACGCCCACGCGCCAGTCGAGCGCGAAGATCACGCCGGCGGCCGTCGCCACCCCCTTGCCGCCGCGGAACTTCAGCCACACCGGGAAGAGGTGCCCGAGAAAGACCGCCACCGCGACCACCGCCACGACGTCCGCCGCGGCGCCGAGGCGAAGCGCGAGCCACACCGCGAACCAGCCCTTCGCGGCGTCCCCCGCGAGCGTGAGGACGGCGGCGACCTTGTTGCCCGAGCGCAGCACGTTCGTGGTGCCGGGGTTCCCCGAGCCGTAGGTGCGCGGGTCCGGCAGGCCCATGAGCCGGCTCACCACCACCGCGAAGGGAATGGAGCCGATGAGGTAAGCGCCGAGGGCGTAGAGGACCGCGGTCATGGCGATACTCTACAATACGCGGGCCCGCACTCCCCGGAACCCCGACCCCGCCCGCCGCGGGCCCGCGACCCCCCATGGACACGATCTTCATCCGCGAATTCCGCGTCGACGCCTGGGTCGGCATCTACGAATGGGAGATGCAGCGCCCCCAGACGCTCGAGCTCGACATCGAGATCGGCATTCCCGGCACCAGGGTCGGCGCCTCCGACGACATCGAGGACACGGTGCACTACGGCAAGGTCGTCGAGCGCGTGGCGAAGGAGCTCTCCGATCGCAAGTTCAACCTGCTGGAGGCGCTCGCCGAGCACCTCTGCGGCATCATCACCGGCGAATTCAAGGCGCCGTGGGTGCGGCTGTCGGTCGCGAAGCTCGGCCACATCCGCAACGTGCGCAAGGTGGGCGTGACGATCGAGCGCAAGCGCGAAGGCGGGAAGTAGCGCCGATGCTCAAGTGGCTGCTGGTGATCGCCGTCGGGGTCACCGTCATCGTGCTGGCATCCCCCTGGCTCGCGCGCTTCGGGCTGGGGCGGCTTCCCGGCGACATCACCGTGCGCTGGCGCGGGCGGCCGGTGTACCTGCCCATCACCTCGACGATCCTGCTCTCGCTCGCGCTGACGGCGCTCGGCCGGCTGGTCTAGTCCGGCCCCCAGTGCGGAACGCGTAAGCTATCACCCCGCCTGCCGACCCACCCCGCGACACCCTCGGGAGATCGCCATGCCCTCGCTCGCCGTCCGCTTTCCCGGCTCGCTCGGCGCCGAACTCGCCGCGCGCCTGGAGTTGCCCGCCCTGCCGCCGCGGGCGTACGCCCTCTTCGCCCACTGCTTCACCTGCTCGAAGGACAGCAAGGCCGCGGCGTTCGTTTCGGCTGCGCTCGCCGAGCAGGGGATCGCGGTGCTGCGCTTCGACTTCACGGGGCTGGGCGCCAGCGAGGGCGACTTCGCCAACACGGGTTTCAGCTCGAACGTGGCGGACCTCGTGGCTGCGGCGCAGTGGCTTCGCGCGAACCACGGCGCGCCGGCGATCCTCGTCGGCCACAGCCTGGGCGGGGCCGCGGTGCTCGCCGCCGCCATGCGCATCCCGGAAGCGCGCGCGGTCGTCACGATCGGCGCGCCGAGCGAACCGGCCCACGTGAAGCGGCTGCTGCGCTCGTCGGTGGAAGAGATCGCCGCGAAGGGCGAGGCGGAGGTGGAGCTCGCCGGCCGGCGCTTCCGCATCCGGCGCGAGTTCCTCGAAGACCTCGAGGGCCGGTCCCAGAAGGAGGCCATCGCGGGGCTGCGCCGGGCGCTGCTCGTGATGCACTCCCCCGTGGACGACACGGTCGGGATCGACAACGCCACGGGCATCTTCGTCGCCGCGAAGCACCCGAAAAGCTTCGTGTCGCTCGACACGGCCGACCACCTCCTCACGCGCCGCGACGATGCGCGCTACGCGGCCGACGTCCTCGCGGCCTGGGCCGCGCGCTTCGTCCCGCTCGCGGACCCGCACCGCATCTCGGGCGCGGAAGGCGAAGTCGTCGTGGCCGAGACGCGCGAGGGCAAGTTCACGCAGGCGATCGCCGCGGCGGGCCACGCGCTGCGCGCCGACGAGCCGGTCTCCGCGGGCGGCCTGGGCTCCGCCCCGGGCCCCTACGACCTGCTGCTCGCGGGGCTCGGAGCCTGCACCGCGATGACGATCCGCCTGTATGCCGACCTGAAGAAACTGCCGCTCGAGCGCGTCACCGTGCGTCTGAAGCACGAGAAGATCCACGCGGCCGACTGCGCGGAGTGCGAGACGAGGGAGGGGAAGATCGACCGCATCGAGCGCGAGATCGCCCTCGAAGGCGCCCTCGACGAGGCGGGCCGCGCGAAGCTGCTCGAGATCGCCAACAAGTGCCCCGTGCACCGCACGCTGCACTCCGAGGTCAGCATCCCGACGCGGCTCGCCGCGGCGCCCTAGCCCGCCTCGTCCGTGAAGATCTGCCGGTAGGCGCGGTAGGTCGAGGTGACGGCGAGCGGCAGCCACACGAGCAGCCCCAGGCCGAAGGGCAGCATCGCGACCACCACGAGGACCAGCATCACGATCCCGTAGATCAGGAACGGGATGAAGTTGCGGAAGCACGCGAAGAAGCTCTCCTTCATCGCGGCGACCGGGGCCATGCCGTGCAGCATCACGAGCGCCGGGGCGAACCAGTAGGCCGCGGCGAGCAGCAGCCCGAGGCCGAGCGCCACGAGCAGCCCGATCAGGATCGTCGCGGTGGAGGCGGCCATCGCCGCGACCGCGGCGTCCGCGTGCCCCGCCACGAGCGCGCCGATGACCGACAGGCCCACGAAGGCGCCGAAGGCGAGCAGGATCACGATCCAGCCGAGCATGTAGAGCAGTCCCACGATGAGCAGGTTCGCGAGGTTCGCCTTGAAGCCCGCGAACAGGTGCTCGAGCTCGAACTCGCCCCCGGCCTCGAGCGCGCGGCACGCGACGACGAGGCCGCCGGCGAACACCGGCGTGACGAGCTGGAAGGCGATCGAGCCCACGATCGGCACGAGGCTCACGACGACGGCGATCACGAAGAGGATCACGATCGCGATCACCCACATGAGGGGCGCCTTGGTGAAGAGTCCCCACCCCTCGGTGATCCAGTTCACCCCCGAGCCCGCGGCGAGCCCCTTGCCCGGGATCACCAGGTTCACGTCTTCCGCGTTGGCGGCGGCCCCCTCGACGACCGGCTGGTTCATGCTCTTCCCCCCTTTTTGTCCCCGGACGGGCGCCCGGGCGATTGGCGCGACCGAGGTTACTCCTTGACCCCCACCTCGACAAGGACGGGGGAGAGCACGCGCACGAGCTCCTTCGGGTCCATGCCGAGGAGGTAGCCCCGGCGCCCGCCGTTGATGTAGATGCGCGCGAGGGCGAGCACCGAGCGCTCGAGGTAGACGGGCATCTTCCTGCGCGTGCCGAAGGGCGAAGTGCCGCCGACGAGGTAGCCCGAGTGGCGCTGCGCATCCTCGGGCTTGCAGGGGAAGACGCGCTTCGCGCCCGCCACCCGCGCGAGGTCCTTCGTGGAGACCTTGTGGTCGCCGTGCATCAGCACGACGAGCGGCTCGCCCTTGTCGGTCTCCATGACGAGGGTCTTCACGACCTCGTGCTCGGGCACGCCGAGGGCGCTCGAGGACACCGCCGTGCCGCCGTGCTCGACGTATTCGTAGACGTGCTCGGTCCAGGCCACGCCGTGCTGCGCGAGGAAGGTGGTGGCGGGGGTGCCGCTGTGCTTGCCCATGTCAGAGGAAGGTGCGCGCGAGCAGGACGAGGCCCGAGAGGACGAGGACGGCGCCCACGCTGCGGCGCATCTGCTCCGTCGTGAGGCCCGTGTGGATGCGCGAGCCCAGCCGCAGCCCCAGCCAGGCGAAGGGGGCGAGCGCGGCCGCGGCGGCGAAGAGCGCGAGGTGGTAGAGCCCCGCGACCGCGTAGGCGGCGACGCGCGTGAAGGCCGACACCGAGATGATCCCCGCGACCGTCGAACGGACCTCGTTCTTGTGCGCGAGGCGCCCCGACAGGTACACCGCGTAGACCGGCCCGCCCGCCCCGAAGACCGCGCCGAAGCCGCCGCCGACGAGCCCCGCGGGAACGCTCCACCACGGGGAGATCCTGCGGTGGAGCACGGGGTTCGCGATGGCGTGCGCACCCATCGCCACGGCGAAGAAACCCATCGCGGCGCGAAGCGGGGCCTCGGGCAGCTTCACGAGCAGCGTCACCCCGAGCGCGATCCCCACGAACATGAGCGGCAGCAGGCGCCGCATCTCCCCGCGGTCGATGTGCTCGCGGGTGACGGTGCCGAGGAACACCGAGGAGGCGAGGTCGAGCATCGCGATCGCCGGGACCAGGAAGGCTAGCGGCAGGAAGTGCGCGAGGATGGAGACCGCGACCGCGGCCGAGCCGAAGCCCGTGAGGCCGAACACCGTGTAGGCGAGCACGATCACGAGGGGGGCGATCACCCACAGCCAGGGCGGGAGTGCCGCGAGCTCGGTCATCCGCGCGGATGGTGCTTCGCGTGCAGCGCCTTCAGCCGCTCGCGCGCGACGTGGGTGTAGATCTGCGTGGTCGAGATGTCCGCGTGGCCCAGCAGCAGCTGCACGACGCGCAGGTCCGCGCCGTGGTTGATGAGGTGGGTCGCGAAGGCGTGGCGCAGCGTGTGCGGGGAGATCGCCGTGCGGATCCCGGCCGCGGCGGCGTAGCGCTTCACGAGCCCCCAGAAGGCCTGCCGCGTCATGGCCGCGCCCCGGGCCGTCACGAAGAGCGCGTCGGACTTCTTCCCCGCGAGGATCTCCGGGCGCGCCAGTTTCTGGTAGCGCGCGATCCAGGCGGCGGCCTCCTCCCCGAGGGGCGTGAGGCGCTCCTTCGAGCCCTTGCCGAGCACGCGCACCACACCCATGTCGAGGCTCACCTGCACGGTCTTGAGCCCCACCAGCTCCGAGACGCGCAGCCCCGCCGCGTAGAGGGTCTCGAGCATCGCCTTGTCCCGCAGCCCCCGCGCCGTGTCCGCGTCGGGCGCGCCGAGCAGGGCCTCGACCTCGGCCTCGGAAAGGGACTTGGGCAGCGCGCGGGTGAGCTTCGGGGAATCGAGGTCCGCGGTGGGGTCGTCGGCGCGCAATCCCTCGCGCACGGCGAAGCGGTAGAAGCGCCGCAGCGTGGAGACGAGCCGGCCCGTGCTGCGCGGCTTCGCGTGGCGCGTGCCCACCTGCCAGGCGAGGTGGCGCTGGAGGTCCTCGGGAAGCGCGGCGAGGAGGTCGCGCCCCCCGGCCTCGCCGAGCCAGAGCGCGAATTGCGCGAGGTCGCGGCGGTAGCTCTCGAGCGTGTTCCTCGCGAGGCCGTCCTCGAGCCAGAGGCCGTCGGCGAAGCGCTCGAGGAGCCGCGCGTCAGCCTCGGAGAGCGCCTTCATGCCCGAGCAGCCAGCGCTTGATCCCGAGCTCGAAGCCCTCGGAACGCGAGCCCATGAAGCCGCCGAGCGAGCCGCCCGCGCCGACGATGCGGTGGCAGGGAATGACGATCGGCAGCGGGTTCGCGCCGCAGGCCCCTCCGACCGCTAGCGCCGAGGAGCCGAGCTCGCGGGCGAGGTCGCCGTAGGTCCGCACTTCGCCGGCGGGAATGCGCTGCATCGCCTCCCACACCGCGAGGCGGTGGCGCGTCCCGGAGAACGCGAGCGGCAGGTCGAAGGCAAAGCGCGGGTTGTCGAGGTAGGCCTGGAGCTGCACGCAGGCGAGATGCGCGACCGTGTTCCTGCGCGGCGCGAGCGCGGGCACCGCGGGCGAGAGGAAGCGGATGCCGGTGAGGTGCGTGTCCGTCGCGGCGACGCCCAGGGTCGCGAAGGGCGTGCGGATGCAGGCGGCGAAGGCGGCCACGGGAACGCTGCCCTCAGGCATCGGCGCGCTCGCCCGCGAGGTCGCGGATCTTCGCGAGGAGCTCCGGGGCGATCGCGATGCCCTCGGCCTCGGCCTTCGCGCGCAGGGCCCGGCGGCGCGCGCCCGGCAGGCGCACGCCGGAGTCCACCATCATCGCGGCGACGAGCGCCTCGACCCGATCGAGGAAGGCCTCGCGACCCGCGAGATGGCCGGGGTCGATCGCGAGGAAGGCGTGCCCGATGCGCGTGGGCCGCCCCGCCTCGGTGAAGAAGCTGTCGGACTCGAAGGACAGCGCCGAGCCCGCGAGCGCGGCGACGAGCAGCTCGATGGCGATCGCGAGCATCGTGCCCTTCACGCCGCCCGCGGGCACCATCATGCCCTCGAGCGCGGCCTTCGCGTCGGTCGTCGGATGGCCGTCCTTGTCGAGCGCCCAGCCGAGCGGGATCGGCTTGCCCTCGCGCGAGGCGAGCATGATCTTGCCGCGCGCCGCCTCCGTGAGCGAGAGGTCGATGACGATGGGCGGCTCGCCGCGGCGCGGAAAGGCCGCCGCGATGGGATTGGTGCCGAGCACCGCGCGCTTGCCGCCCCAGGCGGGCATGGCGGCCGGGGAGTTGGTGAACGCGAACCCGACGAGGCCGGCCGCGGCAATCGGCTCCAGGTGGTAGGCCGCGGCGCCGAAGTGATTGCTGTTGGTGACGGCGACGAAGGCTACGCCGTATTCCTGCGCGCGGCGGATCGCCTCGCCCACCGCGAGCTCGCAGGCCTCGAACGCGAGCCCGCCGCGCGCGTCCACGAGGCAGGCGGCCCTCGCCCCGCGCGCGACGGCGGGCACCGCCGTGCCCGTGGCGCGGCCGTTCTTCAGGTGGCCGCAATACTGCGGGATGCGCGAGGCGCCGTGCGAGCCGATGCCCTCGAGCTCGGCGGCGACGAGCGCGCGCGCCGTGGCGGAGGCCATCGCGGGCGTGGCCCCGGATTTCGCGAGCGCGGCGGCCATGAGGCGCCCGAGCTCCTGCGGCGGAATGCGGAAGGTGGTCATGGGGATAAGAGGGATTGTCCGGGTCGCACGCGGCTGAAGCGCACGGGCTGCCACGAGACCTCGTAGCCATCGCCCGCGGAGCGCACGCGGGAGAACGCCGAGGACTCGAGCGCGCCCGTCTCCGGGTGGTCCTCGCGGAAGTGGGCCCCGCGGGAATCGACGCGCGCCTCGGCGGCCGCGCGGATCGCGCGGCTCACGGCGATGAGGCTCTCGAGGTTGAGCCAGTCGTGCCAGGTCAGATTGTAGCGAAGGTCGCCGCCCGCGATGCCGGTTTGCGCGAGCCGCGCGGCGAGGTCATCCAGGGCGCCCTTCGCGCGGGCGAGCCCGGCGGCATCGCGCAGGATCCCGACGTCGTCCCACATCACGCGGGCGAGCTCCTCGCGCGCCGACATGCTGGACCTGCGCGCGGAGGTGAACGCCCTCGTGTCGCGGCTCGGGCAGGTCGCGCTCGAGGTGCGGGCGCGCAAGGATCGCCTCTGGGAAGGCTACCGGGCGAAGTACGACGAGATCAC